>NZ_JBHEZX010000008.1:0-388068 GCF_042511045.1 Streptacidiphilus alkalitolerans
CACGCACGCTCGCCGCGTTGCCGAACCGCCCTGGTAGCTCCGCTACAAGGGCGCTCCGGCGCCTTGCGACCGCACGCACCGGACACCGCTCCTTCACCCGCGGAGATCCGTCAGACACCCCCTCGACCGGGCCGGCCCAGGTGACGTCGGGTCAGGCGGGCTCGGCCCAGGGCTCGCGGGTGGTGGTCACCGCGGCGCCGGTGCGCAGCGACTCCTCGATCGCCAGGCTGAGCTGGTGGTCCTGGCAGCCCTCGGCCAGCGGGTAGGGGGCGGGCCCCTCGCCGCGGCTCCAGGCGACGGTGTCCAGCAGCAGGTCGGTGACGGCCAGGTCGTCCTCGGACAGCCGGGAGCCGACCAGCCGGTTGCGCCACAGGACCTCGCCGTCGACGCTGATGTGGTCCAGGTCCACGCCCTCCAGATTGAGGTCGACCCCGGCCCGGCGGCGCACCAGCGGGGAGTCCACCACGCTGCGGGCGTCCAGCAGCCGGGTCACCGTGTCGTCGACGATCTCGCCGTGCGAGCCGCGGACGGTGAGCCGCCGGGCCCGCAGCGGGTTCCACCACTGGTTGTCGGTGAAGTCGTACAGGCCCATCGGGCCGCCGAAGTCCAGGGTGGCCAGGGTGGTGGCGGCCGGCTTGGCGGCGGTGTCGCCGGTCCAGCCGTCCCGGTTCAGCGGGTCGACCAGCGGCGCGGTGAAGTTCCGCGCGTGCACCGTCGCGGGGGTGAAGCCCACCCCGAGCAGCCGGCGGATCAGCGCGACCGCGTGGTAGAGGTGGGTGGAGGAGATCTGCACCGAGCCGACCTCCCCGATCGCGCCGCGGTCCACCAGGGTGCCGCGCACGGCGTGGGCGGGCATCCGGGTGTACTGCTCGGCGACCTGCACCGCGCCGCTGCCGCCGACCGCCGCCCACAGCTCCCGCAGCCCCGCCAGGTCGGGGGCCGGCGGGGTCTCGGCGAGCACCCGGGCGCCGGCCCGGACCAGCTCGGTGATCACCCCGGGACTGGCGTCCCAGGGCACGCAGGGGATCACGAACTCGCTGTCGACCGCGCCGAGCAGCTCCTCGGTGCTGCGGAAGACCGGCACCCCCCACGCCCCGGTGATCCGCGCGCCGCGTTCCGCGCTGCGGCTGACCACCCCGGAGACCCGCAGCCGGGTCGGGGCCTGACGGGCCAGCCGGAGGAAGAACTCGGACCTCCAGCCGGTGCCGATCAGTGCGAAGGTGCCGGGTGCCTCGGTAGCCATGGATACGCCTCTCCGGTTCGGTGACCCGCCCATGGTTGCATCTTCAAGTACCCACGCCTTCAGGCGGTGCCGCAGTGCTGTCCGGAACAGCCGAACAGCTGCAGCACGGGGCATGTCGGGGTACGTTCAACGGAGGGGAGCGATGGGGGTCGGGGATGGACGCGGAAATTGCCGCGCTCGCGGCGAGTGCGGGAACAACTGTCGCTGGGTTGACCGCGGTTGACGACTGGGACGGATTTCGCGACGGCCTGGTCGAGCTGTGGCGGAGTGGCCGTCCGGATCGCGCGTCGGCGGTGGCGGAGGAACTCGACGCGGCGCACGACGACCTCCGGGCCGCGCCGCCCAGTACCGCGGACGGAGTGTCCCAGGAATGTGCGGCCGAGTGGCAGGCACGCATCCGTCGACTCCTGGCCGCGCATCCCGAACTCGTCTCCGGCCTACGTGCCCTGCTGGCGGAGGCCGGAGCTCTTCCCCGCACGCCAGGTGTTGTGCTGCGCGCGACCGCCTCGGATCGCGGACGCGTGTACCAGGCCTCCCGAGACCAGCACATCACGGAGCATCACCACCACGCACCCGCATGGTCCGGCCCGGACTCCGTTCGTCGCCCGTCCGCGGGGCGTCGACCCGTGGTTCTGCGCGACCGCGAGGGGTCATGCAGCAGTTGCGACAGGCGATGGACGCTCAGGACGGGGGCATGACCTTCGTCCTGCACGGGCTCGGCGGCTGCGGAAAGACTGCCGTCGCCCTCGAGGCGTTCCGCTACGCGGAGGAGGAGGCCAACCGGTTGGGCCTGTGGGTCAATGCCTCCGACACGGCCTCGCTCCGTTCCGGCATGCTGGCTGTCGCCGCCGACCGGGGCGCCCGCGAGGGCGAGCTGACGGCGGCGCGCAGTGGCCTCCGGGCTGCCGCCGACCTGGTGTGGCAGTGCCTCGACGCGTCTCCCGAGCCTTGGATCCTGGTTCTGGACAACGCCGACGACCCGGTGGTGCTGCGCGACGGCGGATGGCTGCGGTCCAGCCCCCGCGGCCTTGTCCTGGTGACGTCGCGGCAGGCGGCGGCCCACTGGTGGCCCGGAGCGCAGTTGGTCCACGTCGGCGTTCTGCCCCTGGCCGAGGCTGCGCGTGTGCTCTGCGACCTGGCCCCGGCGTCCGGGACGATGGAGGAGGCCGAGCGGATCGCCGAGAGGCTCGGTCGGCTTCCGCTCGCCCTCACCCTCGCCGGGGGGTTCCTCTCGCAGCAGGTGATCCGCCCGTGGACGATGAGTGAGTACAGCGAGCACCTGGGCGAGGACAGCGGGCTGGACCGCATCGAGCTGATCGATCGGGGTGCCTCCGCCTCGTCCGCCGAGGAATCGCGGCATCTGTTGAGCACCACCTGGCAGATCTCCCTGGACGGGCTCGCCGGGGGAGGGCTGCCCGAGGCAGTGGACCTGTTGCGGCTGCTCGCCTGCTGGGCGGGCGATCCGCTGCCGATCGCCGTCCTCGCCGACAGTGGCAGCGCGCTCGGCCACCCCGAACCCCGGATGGAGCTGGCTCTGCGCGGCCTGATCGACCGGTCCCTGACCGAGATCGTCCCGGAGAGCCGCTGTTTGCGCACCCATGCTGTGCTGTTGGACAGTGTGGCGCTCGGCACGCCGATGGCGGAGCGCGCCCGGTACGTCGCCTCGGCCTCCGCCCTGTTGGCGGGCCAGATCCCAGCGGTCCCTCAACGCGGGCGCGCGAAGCAGGAGTTGGTCCGCCTCGTTCCGCACGCACTGGCACTTGTGCGGCGCTCGGTCGGGTGGGTCGCTCCAGCACCCTCGACCGTCCGTGCCGCTGCCCGCAGTTGTCTGCACCTGGTCGTCGCCCTGCACCGCAGCGGCGACGCGACATCCGCCCACACCCTCGCGAGTGTGACGCTGCGGCTGGTTCAGGGCGCACTGGACGACGGTGACGCCGTCGTCCTGGAGCTGCGTCAGCGTATCGGCCGAAGTCTGCACCGCATGGGCCGTTTCGAGGACTCCGCGGTCACACTGCGCGCAGTCCTGGCCGACACCGAGCGGGTGTTCGGCCAGGGTTCCTTGGAAGCCCTGCAGACAGCGGTCTCGCTGTCCCGCCCGCTGGTCGCCCTGCAACAGGCCGCGGAGGCCGCCGACCTGGTCCGACGCACGATCGCCGGACGTGAGGAACTGCTCGGCCCTGAGCATCCGGTGACCCTCATCGCACGGGCGATCGCCCTGGAATCCTGCTCCGTCACCGAGCTCAACCGCCACCTCCCGGCCGGCCGGACACTGGTGGAGACCTGTAGGACCGAACTCGGGCCCGACCATGCGATCACGCTCATGGCGGAACTTGACTACGCCTACGCCCTTCGCACGACGGGGCACGTCGAGGAGGCGCTTCCCCAGGCACGGTGGTCCTTCGAAGCCCATGAAAGGATGTTCGGCGCCGAGCATCCGATCTCCCTCTCCGCCCGCACCCTGCTCGCCCAAACCCTGGACGACGCCGGTGCCCGGGAGGAGGCCCTGCGGCAGGCGGAGATGGTGCTGCGGGGCAGGGTGCGGGTGCTGGGGCAGCACCATCCCTGGACCGTCGCGGCTGCCGACATGTGCGAGCAGCTGCACGCCGGGCGGTGAGGCGGTCGGTGCGGCGACCGCCTCAACGCCCGGGTGTGCTCGTTGTTGTCAGTCGGTCGAGCGAATCGTGAGCATGAGGGCGAAACCGGCGTCCTCGTCCGCCCAGAGCTGGTCGGTGCGCAGGCCGGCGGCGGACAGCTCTGCCTGCAGCGCGTCCGTACTGAACTTGGCGCTGCTCTCGGTGACCCACTCCTCCCCGCGCTCGAAGTGCACCACCAGGTCGAGGTCCCGGATCTTGACGCGCTGCTCGACCCGGCTGCGCAGCCTCATCTCGATGTGCTGCTCGGCGCTGTTCCACACCGCCACGTGGTCGAAGGAGTCCGGGTCGAAGTCGGCGTCCAGCTCACGGTTGAGGACGTGCAGCAGGTTCTTGTCGAAGGCGGCGGTGACGCCCTTGCCGTCGTCGTAGGCGGCGAGCATCTCCGGTACGGGTTTGACCAGGTCGGCGCCGATCAGCAGGAAGTCCTCGGGGCGCATCATGTCGCGGAGCCCCCGAAGGAAGGGACCGCGGGCCGGCCGGCGGAAGTTGCTCAGCGTGCTGCCGATGAAGGCGATCAGCCGCGGGCCGTCGTCCGGGAGCTCCGGCAGCACCAGCGGGGCGGTGAAGTCGGCACGGACGGCATGGATGACGATCCCCGGATGGTCCTTGGCGAGCTGGGCGCCCGCCTGGTGCAGCGCGTCCGCGCTGACGTCGATCGGGACGTAGTGGAGGCCGGCCGGACCGAGGGCCTCCAGGATCAGCTGGGTCTTGTTGCTGCTGCCCGAGCCGAGTTCGACCAGGCTGCGGGCGCGGGTCCGCACCGCGATGTCGTCGGCGTGCAGCAGGAACAGACCGAGTTCCGCGCGCCACACCGGGTACTCGTCGAGCTGGGTGATCTGCTCGAAGAGTTCGCTGCCCCGGGCGTCGTAGAACCAGGTGGGCGCCGTGGACTTCGGGGTGCGGGTCAGCCCGTCGCGGATGTCGGCGCGCAGCGCCGTGGCGTAGTGCTTGGCGGCCAGGGTGTCGGTGAAGCCGTAGCTGCGGATGCGGGTCACGGGCGCCCCCCTTCGGTCGACAGCAGGTCCGAGCGCAGTGGCAGCCGGTTCTCAAGCGTGAAGGCGGATGTCATGGGACTGCTCCTGTTCGACGCCGGGGGACTGAGGGGACGGGAGGGGGATCGGGGTGATCCGGACCTGGTCGCGGGTGGCCAGCAGCAGTGAGTGCTCGGGCACGTCCTGCCAGCCGTCGGACTCGTCGCAGGGCTCGGAGGCGACCAGGACCCGGTCGGTCCCGGCCCGCCAGCTGAGGGTGTCGCCCCAGCGGATGGCGCCGATCGTCCGTCCGTCGGTGAGCAGCAGGTTCAGCCGGGCCTGCGGTCGCACCGCCGCGACCTGGCGGGTGACCGCGGCCAGGGCCTCGCCCGGCGGCTCGCCGGTGTCGAGCCGCCGGTGCAGCAGCGCCCACAGCAGCGCGGAGTCGCAGGACGCCTCCAGGCCGAGCAGCGCGCTCGCGGAGAGGCCGGAGTCGATCTCCTCGGGCAGCCGGCGCCAGTCGGCGATGGCGCCGTTGTGGCTGAACAGCCACCGCCCGGTGCGGAACGGCGCGCAGGCGGCGGCGTCCTGGCTGGTGCCCGCGGTGGCGTCGCGGACCGCGGCCAGTACCGCCGCGCTGTGCAGGGTCCGGGCCAGGTCCGGCAGTTCGGTGTCGGCCCAGATCGGCACGGCCCGCCGGTAGCGGGCCGGGGCGTCCTCGGCGCCGGGCGGGTACCAGCCGATGCCGAAGCCGTCCGCGTTGACGGTGCCGTGGGTCTGCCGCCGCGGCGCCCAGGACTGCCGGTACAGGCTCCCCGGCCGGTCCGCCAGCAGCTCGGCCAGCGGGCGGACCGGTCCCAGGGAGGCCAGATGACGGCACATCAGCCGTCCTCCGAGAACCGGGCGTCCCGGGCGGTGCGGAAGCCGGCGAAGATCTGACGCCGGATCGGATAGTCCCAGTTGCGGAAGGTCGAGCGGCAGGCGACCGGATCGGTGCCGAAGGAGCCGCCGCGCAGCACCTTGTAGTCGCCGCCGAAGAAGACCTCGGAGTACTCGGCGTAGGGGAAGGCGGTGAAGCCCGGGTAGCCGTCGAAGTCGGAGGAGGTCCACTCCCAGACGTCGCCGAGCAACTGCCGGGCCCCGCACGGCGCGGTGCCGTCCGGGTACGAGCCGACCGGGGCCGGTTCCAGGTGCCGCTGGGCCAGATTGGCGTGCTCGGGCCCGGGGTCCTGGTCGCCCCAGGGGTGGCGCAGGCTGCGCCCGGTGTCCGGGTCGTGCCGGGCGGCCTTCTCCCACTCGGCCTCGGTGGGCAGCCGGCGGCCGGCCCAGCGGGCGTAGGCGTCGGCCTCGTACCAGCAGACGTGGACCACCGGCTGGTCCGGGGGCAGCGGCTCGGTCCGGCCGAACCTGCGGCGCAGCCAGCCGCCCGGCCGGTCCTGGTCGCGGATCCAGAACAGCGGGGCCTCCAGTTGCTCCCGCTGCCGGTGCGCCCAGCCCTCCGGCGCCCACCACTCCGGCTCCTGGTAGCCGCCGTCGTCGATGAACTGCTGGTAGGCGGCGTTGCTGACCGGGGCGGTGTCCAGCCAGAAGTCGGCGACCCGCACGGTGTGGGCCGGGCGCTCGTTGTCCAGCGCCCAGGCGTCGGTGTCCGTCCCCATGGTGAACGGGCCCGCCGGGACCAGGACCTCGGAGGGCAGCAGCGCGGCCTCGTCGGGCGCCGGCGGCGGCGCGGGCGCGTCCAGCACCGGCGGGCCCTGGCGCAGCTGGTGGGTGGCGAGCATGGTCTCGTCGTGCTGCTGCTCGTGCTGGGCGAGCATGCCGAAGACGAAGCCGCCCTCGAACAGCGGACTGCCGGCCGTGGGGGCCTTGGCCAGCACGTCCATGGCCTGGTCGCGGACCTCGGCGACAAAGCGGCGGGCCTGGTCCGGGCCCAGCAGCGGCAGGGCCGGACGCTCGGCCCTGGGGTGCCGGAAGGCGTCGTAGAGCGGGTCCAGGTCCGGGCGCAGCGCCGGACGGCCGCCGGCCTCGCGGACCAGCCAGATCTCCTCCTGGTTGCCGATGTGGGCCAGGTCCCAGACCAGCGGGGACATCAACGGGGAGTGCTGGGCGCCGAGTTCGGCGTCGTCCAGGCAGTCGGTCAGCGCCAGGGTCCTGGCCCGTGCGGCCTCCAGGGCCAACCGGGCCCGCTCCCTGGGCGTGGGCTGCGGCGTCATCGTGACACGCCTTCCGTGAGATCGGGTACGGGCCCCGTGCGCAGGGCCTCGAGTCGGTCGTCGGCGGGGCAGCGGCCCCGGTCGGTGTAGCGCCGGGCGAAGCGGGCCAGCGCCTGTTGCAGGTCGGGGGGTGTGCCGGTGCGTTCCAGCGCGGCCCCGGCCAGCGCGAAGCAGTCCCGGGCGCAGGCGAGCAGCGCCGGGTCCGCCAGCCCGTCCCGCGCCGCGCGCAGCCACACCGTCCACGGGGGGACGTCGGCGCCGCCGGTGAGCGGCTCGGTCGCCCGGTGGGCGGCGCGGGCGGTGTCCGGGTCGTCGAGCAGGGCGGTGACCAGCAGGGCCGGCACGGTCCAGTCGTCGTCCTGCTGGGCGTCGATCATGCGGAGTTCCAGCCAGCCGCGGGGCCGGATCGGGGGGAACAGCGTGGTCAGGTGGTACTCGGCGTCGCCCAGGGTGGGCGGCGGACCGGTCGGGGCGCCGCGCAGCCAGGAGCGCAGCGACAGCTCCGGCGGAGCGGTCCAGGGCGCGGGCGCCGGCCGGCGCAGGCAGAGCACGCCGGCGTCCAGGGCGTAACGGGCCCAGGCGGTGCGGGGGTCGCCGTCCGGGACCGGAGGGCGGGTGCGGCCGGGGTCCATATGGGCCCAGACGGCCTGCCGGCTGGAGAGCCAGCCGGTGGGGCGGCCCTGCCACAGCGGTGAGTTGGCGAAGGCGGCGATCAGTACGGGCCCCAGCCGGTGCAGCAGGGCCCAGCGGAAGCGGTACCCGGTGGCCTCGTCGCTGTCGTCACCGGCGTCCACGTTCACCTGGATCGAGGCGGTGGCCCGCATCATCATCCGGCCCCAGGGGCCGTTCCGGTCGAAGTAGGCCTCCATCGCCCCGTAGCGGGGCTGGTCCAGCACCCGGCCGGGGGTGCGGTAGGGCTCCAACCCGTACCCGGCGACCTCGAGACCGGCGTCCGCCAGGGCCGCGCGGAGCAGGGCCAGGTCGGCGCCGGTCTCGCGCAGACATCGCACCGGGGAGGTCTCCGGACGGGAGCTGAGCTCCACCTGTCCGCCGGGTTCCAGGGTGATCCGGCCCCCGTGCGGCAGTTCGGCCAGCGGGGCCAGCGGCGCCAGCGCGGACTCCAGGCGTTCGATCGGGACCGTCGCCGTGGGGTCCCCGCTGTCGCGGACCAGCCACTCCAGCTCCACGCCCGTGTGCCGCGGCGGACCGGTCTTGAAGGCGATCCCGGCTATGTGACTCAGCGCTTCGTATTCATCGAGCCGTGTACTCATCCCTCGCTCCTTTCCCGCCACACGGGTACCAACACTCCGATACCTGCTGATTATGTGGCGAACCCTCTGGATGGACACCTTGAGACCATCCGAGCACAGAGTCGAGGACCGTACGACTGTTTTGGTCATGTCATGTCGAAAATAAGACGAAGCCCCTGGCGCGGGGGAGCGCGCCAGGGGCCGGGGGCTCAGCTGCTGCTCAGCCGCTGCTCAGCTCGGGAGGTGCCACTGCTGGTTGGCTCCGCCGGAGCAGTCCCAGATCTGCAGCCGGGTGCCATTGGCCGAGCTGGGCCCGGTGGCGTCCAGGCAGCGGCCGGAACCGGTGTTGACCAGGGTGTTGTTGCTGCCGACGGTCCACTTCTGGGCATTGGTGCCGTTGCAGTCGTAGAGCTGGACCTTGGTGCCGTTGGCGGTGCCCGCGGCGGTGACGTCCAGGCACTTGCCCAGGGCCTGCAGCGAGCCGTCGGTGCCCACGGTCCAGGTCTGTGCGGCGGTGCCGTTGCAGTCGTACAGCTGGACGGCGGTGCCGTTGGCGCTGTTGGCCGCGGCCACGTCCACGCACTTGCTGCCGTAGCCGGTGATCGGGCCGGTGCCGGTCGGCGGCGGCGGGGGAGGCGTGACGGTACCGGCGCCGGCGAGCCACTTGAGCCCGTTCAGCACCAGGCTGTTCTGGGCCGGGCTGGCGAAGGTCGACGACAGCGTGGTGTTGGTGGCGTAGTCCATCGCGTTGTGGCCGAAGTTGGCGTAGATCATGCGGTAGTTGCGATTGGTCCAGACGATCGGGTAGTAGCCGCTGTACCAGGTCTGGTTGGGATCGGTGCCGACCGGGAAGCTGGACGGGTCGATCGAGGCCAGGATGTCGATGTTCGGGTTCTGCCGCAGGTCGTTGGTCCAGCTGTACCACTCGCTCACCGAGGAGGTGATGGTGGCCGGCAGGGACGCGGTGGCGGGGTTGCTGTGGTCCTCGATCTTCAGGGTCTCCGAGGTGGGTCCCCAGCTGTTGGTCTGGAACGCCCCGGTGCCGAGGAAGGTGTTGTAGTACCAGGGCCAGGTGCTGGGGTCGGTGTTGAAGGCGGAGACGTGGAAGCCCATCCAGCCGCCTCCGCCCTGGACGTACTGCTGGAAGGCCGTCTGCTGGGCGGCGGTGTGGGGCGCGTCGTCCAGGAACAGCACCACCTGGTAGTTCTTCAGGTTGGCGGTGTTGAGCTGGCTCCAGTCGGTGGTGGAGGTGTAGGTGAAGCCGTTCGCCGCGCCCTGCTGCGGGAACCACTGGTTCGCCTCGTGGTCGAAGCTGATGTGGGCCGCGTCGTAGGTGCCGTCGTAGAACGCGATCACCTTGAACGGGGTGGCGGCCCGGGCGGTGCCGGATCCCGGGGCCGCGACCAGGCCCAACAGGAGTGCGACCAGCGCGAGCAGCCCCCAGAGGGTGCGGCCGGGCGTGGAAGCGGAGCGGATCGGGGCCATCGTCGGGCTCCTCCGTGGGTGGGTGCTGTGGGGGTTCGAAGTGAACCGGGGAGCGCTCTCCCGTACTTCTCTCGCGACTTGATTGAACTCATCACGCATGGGCACGTCAATGGTCTGGGCCAATGTTTCGGGGTCCGGCGGCCAGGTATTGACGCGGGATTGGTTCAGACCTATCTTTCAGGCTTGCCTAAGCAAGTTCATGTCACTGACATGTATTCACGTCCATGAACTCCAGGGATCGGTTCCGCCCCCCCACAGGAAGGCATCCCATGCGTTCGTCCTCGATACCCCGACAATGGCTGGTCGGCGTCACCGGCTTGCTGGTCGCCGTGCTCGCCGGAGTGCTCACCGTCCCGTCGGGCAACGCGGCCACCACGACGGCCGCCCCGGCCGCGGTCCCCGCCGTGGCCCCCGCGCCGACCTCCTTCGTCCACCCCGGGGTCGGCGTCAGCCTGCCCCAACTCGCCTATGTGAAGACCCAGGTGAAGGCCGGGGCGCAGCCCTGGAAGGACGCCTACGCGCAGATGATGGCGAGTTCCTACGCCTCGCTGAGCCGGGTGCCCAAGCCGCGCGCCAATGTCGAGTGCGGCCCGGTCTCCAACCCCAACAACGGCTGCACCGACGAGCGCCAGGACGCGATCGCCGCCTACACCGACGCCCTCGCTTGGTACATCACCGGCAACGCGGCCTACGCGCAGGAATCCATCAAGCTGATGGACGCCTGGTCCGGCAGCATCACCGAGCACACCAACAGCAACGCCCCGCTGCAGACCGGCTGGGCCGGCTCGATGTGGCCGCAGGCCGCGGAGATCATCCGCTACACCTACACCGGCGGCTGGGCGAACCAGGCCCGCTTCGGCACCATGCTGAAGAACGTCTACCTGCCCGAGATCATCAACGGCTCCAACAGCAACGGCAACTGGGAGCTGGTGATGATGCAGGCGGCGGTCGGCATCTCCATCTACCTCAATGACACCGCGGACTACACCAAGGCGATCAACACGTTCCTGGTCCGGGTCCCCGCCTACATCTACCTGAGCTCGGACGGCGCGCTGCCGAAGACCGTGCCCAGCCAGAACCTCAATACCAGCGCGAAGATCATCTCCTACTGGCAGGGCCAGTCGACCTTCGTCGACGGGCTCACCCAGGAGACCTGCCGCGACTTCACCCACACCGGCTACGGGATCGCCTCGATCTCCAGCGTGGCCGAGACCGCGCTGATCCAGGGTCAGGACCTCTACCCGGAGGTCGGACCCCGGCTGCAGCAGGCGCTCGGCTTCCAGACGAAGTACGAGCTCGGCGCGGCGGTGCCGTCCTGGCTCTGCGGCGGAAGCGTCAACAAGGGCCTCGGCCCGGTCACCGAGCCCGGCTTCAACGCCCTGCACAACCGTGAGGGCATCGCGATGGCCAACACCCAGGCGTACACCGAGCAGAAGCGGCCGCAGGGCAGCAACGACCTGTTCGTCGCCTGGGAGACGCTCACCAACGCGAACAACCCCGATGTCGTGCCGACCGGCGGTGGCACCACGCCGCCGACCTCGGCCCCGCCGACCAACCCGGCCACGCCCACCGGCGCGATCACCGGCTACGGCGGCAAGTGCGTGGACATCACCGGGGCCAACAGCGCCAACGGCACCCCGGTCGAGCTCTACGACTGCAACGGCACCGCCGCGCAGAGCTGGACCGTCGCCTCCGACGGCACGCTGCAGGCCCTGGGCAAGTGCCTGGACGTCACTGCCGCGGGCACCGCCAACGGCACCAAGGTGGACCTCTACGCCTGCAACGGCACCGGGTCGCAGGTCTGGACGGCGGGCAGCAACGGCTCGCTGGTGAACCCGCAGTCCGGGAAATGCCTGGACGCGACCGGGCCGAGTTCGGCCAACGGCACCCTGCTGCAGATCTGGACCTGCGGCGGATCCGCCAACCAGCAGTGGGCCCTGCCCAGTTAGACCCTGGGGCCGGATCCACTGCCACGGACCCCCGTCGCGGCCGGGCGCGCTCGCCCGGCCGCGACGGGAACCATCGGGTCTCAGTGATCAGTTGAGCGACACCGCCCAGATGTGCAGGGTGGGAGTTCCGGCCGCCAGGCTGCCGAGGGCCGGCAGGGTCACCGAGGCCACGGTCTTGGCCGCGTTGATCGCGACGGTGGTCGAGAACAGGTTCCCGGTGCCGTTGTACGTGGTGTTGCCCTGGCGGTTCTGGTAGGCCGAACTGACCGCCAGCGCGCCGCCGCTGGGCGGTGAGGTGGAGAACCAGTCCGGTGCGGTGACGGTGTAGGACTGGGTGCTGCCGTCGGTGTAGGTGACGGTTCCGGAACCGGTCGCCGGGCCGTAGCTGCCGGAGACCAGGAACCCGAGCGTGCCGGACGAGCCGCTGAGGTTGATCGTCTGGCCGCCTGCGACCGTGTTGTCGGCGGTTCCGGCCGCCGCGCCCGGCATGCTGAAGTGCTTGCCGGAGGCGGAGACCTGGGCCCCGGGGCCCGCGCCCGCGTTGCTCAGCGCGGTCTGCGAGTAACTGGCGCCCCCGCCGTCGAAGTTGCCCGGCGCGGTGTTGTTGTCGGCGGTGATGCCGACATCGTTGAAGCTGGCCGCGAGCGAGGCGTAGTGGGTGGCCGGGTCCAGCCCGATCCGCACTCCGCCGAGGTGCTTGTCGGTGGTCGCCACTGTCCCGGTGACCTGGGCGAACTGGTAGGACGTGGTCGGCGAGGCGGTGTTCTCGATCAGATACGAGGAGCCCGCCGTGACCGGGACGGTGAAAGTGGCCGCGGTCGTCGGCGGGACCACCACCGCCCCGGTCGAGCCGTTGACCACGGTGGCGGACTGGCCGGGCCAGGGGTTGCGCACCGCGGTGCTGCCGGTCGTGCCGGCGATCAGCGCCGCGGTGGTGAGGGTGCCGTTCTGCACCTGCACCTCGACCCTGGAGCCGCCGCGTACGTACACGGTGCCGGACACGCTCCAGGCGGACGGCCAGGCCGGGGCGAACCGCAGGGTGCCGTCGTAGTCGGTGGCCAGCGCCTCGTCCAGCGCGGTGCCGACGGTGGCCGACTGCTCCAGGTACGGCTCGTCCCCGGCGGTGCTGCCGGACAGGTTGGCGGTGCCGGCGATGAACGCCTGGTCGTGCTCGGTGAGCGAGACCAGGTCGGACTGCACCTGGCTCGCCAGGCCGAGCCGGGCGGCGTCCACCGCGTCGAAGCTCCAGTCGTTGCCGCCGTTGTTGGGCCGGCTGGTGTAGGTGCGGTCGGCCAGCGCGGTGAGCGGCGAGTTGTCACCGATCAGGCCGTAGGGCCAGACCGGTTCCAGGCCGATGTTCTCGCTGTTGTTGATCGCGGCGGTGGGCTGGAAGGAGTCGCCGATCACATCGGTGCCGGCGGCGTCGGCCGAGGGTGTCAGCAGTTGCTGGTGCGTCGCCGCGTCGGTACGGGCGTACGGCTCGATCTGGGTCTCCGCCGTGCGCAGCCTGGAGACCAGCGCGGAGTCGGTGTTGAGCAGCGTGGCCGCGGCCACCGTGGCCGGGAACAGCGCGGCGTCGGCGGCCAGGTCGGTGGTCGGGTCGGTGACCGCCCACTGGGTCTCGTGGGCGTTGGCGGTGGCGTGCAGATAGCCGTCGGAGCCGACGCTCTGGTAGGCCAGCAGGAAGGTGGCGGCCTGCTGCAGCACCGGATAGTACTTCTGCAGGAACGGGAGGCTGCCGGTGTCCTGGTACTGCTGCCAGATCCACAGCGCGATCTCCGCGCCGGAGGTCACGTTCTCGGCGTTGTAGCTGGGCGAGGAGGCCAGGCTGCACGAGGCGTTGCCGGTGCCGCCGTTGTACCAGCCGTTGCCGTTGAAGCGCATGGTCTCCGGCACGCAGGCACCCGGTTTGCCGCCCATCTGGGCACTGGTCCAGGACTCGATCGCCGGAAGGTCGTTGAGGTACATGGTGAAGATCGGCAGGTTCGAGGCGAAGTCGCCCGCGCTGATGTTGGTGGCGATCTCGCCGCGCAGGTTCCACAGCCAGAACCCGGCCGGGAACCAGTCCTGGTGGTCCTGGTCGAAGTTGAACAGGTCGGCCACACCGGCCTGGCTGCCGCCGTAGGGCCCGCCGGTCGACGCCTCCTCGGCGTACAGGTAGAGCGTGCGCAGCGCCTCCAGGTACTCGCCGGAGCCGTCGGCGGAGGTGATCTCGATCAGCCCGGTGCTGCCCCAGAACCCGTTCCAGTGCGCGGACTGGGTGGCCAGCAGGGTGGACTCGGCGGTGGTGGCGTCGGCGCCGATCAGGGCCGAGGCGGTGCTCGCGGCATTGCCGCCGGTCCAGCCGGGTGCGCCGACCACGACCCGGAACGAGCCGTTGCTGTTGGGCTTGAAACTCACCTGCACCGAGCTGGAGTTGACCACCGACGCGGCCACGTTCTGGCCGCCGGCCGTGAGCGCGGCGAGCGAGCCGAAGGTCTGCCCGGACGCGCCCTGGCCGGAGTTGTCGACCCAGGTCTCGGCCAGGGTGGCGATACCGCCGGACACCGCCGCGGCCGGGCTGCGTCCGGACCACAGGTTCACGGTCGCGGTCTGGGTGGTGGCCGGGTTGGCGCCGGTCACGTCGACGACCAGCTCGTCCTTGCCGGAGGCGACCCAGACCTTGGCGGTCATCCCGCCGCCGGACTCGTTGAGCACGCCGTTGTAGACGTCCAGGGTCGCCTTGAAGTCCGCGGCCGAGGTCATCGCGGCCAGGCCGGGGATGTGGACCTGCCCGGGCGACTTGCGGCCCGGCATGGTGTCGCTCCGGTTGAGCTGGGCGGTGAAGCCGTTCGCGGCCCACTCGGCGACGCCGAGCGTGCCGTTGCCGAGCGGCAGGTACTGCGTGGCGGCCGTGTTGGCCTGTCCGAGCACGATGTCGGACCTGCCGACCACACCGGCGGTGTTCTGCGAGAACGCGCCGTTCTGCCAGGCGGTGGTGAGGGTGGCCGCGGTCGCGGCCGGCGCCGGGCCGAGTCCGAGCGGTAAGGCGGTGGCGAGTGCGGCGGTGGCTGTCGCCGCGACAGCGCGCCGCCAAGTGAGTCGATGCAACACCGGGCTCTCCTAGGGTGGGGGGCGGAACCTGGTAGACGTCGGATGTACATATAGTCCTCGGGTCCCGGGGGAGTCCAGAGGCATGCACGATCCGGTTGTCGTGTCCGAATCGTGATCCGCCTGAGTTGCCCGGTCACTGCGGCCTTGAGCTGCTGATTTGCTGTCAGTACTGGTTTGGTGCGGGATTTTTGAGGGAGCGCCGGTTGGTTCGACCCCTTGTGTGGTCCCAGGCCGACGCGTATACATCCGACCTATATAGATCCGACCTTTACAGAGTGAGGAGCTCCTTGTGACGCAGGGTGCGCGCATCGTGGCGCTCGAATGCCAGGACATCCGGTTCCCGACCTCGCTCCAGCACGACGGCTCGGATGCGATGAACCCGGACCCGGACTACTCGGCTGCCTACGCGGTTCTGCGCACCGACCTGCCGGGCCCGCAGGGCCACGGGCTCTGCTTCACCATCGGGCGCGGCAACGAGGTGGTGGTCGCGGCGATCGAGGCACTCCGTCCGCATGTGGTCGGACGGTCGGTCGACGAGCTGGTCCGCGACCTCGGCGGCTTCAGCGCCGACCTGGTCGGCGACAGCCAACTCCGGTGGCTGGGACCGGAGAAGGGCGTGATCCACATGGCCATCGGCACCGTGGTGAACGCGGCCTGGGACCTCGCCGCGAAGCTCGCCGGAAAGCCGTTGTGGCGGCTGCTCAGCGATATGACGCCGGATCAGATCGTGGATCTGCTCGACTTCCGCTACCTGGAGGACGCGCTGACCCGGGACGAGGCGCTGGACATCCTCCGGGCCGGCCGGAACGGCCGGGAGCAGCGGATCGAGGCCCTGCAACAGACCGGCTACCCGGCCTATACGACCACGCCCGGCTGGATCGGCTACTCCGACCAGAAGCTGGTACGGCTGTCACGGGAGGCCGTCGCGGACGGCTTCACCCAGATCAAGCTGAAGGTCGGCGCCGACCGGGCGGACGACGCCCGGCGGATGGCGCTGGCCAGGGACGCGGTCGGCCCCGGGATCAGGATCGCGGTCGACGCCAACCAGCGCTGGAGCGTCCCTGAGGCGGTCGAGGCGATCAAGGCGCTGGCTCCCTGGGACCCGTACTGGGTCGAGGAGCCCACCAGCCCGGACGAGGTGCTGGGGCTCGCCGAGATCCGGCGGGCGGCGGCGCCGGTCAGGATCGCGGTGGGCGAGCACGTGGCCAACCGCGTGGTGTTCAAGCAACTGCTGCAGGCCGGCGCGGTGGACTTCCTGCAGATCGACGCCTGCCGGGTGGCCGGAGTCAACGAGAACATCGCGATCCTGCTGCTGGCAGCCAAGTTCGGGATCCCGGTGTGCCCGCACGCGGGCGGCGTCGGCCTGTGCGAACTGGTCCAGCACCTGGCGATGTTCGACTACGTCGCGGTCTCGGCCAGCACCGAGGACCGGGTGATCGAGTACGTGGACCACCTGCACGAGCACTTCGAGGACCCCGCCAGGATCGTCCGCGGCCACTACCTGGCCCCGACCGAGCCCGGCTTCTCGTCCACCCTGAAGCCCGGATCCCTCCGGGCGCACAGCTTCCCCTACGGCTCGGTCTGGCAGGCCATCCGCGCCTGACCACACCCCACCCCGAGTCCACATGCGCATGATGGGAGAGACATGAACAGAAAGCGTCTTCTGGCGACAGCGGCCTGTGCCGCGGCCGGCACCCTGCTCCTCGCCGCCTGCGGGTCCGGCGGCAGTACCGGTACTGCTGCCGCCGGCGGCGGGTCGGGATCGGCACAGATCAAGATCGGTGTCGATCTGACCTTCAACAACACCGCGTTCTGGTCCGCCTACGTCAACTACGAGCAGCAGTACGCCAAGGACATGAACATCAAGCTGCTCGGCCCGCTGCTGGCCGGGTCCGACGCGAGCCTGCAGAACAACCAGATCCAGACCCTGGTCAACGAGGGCGCCCAGGCCATCGTGGTGAACCCGGAGACGGCCGCCAGCCTCGGCCCGGCCATCGCCTACGCCACCGCGCACCACGTCCAGCTGATCTCGGTGGACACCGTGGTCAGCAGCGGGCACGTCTACATGGTGGTCCGCGCGTCCAACACCCTGTACGGGCAGGACGCCTGCGCCTTCATCGCGTCCAAGGTGACCTCCGGTTATGTGATGGACCTGGAGGGCGACCTCACCTCGTCCAACGGCGCGGACCGGACCAACGCCTTCGACGCCTGCATGGCCGCGAACGCACCCGGCGTCACCGTGCTGAAGAAGCCCACCCAGTGGAACGACGCCACCGCCGTCACCGACGCCCAGAACGCGATCAACGCCTACGGCTCCAAGCTCAAGGCCATCTACTCGCAGTGGTCCAGCCCCGACACCGGGATCATCCCGCTGCTGGACAAGAAGGGCCTGGGGGCGGGTTCGCCCAACCACGTGCTGCTGGTCAGCGACGACGGTGTGCCGTTCGAGATGTGCGACATCGGCAAGGGCACCGTGGACGCCTCCCAGTCGCAGCCGGCCGACCTCTACGCCAAGTGGGCGCTGACCTACGCGGTCGACGCGGCCAAGGGGGTCAAACTGGCGGCGGGGCAGCCCGGCGGCGGTGCGCCCACCCTGCAGAACGTCACCTACCAGGGCGACACCAACCTCTCGGACCCGATCGTCGCGCCCTTCGTGACCAAGGCCGAGCAGCCGCTGACCCTGAGCGCGGCCCAGCCCGGATTCCCGTCCGGCCTGACCTCCACGGCGGTCAGCGACAGTTCGCTCTGGGGCAATGTCTACGGCGCCACGCACGGCGGCGTCTGCAACACGACCTCGTAGGTACCACTTCGTGAATTCCACCTCGTAGCCATCGAAGCACGGAAGGGGCAAGAGCGGATGGTCACCACCAGCCCGCCGCTGGTCCAGGTCAGCGGCATCGACAAACGGTTCGGCAGCACCCGGGCGCTGCGCGGCGTCGACCTGTCGATCGAGGCCGGGCGCTGCCTCGGCCTGGTCGGCCGGAACGGCGCCGGCAAGTCCACGCTGGTGTCGATCCTGTCCGGGCTGCTCGCGCCGGACGGCGGCACGGTGCGCTTCGACGGCGAGCCCGCGCCGCCGGTCGGCGAGGTGGCGCGGTGGCGGGACTGGATCTCCACCGTGTTCCAGCACTCCATGGTGGTACCGGATCTGACGGTCGCCGAGAACGTCTTCCTCGGCGACGTCGGCCGGGTCGTCGGCTGGCGCGAGATGCGGGCCCGCACCAGGGAGATCATGGCCGAGTGGGGCTATGAGATCGAGGCCGAGGCCTTCTGCCGGGACCTCAGCGTGGAGGAACTGCAGATCGTCGAGATCGCCCGGGCGCTGGCCCGGGGCGCCCGCTGCGTGCTGCTGGACGAGCCGACCGCGGCGCTGGAACGCGACGCGGTGCGGCGGCTGTTCGAGCGGGTGCGCCGACTGGTGGACGGCGGGGTCGCCGTCCTCTACATCTCGCACCATCTGGAGGAGGTCTTCGAGATCTGCCAGGACGTCGCGGTGCTCCGCGACGGCCAGTTGGTGCTCTCGGCGCCGACCGCGGACCTCGGCCGGGAGCAGCTGGTCGCGGCCATGGTCGGCACCGCCCCGGTGGCCGAACGTCCGGCGGCGCGGGAGCAGGCGGTCGACACCGAGGCCGAACCGGTGCTCCGGGTCGAGGAGTTGACCGCGGCCTCGGCCCGGGGCCGGCTGTCCGGGGTCTCGCTGACGGTCGCCCCCGGCGAGGTGGTCGGGGTCACCGGGCTGCTCAGCGCCGGGGTGGCCACCCTGGGCCGGGTGGTGGCCGGCGCCGTGCCCTACCAGGGCGGCAGGGTCAGCGTGCGGGGCCAAACAGTCCGGTCGGGCCGCCGGGACCTGGCCCAGCGGGCCGGGGTCGGCTACGTCCCCGAGGACCGGCTGGCCGAGGGCTTCGTCGCGCACCTCGGCGTGGCCGAGAACGTCACCATGACCATCACCGAGCGGCTGGCGGACCGGTTCGGGGTGCTCCGGCCGGGCCGGCGGACGGCCGCGGCGGAACCGTTGACCAGGGCGCTCTCGCTGGTCGCGGCCAGCCCGGGGCAACCGGTCGGCGAGCTCTCCGGCGGCAACCAGCAGAAGGTCACCGTGGCCAGGACGCTGGCGCACGACCCCGGGGTGGTGGTGGCGATCACACCGACCCGAGGGGTCGACGTCGCCTCCAAGGCGCTGCTGCTGAGCTCGCTGGCGGACGTGGCCAGGACCACCGGCGCCGGGGTGCTGCTCTGCAGCGACGAGCTCTCCGACCTGGTGCTGTGCGACCGGGTGATCGTGCTGGTGCGCGGCGAGGTCTTCACCGAGTTCACCGAACCACCGTTCGACCGGGACGAGTTGATCGTGGCGACCGAGGGCCTTGGCGCCAACGCCCGGGTGGTCGACCAGCAGGACACAGATGGAGTTGATCCGCGATGAGCGAACGCAAAGGAGGCAGGAGCGTGTTCTCCCAGTCGACCCCCGACACGAGCCAGGCACCGGACCCGGAGGCCCCCGCGGTCCCGGAGCAGCGCGACGGCAGGGACGGCGCCGAGAAGGCCCAGGCGCAGGGCGGGCGCGCCCCCGGGCTCGCCCAACGACTGCGCGACCTCAACGTCGGCGCCCTGCGCGAGGTGGCGCTGCTGCCGGTGCTGGGACTGCTGCTGGTGGTCGGCGCCCTGGTCAGCCCGGTGTTCTTCACCGTCTCCAATATCGCCGGGATCGGCCAGCAGGTCTCCGCGCTCGGCGTGGTGGTGGTCGGCGAGAGCCTGATCCTGCTGATCGGCGGGATGGACCTGTCGCTGGAGTCGACCTACGGACTCGCGCCCATGGTCGCGGCCTGGCTGATCCTGCCGGTCACCGCGTTCGGCAACGGCTGGAAGCTGGACCCCTACCTCGGCATCGTGGTGCTGCTCGCCGTCGGCGCGCTGGTCGGGCTGGTCAACGGCCTGCTCATCGTCAAGGGCAGGCTGAACGGCTTCATCGTCACCCTGGGCATGACGATCGTGCTGGCGGGGCTGCAGAACGGCATCGTCAAGGCGCAGACCCTGTTCGGGCTGCCGACCACGTTCAGCTACCTCGGCGCCGCCTCCTTCGGCAAGGTGTCGGTGTCGCTGGTGGTCGCCGCGGTCATCTTCGTCCTGGTCGGACTGTTCCTGCGCTACCACCGCACCGGCCGGGCCATCTACGCGGTCGGCGGCAACCCGGCCGCCGCGCGGGCCGCGGGCATCAAGGTGGACCGGGTCAGGATCGGCGTCTACGTGGCGGGCAGTGTGCTGGCCGCGCTCGGCGGGCTGATGGAGGCGGGCCGGGTGTCCGCCGTCACCGGCCAGCAGGGCTACGGCGAGGGCCTGATCTTCTCGGTGTTCGCGGCGGCGGTCATCGGCGGTGTCAGCCTGAAGGGCGGACGCGGCAACATGGTCGGCGCGGCCACCGGGGTGATCCTGCTGGGCCTGGTCCAGAACATACTGGACCTGGCGAACGTCTCGAACTACTGGATCGAGGCGATCGACGGCGGGGTGATCCTCTTCGCGCTGTTCCTGGCCCGGGTGATCGGTGGGGAGGCGACGGCCGAGTAGCACGGCGGCCGGCGGGGCGGGTTCTTCATACAGCGAGGGGTGGCGGAGGCGGGCGTGGCGCTCACGGACGAAGCGATCGGCAAGATCAAGGAAATGATCATCTCGGGCCGGGTGCGCCCGGGCGAGAAGCTGCCGCGCGAGGCGGACCTGGCCGCCGAGCTCGGCCTCTCCCGCAACTCGCTGCGGGAGGCGGTCAAGGCGCTGACCCTGGTCAATGTGCTGGACGTGCGCCAGGGCGACGGCACCTACGCGACCAGCCTGGCGCCCTCGCTGCTGCTGGAGGCGCTGAGCTTCATCGTCGACTTCCACCGGGACGACACCGTGCTGGACTTCCTGGAGGTGCGCCGGATCCTGGAACCCTCCGCGACGGCGCTGGCCGCCGCGCGGATGTCCGACGCGGACTGCACCGAACTGGGCAAGGTGCTGGAGAGCGTCACCAGCAGCACCCCGGTCGAGGAACTGGTCGCGGCCGACCTGGAGTTCCACCGGCTGATCGCGCTCGGCGCCGGGAACCCGGTGCTGGCCTCGCTGGTGGACAACATGTCCGCGCCGACCATCCGGGCCCGGGTCTGGCGCGGGATGACCGAACGCGGCGCGCTGGACCGGACTCTGGCCGAGCACCGGGCCATCTACGACGCGATCCGCGCCCACGACGGCAATCTGGCCCGGTCCTGGGCCACCGTCCATGTGGCCGGCATCGAGTCCTGGCTGCGCACCGCGCTCGCCGCGCCGCTCGGCCTGGAGCGCGACTGACGCCGCGGCGGCTCGCCGGGCCGACCCCCGTTGCGCTGCCCGGAGGACCCGGCGCCGGGCCACGCCGACCGGGTCCGCCGGGAGGAGCCGCGGCTCGCCTAGCGTGATCATGACGTGAGGGCCGGGACGGGTGCAGGGAGCACGGGATGGACTGGGGTCTCGGCTGGAAGCTGCACAACGGGGGACGCCCGCCGCTGCCCGGGGCGGTGGTGCGTCCGGACGAGCGGCTGAGCTGGGTGCGGACGGTCGGCCTGGGCGCGCAGCACGTGGTGGCGATGTTCGGGGCCTCGTTCGTGGCGCCGGTGCTGATGGGTCTCGACCCCAATCTGGCGATCATGATGTCCGGGGTCGCCACCGTGCTGTTCCTGCTGGCGACCCGGGGCAGGGTGCCCAGCTATCTGGGCAGCAGTCTCTCCTTCGTGGGCGTGGCGGCGGTGATCCGGGCCCAGGGCGGGTCGACCGCCACGGTGACCGGGGCGCTGCTCTGTGTCGGCGCGCTGCTGCTGGCCTGCGGCCTCGTGGTGCGGGCGCTGGGCGCGCGGGTGATCCACGCGGTGCTGCCGCCGGTGGTGACCGGCGCGGTGGTGATGCTGATCGGGTTCAACCTGGCCCCGGTGGCCGCGGGCACCTACTGGCCGCAGGACCAGTGGACCGCGCTGGCCACCATGCTGTTCACCGGGTTCGCACTGGTGGCGCTACGAGGCTTCTGGTCCCGGATCGCCATCTTCCTCGGCCTGGTGTTCGGCTATCTGCTGTCCTGGGGGCTGGACCGGGTCTTCGGCAGGATCCACTCGGTCGACGCCGCAGGGAAACTGACGGACCATTGGCGGCTCGACCTCTCGGCGGTCGGCCGGGCGGCCTGGCTCGGGCTGCCGCACTTCCACGGCCCCAGCTTCAGTACCTCCGCGATCGTGGTGGCGCTGCCGGTGGTGATCGCGCTGATCGCGGAGAACGCGGGCCATGTGAAGGCCGTGGGCGAGATGACCGGCCAGCCGCTGGACGACGAGCTGGGCACGGCGATCGCGGCGGACGGTGCGGCCACCGTCCTGTCCACCTCGCTGGGCGGGCCGGCCACGACCACCTACGCGGAGAACATCGGGGTGATGGCGGCGACCCGGATCTACTCCACCGCCGCGTACTGGGCCGCGGCCTGCTTCGCGCTGCTGTTCGGGCTCTGCCCGAAGTTCGGCGCGGTGGTCGCCGCGGTCCCCGGCGCGGTGCTGGGCGGGATCACCGTGGTGCTGTACGGAATGATCGGGCTGCTGGGCGCGCAGATCTGGATCCGCAACCGGGTCGACCTGGCCAACCCGAT
The DNA here is from genome assembly GCF_042511045.1 of Streptacidiphilus alkalitolerans. NCBI lineage: Bacteria > Bacillati > Actinomycetota > Actinomycetes > Kitasatosporales > Streptomycetaceae > Streptacidiphilus > Streptacidiphilus alkalitolerans. The sequence goes on from NZ_JBHEZX010000008.1 coordinate 22,483, forward strand.
CAACCTGGTACCGGTCGCGGCCGGGGTGATCGTCGGCATCGGCGGCGTCACCCTGGAGATCGGCAAGAACTTCCAGCTGGGCGGGATCGCGCTGGGCACGATCGTGGTGCTGGCCGGCTTCCACGCCCTGCGGGCGCTGGCGCCGCCGCATCTGAAGGCCGACGCACGGGCCGAGGCGGCAGCGGCGGCAGCGGCTGAGGCAAGGGCCGGGGCCAGGTGATCCCGGTTCCGGGCGCCCGGTGGCGCGGAACCCGGCGGCGGCTGCGGCAGCGGCGGCCCTGGACGCTGCCGGTGATCCTGCTGGCCGCGGCCTGTGTGCTGTCCTGGGCCATGCCCGCGCTGGACCGCACCCTGCACCAGGCCGAGCAGGAGTACGGCGAGAAGATCTTCCCGCTGCTGGACGCCGGGAGCATGGCGACCCTGCTCGGGTCCATCGCCGGGAGCATGATCACCCTCACCGGCCTGGTCTTCACCGCGATCACCCTGGCCATGCAGTTCGGTGCGACCCAGCTGTCGCTGCGGGTGGTGCCGATGCTGCAGCAGGACCGGGTGATGCGCTGGGCCATGGGCACCTTCATGGCCACCTTCCTCTACTCGCTGCTGATCGCGATCCGGCTGGCGGTCCGTCAGGAGGACTACCGGCCGGTGCTGTCCACGCTCTTCGCGCTGGGCCTGACCATCGTCTCGGCCTGCCTGTTCTTCGCGCTGGTGGCCCGGGTGGTGCTGGTGCTCAACTCCAGCGCACTGCTGCGCTGGGTGGGCGAGCGGGGGAGCCGGGCGGTGCGGCGGCTGGCCCCGGTCCCCACCCTGCCGCTGCCCGAGGCCGACCCCGAGGCCGCGGAGATCGTGCTGGACCGGGCCCCGCGTACCGGGCAGGTGCTGCTGGCCTGGAACGAGCCCCGGCTGCGCCGGCTGGCCGAGCGCTGGGGCGTCGGCCTGGAGCTCTGCGCCCACTCCGGGGACTTCGTCGCGCTGCGCAGCACGGTGTTCCTGGTCCATGGCGCCGCAGGGGCCAGGAGCGCGGTCAGCGAGCGCCGACTGCTCGACTGCCTGCTGTTCGCCGAGTGCTACAGCCCCGAGGCGGACCCGGCCGGTGCGCTGCGGACCCTGGTGGACATCGCGCTCAAGGCGCTCTCCCCGGCGATCAACGACCCGGCCCGCGCCGTCCAGGCATTGGACCACATCGAGGACCTGCTGGTGCTGCTGATCCCGGCTGCCCCCAGCGGTGCGGGCATGAGCGGCGACGCGCTGCTGCGGTACCCGGTCCGCACCTGGGCGGACTACGTCTGCGTGGGCACGGACGAGATCCGGCACTTCGCCGCCGACAGCATCCAGGTCCAGCGCCGGCTGCGGGCGCTGTTCGAACGCCTGGCCTGGCTCTGCAGCCCGGAGCAGTCCGCCGCCCTGCGGGTGCGCCTGGACACCATGGACGCCCATGCCGGGACGCACTGGTCCCAGCCCCTGGACCGGCGGCTGGCCCGCCGTCCCGACGCGCAGGGGCTCGGCTCCGAGGCCGGCACCGACCTCGGCTGATGAGTGGCGAGCTGATCAGGGATGACAGGATGCAGCGTTTGCTGTCGGCCAGGTTGTCCGAGTAGCTGAAGGGGCTCCGCAGGGGAGGCCGGGGGAACGGGGGGCGGGATGTGACCACGGACGATGTCGCATTCACGGAGTTCGTCGCCGAGACGCACAGCCAGCTGACCAGGTCGGCGCGACTGCTGACCGGCGACTGGCATTCGGCCGAGGATCTGGTGCAGGCCACGCTGATGAAGGTCTACCGGCAGTGGCGCCGGGTGGTGGCCGCGGACTCCGCGCTCGCCTACACCCAGCGGATCATGCTGAACCTCTTCCTCACCTCGATGCGCCGCCGCTGGCACGGCGAGTCCGCCCAGGAGGAGCTGCCGGAGCCGGCCGGGGCCGCCCCGGACTTCACCGGCGCGGTGGGCAGCCGGGACGTGCTGTCCCGGGCGTTGCGGCAGTTGCCGCGACGGCAGCGTGCCGTGGTGGTGCTGCGGTACTACGAGGACCTGTCCGTGGAGCAGACCGCACATCTGCTCGACTGCTCCGCGGCGACCGTGCGCAGCCAGGCGTCCCGAGCCCTGGCGAAACTGCGCTCCGACGCGGGAACCGCTCAGCTGACGCGGGAGGCGTAATGTCCGAGCACGATGCAGAGGTGGCGCTGCGCGCCCAGTTGAACGCCCTGGTGGAGGACCGTCCGGCGAGCCACTCGCCGGCCGCCCTGGTGATCTCGAAGGTCCGGCGGAGCCGTCGGCGGCGGGCCGCGGCGGGAGCGCTGGCCGTCGCGCTGGCGGTGACCGGGGGAGCGCTGCTCGGCCTGGACCGCTCGGCGCACCCGCCGGTCCCGGCCAAGCCGGCCCCGCTGTGCCGGGTGCCGCTGCCGACGGGCTGGGCGACGGCGCTGGCCGACCCGGCGAACGCCCTGCCCAAGGGGATGACCCTGGTCGCGGCGGCGCCGGACGGATCGCGGGTGTTCGTCCAGCAGGGCAACCGGATCCTGCAGCTGACCGACCGGTTCAGGAACCGCAGCACGGTGCTGACGCTGCCGGCGATCCCGGCCGGGTTCACCACGACGAACTGGTCGGTGTCCGGCAGCTTCGACGGAACCTGGCTGGTCCTGGCGCTGACCCCGGACGACCACCACTACGTCAACACCCTCGGCCTGTATGCCTGGAACGCCTCCACCGGTGTGACCAGGACGCTGATGGCCGCGGCGCACCAGCCCACCCAGCAGCTGAGCACCTGGGTGGCCGGGTCCGGCCGGGTGGCCTGGGACAGCTCGACGTTCTCGGCCGAGGGGATGTACGGCGACAACCTGAAGAGCCATCTGGTCGACCTGTCCTCCGGCAGCGACCAGGATCCGGGTGGCAGCGTCCGGGCGTTCCTCGGCGACACCATGCTGGTCCTCGACAAGGGCAGTGTGCCCAGGACGGTCTCGCTCAGCGGCGGAACGCCGATGGCGGTGCCGGACGCGCTGAAGGCGTTCCTGCGGACGCACGGGAGCTGGGGGTCGAACACCGGCAGCGGCCCGGCGTTCAGCTGGGGCGAGGGCACCACACCGGTCAAGGACGCGGCGGGCAAGGAGATCGGGAAGGGTCCGGCCAGTTGGGACCTCTGGTGGCAGGGCACCCCGTCCGTGCTGCGGGTCACCGCGCCCAGCGGCTACTTCGTCGCCGGGGTGACCCCGCTCGCGGCGGACTACGCGGTCGGTGTCTTCGAGGCGAAGGGGCAGCCGATCACGGACAGTGGGACGGACGAGCGCTCGGTCCTGATCGACCTGCGGGACCACAGCTACGCGCCGCTGACCAGCAGCCAGGCCAATGCTCTGAGCGACCCGTCCCATGCCGTGGACACCGCGGGGCTGCCCAGGATCCCGGGCTGCTGACGCGTCCCTCGGGGCGCCCGGGGCGGCGGTTCGCCGCTGTCCCGGGCCGCTTCCGAGGACGCGTCCCGGCCGCGCCTCGGGCAGGCGCTCTTGCTAGCCGACCGAACATTCGGTTAGTTTGGGGGCATGACGGCACCAGACACCGCCGAACCGCTCCAGCGGCAGTTCGACGACACCATCGCGAGGGACCACCGGGTGGAGCCCCGCGACTGGATGCCGGACGGCTACCGCAGGACGCTGATCCGGCAGATCGCCCAGCACGCCCACTCGGAGATCATCGGCATGCAGCCGGAGGGCGACTGGATCACCCGCGCGCCCTCGCTGCGCCGCAAGGCCATCCTGTTCGCCAAGGTCCAGGACGAGGCCGGGCACGGGCTCTACCTCTACTCGGCCGCCGAGACCCTGGGCGCGGACCGGGCGGATCTGACCGAGCGGCTGATCGAGGGGCGGCAGAAGTACTCCTCGATCTTCAACTACCCCACCCCGACCTACGCCGACGTCGGCGTCATCGGCTGGTTCGTGGACGGGGCGGCGATCTGCAACCAGGTGCCGCTGTGCCGCAGCTCCTTCGGCCCGTACGCACGGGCGATGGTCCGGGTCTGCAAGGAGGAGTCCTTCCACCAGCGCCAGGGCTACGAACTGCTGCTGACCATGATGCGCGGCACCGAGGGCCAGCGGGCCATGGTGCAGGACGCGGTGGACCGCTGGTGGTGGCCCTCGCTGATGATGTTCGGCCCCCCGGACGGCGACTCGCCCAACTCGGCGCAGTCCATGGCCTGGAAGATCAAGCGCCACACCAATGACGAACTGCGGCAGCGCTTCGTCGATATGACGGTCCCTCAGGCCGAGCGGCTGGGGGTGCGGCTGCCGGATCCGGAGCTGCGCTGGAACGAGGAACGGGGTCGGCACGACTTCGGCACCCCGGACTGGTCCGAGCTGCAGCGGGTGATCGCGGGCGACGGCCCCCGCAACGCCGAGCGGGTGTCCCGGCGCCGTGCGGCGCACGAGGACGGGGCCTGGGTCCGCGAGGCGGCGAGCGCGTACGCCGCGAAGCAGGCCGCCCGCGCGGCGGGGGCAGCGGCGGCGACACAAGGGCAGGCACAGGCACAGGAAGGGACGGCGGCATGAGCGGGCAGTCGAAGGCCGAGTGGCCGCTGTACGAGGTGTTCGTGCGCGGGAAGCGCGGCCTGAACCACGTCCACGTGGGCTCGCTGCACGCCGCCGACGACCGGATGGCGCTGACCCACGCCCGCGACCTCTACACCCGGCGCAACGAGGGCGTCAGCATCTGGGTGGTGCGCAGCTCGGCGATCACCGCGTCCACCCCGGACGAGAAGGACCCGTTCTTCGCCCCCAGCGGTGACAAGGTCTACCGCCACCCCACCTTCTACGACATCCCCGACGACGTCCCCCACATCTAGGAGCCAGGGCATGAGCGAGGACCATGTGTACCTGACCCTGGCCGAGGAGCATCCCGGCGGGGACGCCGCCCACTGGGCCTTCGGCACCGGTTTTGAGGACCCGCTGCTGGGCCTGGACCCGGCCGTCCCCGCCGACCTGGACGGCGCGGCGCTGGCCGCCCAGTGCCTGGCGCTCGGCGACGACGCGCTGGTACTGGCGCAGCGGCTGGCCGAGTGGTGCACCAGGGCGCCCGAGCTGGAGGAGGAGGTGGCACTCGCCAACCTCGGCCTCGACCTGCTCGGACAGGCCCGGCTGCTCTACACCCGGGCCGGGCAGGCCGACGGCAGCGGACGCGGCGAGGACGCCTACGCCTACTTCCGCGACCCGGCCGAGTTCCGCAACGTCCGGCTGGCCGAGCTGCCCAACGGCGACTTCGCCTGCTCCACCGCCCGGCTGCTGGTGCTCTCGGCCTGGCGGCTGGCCGTCTTCGAGCAGTTGGCCGCGACCTCGGCCGACCCGGTACTGGCCGCGATCGCGGCCAAGGGCCTCAAGGAGCTGGGCTACCACCGCCTCTACGCCGCCGAGTGGGCGGTCAGGCTGGGCGACGGCACCGAGGAGTCGGCGCGGCGGATGCAGGCCGGGCTCGACCGGGTGGCCCCGTACCTGGACGAGCTGAACGCCGCCGAACCGCAGGTGCGGGAGCAGCTCGCGGCGGTGCTGCGGCAGGTGGCCGAGACGGCCGGCCTGGTGCTGTCCGAGGCCGAACCGCTGCCGGGCTCGGGCCGGGACGGACAGCACACCGATCACCTCGCCCCGCTGCTCACCGAGCTGCAGAGCGTGGCCCGGGCGGACCCGGAGGCGACCTGGTGAACGACACCCTTCATGACACCCTCCACGACACGCCGCACGACACCGCCTACGCGCTGGGCGTCGCCGGGCAGGCACCCGATCCCGAGCTGCCCATGCTCACCCTGGCCGACCTGGGTGTGCTCCGGTCGGTCCGGGTGGACCCGGACGGGGCGGTGACCGCGGTGCTCACCCCCACCTACTCCGGCTGCCCGGCGCTGGCCGAGATGCGCGCCGACGTGGACCGGCGGCTGCGCGCGGCCGGGTTCGCCGAGGTGCGGATCCGTACCAGCATCGACCCGCCGTGGACCACCGACTGGATCAGCCCGGCCGGCCGCCGGGCCCTGGCCGAGCACGGGATCGCCCCGCCCGGTCCGGCTCCCCGGCACCCGGCGGGACCGGTCCCGCTGGTGCTGTCGCCGACCCGGCGCCCGCTGTCCTGCCCGCGCTGCGGCTCCGCGGACACCGAGGAGACCTCGCGCTTCTCCGGCACGGCCTGCAAGGCGCTGTGGCGCTGCCGCGCGTGCCGCGAGCCCTTCGAGCACTTCAAGGAGATCTGATGACGGCCCCGACCCAGGCCACAGCCCAGGCCGCGACGGAGGCCACACCCCAGGCCCCCGCCGCCCCGGTCCGCCGCCGTCCCGTGTTCCACGCCCTGCGGGTGGCCGGGGTCGAGCCGCTGTGCGAGGACGCCGCCGCCGTCAGCTTCGAGATCCCCGACGAGCTGGCCGCGGCCTTCGCCTTCGCGCCGGGCCAGTCGCTGACGCTGCGTCGGGAGGTCGACGGCCGGGACGAGCGCCGCTCCTACTCCATCTGCGCACCGGCCGGGGCCCGGCCCAGGATCGGGGTCAGGGTGGTGCCGGACGGACTGTTCTCCTCCTGGCTGGTGCACCAGGTCGTGGCCGGGGACGTGATCGAGGTGCTGGAGCCGGTCGGCTCGTTCACCCCCGACCTCACCGTGCCAGGACGCCATGTCCTGGTCGCCGCCGGTTCGGGGATCACCCCGATGGTGTCGATCGCCGGTTCGGTGCTGGCCGCCGACGACCGTTCGCAGGTCACCCTGCTCTACGGCAACCGGCGCAGCGACACGGTGATGTTCACCGACGAGCTGGCCGACCTCAAGGACCGCTACCCGGACCGGTTCCAGCTGGCCCATGTGCTCTCCCGCGAGCCGCGCGAGGCCGAACTGCTGTCCGGCCGGCTGGACGCCGACCGGCTCTCCGCCCTGCTGCCCGCGCTGCTCGACCCGGACACGGTGGACCACTGGTGGCTCTGCGGGCCGTACGAGATGGTGCTCGGCGCCCGGGAACTGCTGACCGGCCTCGGCGTCCCCGCGGACCGGGTGCACCAAGAGCTGTTCTTCGCCGACGAGGCCCCGGTGGTGGAGCTGCGGCACCCGGACGCCGCGCCCGAGGGCCCGGTCACCGAGGCCACCCTGATCCTGGACGGACGCTCCACCACGGCCGCCCTGCCCCGCGGCCGGTCGATCCTGGACGGCGCCCAGCGCAGCCGCCCCGACCTGCCCTTCGCCTGCAAGGGGGGCGTGTGCGGCACCTGCCGCGCCCTGGTGACCGGCGGCGAGGCCGAGATGCGCCGCAACTTCGCCCTGGAACCGGCCGAGGTCGACGCGGGCTACGTGCTCACCTGCCAGACCTACCCGGTCTCCGACACCCTCACCGTCGACTACGACAGCTGACAGCGTCAGCCCGGCAGGCTACCGGTGGCCGGGTCCCGCCCGGTGAGGCAGTAGCTGCCGCCCGCCGGGTCGCGCATGGCGGTCCAGTGCGGGTGTCGGGCGACCGCGACCGCGCCGAGGGACTCGTGCCAGGCGCGGACCGCTTCGACGTCGGTGCAGGCCAGGTCGTGGTGGGCGGCGGCCGGGCGGGGCTGGTCCAGGCGGTGCAGCAGGAACCGCAGCGGCAGCGGGGCCGGCGGCCGGAGCACCTGGAACTCGGGCCGGGAGCCGGTCAGCAGCTCCCAGCCGGTCAGTTCGGCCCAGAAGGCGACCTCGGCCGGGTAGGCCGCGGGCGGGATGTCCAGGGCGAGCTGGTCCAGCCGGCTGGACGCTCCGCCGGGGGCGGTGGCCACCGGCGGCCGGACCGTCTCGCCGTGCCAGTCGACCAGGCAGAACAGTTGGCCGCCGGGGGAGCGCAGCACGGTCACGTCCGGCTGCTGGTCGACCACGGTCGCGCCGAGCCGGACCGCGGCCCCGGCCGTGGCCAGGACGTCGTCCACCGCCAGGTCCGGATGCCCGCCGCCGTCGCCGGTGTCGTCGCCGCCGACCGCCTGCAGCTTCAGGCAGGCGTCGGCGCCGTCGGCCAGCAGGGTGGCGAACTCGCCGTGCTCACCCCGGGGTTCGGAGAGCCGGGTGCCGGTGACCGCGGTCCAGAACGCCGCCGCCGCGGCGAACTGCTCCGCGGGCCGGTCGACAAAGGCATAAGTCCACCTGATCACCGACAGTCAGTCCTCGGCGAGGTCGGCCGGGAAGCCGCCGGTGGCGATCGGTCCCCAGCGCTCCGGGGTGATCCGGACCAGGGCCTTGCCCTGCTTCAGCATCGCCTCGCGGTACTCGGCCCAGTCCGGGTGCTCCCCGGCGATGCAGCGGAAGTACTCGACCAGCGGCTCCACGTCCTCGGTGGCGTCGATCACCTCCGCGCTGCCGTCCACCTGCACCCAGGGGCCGTCGAAGTCGTCGGAGAGGACCACGATGCCGACCCGGGGGTCGCGCCGGGCGTTGCGGGCCTTGGCGCGCTGTGGATAGGTCGATACGACGATGTGCCCCGAGCTGTCCACGCCGCAGGCCACCGGGGAGGCCTGCGGCCGGCCGTCCGCGCGGGTGGTGATCAGCAGCCCGCGGTGCCGGGGGCGCAGGAAGTCGAGCAGGGCCTCGCGCTCGACGGCGGTACTGGTGGCGATTCGTCGGGTCATGCTCGGCAGTCTAAGGTCGGGGCGCAACCGGAATATCCGGGGACACGGACCGGTACGGACACGGCGTCAGGAGCTCGGCGGGCATGGCGAAGAAGGCGAAGCGCGGCGGTCAGGGCACCCCGGCGACGGTGGCGCTGGAGGCCGCGGGGGTGGTCTTCACCGTGCACGCCTATCCGCACGACCCGGCCGCCGCCTCCTACGGCGAGGAGGCCGCCGAGGCGATGGGCGTCAGCCAGGAGCGGGTGTTCAAGACCCTGGTCGCCGAGGTCGACGGCACCCTCACGGTCGGGGTGGTCCCGGTCGCGGCCAAGCTCGACCTCAAGGCGCTGGCCGCCGCGGTCGGCGGCAAGCACGCGGCGATGGCCGACCCGGCCGCCGCCGAGCGCGCCACCGGCTACGTCCTCGGCGGGATCTCCCCGCTGGGCCAGCGGAAGCGGCTGCGCACGGTGCTGGACGGCAGCGCCGCGGCCCATCCCACCGTCTTCGTCTCGGCCGGACGCCGCGGCCTGGAGGTCGAGCTCTCCCCGCAGGACCTGCTCACCCTCACCACCGCGGTCTCCGCCCCGATCGGCCGCCGCTGATCTGACGCTAATGTGAGGTCCATGCACCTCTTCGGACGCGGCGGCCTCCAGCGCTGCCGCGCGCTCGTGCGGGCGCACCCGTACCGGGCGGACGGGCTGCTGGCGGCCGTGCTCTACGCGGCCACCCTGCTGGACCCGATCAGCGACCACATCCCCGACGCGTGGTCCCATCTGAACCCGCTGCTGGTGCTGACCATCGCCGGGATCCCGGTGTTCGCCCCGCTGGCCTGGCGCCGCCGCTACCCGGTCGCGGTGCTGGTGGTCTCCGTGATCGGCACGCTGGGCTTCATGTACGTCGGTCCGGTCCGCGGCCCGATCCTGCTGGGCTCGGCGCTGGCCGTGTACACCGTCTCCTCGGTGGTGGAGCGCCCGGTCGCGCTGAGCATCGGCGCGGTCGCGGTGCTGTGCCTGGGCGGGGTGAGCATGCGGCTCTCGCCGGAGGTCTGGGACCGCCCGGTGAACGCCATAGCGTTCGTCTGGACCGCGCTGGCCGTCGCGGTGGGCGAGGCGGTGCGCAACCGCCGGGCCTTCGTCGCCGCGATAGAGGAACGGGCCCGCCGGGCCGAGCACACCCGGGAGGAGGAGGCCCGCCGCCGGGTCGCCGAGGAGCGGATGCGGATCGCCCGCGAGCTGCACGACATCGTCGGCCACCACATCGCGCTGATCAACGTCCAGGCCGGGGTGGCCTCGCACGTCCTGGACACCCAGCCGGAGCAGGCCAGGCAGGCGCTGGCGCACGTCCGCGAGGCCGGGCGCTCCGCGCTGGCCGAGCTCAGCGCGACGGTCGCGGTGCTGCGCCAGGGCGACGAGTCGGACGCCCCGCACGAGCCGGTGCCGGGCCTGGACGGGCTGCCGGCCCTGCTGGAGACCTTCGGCCGGGCCGGACTGCAGGTCAGCCGGGAGGACGAGGGCGTGCCGCGCCGGCTGCCGACCACGGTGGACCTGACCGCCTACCGGGTGGTCCAGGAGTCGCTGACCAATGTCCGCAAGCACGCCGGGACCTCGGTCGCCCGGCTGCGGCTCGCCTACCGCCGCGACGAACTGCACATCGAGGTGGAGGACGACGGGCCCGGCCCGGCCAGGGACGCGGCCGACCGCGACCCGTCCGCCCGGGACCGCGAGCGCGGCGCGGAAGGCACCGGCCACGGGCTGATCGGGATGCGCGAGCGGGCCGCCTCGGTCGGCGGCAGCTTCCGGGCCGGGCCCGGACCCGACGGCGGCTTCCGGGTCTGCGTCGACCTGCCGCTGCCCCGGGTGGTCGCACCGCGCTCCGCCTCGGCCCGCCGGGCCAGGACCTGAACACCGGCATGGGAGCCACCGCCTTGGGAGCCACAGTGACGATCAGAGTAGTCATCGCCGACGACCAGGTGCTGGTCAGGGCCGGTCTCAAGGTCCTGGTGGACTCGGCCCCCGACCTGGAGGTGGTCGGTGAGGCCGCCACCGGGCGGGAGGCCGTCTCGCTCGCCCGCGAGGCCCGCGCCGACGTGGTGCTGATGGACATCCGGATGCCGGACATGGACGGACTCGCCGCCACCCGCGCCATCACCGCGGACGAGGACCTGGCCGGGGTCAGGGTGCTGGTGCTGACCACCTTCGAGGTCAATGAGTACGTGTTCCAGGCGCTGCGGGCCGGGGCCAGCGGCTTCCTCGGCAAGGGCGCCGAGCCTGACGACCTGCTGGACGCGATCCGGGTGGTCGCCAGGGGCGAGTCGCTGCTCTCCCCGGCCGCCACCCAGGGCCTGATCGCCCGCTTCCTTGAGCAGCCCGACAAGCCTCCGGCCCGCAGCCCCGAGCAGCTGTCGGTGCTCACCGACCGGGAGCGGGAGATCGTCGCGCTGGTGGCCGGCGGCGGCTCCAACGACGACATCGCCGAGGAGCTGGCGGTCAGCCCGCTGACCGTGAAGACCCATGTCTCCCGGGCGCTGCTGAAGCTCGGCGCGCGGGACCGGGCCCAGCTGGTGGTCCTGGCCTATGAGTCGGGCCTGGTCCGCCCGGGCGAGCGCTGAGCCAAACGCCGCACCGGCCGTGACAAGCACCACATCCGTTCGACAGGTGGACGGTCTTGCCAGAACGCGGTCGGATCATGGCAGACTGGAGTCACAAGTTACGACGTTTGCGCACTCCGGGGTCGGTGTAATTCCGAACCGGCGGTTACAGTCCGCGACCCGATCGCTTCCAGCGGTCGGTTGACCAGGTGAAATTCCTGGACCGACGGTGAAAGTCCGGATGGGAGGCAGTGCGCTGCGGACGTCGGGCTCGTGCTGCGTCCGCAGTGGTCCACCGGTACTCTCCGAGCGCCGAGGGATCCGTGCCCTCGCAGAACGTCCCCGAGGCCTCCTGGCCGTGTCCGCATCATCTCTCCCTGTGCCCCCGGAGCCCGCGCCAGACAGCGCGAGGAGGATCCGGTGGGCATTTCTTTCGTTCCAGAGCTGTTCACGACGGATGTCCGCGCGCTGCGCCGGTTCACTGTCGAGGAGAGCTGAATGTTCACGGGAATCATCGAAGAGCTGGGTGAGGTCCTCTCGGTCGAGGACCTGGGGGACTCCTCGCGCATCCGCCTGCGCGGGCCGGTGACCACCCAGGACGCCCGCGAGGGGCAGTCCATCGCAGTGAACGGCGTCTGTCTGACCGTCCTGGACACCGATGAGCAACTGGCCTCCGCGCCGGGCGAGTTCAGCGCCGACGTGATGGCGGAGACGCTGCTCAGGTCCAGTCTGGGCGCGGTCGGCCCCGGTTCCAGGGTCAACCTGGAGCGGGCCATGGCGCTGGGCGCCCGGCTCGGCGGCCACCTGGTGCAGGGCCATGTCGACGGCACCGCGGTGCTGCTCGGGCGCAGCCCCGGCGAGCCCGGCGCGGACGGTGTCCCGCAGTGGGAGATCCTGCGCTTCAGCCTGCCGGCCGCGCTCTCCCGCTACCTGGTCGAGAAGGGCTCGATCACCGTGGACGGGGTCAGCCTGACCGTGGTCGAGGCCGCCGCCGACAGCTTCACGGTGAGCCTGATCCCGGCCACCCTCACCCACACCACGCTGGGCCGCAAGCAGGTCGGCGAGCCGGTGAACCTCGAGGTGGACGTGCTGGCGAAGTACGTCGAGCGGCTGCTCGGCGACCGGGCGGGGAGCGGGGGCGATCCGCGGTGAGCGGTCTGCTCCAGGACCTCAACAGCCAGGCGTTCACCGTGTTCGGCGAGCACATCAAGTGGTCCGACCTGATCGGCAACCTGCTCGGCCTGGGCGCGCTGGCGCTCGGCTGGCGGCGTTCGGTGCTGAGCTGGCCGGTGCAGCTGCTGTCCGGTCTTGTCCTGGTCGCCGCCTACTGGTCGGCCGACCTGAGCGGCGGCGTCGGCAAGCAGCTGGTGGTCATCGTGGTGTCGGTCTGGGGCTGGCTGCAGTGGCAGCGCGGCCGCCGCGGCACCGGCGACCTGGCCGTCCGCTTCGCCACCTGGACCGAGCGGGCCTGGCTGGTGGCCGGCACCGCCGTCGGCACCGTCGGCGTGGCGCTGCTGTTCCAGGCGTACGACCTCTCCTGGGCCCCCTGGCAGGACGCCTACCTGTTCACCGGCACCCTGGCCGCGATGGTGGCGCAGGGCCGCGGCTGGGTGGAGTTCTGGTTCGCCTGGCTGGCCGTCGACCTGGTCGGCGTGCCGCTGGCGTTCAACAGCGGGCTGGCCTTCTCCGGCCTCATCTACATCGTCTACTTCGTCCTGGTGATCGCCGGGATGCGGTCCTGGTGGCTGCGCTCCCGCACCGCCCAGCAGCTTCCCGCCACGATCCTCCCGAAGGGGGCAACCGCATGAGCATCACCCTGGACCCGATCACCCTGCCGCAGCAGGACGCGGACGAGGACCTGACGCTGGACAGCGTCGAGTTCGCCATCGCCGAGATCGCGGCGGGCCGCCCGGTCGTGGTGGTGGACGACGAGGACCGCGAGAACGAGGGCGACATCGTCTTCGCCGCGAGTGCGGCCACCGCCGAGGTGATGGCCTTCACCGTCCGCTACAGCTCCGGTGTGGTCTGCGTGCCGATGACCGGCGCCGAGCTCGACCGGCTGAAGCTGCCGCCGATGACCGCCGTCAACGAGGACCGCAAGGGCACCGCCTACGCGGTCTCGGTGGACGCCAGGGACGGCGTCAGCACCGGCATCTCGGCCGCCGACCGGGCCCGTACGGTGCGGCTGCTGGCCGAGGCCGGCACCCGGGCCACCGACCTGACCCGGCCGGGCCATGTGTTCCCGCTGCGGGCCAAGGACGGCGGCGTGCTGGAGCGCCCCGGCCACACCGAGGCGGCCGTGGACCTGGCCCGGCTGGCCGGCCTCGCCCCGGCCGGCGGCATCGCCGAGGTGGTCAACGACGACGGCACCATGGCCCGGCTGCCCGACCTGGTCCCGTTCGCCCGCCGGCACGGCCTGGCGATCATCTCCATCGAGGACCTGATCGCCTACCGCCGCCGCACCGAGTCCGGCCCCGAGCAGGACGGACCGGGCGCGGGCGGGGGCACGGTCACCCGCGCCGCCGTCACCGCGCTGCCGACCGCCCACGGCGAGTTCACCGCGATCGGCTACCTCAGCGAGCCGGACGGGGTGGAGCACATCGCCCTGGTGGCCGGCGGCCTCGACCCCGAGGGGCGGCTGCCGGAGGGTGAGAACGTCCTGGTCCGGGTGCACTCCGAGTGCCTGACCGGGGACGCCTTCGGTTCGCTGCGCTGCGACTGCGGCCCGCAGCTGCAGGCCTCGTTGGAGCGGATCGCCGCCGAGGGCCGCGGCGTGCTGCTCTACCTGCGCGGGCACGAGGGCCGCGGCATAGGGCTGCTGCCCAAGCTGCGCGCCTACCAGCTGCAGGAGGCGGGCCGGGACACCGTGGACGCCAACCTGGAGCTCGGGCTGCCGGCCGACGCGCGCGACTACGCGGCGGCGGCGCGGATCCTGGACGAGCTGGGCGTGCGCTCGGTCCGGCTGCTGACCAACAACCCGGAGAAGCACCTGGCGCTCGAGGGCCACGGGATCACGGTCAAGGAGCGCGAGCCGGTGCCGGTCGCGGCCGGCGAGCACAACCTGCGCTACCTGACCACCAAGCGCGACCGGATGGGGCACGAGCTGCCCTGGCTCCGCTAGCACCCAATCGACATACAACGTAGGAGAACGAAGAAGATGAGCGGCGAAGGCGCACCCGTGCTGACCGTGCAGGACGTCCGGGGCCTGCGGGTCGCGGTGATCGCGTCGCAGTGGCACGAGAAGGTCATGGACGGCCTGATCGACGGCGCCCAGCGGGCGCTGAAGGAGTACGGCGTCGAGGAGTCGGTGCTGCTGCGGGTCCCGGGCAGCTTCGAGCTCCCGGTGGTGGCCAGGGGCCTCGCCGCGCGCGGCTACGACGCGGTGGTCGCCCTGGGCGTCGTCATCCGCGGCGGCACCCCCCACTTCGACTATGTGTGCGAGGCGGCGACGCTGGGGCTCACCCAGGTCTCCACCGACACCGGTGTCCCCATTGGCTTCGGCCTGCTGACCTGCGACAACGACCAGCAGGCGCTGGACCGCGCGGGACTGCCCGGCTCCAAGGAGGACAAGGGATTCGAGGCCACCACGGCCGCCCTGGCCACCGCCGCGCTGCTCCGCGAGATCGCCAGGAACCACTGAGGGCCGCCCCGGCCGGCCGCGGTTCACCGTCCGTTCCCTGGACGCTCACGCGGACAGCGGGACGGACCCCTTAGGGTGGGACACATCATGGCGCAGAAGACATTCGAGGAGCTCTTCACCGAGCTCCAGCAGAAGGCCGCATCCGGCGACTCGGGCTCGCGTACCGCCGAGCTCGTCGGCCTCGGCGTGCACGCGATCGGCAAGAAGGTGGTCGAAGAGGCCGCCGAGGTGTGGATGGCGGCCGAGCACGAGTCGGACGAGCGGACCGCGGAGGAGATCTCCCAGCTGCTCTACCACCTCCAGGTGATGATGGTCGCCCGCGGCCTCACCCTGGAGGACGTGTACGCCCATCTGTAGACCCCGCCCTTGAGCAGTCGAAGGGAGCGGGGCACCGAGCACATCCGGTGCCCCGCTTTTTTGATGTCCGAATCCGGTTCACCACGAAAGGCACGTCCCATGCTGCGTATCGCCGTTCCCAACAAGGGGTCCCTCTCCGAGCCGGCGTCGGCGATGCTGCACGAGGCGGGCTACCGGCAGCGCAAGGACTCCAAGGAACTGGTCCTGGTGGACCCGGAGAACCAGGTCGAGTTCTTCTTCCTGCGCCCGCGCGACATCGCCATCTACGTCGGCTCCGGCCGCCTCGACGTCGGCATCACCGGGCGCGACCTGCTGCTGGACTCGGGCGCGGACGCGGAGGAGGTGCTGGCGCTCGGCTTCGCCGGGTCCACCTTCCGCTTCGCCGGGCCCAAGGGCATCGCCTCGGACGTCAAGGACCTGGAGGGGCGCCGGATCGCCACCTCCTACACCGGCCTGGTCAAGACCTACCTGGCCGAGCACGGGGTCACCGCCTCCGCGGTCACCAAGCTGGACGGCGCGGTGGAGACCGCGGTGCAGCTGGGCGTCGCCGACGTCATCGCCGACGTGGTGGAGACCGGCACCAGCCTGCGCAACGCCGGGATGGAGGTGTTCGGCGCGCCGATCCTGGTCTCCGACGCCGTGGTGATCCGTCCCACCGGCGCCGAGGAGGACCCGCGCGCCGAGCAGTTCCTGCGCCGTCTGCAGGGTGTCCTGGTGGCCCGCCGGTACGTGATGATGGACTACGACATCCGGGCCGAGCGGGTCGCGGACGCGGTCGGGCTCACACCCGGCCTGGAGTCGCCCACGGTCTCGCCGCTGCACAGCGAGGGCTGGGTCGCCGTGCGGTCGATGGTGCTCCGCAAGGAGGCACAGCGGATCATGGACGACCTCTGGGCCATCGGGGCCCGCGCCATCCTGGTCACCAACATCCACGCCTGCCGGCTCTGACCGTCGGCCGTACCGTCGGGAGCCCTGGGGTATGACCGCCAGTGCCAGTCGTACCGTGCTCGGTCCGCCGCGGCTGCCCACCCGCTGGCGGCCACTGCTGACCAGAACGGTGCTGCTGGTGCTTGCGCTGCTCAGCCTGGGCTTCTTCTGCACCATCGCCGCGCTCGGCCCGGCCGACTGGCACCGGCACGACCGGGTCGGGCTCGGCGTGGCCGGGCTGCTGTTCGCGCTGGTGCTGGCGCTGCTGGCGCGCCCGGTGGCCCGGGCCGACCGGGAGGGGCTGACCGTGGTCAACTTCGTCCGGCGGCGCCGGCTGGAGTGGGCCGAGATCCTGGGCGTCAACCTGCGCCGGGGCGACCCCTGGGTGCTGCTGGACCTCGCCGACGGCGGCACCCTCGCGGTGGTGGCGATCCAGCCGGGCTCCGGGCTGCGCCAGGCCGTCCGCGCCGCCCGTGAGCTACGGGCCTGTGTGGAGGCCTACGGCACGGCCCGCCGCGTCGAATAGGCGCGTGTGTTCCTTTCAGGCATCCTTGTCGGACCGTACCCACCGTCCGCGAGCCTGGAGAAGATCGCTCCCCGATGGAACCCGCAAGTCCCACCACCGCCTGGCTGCTGCTGGGCGTGGCCCTGCTGCTGATCCTCGCCAACGGGCTGTTCGTCGCCGCCGAATTCGCCCTGGTCACCGTCGACCGCGGGGCGGTGAACCGGGCCGCGGAGTCCGGGGACCGCCGGGCGCGACGGGTCCAGGGCGCCCTGCGCACCCTCTCCTTCGAGCTCTCCGGCGCCCAGCTCGGCATCACCGTCACCTCGCTGCTGGTCGGCATGCTCGGCAATCCGGCCCTGGCCACCCTGCTCTCCCCGCCGCTGCGCGGCCTAGGACTGCCCTCGGGGGCGGTGCACGGCACGGCCGCCGTGGTCGGGATGCTGGTGGCCACCGTGGTGCAGATGGTGGTCGGCGAACTGGTCCCGAAGAACTGGGCGATCTCCCGCCCGCTGCAGGTGGCCCGCTCGGTGGTCGGCCCGCAGCGGGTCTTCTCCACCGTCTGCCGTCCGGCCATCGTGCTGCTGAACGGCGCCGCCAACCGGATGGTCCGGGCGCTCGGCCTGGAGCCGGCCGAGGAACTGGCCTCCGCGCGCGGCGCCGAGGAACTGGTGGCGCTGGCCCGGCACTCGGCCAGCGAGGGCGCGCTCGAGGCGGACACCGCCGACCTGTTCGTCCGCACCCTGGGTCTGGGCGAGCTGACCGCGCAGAGCGTGATGAAGCCCAGGGTCGAGGTCCGCTCGCTGCAGGAGCAGGCCACCGCCGCCGACGTGCTCAACCTCACCCGGGCCACCGGCCTGTCCCGCTTCCCGGTCTACCGGGACAGCATCGACGAGGTCACCGGCATCGTCACGCTCAAGGACGCGCTGGCGGTCCCGGCCGACCGCAGGGCCGGGATACCGGTCGCCGAGCTGATGTCCGCGCCGCTGCTGGTCCCGGAGACGCTGCCGGCCGAGCGGCTGCTGGAACTGCTGCGCCGTCAGCACAGCATGGCGGTGGTGGTGGACGAGTACGGCGGCACGGCCGGGGTGGCCACCCTGGAGGACGTGGTCGAGGAGATGGTCGGCGAAGTCCTGGACGAGCACGACACCGGTGAGCACCCGGAGCTGCGGGCGGTCGCCCCGGTCGAGGGCCGGCCGGCCTGGGAGGTCGACGGCCGCTGCCGCGTGGACCAGTTGGAGGCGGTCGGCTTCCACGCGCCGGAGGGCCCGTACGAGACCATCGCCGGGCTGGTCGCGGACCGGCTCGGCCGGCTGCCCGCCGAGGGCGACAGCTGCACCCTGCCGGGCTGGCGGCTGACCGTGCTGGACGTGGTCCGGCACCGCACCGAGGCCGTGCTGCTGGTCCGGACGGACGACGAGGCCCACCACGGCGACGAGCGGGGGGCGGCGAAGTGAGCGCCCTTCAGATCGGCATCTCGATCCTGCTGCTGCTCGGCAACGGCTTCTTCGTCGGCGCCGAGTTCGCCCTGGTCTCGGTGCGCCGCAGCCAGGTGCAGCCGCTGGCCGAGTCCGGCAACCGCCGGGCCCGTACCGTGCTCTACGCGCTGGAGCACGTGTCGGCGATGATGGCCGCCGCGCAGCTCGGCATCACCGTCTGCTCGCTGCTGCTGGGCGCGCTGGCCGAGCCGGTGATCGCCCGGCTGCTGGAGGGCCCGGGCGCGGCCCTGGGCATCCCGGCCGAGCTCACCCATCCGCTGGCGTATGTGATCGCGCTGGCGGTGGTGGTCTTCCTGCACATGGTGGTCGGCGAGATGGTGCCCAAGAACATCGCGCTGGCCGGCCCGGAGCGGGCCGCGATGTGGCTGGGCCCGCCGCTGGCCGCCATCGCCCGGCTGCTGCGCCCGGTGATCTCCTTCCTGAACGCCTTCGCCAACCTGCTGCTGCGGCTGCTCGGGGTGGAGGCCAGGGACGAGGTGGAGTCGGTCTTCACCAGCGAGGAGCTGGCGGGCCTGCTCCAGGACTCGCGCGAGGCCGGGCTGCTCGGCCGGGGCGCACAGGAGCGGCTGGCGGACGCGCTGGAGCTGGGGCGGCGGCCGATCCGCGAGGTGCTGATGGCCCGTGAGCGGCTGGTCGGCGTGGACAGCTCGGTGACCGCGCGGCAGTTGGAGGAGCTGGCGGTGGCCACCGGCTTCTCCCGGTTCCCGATCGTCGGCGGCAACGGCGCGTACCTGGGGTACCTGCATGTGAAGGACGTGCTGGAGCTGGACGACCGGGAGGCGCCGGTGCCGCAGTCGCTGTGGCGCGGCATCCTCACCCTGCCCGACCTCACGCCGCTGGACGACGCGCTCGGCGCGATGCGCCGGGCCACCTCGCACCTGGCCGCGGTGGTCGACCGGGACGGCCTGCCGGTCGGCCTGGTGACCATGGAGGACGTGCTGGAGGAACTGGTCGGCGAGGTCCAGCTGTAGCAGCTCAAGTGGTGCTCAATTCCCGCCGGTCCCGGCGCGGGGTGGGGCATGATCGGTGCGTTCGTGCAGGGACGGCAACGGGGTGAACGGGAGCAGGCACGTGAGCGATCGCAGACTGGAGGTCGACGGCGTCTCCAAGCGGTACGGGGACACCGTCGCCCTCAGCGGGATGACCTTCGACGTCAGGGCGGGCGAGGTCTTCGGCTTCGTCGGCAGCAACGGCGCCGGCAAGACCACCACCATGCGGATCGCCCTCGGTGTGCTGGCCGCCGACGCGGGGGAGGTGCGCTGGGACGGCGCGCCGGTGACCCTGGAGACCCGCAGCCGGATCGGCTACATGCCGGAGGAGCGCGGCCTCTACCCGCGGATGCGGGTCGGCGAGCAGTTGGAGTACCTGGCCAGGCTGCACGGCCTGACCCGGGCCGACGCGGTCCGCGCCACCCGCGAGTGGACCACCAGGCTCGGTGTGGACGGCAGGATCGGCGACGAGGTGCAGAAGCTCAGCCTGGGCAACCAGCAGCGGGTGCAGCTGGCCGCGGCACTGGTGCACCACCCGGAGATCCTGGTGCTGGACGAGCCCTTCTCCGGCCTGGACCCGGTGGCCGTGGACGTGATGAGCGAGGTGCTCAGGGAGAAGTGCGCGGAGGGGGTCCCAGTGATCTTCTCCAGCCATCAACTGGAGCTGGTGGAGCGGATCTCGGACCGGGTCGGCATCGTCCGGGCCGGCAGCATGGTCGCGGTCGGCTCGGTCGCCGAGCTGCGCGGCCGGGCCACCGAGGAGCTGGTGGTGGACGCGCCGCAGGCCCCGCCCGGCTGGGCGGACGCACTGCCCGGGGTCACCCTCCGCTCGCACCAGGGCCCGCGCACCGTGCTGGCCCTGGGCGAGGGCGCGGACGACCAGGCGGTGCTGCGCGCGGCCCTGGCGACCGGCCCGGTAAGGGAGTTCGCCCGGCGGCTGCCGACCCTGACCGAGCTCTTCCGCCATGTGGTCAGCGCCGACGAGGTAGCGGGACAGGACGACGAGGGGGCGGCGGCATGAACGGCAAGCTTCGGATCGGATCGCGGCAGGCGATCCAACTGGTCGCCTGGCGCGAGATCGTGGTGCGGGTGCGCAGCAAGGCGTTCCTGATCCTGCTGGGCATCACCGCCGCCGCGGCCGTGGCCACCCCGCTGATCACCCACTTCGCCAACCTCAGCCCCGGGCCCACCAGGGTCGCGGTGGTGCGGCAGGACGCCGCGCTGGCGCCGGTGCTCCAGGCCACCGCGGACCACCTCGGCCAGAACGTCGTGGTCAGCACGGTCGCCGACCACGCCGCCGGGGTGGCGCAGGTGCGCTCGGGGGCGGTGGACGCGCTCGCCGAGGCCGGCCCGCAGGGCATCGGCGCCACCGTGAAGCGGACCCTCAGCGACCCGCTGAACCAGCTGTTCTACGTGGCCGGCCAGCAGGAGGTGCTGACCAGTCAGATCACCGGCCTCGGCCAGGACCCGGCGCCGGTGCTGCGGGCGGTCGGCGGCACCCGGGTGGCGGTCAGCGCGCTGGAGCCGGCCGCGGCCGAGAACGGCCAGCGGATCATCATCGCCATCGTGGCCGGGCTGCTGCTCTATCTGACGCTGATGTTCGTCGGCCAGTCGGTGGCCCAGGGCGTGGTGGAGGAGAAGTCCAGCCGGGTGGTCGAGCTGCTGCTCTCCACGCTGCGCCCGTGGCAGCTGCTGGGCGGCAAGGTGGTCGGGGTCGGGGTGCTCGGGCTGGTGCAGTTCCTGGTCCCGGCGGCCCTGGGGGTGGGCGTCGGGCTGGCGATCGGGTCGATCACCCTGTCACTGGCCAGCTCGGTCGGCACCGTGCTCTGGGCCCTGGCCTGGTACGGGGTCGGCTTCGCCGTCTACGCGCTGGTGTTCGCCGCGCTCGGGGCCACCGTGTCCCGGCAGGAGGACGTGGGCGGGCTCACCTTCCCGGCGGTGGCCCCGCTGATCCTGGCCTGGGTGGTCGGCATCTCGGTGGTGCCGTCCAACCCGGGCAGCTCGCTGGTGACCTGGCTGTCGATGGTGCCGCCGTGCGCGCCGGTGCTGATGCCGATGCGGATCGCCATGGGAGTGGCCCCGACCTGGCAGATCCTGCTGTCGCTGGTGCTGGCCATCGGCTTCGCCGCGCTGCTGCTGCGGCTGGCCGGGCGGGTCTACCGCAACTCGGTGCTGCGCAGCGGCGCCAGGATCCCGCTGCGGGAGGCGCTCAGGGCCGCGTAGGGCCGCAGGGGCTCAGTTGCTGGTGGGGCGGCCGTCGATCAGTTCGCCGTAGGCCTGGAGCACGTCCGGGAGCCGGAGCGTGGCCAGGTCCTGGCGGGTCGGCGGCTCCGCCATCATCGACAGCCGCAGGTCGCGGTAGGCGCAGGACTTCTCGTACAGGGTGCGCATGAAGCGGCCGTTGCCCAGGTCGTCGATCCAGCCCTCGCGGACCACATGGGCGCAGATGCTGCGCAGTTCCTCCAGGGCCTCCTCGTCCCAGAAGTCGCCGTCGCCCTCGGCCAGCGCCACGCCGATCGAGGTCAGCTCGGCCGGGCGGTAGCTGGGGAAGTCGACCCGGCTGGTGAAGCGGGAGTTGAGGCCGGGGTTGGCGGCCAGCAGCCGGTTCATCCCCTCCGGGTAGCCGGCCAGGATCACCACCAGCCGGTCCCGGTTGTCCTCGGCCCGCTTCAGCAGCACCTGCAGCGCCTCGTCACCGTAGGCGTCGCCCTTGCTGTAGCCGGAGTTGGCCAGGCTGTAGGCCTCGTCCACGAACAGCACGCCGTCCAGCGCGGAGTCGATCAGCTCATTGGCCTTCACCGCGGTCTGGCCGAGGAACTCGCCGACCAGGTCCGCCCGTTGGGCTTCGACCAGGTGGTCCCCCGACAGCAGGCCCAGGGCGTAGAACACCCGGCCCAGTATCCGGGCCACCGTGGTCTTCCCGGTGCCGGAGGGGCCCGAGAAAACGAAGTGACGTTTGGGCGGCTGGACCGGGAGCCCCTGGTCCGCGCGCAGCTGAGCCATCCTCAACTGCGCCGACAGCGCCAGTACTTGACGCTTCACCGGCTCCATGCCGACCATCCGCTCCAACTCGGCCAGGGCGGCCTCCAGCCGGGGGCGGTCCGGCTGGGCGCTGGTCCCCGGCGGCAGCGGCGCGGCCGAGGCGGCGGCCCGGTGCCGGGCGCCGGCCGGGCCCTCGCCCTCCGCGCCCTCGTCGTTCTGCGGGGCCGGGTCCAGCAGCCCGGGCAGGTAGGCGCTCTCGAACTCGCCGCCGTCCTCGGCCTGGTCGGCGCTCCCGGCGCTGTCCGGGTAGGTGTCGTAGAAGGAGCTCTCGTAGACCTGCTCGGAGAGCTGGTCCGGGAACTGCTCGGGGGCCGGCTGGACCGGGCCGCCGCCGCTGGCATGGCGCGGACGCTGCGGGCTGGGCGGCGCCGGGGCCTCCAACATGGCCGGATCCACCCCGTCCTCGGCGGTGATCGCGGCCAGCCGGGCGGCGGTGTCCATGAAACCGGGGTCCACCCGGTGCACCGCCCGGTACAGCGACACCGCCGCCGCGCTGCGCCCGCCGCCCTCGTAGGCGCGGGCCAGCCAGTAGCGCAGCTCCTTGCGCTGCGGCTGCTCGGAGCGGCAGCGGGCCAGCGAGCCGGCCAGCGGCAGCTCGGCCTGGCCGCACATGTCCAGCCGGACCCGGGCCATCCCGCCGAACAGCCCGGCCTCGATGCCGAGCAGCTGGTCGTCCAGCAGCCCGTCGGTGTCCCGGATCAGCTGCTCCCAGTCCTTCAGCAGGTAGGAGCGGCAGGCGTGCAGGAAGCGCACCGAGGCGTCCTCCTCGCGGGCCGGGCACTCGGACAGGGCGTGCTCCAGCTCGGCCAGGTGCCGCCCGTCCAGCCAGTGCGAGGCATGGGCCAGGCAGAGGTCCCTGGCGTCCTCCAGCACCGGCTGGACCCACCAGCCGAGCCAGTACCAGGAGCTCAGCGGGCGGCGGTGGCGGCGGCGCTGCTCGCCGAAGCGCTCCCGGTTGCGGTGCATCGCCAGCAGCGCGGCCGAGGTCTCCGAGCGCAGCGCGTGCAGCCCGAGCCAGGCGTCCGCCATGCCGGGGTCGATCCGGACGGCGGCACGGAACTCCTCCTCGGCGCGGGTGTAGGCGCCGGCGGTGTACGCGTCCATGGCCCGCAGCCAGGCCCGGTCGGCCAGGCCGCCGGGCCGCCTGCCCTCAGTCTCCTCTGTCCCCACCGGTCAGTCCCCCTGCTGTGCGCGGCTGTGCCGGTCACGCAGCGTCCGAACGCGGGTCGTCCCCCCATGGAAGACCTTGCGGACAACGCTCCATGACGCTTCGTCGGCGGGTGCGGACCGTGTCTGCGCCCTGCTGGCATGGTACCGGTGGCGTGCTGATCCGGAAGGGTGCCGGACGGCGACGGACTGGCGCGAATGTGTCGCACATCCGCGCGGAAGGGTTCGGTGTGACCGGTGTGATCACGGGGAGTCACGGCGAAGTACCGGGTCCGCGGTGGACGCAGAACGACCCGGCAGCCACGGGGGAACGGCTGCCGGGTCGTGTCCTGGAGCGCACGAATGTCTTGATTTCCTGCGCTGCACAGAACGTAGTTCCTGTTGAGGCGGCAGGTCAAGGGGCTCCGGGGCGGCGGGGTCCGCGCGGGGGCCGCCGGAACCGGTGCCGGTCGGCCGGGCCCGGCCCGGTTGTGGACTGGCTCCGGGTCAGGCCACCCGGTCCGGTCTCAGCTGATTACCCAACGTCACATACTCATCGGTATGTGTTCGCTCGCACCGCGGAGCTGGTCGGGTCGGCCAGAAGGTCCGCGAACGGGCGGCTCGGATCGGCGGCGAAGTGCGCCTGCTCGGCCGCCGACCAGGTCCGCCAGAAGCCGGCCAGCTCCGGCCCGTCCCTGGCCTCGCCCCTGGCCCGGGCGGCGGCGGCCGGCAGGTCCATCCAGACCAGCAGCGCGAGGTGCGGACGGACGGCGCGCCGGCCCGCGCCCACGCCCTCGACCAGCACCACCGGGGCGGGCCGCAGCTCGCGGGTGCCGTCGAAGCGCCGGGCGGACCAGTCGTACACCCGGTGCCGGGCCGGGCGGCCCTGGGCCAGCGGGGTCAGCACCTCGTCCTGGAGCCGCCCGGTCCAGTCGAACAGCTGCTGATGGGTGGCCAGGTCGTCCAGGTGGACCACCGGGGCCGGGCCCGCGCGGTCGGCCAGCGCGGCGGCCAGGGCGGCGGCGAAGGTGGTCTTGCCGGAGCCCGCGTGGCCGTCCACGGCGACCAGCCGGACCGGCCCGCAGGAGGGCGGCAGCGCCAACAGGTCGGCGGCGAGAGAGCTGAGCGCACATGACATGGTCCGCCCAGGCTAGGGCCTGTCCGGCCGATCTTCGCGGGCGCCCACCGCCCGGCACGGCACCTCGCCGCGTTGGCACAACGCCCTGGTAGCTCCGCTACGAAGGGCGCTGCGCCGCCTTGCGAGGCACCGCACCGGACGGCATGCGCTGATCCGCGAAGATCGACCGGACAGGCCCACGGCCTGGTGACGCAGGGCGCGGAATGGGGCATACTCACCACGCCACGCATGTTAGCGAGCGTTCACTCCGATCGGGTGACGGCGCTGTCGGTGGCCGGTACGGCGGCGCCCGCGAACCCGGAGGCGCCCCGCCGCGAAGCGCAGGAGGCGTGAGTCCGCCATGAGCCAGTCGAGCCGTTCGGGTGATTCCCCGAAGCCGTTGGACCGTCAGCTGCCGAGCGAGGAGGCCGCCGACCTGCTCGCCCTGACCCGGGAGCTGGTCGTCCGCGAGATCCTGCCGCAGGCCGCGGAGGGCGAGGCCGAGGGCGGCTTCCCGCGCGACACCATGCGCCTGCTCGGCCGCTCAGGACTGCTCGGCCTGCCCTACCCGGAGGAGTACGGCGGCGGGGACCAGCCCTACGAGGTCTACCTCCAGGTGCTGGAGGAACTGGCGGCCGGACGGCTCACCGTGGGCCTCGGCGTCAGCGTGCACACGCTCTCCTGCCACGCGCTGGCGACCTTCGGCAGCGAGTCGCAGAAGCAGGCCTGGCTGCCGGACATGCTCGGCGGTGAACTCCTGGGCGCCTACTGCCTGTCCGAGCCGCAGGCCGGTTCCGACGCGGCGGCCCTGAGCACCCGCGCCGAACTCGCCCCGGACGGCTCCGGCTACACCGTCACCGGCACCAAGGCGTGGATCACCCACGGCGGGGTCGCCGACTTCTACAGCACCATGGTCAGGACCGGCGGCCCCGGCGCGGGCGGGATCAGCGTGTTGCTGGTGCCCGCGGACACCCCCGGGGTGGCCGCCGACGCCCCCGAGCGGAAGATGGGACTCAAGGGCTCGCCGACCGCGCAGGTGCGCTTCGAGGGCGCCCGGGTCCCGGCCGGGCGGCTGGTCGGCACGGAGGGGCAGGGCTTCTCCATCGCGCTGTCCGCGCTGGACTCGGGCCGCCTCGGCATCGCCGCCTGCGCGATCGGGGTCGCCCGCGCGGCGCTGGACCACGCGGTGGAGTACGCCAGGACCAGGACCCAGTTCGGCCGCCCCATCGCCGAGTTCCAGGGCCTGTCCTTCATGCTCGCGGACATGGCGACGGCGGTGGAGGCCGGACGCGCCCTCTACCTCTCCGCCGCCCGGCGCCGGGACGCCGGGCTGGCGTTCGGCAAGGAGGCCGCGATGGCCAAGCTGTTCTGCACCGACGCGGCGATGCGGGTCACCACCGACGCGGTGCAGGTGCTCGGCGGCTACGGCTACACGGCCGACCACCCGGTGGAGCGGTACATGCGCGAGGCGAAGGTGCTGCAGATAGTCGAGGGCACCAACCAGATCCAACGCATGGTGATCGGCCGCAAGTTGACCGGCTGACTTCCCGTCAGCCCCGCTGGGCCGGGATCCGCTGGCTCGGGATCCGCGGCCGGACCGGCTTGGATCCCGGGCCGCCGACGTGCGAGAACGGCTGCCGGCGCCAGTCCAGCTCCGGGGGCAGCGCCAGCAGGGCCTCCAGCGAGGGCTCCGGGTCGAAGTCCGGCTCGTCCTCCAGGTCCTCGGCGTCGTCCACCGGGCGGCCGGAGCCGGGGCAGACGGCGGGGGAGAAGGGGTGCCAGGCCGTCGGCAGCACCGCGTGCTGCGGGAACAGGTACTCGTCGCCGACCAGGGCGATCGGACGGTCGCAGTCGGGGCAGCGGAGCCGCTGGATGTCCCAGGTCTCGCCGTCGCCGGGGTCGGTCCCCGGCATCGGCTCGACGGCAGGCGTCAGCTCATCGGTGGCAGGCATGTGATCCCCCTTGGAGAAGGATGGCGACGACCCTGGTTGGCAGCAGGAAGACAGTCACCACACTGGTGCGCTCCCCCCGGTCCCTCATGTGTCCCCGGGCGGGGAGGAGTCATATGCCAGGACTTCCCGGCGCAACCCGCGGATAACCCTGCCTTGAGACTTCCTTGACCTTGGCCACTGTGGCCTTGGTCACACTGCTGGACCGGCGGAGCTGTATTCCGGCTGTACGCGGCAGGTGGCGCAGTCGGATAGCCTCCGAACGTGGAGGAACTGGATCGTCAGATCGTGCAGCTGCTCGTCGCCGACGGGCGGATGAGCTACACCGACCTGGGCAAGGCCACCGGCCTGTCCACCTCGGCGGTGCACCAGCGGGTGCGCCGCCTGGAGCAGCGCGGGGTGATCCGCGGTTACGCCGCCCTGGTCGACCCCGAGGCCGTCGCCCTGCCGCTGACGGCGTTCATCTCGGTCAAACCGTTCGATCCCAGCGACCCCGACGACATCCCGGAGCGGCTGGCCCCGCTGGACGAGATCGAGGCGTGCCACAGCGTGGCCGGGGACGAGAACTACATCCTCAAGGTCCGGGTCTCGGTCCCCGGCGACCTGGAGCACCTGCTCAGCAGGATCCGTACCGTCGCCGGGGTCTCCACCCGCACCACGGTGGTGCTCAGTACGCCGTACGAGGGCCGCCCGCCCCGGCTGGGCTGACCCGGAGGGCGGCCGGGCAGACTGGTGCCCATGAACCACGCCGCCCCCCGCCCCGCCCTGCCCGCCCCGGACGAGCCCACCGTGCGCACCCTGCTGCTGCGCGGCGGCGACGTCTACAGTCCCGCCGACCCCTTCGCCACCGCCCTGCTGGTGCAGGACGGCACGGTCGCCTGGGTGGGCTCGGACAGCGCGGCCGACAGCTACGCCAGGGACGCGGACGCCGTGGTCGACCTGGCCGGGGCGCTGGTCACCCCGGCCTTCACCGACGCCCATGTGCACGCCACCGCCACCGGCCTCGCGCTGACCGGCCTGGACCTCACCGGCTGCCCCGGCCTGGCCGAGGCGCTGCGCCGGATCCAGGAGTTCGTCGGCGCACAGCCCGCCGCCGACCGGACCGGCGGGGTGCTGCTGGGCCACGGCTGGGACGAGACCGGCTGGCCCGAGGGCCGTCCGCCGACCCAGCAGGAGCTGGACCGGGCTTGCGGCGGTGCGGCGGTCTACCTCTCCCGTACCGATGTGCACTCGGCGCTGGCCTCCACCGCGCTGCGCGCCCTGGTCGGCGGCGCCGCCACCGCGCCGGGGCCGCTGATCGGGGAGGCCCACCACGCCGTGCGCCGGGCCGCGCTGGCCCGGCAGACCCCGCGGCAGCGCGAGGACGCCCAGCGGGCGATGCTGCGCCGGGCGGCCGAGCTGGGCATCGGCGCGGTGCACGAGTGCGCGGGGCCCGACATCTCCTCCGAGCAGGACCTCACCGGGCTGCTGGCGCTCGCCGCCGAGGGCGGCGGACCGGAGGTCTTCGGCTACTGGGGCGAGCTGGGCGCGGTGGACACGGCCCGCCGACTGGGCGCGGTCGGCGCGGGCGGCGACCTCTTCGCGGACGGCGCGGTCGGCTCGCACACCGCCTGCCTGCACCGCCCCTACGCCGACGACCCGGCGTCGTCGGGCACCGGCCACCTGACGGCCGATCAGATCGCCGAGCACGTCCTGGCCTGCACCGAGGCCGGGATCCAGGCCGGCTTCCACGCCATCGGCGACGCCGCGCTGACCGCCGTGG
Source organism: Streptacidiphilus alkalitolerans (assembly GCF_042511045.1). Lineage (NCBI taxonomy): Bacteria > Bacillati > Actinomycetota > Actinomycetes > Kitasatosporales > Streptomycetaceae > Streptacidiphilus > Streptacidiphilus alkalitolerans. Next base: position 50,557 of record NZ_JBHEZX010000008.1, read on the forward strand.
TGGCCGGGGTCAGGGCCGCCGCCGACAAGCTCGGCCTGGCCGCGGTGCGGGCGCTGCGGCACCGGGTGGAGCACGCCGAACTGCTCGACCCGGCCGGTATCGCCGGTTTCGCCGAACTGGGCCTGACCGCCTCGGTCCAGCCCGCCTTCGACGCCGCCTGGGGCGGCCCCGAGGGCATGTACGCCACCCGGCTCGGCGCGGAGCGGGCGGCGGCGATGAACCCGTTCGCGGCCATGGTCAGGGCCGGGATCCCGCTGGCCTTCGGCTCGGACGCACCGGTCACCCCGCTCGACCCCTGGGGCGCCGTCCGCGCCGCTGCCTTCCACCGCACCCCGGCCCACCGGATCTCGGTCCGGGCCGGCTTCACCGCCCACACCAGGGGCGGCTGGCGGGCGCTGGGCCGGGACGACGCCGGGGTGCTGGTACCGGGCGCCCCCGCCTCCTACGCCGTCTGGGCGCCGACCGAACTGGTGGTGCAGGCCCCCGACGAGCGGGTGGCCAACTGGTCCACCGACCCCCGCGCCGGGGTGCCCGGGCTGCCCGACCTCACCCCGGGCGGGGAACTGCCGCGCTGCCTGGCCACCGTGGTGAACGGCCGCACGGTGCACCTGGGGTAGCCCCGACCCGGCCCCGACCCGGTCACGGGCGTCCGGATACCGCCGAACGGCGGGTGTCCCGATCACCCGATGGGACCGGTTCGTAGCGCCCTGACCTGCGGATTTACTCCGTTTGGGCAGGTCGGGGGGCGGTTGACAGGCGACCGGAGGCGGCGAGTAGGTTCGGCGGCGTCCACCTTCCGGAATCCTCCGCAGGACCGACCGACCGGAACACCTCCACGCAAAACCCGGGACCACAACTGGGCCATCGAGCGGTGACCCCCGTCAGGGGAGCGCCGACAGGCAGCCAGGTCCAGTCGCTCCAGGCCCGGGGAGCGCGGGCGCCGGCAGGCCAACCGGGTCCGGTCGGTTAGGTGAGACCCGAGCACGGCCCGGACGCTCAGTAGACAACGGCCTTCGGTCGATCCGCAGCCAGCGGCTCCCAGGTCGGACCGAAGAGTGTTCGGGCCGCGCCCGTCGGACCCATGGACCGGTCCGCTCCGCTCACGTTGTACGGTCTTCGGATACGTACCCCCAACGCGTGAGTGAGTGTGGCGCCCGTGGTCCTCCCCCTCGACCCCGGTCCGCGTGTCGACGACGCCGGCCCGGACGCTGCCGCCGACGCGTCGCCGCCGGCCGGCTCCCGGTGGGCCCGGCGCCGGCGCAAGCTCCGCGCCGGATTCCCGCGCACCGTGCTGGCGCTGCTCTGCGGAGTGCTGCTGGCGCTGTCCTTCCCGCCCTACGGGGTGTGGCCGCTGTCGCTGGTGGCGGTGGCCGGGCTCAGCCTGCTCACCCACCGCCGCACCGCCCGGCAGGCCGCCTGGACCGGGTTCGCCTTCGGCGCGCCCTTCCTGATCTGGCTGCTGGCCTGGCTGACCGTGATCGGCGCGGACGCCTGGCTGCTGCTCGCGGTGTTCGAGTCGCTGTTCCTGGCGCTGATGGCGGCCGGGCTCGCGGTGGTCTCCCGGCTGCCCGGCTGGCCGCTGTGGACCGCCTGCCTTTGGGTGACCCAGGAGTGGGCCAGGGACCGGGTGCCGCTCGGCGGCTTCCCCTGGGGCCGGCTCGCCTTCGCCAACACCACCTCGCCGTACACCCCGCTGGCCGCGCTCGGCGGGGCGCCGCTGGTCAGCTTCGCGGTGGCGCTCAGCGGTGCGCTGCTGGCCGCCGCCGTGCTGGCGCTGCGCGCCGGCGAGGGGGCGAGGAACCGCAGGAAGGCCCTCGGCGCGGTCGCGGTCGCCCTGGCCGCCGGCGTGGTCGGCTACGCCGTGCCGCTGCCGACCGCGGGAACCACCGCCGGGGGACCGGCCCAGGCCGAGGTCGCCCTGATCCAGGGCAATGTCCCGCACGCCGGGATGGACTTCCTCGGCCGGCCGATGCAGGTGCTGCAGAACCACGTGCGGGCCACCGAGAAGCTGGCGCAGGAGGTGGCCGCGGGCACCGCGAAGCAGCCGCAGCTGGTGATCTGGCCGGAGAACTCCTCCGACGTGAACCCCTACGACACCCCGGAGGCGTACACGGCGATCCAGGGCGCGGTGGACGCCATCGGCGTCCCGATCCTGGTCGGCGCCCTGGTCGACGGCCCGGACGCGCAGCACGTCCAGAACGAGGGCATCGTCTGGGCCCCCTCGAACGCGGCCGAGCCGGGCCCCGGCGCGCACTACACCAAGCAGCACCCGGTGCCCTTCGGCGAGTACGTGCCGTTCCGCTCGGTGCTCTCGAAGTACATCACCCGACTGCAGCGCGTGGCGCGTGACTTCGCCCCTGGAACGGCTACGGGTATCCTGCAGGTCGGTCCCGCCAGGATCGGTGACGTGATCTGCTTCGAAGTGGCGTACGACGGCATCGTGAGCGACGCGGTCAGCAAGGGAGGCCGGGTACTCGTGGTGCAGACCAACAACGCCACGTACGAGCACACCGGCCAGCCGGACCAGCAGTTCGCGATGTCGCGGCTGCGGGCCGTCGAGCACGGCCGGGCCGTGCTGATCGCCGCCACCAGCGGGATCAGCGCGGTGATCGAGCCGGACGGCAGCGTGCTGAAGCGCACTCAGCTCGCCACCGCCGCCGAGATCGAGGCCTCGGTCCCGCTCCGTGACCCGCTGACGGTCGCGGACCGGGTCGGCGCGGCGCCGGAGTGGTTCCTCGCCGTGCTGGGACTGCTCGCCGCAGGTGCGGCCGCGGGCCTGCGGAGGCGGGCCGGGACGCGGTGACGGGCAGACGCGGTGGTGACCGAGAAGTTGACTCCGACAAGAATTCCGAAGAATGGGGCCGGTCCGTGACGGACAGCAGCACTGAGGGCAACGAGACCTTTGGTGACCTGGGCAGGATCCTGGTGATCATCCCGACCTACAACGAGGTCGTGAACATCCCGCTCATCACCGCCAGGGTCCGGGCTGCCGTGCCCGAGGCGCACATCCTGGTCGCGGACGACAACAGCCCGGACGGGACCGGGGACGAGGCCGACCGCCTGGCCGCCTCCGACCCGCACATCCAGGTGCTGCACCGGAAGGGCAAGGAGGGGCTCGGCGCGGCCTACCTGGCCGGGTTCCGCTGGGGCATCGAGCACGGCTTCGACGTCCTGGTCGAGATGGACGCGGACGGCTCGCACCAGCCCGAGCAGCTGCCCCGGCTGCTCACCGCGCTGCGCGGCGGCGCCGACCTGGCCCTCGGCTCGCGCTGGGTGCCCGGCGGCGAGGTGGTGAACTGGCCGGTGAGCCGTCAGCTCATCTCCCGCGGCGGCAGCTTCTACTCGCGGACCATGCTGAAGGTGCAGATCCGCGACGTCACCGGCGGCTACCGGGCCTTCCGCAAGCACACCCTGCTCGGCATCGGCATGAGCGAGGTGGCCTCGCAGGGCTACTGCTTCCAGGTCGACCTGGCCTGGCGCGCGGTCCGGGCCGGGTTCACCGTGGCCGAGGTGCCGATCACCTTCGTCGAGCGCGAGTTCGGCTCCAGCAAGATGAGCCGCAACATCCTGGTCGAGGCGCTGCTCCGGGTCACCAGCTGGGGCGTCAACTACCGGCTCGGCCGGGTGCCCGCGCCGGTCGCCGAGGTCGAGGTGCAGACCGCGCAGAGCTGACCCGCCTCCTGCGTCCCCCTCCGCCCTGGTCGGCGCGGCAGCCGGTGGAACACCGGTCCCGTTCCGTACGTTGACCAGGGCAGAAGCACGTCCGGAGGACAGAGGAAGTGGCAGCAGAGTGAGCCAGGTACGAGTGAATGCCCGCCGCCCGCGACGCGGGCTCAGCCGGTTCCTGCCGCTGGCCGTGGCGGCCTGGGTGGTCCTGGAGATCTGGCTGCTGATCCTGCTGGCCGGGCTGATCGGCGGGTTCGGGGTGGTCGGCGTGCTGGTGGTCTCGGCGCTGCTCGGCGGCTGGGTGATCAAGCGGGCCGGGATGCGGGCGCTGCGCAGCACCACCGCCGGGATGCGCGGCGGCCTCGCCGACACCGGCCCCGACGCGATCGGCAAGGAGACCCGGACGGCGGTGACCATCGCCGGAGGGGCGCTGCTGATCCTCCCCGGGCTGCTGTCCGACCTGCTCGGCCTGGCCTGCCTGTTCCCGCCCACCGCGGCGCTGCTGCGCCGCTTCCCGGAGCGCTGGGTGCGGCGCAGCACCGAGCAGTTCCGGATCCACCGCCCGGACGGCAAGGTCGTCCCCGGCGAGGTGGTCGAGCCCGACGGTTTTACCAAGAACGACCCCTACGGCTACAACACCGACCGCGACCAGCTGCACTGACTCCACCCGCACACACGGCAGGGCCCGGGACGCGGCACCTGGTGGTGGCGCTGCGTCCCGGGCCCTGCCGTGCCCGCCCTGGCGGGGGCGGGCCGCCTGGATCAGGCTGACTTGCGGTTGTCGCGGGGGTGGACGGCGATGTTCATCCGGCCGGATCGCAGCACTGCGAGCCGTTCGGCGAGCACCTCCTCCAGTTCCTCACGGGTACGCCGTTCCATCAGCATGTCCCAGTGCGTCCTGGCCGGCTTGGCCTTCTTCTCCTCCGGCTCGTCGCCATTGAGCAGTAGTGCCTCGCTGCCGCAGAAGCGGCACTCCCACGCGGTGGGGATCTCGGCCTCTACAGAGAACGGGACCTCGAAGCGGTGTCCGTTCGTACATGCGTACTCGACGGTCTGGCGCGGGGCCAGGTCGATGCCGCGGTCGGTCTCGTAGCTGGTGGCCCCGAGTCGCGTGCCGCGGAGAGCTCGCTCACTCATGAATCGTGCCTCCCGGGCTTATGGCCCACAGGACTGGATGTCGCTGTCTTCGTCGATTGGTGCAACGTGCGGCAACCGTCGAAGATTCCCGGTCGGGAGAAGCGTCTTCCGTCGTGCCGCCCCTGTTTGTACCCACACCCACCCGATTTGTCACATCTGAACGGGGATATCACCCTGAGTTGCCGAATTTTTGCATGACGTGACGGTGTCGGCCGGGAATTCCGGGCGTACACTACCGGCCCCCAGGATTCCCGGCCGGCTCACAGGATCTCCGGGACCGGGTTGCCGACCGCCTCGATGGCGCGCCGCACCGGCACCCGGAGCAGCAGCAGGAAGCCGATGGCGAAGAACACCAGCAGCGAGATGATCGCCACCCGGTAGCTCCCGGTCAGCTGGTAGGCCAGGCCGAAGACCAGCGGCCCCATCCAGCTGGTGCCGCGGTCGCTGATCTTGTAGAGGCTGAAGTACTCGGCCTCCCGCCCGGCCGGGATCAGGTGCGAGAAGACCGACCGGGACAGCGCCTGGCTGCCGCCCAGCACCAGGCCGATCAGCATGGCCAGCACGAAGAACCAGGCCGGGCTGTGCGCGGGCATGGCGTAGCCGAGGGCGAGGGTGAGCACCCAGCCGACCAGGGAGCCGAGAATCGTCCGTTTGGCCCCGAAGCGGCGGGCCAGCCGGCCCAGCAGCAGGGCCCCGGCGATGGCGACCAGCTGGACCACCAGGATCGCGGTGACCAGGGTGCCCTGGCCCATGCCCAGTTCCTTGCTGCCGTACAGCGACGCCTGCGAGATGACGGTCTGGATGCCGTCGTTGTAGCAGAGGAAGGCGACCAGGAAGAGCAGCGTCAGCGGGTAGCGGCGCATCCCGCGCAGGGTGGCCGTCAGCTCGCGCAGGGTGCCGCCGGCGGCCTGCTCGCGCACCGGGGCGGTGGCCGCCGCGGCGCCGTACTGCGGGCGGCTGGGCAGCCGCAGCATCGGCAGCACGGTGAAGGCCGCCCACCAGGCACCGGCCGAGGCCAGGCAGAGCCGCACCGCGGTCCCCTCGGACAGCCCGAGCCCGGCCCGCCCCTCGTACAGGGCCAGGTTGACGATCAGCAGCAGCCCGCCGCCCGCGTAGCCGAAGGCCCAGCCCTTGGACGAGACCGCGTCCCGGTCGTCGGGCGCGGCCAGGCCGGGCAGGAAGGAGTTGGCCAGGGCGGCCGACACCGCGTAGCAGATGTTGGCGAGCACCAGCAGGCCGCCGCCGAGCAGGTAGCGGTCGCCGCGTAGGAAGAACATGCCGAGGGTGGCGCCGGCGCCGAGGTAGGCGAAGCCGCAGAGCAGCCTGCGGTGCCACCCGGTGCGGTCGGCGACGGCCCCGGCGAGCAGCATCACCAGCACCGAGAGCAGCACCGAGGCGGAGACCGTGTACGGGTAGAAGGAGCCGGCCCGGACCGGGATGCCGAGCGGGTGGACGTCCCCGTGGGCGTCGGCGGCGTCGGTGGCCACGGTGGTCAGGTAGGGGCCGAGGAAGACGGTCAGCACGGTGGCCGAGAAGGCCGCGTTGGCCCAGTCGTTGAAGAACCAGCCGTACTGCTGCCGCCGCAGTGTGCCCGTCTTCGGCGGCTGCTGTCCGACCTGCTGCTGAGTGCTGCTCACGTGCGGTTGTGCTCCCCCTGGGCCGGGCCGGGCTGTCCTGGCTGTCCGGACGGGCCGGACCAGGCGCCGCGCTCGATCAGCGCATCGCGCAGGATGTCGATGCGATCCGCCATGATGCCATCCACGCCGAGGTCGAGCAGGGCGTGCACCTGCTCGGGCGCGTCCACGGTCCACACGTGCACCTGCAGGCCGAGCCGGTGCGCGGCCCGGACGAACGGGCGGTCCACCAGCGAGAGGCCGCCGCCGGCCGGCCAGTGCACCGGCACCTGGACGCAGACGGCCTGCCGCCGCACGGCCGCGCCGAGCAGCCGGTCCACCGGGACCGGGCCGCTGAGCGAGCGCAGCCGCAGCCCGAGGACGGCCCGCGGGCCCAGCGAGGTGGCCAGCCGGGGCCCGGCGGCGCCGCGGACCGCGGCCAGCCGGCCCTCGGAGAAGGAGCCCACGCAGACCCGGTCCCAGGCCCCGGTCCTGCGGATGGCGTCCGCCAGCGGGCGCACCGCGCCGGGGGCTTTCACATCGACGTTGAAGCGGCTGTCGGGGAAGGCCTCCAGCAGTTCCTCGAACCGGGGGATGGGCTCGCGCCCGGCGATCCGCGCGTTGGCGACCGTGCGCCAGGGCAGCGAGGCGATGGCGCCGACGCCGTCGGTGGCCCGTTCCAGCCGGGTGTCGTGGAAGGCGACCAGGACGCCGTCCGAGGTGGTCTGGACGTCCGTCTCCAGATACCGGTAGCCGAGTGCGACCGCCCGGGTGAACGCCGCCATGGAGTTCTCCGGGCCGCCGAGACAGCCGCCGCGGTGGGCGAAGGCGAGCGGTCCCGGGTGGTCCAGGAACGGGTGGCGCGGAAGGCGTCGGCTGGTCACGGGCAGCAGTATGCATGCCCCGGGGGTACGGCGGGGGCCGCGGCCCGAGTCTGAAATTTCAGTCAGCCGACCGGTCGGTCGATCAGTCGGGCAGCGGGCGGCTGAGTTCCACCTCGATGGCCTCGGCGAGCAGCGCGCGGGCGTGGCCGAGCGGGATGGAGCCGCTAAGCCAGCGCACGCTCAGCCCCTCCAGCAGCGCGGTCAGCCGCTCGGCCGCCGCCGCGTGGGCGGGTGCCGGGCCGGTGGGACGGATCCGGCCGAGCAGTTCGGCGATCTCCTGGACCCACTCCAGGGTGGCCTTGGCCAGGTCCTCGCGCAGGTCCGGGTCGAACACCGCGGTCGCCCGCAACTCGCCCCAGGCGGTGCTGTTCTCCCGTACCGCCGGGGTGTCCTGGAGCTCCAGCAGCAGGGTCTGCTCCAGTTCGTCGCGGGGGGCGAGCGGCGGGGCCGCGGGGTCCCGCTCGTTGGTGTAGCGCCCGGCCCGGTCGTTGATGAACTCCAGGGTGTGCCGCAGGATCCCGGCCCGGTCGGTGAAGTGGTAGTAGATCAGCGAGGTCGACACCCCCGCCTCCGCTGCCAGTTCCTCCACCCGGAGGCCGCGTACGCCGCGGCGGGCGATGACTCGGGTGGCTGCTTCGAGAAGTGCTGTTCGGCGGTCTGACACAGCCGCAGCCTAGCGGGCGGGTGAACCGGAAGACAGGCCGGGGCAGCTATTGACTGAAATTTCAGTTAGGAGCAGGATGCGGTCACCGCAAAGCCTCCGACTCCCTTCCGAGGAGATCCATGGACAGGCCCGCACTCTCCCGCCGCCGGCTTCTTCGCGCCGGTGCCACCGCCGTTCCGCTGGTCGCCCTGAGCGGGCTGCTGCCCGCTCTCGGCGGCTCGGCCCGCGCCGCCACCGGCGCTGCCGCCGGCCCGGCCGCCACCGCGGCGCTGCAGCTGCCGTCCGAGACCGGCCCGCACACCCGGACCTTCCTGGCCTGGCCCGCGCTGTCGTCCATCTGGGGCCGCCAGCTCGCCGGGGTCCGCAACGACGTCGCCACCATCGCCAAGGCCGTGGCCCGCTACGAGCCGGTGGTCGTACTGGCCAGGGCCGCGCAGGTGGCCGACGCCCAGGCGGCCTGCGGCTCCGGGGTGCAGGTCGTCCCGGTCACCGTGGACGACCTGTGGATCCGGGACTTCGGCCCCAGCTTCGTGGTCGGCCCCGGGGCGATCGCCGGGGTCGACACCAACTTCAACGGCTGGGGCAATAAGCAGAACCCGCACAACGACGACGCGGCGGCAGCCGCCGCGCTCTGCACCCGCTACGGGATCACCAGGATCGACGCGCCGCTGGTCACCGAGGGCGGCGCGCTGGAGACCGACGGCCAGGGCACGCTGCTGGCCACCGTCAGCTCGATCGTCAACAAGAACCGCAACCCGGGCCAGACCCAGGCCCAGCTGGAGCAGAAGCTCAAGACCACCTTCGGCCTGCAGAAGGTCATCTGGCTGGCGGGGGTCGCCGGGCAGGACATCACCGACGACCATGTCGACGCCCTGGCCCGGTTCAGCGCGCCCGGCCACGTGATCCTGGACAACCCCGGCCCGAGCACCCCGACCAGCGACATCTGGTACCAGGTCTACGCCCAGGCGAAGCAGGTGCTCAGCAGCGCCACCGACGCCAGGGGGCGGTCGCTCACGGTGGTCGAGCTGCCCGAACCGGACTACTCCAAGATCCGCGGCAAGGGATCCGACTTCCTCGCCAGCTACACCAACTTCTACACCGCGGGCGGGGCCGTCTTCCTGCCCCAGTACGGGGACAAGAAGGCCGACGCAGCCGCGGTGTCGATCCTCGGCTCGCTCTTCCCCGGCTCGGACATCGTCCCGCTGAACATCGACACCATCGCGAGCGGCGGGGGCGGTATCCACTGCGCCACCCAGTCGCAACCGGTCGTCCCGGCCGCGTAGGGCTGCCCGGCCCGAACCCGCACACCACGAATCAGCACCACGGAACAGAACGAAGGAATCCACGCACATGACGAACTACCGCATGCCCGCCGAGTGGTCCCCGCACGAGCGCACCCTGATGGCCTGGCCGACCAGGGCCGACCTCTGGGGCGGCGTCCTCGCCGAGGCCAGGCAGGAGTACGCGGCCGTCGCCCGCGCCATCGCCGGGTTCGAGCCGGTGACCATGGTCGCCCGGCCCGGCCAGGGCGCCGGGGCGGCCGAACTCTGCGGGGAGGGCGTCGAGGTGGTGGAACTGCCGATCGACGACTCCTGGTTCCGCGACTCGGGCCCAATCTTCGTGCTCGGCCCGGACGGTGAGCGCGCGGGCGTGGACTTCCGCTTCAACTCCTGGGGCTCCAAGCACAGCCCGTGGGACGCCGACGACCGGATCAGTGAACTGCTGCTGGCCCGGCTCGGCGTCCCGCGGATCGCCTCCTCGATGATCCTCGAGGGCGGGTCCATCACCGTCGACGGCGAGGGCACGCTGATCACCACCGAGCAGTGCCTGCTGCACCCCAACCGCAACCCCGGACTGACCAAGGATCAGATCGAGGCCGAGCTGAAGGCCAGGCTCGGGGTGACCAAGGTGATCTGGCTGCCCTACGGCGGCCTGGAGGACACCGAGACCGACGGCCATGTCGACGGGGTCTGCGCCTTCACCGCCCCCGGCCGGGTGCTGGTCTCACTGCCGGACGACCCGGACCACCCCGACGTCGAGCGGATGCGCGCCAACCGCGCCGTACTGGAGGCGGCCACCGACGCCCGGGGCCGCCGGCTGGAGATCCTGGACCTGCCGCAGAGCGCCTTCGTGGAGGTCGACGGCGAGAAGACCGAGGTCGGCTACCTCAACTTCTACGTCGCCAACGGCGGCGTGGTGGTCCCGGTCGCGGACGTGCCGGCGGACGCCGGTGCGCTGGCCGTGATCGCGGCGGCCTTCCCGGACCGCACCGTGGTCGGCGTCCGGTCCCGGGTGGTCGGCTTCGGCGGAGGCGGGATCCACTGCATCACCCAGCAGGTGCCGGCCGCAGGGGCGGGCGCATGAGCCAGGTGCTGCTGACCTCGTTCGGCTCCCCGCTGGGCTCGCCCGGCCGGGGCGACCAGGCCGCCCCGAACCTGCTCCGGGTCGGCCTGGTGCAGATGCGCTGGCGCGAGGACGAACGCGCCCACGACGAGGCGCTGCGCCAGGGCGTCCGGCTGGCCGCGGCGCAGGGCGCCCGGATCGTCTGCCTGCCGGAGCTCACCCGCAGCCGCTACTTCGCCGCCGACGAGAAGCTGGCCGCCGAGGCCGACCGCTACCTGGAGGACCTGCCGGACGGGCCCACCACCCGGCTGGCCGCCGAACTCGCCGCCGAACTCGGCATCGCGGTGCACGCCTCGCTGTACGAACGGGCCGCCGACGGCGGCCTCGGCTACAACACGGCGGTCTGCGTGGCGCCCGACGGCGCGCTCCTGGCCCGTACCCGCAAGCTGCACATCCCGCGGTTCCCCGGCTACCACGAGGACCTCTGCTTCCGGCCCGGAGACACCGGCTTCCCGGTGGCCGCCGTGGCCGGGGCCCGGTTCGGCTTCCCCACCTGCTGGGACGAGTGGTTCCCGGAACTCGCCCGGGCCTACGGCCTGCAGGGGACGCAGGTGCTGGTGCACCCCACCGCGATCGGCTCCGAGGCCGACCTCCCCGGCTTCGACACCCAGCCGCTGTGGGAGCACACGATCAGCGCCAACGGCCTGGCCAACGCGATGTTCATGGTGGTGCCCAACCGGGTCGGCCGGGAGGGGGACAGCGACTTCTACGGCTGCTCCTTCGTCTCCGACCCCTACGGCCGGGTGCTGCTGCGCGCCCCGCGCGACCGCGAAGCGGTGCTGGTCGCCGACCTGGACCTGGACCAGTGCCGGGACATGGCCGAGTTCGGCCTGCTCCGCACCCGCCGCCCCGAGCTCTACGGACCGCTCACCGAGCCGGTCGGCAGTGCCTGTTGAGCCTCCGTCAGATCCGACAGTGGGAGCAGCCATGAGAACACACCGGCGCCGGTCCCTCGGCGTCACCGCACTGACCCTGCTCGCGCTGGCCGCGGGCTGCGCCGGACCGCCCCGTACCGGCGGCAGCGGCGGCGGCCCGGGCCAGGGCGGGGCGGCGGCCTGGAACAGGCTCTCGGCGAGCACCCCGGCGGCCCGGGGGAGCCTCTCCTCCTTCACCTGGGCGCTGTACGCCGAGCCGCCGACGCTGGACTACATCTCGGCGTTCGACTACGAGCAGAACATGGTGCTCGCCAATGTCTGCGAGAGCCTGATGCGCTGGACCCCGCAGCTCACCGAGGTGCCCGGGCTGGCCGAGCGGATGGACCGGCCGGACCCGAAGACCTTCGTCTTCCAGCTCCGCCCCGGGGTGCGCTTCCAGGACGGCGGCACCATGACCGCCGACGACGTGGTGTACAGCCTGAAGCGGCAGCTGGACCCGGCCCTGGGCTCGTCCTGGGGCCAGGTCTTCCAGAACGTCGACTCGATCAGCAGGACCGGACCGCTGCAGGTGACCGTGCGGCTCAAGCGGCCCGACTCGCAGTTCCCGCAGTACATGGCCACGGCCGCGGGCGTGGTGGCCAGTGCGAAGGGGGTGAAGGCGGCCGGCCGGGACTACGGCACCTCCGGTGGCCTCGACTGCACCGGGCCCTACCAACTGGGCGCCTGGAACAAGGGCCAGTCCCTGGAGCTGGACCGCTTCGCCGGCTACTGGGGGAAGCCGGCCAAGTCGGCGAAGGTGGTCTTCGACTTCCTCACCGACCCGTCCGCGCTGACCAACGCGCTGCTGACCGGGCAGGCCGACGGCGGCTATCTGATCCCGTCGGAGAGCTACACCAGGCTGCGCACCAGCGGTGTCGGCACCCTGTACTTCGGCCAGGGGCTGACCACGGTGAACCTGGCGATCAGCAACCTCAAGGGCCCGCTCGGCGACGTCCGGGTGCGCCGGGCGCTGTCGATGGCGCTGGACCGCAGCGGTTTCGTCGCCACCGGCCTGGACGGGGTGGGCAGCGCCAGCAACGCGCTCTCGCCCCGCGCCGCCTGGGCCGCGGCGCCCGGCCCGGTCGCCGACGCCGCGTTCGCCGGGCTGCCGCCGGTCTCCACCGACCGCGCGCAGAACCTGGCGGCGGCCAAGGCACTGATAGCGCAGGCCGGGGCGACCGGAAAGACCGTCACCGTGGCCACCAGCCCGATCGGCCAGGACGTCTCGCTGCTGGCCACCGCCGTGCAGTCGGCCGGACGGCAGATCGGCCTCGACGTCAGGCTGAGGACGATCGCGCCGGACGCCTACACCGCGCTGTTCTCGGACCAGAAGGCGCGGGCGGGCCTGGACATGTTCCCGGAGACCTACTACCTGTCGATCACCGACCCGATGGACGTCTTCGCCAACTTTCAGACCGGGACCTTCGAGAACTACGGCGGCTTCAGCGACCCCGGCTACGACCAGCTGCTGGAGCAGGCCGGGGAGACCTACGACCCGGCCGCACGGCTGGCGATCGAGGCGAAGATCCAGCAGCTGGCGGCGCAGCAGGTGCCGTGGATCCCGGCCGCCGAGTGGCCGACCTCGCTGTTCCTGGACAAGCGGATCACCGGCGCGCCGACCTCCATCGCCTATATGTACTACCCCTGGGCAGCCGACGTCGGGGCCGCCGGGTGAGCGCCGGCACCGCCGTCACGGCGGGCACCCTGCTGCGCTTCGCCGCCCGGCGGCTCGGCGAGCTGGCGGCGACCCTGCTCGGCGCCTCCTTCGTCATCTTCGGCGCGCTCTACCTCGCCCCCGGCGACCCGGCGAGCTTCCTGCTCTCGGGACGGGCGGCCACCCCGCAGGCGCTGGCGGCGATCGACGCGCAGTACCACCTGGACGACCCCTTCGCGGAGCAGTACCTGCGCTGGCTCGGCCAGGTGCTGCACGGCGACTTCGGCCGCTCGATCGAGTACCGGACCCCGGTCTCCACCCTGCTCGCCGCCCGGCTGCCGACCACCCTGCTGCTGGTCGCCATGGCGCTGCTGCTGGTGGTGGTGTTCGGGCTGGTCCTCGGCCGGCTCGGCGCGGTGCGCGGCGGCGCCGTCGACGCCACCGTCCTGGTCGGCACCACGCTGGCCCTGGGCACCCCCTCGTTCGTCGCCGCGATCGTGCTGCAGGGGGTGTTCGCGGTGGACCTGCACTGGTTCCCCAGCGGCGGCAGCGGCACCGGAGCCTGGCAGACGGTCCGTCACCTGGTGCTGCCTGCCTGCGCGTTGGCGCTGTACCTGGTCGGGATGCTGGCCCGGGTCACCCGCAGCGCGATGCTGGAGGCACTCGGCCAGGAGCATGTGGCCGCGGCCCGCAGCCGGGGCGTGCCGGAGCGTGCGGTGATCCGCCGCCATGTGCTGCGCAACTCGCTGGGGACCGTGCTCACCATGGGCGGCCTGGTGGTCTCCACCCTGGTGGTGTGCACGGTGCTGGTCGAGACCGCCTTCAGCCTGGACGGCATCGGGCAGCTGCTCGACCTGTCCACCACCACCAAGGACTTCCCCGTGGTCCAAGCCATCTCGCTGATCATCGTCGCCCTGTTCATGGTGGTGAACCTGCTGGTCGACCTGCTGCACCCGCTGGTCGATCCACAGGTGGCCCTCGGCACCAGGAGCCTCGCCTGATGACCACCGCCGCACTCGTCCGCCGTCCTGGCCTCGGCCGGGTCCGCACCGCCCGGGCGCCGCTCTACCTGCTGTGCCTGGGCCTGGTCGGGCTGATCGTGCTCGCCGCGCTGCTGGCGCCCTGGCTGGCGCCGCACGACCCCAATGCCGTCGAGCTCGGCGACGCCCTGGCCGGGCCGTCCGGGGGCCATCCGCTGGGCCTGGACTCCAGCGGGCGGGACACCCTGTCCCGGCTGCTGCTCGGCAGCCGGACCTCGCTGCTGGGACCGCTGGGCGTGGTCCTGTTCTCCACCGTCACCGGGGTCGGCGTCGGCACGGTCGCGGCCTGGCGCGGCGGCTGGCTGGACTCGCTGCTCTCCCGCGGCACCGAGATCGTGTTCGCCTTCCCCGGGCTGCTGCTGGCGCTGCTGATCGTCTCCGTCTACGGGCAGGGGCTGGTCGCCCCGGTGATCGCGCTGGGGATCGCCTACCTGCCCTACGTCAGCCGGCTCACCCGCTCGCTGGTGCTGGCCGAGCGCGAACGGCCCTATGTCGCCGCGTACCGGGTCCAGGGGCACTCCGGCCCGCAGATCTGCCTGCGGCACGTCCTGCCCAACATCGCGCCGGTGGTGCTGGCCCAGTCCACCATCAACTTCGGCTACGCGCTGATCGACCTGGCCGGGCTGTCCTTCCTCGGCCTCGGCGTCCCGGCGCTCACCCCCGACTGGGGGCAGATGGTGTTCGACGGCGAGTCGGCGATCCAGCAGGGGTACCCGCTGTCGGCGTTCCTGCCCTGCGCGGCGATCGTGCTGACCGTCGTCGCCTTCAATGTCGTCGGCGAGCAGTGGGCCGACCGGATCGCCAGGAGGGACGACCGATGAGCGCCGAGGCAGACACTCCTGTGCCCGACCTACCCGTGCTCGACGTCCGGGGGCTGCGGCTGCGGCTGCCGGACACCGCCCGTCCGGTGCTCGACGGGGTGGACCTGACGGTCCGTCCGCGCGAGACGGTGGCCCTGGTGGGGGAGTCGGGATCGGGCAAGACGCTGACCGCCCGGAGCGTGCTGCGGCTGCTGCCGCCGGGCGCGGAGACCGAGGGCACGGTCCAGGTCCAGGGCGAGGACGTGCTGGCCATGCCGCCGGACCGGCTGCGGGCGCTGCGCTCCGGCACCGCCGCGATGGTGTTCCAGGATCCGCGCGCGGTGGTCAACCCGCTGCGCCGGGTCGGCGACTTCCTCACCGAGGGAGTGCGCCTCGGCGCCCGCCGCGACCGCCGCGACGCCGAGGCCCGGGCGGCCGAGCTGCTGGCCGCGGTCGGGCTCGGCACCGCCGTGCTGCGCCAGTACCCGGGCGAGCTGTCCGGCGGCATGCTGCAGCGGGTCATGATCGCCGCCGCGCTGATGGGCGACCCGGTGCTGCTGCTCGCCGACGAACCCACCACCGCCCTGGACGTGACCACCCAGGCCGAGGTGGTCGCGCTGCTGGGGGAGCTGCGCGACCGCTTCGGCACCGGGCTGCTCTTCGTCACCCATGACTTGGGCCTGGCCGCCGCGATCAGCGACCGGGTGTACGTCATGTACAGCGGCAGGATCGCTGAGACCGGCCCGGCCGCGGAGCTCTTCGCCCGGCCGCGCCACCCGTACACCGCCGCGCTGCTGGCGTCCACGCCGAGGCTGGACGCGCCGCCGGGGGGCAGGCTCGCCGCCATCGAGGGGCAGCCGCCGGACCTGGGCACGGCCCCGACCGGCTGCGCCTTCGCGGCCCGCTGCGCCCACGCCACCGCGCTGTGCCGGGAGCAGGTGCCGGCCGCGCTGCCGGTGGACGGCGACGCCGGGCATCTGACCGCCTGTCACCACAGCGACCGACTCGAGGGGAGCAGGGTCCATGACTGACGCCGAACCGGTGCTGGAGGTGTCCGGGCTGCGACGCGCCTACGGCCCCGTCCGGGCGGTGGACGACGTCTCCTTCACCCTGGCCGGGGGCGCCTCGCTGGGCATCGTCGGGGAGTCCGGCTCCGGGAAGACCACCACCGCGCGGATCGTGGTCGGCCTGGAACGGGCGGACGCGGGACGGGTCCTGGTCGGCGGCCGGGACCGGACGGCGGGCGGGCGCGGGCGCGCCGCCCGGCTGGAACGGGCCAGGGCGGTGCAGATGGTGTTCCAGGACCCCTACCTCTCGCTCGACCCCCGGATCAGCGTCGGCGCGGCCCTGCGCGAACCGCTCGCCCTGCACTTCCCCGGACGCGACCACACCGCCCGGGTCGCCCAACTGCTGGACCAGGTCGGCCTGGGCGCCCGCGCGGCGGGCTCGCTGCCCCGGCAGCTCTCCGGCGGCCAGCGGCAACGGGTGGCCATCGCCCGCGCGCTGGCGGTGGAGCCGGCCGTACTGGTGCTGGACGAGGCGGTGGCCGCGCTGGACGTGTCGGTGCAGGCGCAGATCCTCAACCTGCTGGGCGACATCCGCGAGCAGACCGGGATCAGCTATCTGTTCATCACCCACGACCTGGGCGTGGTCCGCTGCGTCACCGACCGGGTGCTGGTGATGCGGCACGGCGCGGTGGTCGAGTCCGGACCCACCGACCGGGTCATGTCGGACCCGCGGCACCCGTACACCCGGCTGCTGCTGGACTCGGTCCCGCGCCCCGGCTGGGACCCCCGGGCGCTGGCCGCCGCGCGGGCCCGGCTGGGGTGAGAGCTGGGGTGAAGGGTCTTCGGACGGTCAGTCTCCTTGGGCGGTCGGCAGGGTGACGACGGCTCGGAGACCGCCGCCGACCGCCTGCTCCAGTCGCAGCGAGCCGCCGTGCAGCCGGGCCTGTTGCTCGACCAGGGCCAGGCCGAGCCCGGATCCGCCGCTGCGCGGCCGGGCGCCCCGGGTGAAGCGCTGCTTCATGGCGGCGCGCAGGTCGGCCGGGATGCCGGGTCCGTCGTCGCTGACCGTGACCCGGGCGAGCCCGTCCCCGACGGTGAGGCCGACCTCCACCTGTCCGTCCTGGCGTCCGTGCAGGGCGGCGTTGTCGAGCAGGTTGTCGATGGCCAGCCGCAGCCCGGTGGGCCAGCCGGTGACCTGCGGGGTGTCGGTACCGGCCAGCCGGTAGCCGGTCCCCTGGTGGCGCAGCCGGGCCTGCCGGACCGCCTCCGCCAGCAGCTCGGCCAGGTCGACCCCGGCGCCGGCCGGCAGGGCCCCCGCGTCGCCGCGGGCGAGCGCCTGCAGGCCGGTGAGCAGGGCGGTGATCCGCTCGTGCTCGGCGGCCATGGCGGCCAGGGCCTGCCGGCGCCGCTCCGGATCCAGGTCCGGGTTGCGCCTGAGCGTCTCCAGGTTCATCCCGATGCTGGTCAGCGGGGTCCGCAGTTCGTGCCCCGCGTCGGCGGTGAAGCGGCGGGTGGCGTCCATGCTGGTCTGCAGCTGCCGCAGCATCCGGTTCAGGGCCTCGGTCAGCTCGGCGACCTCCCGGGGGCCGCCGGCGGCGGGGAGCCGCCGCTCGGTGTCGCCGGGCCGGATCCGCTGGGCGCCGGCCCGCAGCCGGTCCAGTGGCTGCAGGATCAGCCGGGTGAGCAGCCACACCCCGGTCCCGGCGAGCAGGGTGGCCAGTAGCGCGACCACGGTCACCAGCTGGGCGTTGTCGGTCAGCCGCTGCTCGATCGGGTCCAGGTCCTGCAGCACCTGGAGCCGGTCGCCGCCGCTGCCGAGCGGTTCCACCAGGGAGCGCCAGGACTGCCCGCCCGCCTCGACCGTGCTGTAGCCGTCCACGGTGGGGACCGGCAGCTCGACGCCGGGCGTGCCGCCGCGCTGGGCGGTGATCCGGCCGTCGGAGACCAGGCGGACCAGGGACTGGCTGCCGGCCAGCAGGCCGCCGTAGTCGTCGTTGATGCCCTGCCCGATGCCTTGGCCGGTGCCCGTGGCGGGGGAGAGCAGCTTCTCCGCGTCCTGCTGGGCCTTCTGCGCCTGGACGGCGAGCTGGCGGTCGACGTCGGTGCGGTCCCGGTGGTCGATCCGCAGCACCACGACCAGCCCCGCCAGGGCCACCACGGTCATCACCAGCAGGGCGACGCTCGCGGTGATCCGGGAGCGCAGGCTGCGCGGCAGGAGCCTAGCCATCAGCGCGCTCATCCGCGCAGGACGAAGCCGACGCCGCGCACCGTCCGCAGGATCCTGGTCCCGCCGTCCGCCTCCAGTTTCCGGCGCAGATAACCGACGAAGACGTCCACGACATTGGTGTCCACGTCCCAGGTGTAGCCCCACACCCGTTCCAGCAGCTGGGCCCGGCTGAGCACCTGGCCGGGCCGCTGGGCGAGGGTGAACAGCAGGTCGAACTCACGGGTAGTCAGTTCCAGGTCGCGCCCGGCCCTGGTGGCCACCCGGGAGGCCGGTTCCACGGCCAGGTCGCCCAGCACCAGCGGGCGCTGCCGGGCGCTCTCGTGCAGCCGCACCAGGGCGTGCAGCCGGGCGGCCAGCTCGGCCACCGAGAAGGGCTTCACCACGTAGTCGTCGGCCCCGGCGGCGAGTCCGGCCACCCGGTCCTCGACCTCGTCGCGGGCGGAGAGCATGCAGACCGGGAGGGTCCGCCCCTGGATCCGCAGCCGGCGCACCACCTCGACGCCGCTCAGGCCCGGCATGGTCACATCGAGCACCACCACGGCGGGGGGCCGCTCGGCGATCTGCCGCAGGGCCGACTCACCGTCGGCCGCCTCGCGGACCTCGAAGCCCTCAAGACCCAGCCCCAGCTGCAGGGCCTGGCG
This sequence comes from Streptacidiphilus alkalitolerans, assembly GCF_042511045.1. NCBI lineage: Bacteria > Bacillati > Actinomycetota > Actinomycetes > Kitasatosporales > Streptomycetaceae > Streptacidiphilus > Streptacidiphilus alkalitolerans. The sequence goes on from NZ_JBHEZX010000008.1 coordinate 69,207, forward strand.
CACCCCGTGGTCGTCGTCGACCACCAGGGCCTGCGGCGTCCGGCGAGAAGCACTCATCAGTGACAAACCTACCCATTCCACCTGCGGTCTGCGGCAACCTACCACCCGGTTCCGTTCCGGTTCCGAGTAAACGCTGCGAACCACAAAGCAGATTAAGACCGGCGGACCGGTTCTTAAACGGGCCACAAGAAGGGTGGTCAGGCTGGCTGGACCAGGCGGCCCCCACCGGGGCGGCCACCGCCGCTGCGAGAGGGAACCCGCCGATGACTCTGCCCACCACGCCGACGACGTCCACAACAGTCCGGGTCGACCGCCGAAGGCCCCGGCCGGGGCGGCGGTTCGGCCCGGCCGACCTGCTCGGCCCGGCCGCCATCCTCTCCGGTGTCGCCGTGGTGTGCCTCTGGGTGATGGACCAGGGCGGTCCGCTGGGGCTGGCCTCGATGGACCGGGCGCTGGGCTCCCTCGGCCTGCTGACCGGGCTGCTCGCCTCCGACCTGCTGCTGCTGCAGGTGGTGCTGCTGGCCCGGATCCCCTGGGTCGAACGCGCCTGGGGCCACGACCTGCTGACCCGCCGTCACCGCTGGATCGGCTTCGCCTCGTTCTGGCTGATGACGGCGCATGTCGCCCTCTTCGCCGTCGAACGCGTGGCCCGCGACCCGGCGGCGGCCGGCCAGGCGCTGCTGCAGGTCTTCGTCACCGACTCCTGGATGCTCTTCGCCACGGTCGGCACCCTTCTGCTGATCATGGTCGTGGCCACCTCGGCCCGCGCCGCGCGCCGGCGGCTGCGCTACGAGTCCTGGCACCTGCTGCACCTCTACGCCTACCTCGGGATCGGGTTCTCCTTCCCGCACACCCTCGCCGACGGCGCCGACTTCCACGGCGCCTGGTCCCGGGCCTACTGGTGGACGCTGTACCTGTTCGCCGTCGCCGTCACTCTGCTCTACCGGCTGGCGCTGCCGGCCTGGCGGTCCTTCCGCCACCGGCTGCGGGTGGAGCAGGTCACCGGCGAGGGCACGGGCGTGGTCTCGGTCACCATGCGCGGACGCCGGCTGGACCGGCTGCGCACCCAGTCCGGGCAGTTCTTCATCTGGCGCTTCCTGGACGGCCCCGGCTGGTCCCGCGGCAACCCCTACACCCTCTCCGCCGCCCCCACCCCGGACCGGCTGCGGATCACCGTCAAGGCCGCCGGGGACGGCAGCGCCCGGGCGGCCCGGCTGCGACCGGGCACCCGGGTCCTGATCGAGGGCCCCTACGGCACGATGACCGCCCGCAGGCGGAGCAACCCCCACGTGCTGCTGGTCGCCGCAGGCATCGGGGTGACCCCGCTGCGCGCCCTGCTCGAAGACACCCCCTACGCCCCCGGCGAAGCCACCCTGGTCTACCGCTACAGCGAGACCCAACACGCGTTCCTGGCCGAGGAGTTGCGGCAGATCGCGGAGCGAAGGGGAGTCCGGCTGCACTTCCTGCCCGGCCCCCGCAGCGCCGACGGCTCCTGGCAGGCCGCGGGGACGGCCGGGGCCGCGCCGGACAGCGACGACGCCCGCGCCCTGGCCCGGCTGGTGCCTGACATCACCGCGTGCGACCTCTACGTCTGCGGACCGCCCGCCTGGCTGAGGGCGGTCCGCAGGGCGGCACGCCGGGCCGGGGTGCACCGGGACCACCTGCACACCGAGGACTTCGCCTGGTAGTCCCGGCGGCCCTTTCTGATCAACCCTCACACAACACCATGGAGTAACCCGTGCGACGTATCACGCTCTGGATCACCGCGACCCTCGCAGCGACCGCGCTGCTCTTCGCCTACCAGGCCAACCTCTCCGGGACGACCGGTAAGTCTGACGACTCCCGCGATCCGGCCACGAGTTCCGCACCGGCCAAGCCCGGGGACACCACCCCGGGCGACGGCCAGCACGTCGACAAGCCCGGCGAGAACAAGTAGCCCCGGGCCTCGGCTCGGTCAGCGGCGGGTGCGGCGACGGGTGTAGGTCGAGGTGGCGACCCCGGAGAGGTGCAGCGCGAGCAGGGTCAGACCGAGCAGCATAAGACTGGTCGGGGAGATGATTCTGTCCGTGGCTATGTTGGCGGCATTGATGACAAAGGCCACACCGAAGGCCACGGCGGCAGCAATTCCAAGCATGGGAAAACCTCTTTCGTCAGGAATAGGTAGGGGGGGTCAGCGGTCGCGGCGGCGGCTGCTGGTGTGCCGCCAGGAGAACGGACCGGGCAGGTCGATGCTGCTGGTGCGCCGGCCCTTGGTATTGACGGTCATGTGCTCGCGGCCGGATCCGGCGGTGATGGACATCGAGTGCCCGTTGATGTTGAGCCGCACTCCGGGCAGGATCCGGAACGACTTGTGGAATCGGAGAGGCATCTGAGGCTCCTTCAGCTGGGTGGTTCCGTGGGCTGCGTCTGCCCACCCGGGCCGAGTCGACACCGCATTCCGGCGACCGGAATTCCCTCCGGAACGCAGCGGTGCGGACGTCCGGGGAATCGGACGTCCGCACCGTGTTCGGCCGGGCTCGGAATTCGGTCGGGATCAGATCACGCCGAGGTCGCGTTCGACGGCGGCGAGTTCCTCCTCCGTGCCCTGGACCTTGGGGCCGGTGAACCACTTGTGGGCGGAGACGAGCCACCAGATGCCGGCGAAGCCGATCACCACCACCACGGCGATCGGGGCGTAGTTGAAGGACTTCGCGGTGACCGGGCTGACCTGGGGGAGCATGAACAGCACGGTGATCACCACCACCCAGCCCACCGCGACGATGCCGACCAGCTTGCTCCAGCGGCCCAGGTGCCAGGGGCCGCGGACGAAGTCGTCACCCTGCCTGAGTCGCAGGAAGGTCGGGATGACATAGGCGATGTAGAGGCCGATGACGGCGATGGAGGTGACCGCCGCGTAGGCGGTGACATTCCACAGATAGGGCAGGCCGAGCAGGAAGGCCCCGCCGGCGGCCAGCCAGACGGCGTTGGTGGGCGTCCGGGTACGGGTGTTGATGCGGTGCCAGAGGGCCGAGCCCGGCAGCGCCCCGTCCCGGGAGAAGGCGTAGATCATGCGGGAGTTGGCGGTGACCGAGCTCATTCCGCAGAAGAGCTGGGCGCCGACCACGACCAGCAGCAGCAGTTTGCCGCCGGTGGCGCCGACCGCGTCGATGAAGATCTGCGCGGGCGGGACCCCGGTGGAGCTGCCCAGCGCGCCGCTGTAGCTCTGGATGGCGAAGGTGATGCCGATCAGCAGCACCCAGCCGGCGACCAGCGAGACCACGATCGACATCACGATGCCGCGCGGTCCCGAGCGGGCCGCGTCGTGGGTCTCCTCGGTCATGTGCGCGGAGGCGTCGTAGCCGGTGAAGGTGTACTGGGCCAGCAGCAGGCCGAGCGCGGCCACATAGAGGGTGCTGTGCCAGCCGGTGGTGTTGGCGAAGTGGGTGAAGACGAAGGACGCCGACTGGTGGTGGGACGGGGCGATGGCGAGCGTGCCGACGATCAGCGCCACCCCGAGGATGTGCCACCAGACGCTGACGTTGTTGAGCAGCGCGACCAGCCGCACCCCGAAGGTGTTCAGCGCCCCGTGCAGGACCAGGATCAGCCCGAACAGCAGCACGGTGTGGCCGGGGGTGGCGGTGAACCAGCCCTGGATGTCCAGCAGCGCGTTGAGGAACTGGGCCGCGCCGAAGTCGATGCCGGCGGTGACGGCGACCTGGCCTATGAAGTTGAACCATCCGGTGAACCAGCTGACCACGGGCCCGCTGCGGCCGGGAGCCAGCTTCGCGGCCCAGTAGTAGAGCCCGCCGGCGGTCGGGAAGCTGGAACAGACCTCGGCCATGGAGAGGCCGACCAGCAGGGTCATCAGGCCGACGAAGGGCCAGCCCCAGACGATCAGGACCGGGCCGCCGGTGTTCATGCCGTACCCGTAGAGGGTGAGGCAGCCGGAGAGGATGGAGATGATGGTGAAGGAGACGGCGAAGTTGGAGAACCCGGACATGGTCCGGGAGAGCTCCTGGGCGTAGCCGAGTTCGTGCAGCCGTTGCTCGTCGGCGGTGCGTTCGGCGGCCGGGGGCTTCAGGGGGAGGTCGGCGGGGGCAGGTTCGGAGGACATGTGCACCTCTCGTCGGGTGCGGACCGCTCAATGGTATGAGAGTGGTCCATTGGCGCACTATTGAGCCCGTGCCGAGCCCGGCCGTCAAGAGGTAGCCGCCAGGGGATTGCACGCGGCGGAGCCCCCGGCGGGACGGCCGGGGGCTCCGAGGGTGCGGGTGACGCCGCGTCAGGGCAGTTGCAGCGCCGGGATGACGGGGGTGGCGATCTCCCCGGTCCGCTCCTCCGCGCGCTCCTGCTGCTCGGCCCGGTCCGGGCCGGGGTCCGGGGCGGGACCGGACCGGGCCGGCGGCGGATTCTTGTCGAGCGACAGCGCGGCGGAGGCCGGGGCCTCGGTGCGGCTGTCGGTGTGCGGCAGCAGGGCGATCACCGCGTCCCGCTGGTCCGCCGGGGTCTCCTCGTCCAGCGGGTCCGGCGCGGCCGGGACCTGGATCCGGACCGGCGGGTGGATGCCGAGCCGGGCGTAGCCGCGGCCGGGCGGGGTGTGGCTGGACGGGGTGATGTCCAGCGGCGCGCCCAGCGCGTCCGGGGCCAGGTCCGGGTCCAGCGGGCCGAGGACCACCCGGGCCCGGGCGGCGGAGCGGACCGTCGGCTTGATCCGCGGCAGCGCGTCCAGGTGGTCCGCCACCACCACGGTGATGTGGGCGGTGCGGCCGTGCCGGAGCGGCACCTCCAGCAGGTCCTGCGGGTCGGTCCTGCCCTCCGCCTGGGCCAGTTCGCTCAGCTCGGCCGGGTGGTCGAGCAGCAGCCACAGCGGCCGGACCGTGTCGGCCGGGGGAGTGATGCCGCTGCGCTTGGCCAGGTTGTGGGCGTCCAGGCGGCGGTGGGTCTCGTTCACGGCCCACTCCAGCGCGGCCAGCGCGCCGTGCAGGCTGGTCTCCACGGTGTGCACGCCGGGGCGGCCGACCAGGCAGGCGTGCTCGCCGGTGCCGGCCCCGTCGATCACCACGATGTCGCCGTGCGCCAGGGCCTGCAGCGCCAGCGAGCGCAGCAGGGTGGAGGTGCCCTGGCCGTGGGTGCCCAGCGCCAGCAGGTGCGGCTCGCCGGCCCGGGGGCCGGTGCGCCAGAGCACCGGCGGCTGGTGGGTGGTGCCCGCGCCCTGACGGACCGGGATCATCCGATTGGTGCTGGTGGTGTCGGTGAACCCGAGCACGACCTCGCCCTGGGCGGTGACGTAGGGCTGCGCCAGGATGTCGGTGGGCAGCGGGGAGAGCACCGAGACCTGGAGGTGGTTGGTCTCCTCGTCCCAGGTGAAGCGGTACTCGCGGCTGCGTCCGGCCTTGCTGTGGATCACGTGCTCGATCCGGGCCCTGGCGTGCGGCTCGGTGTCGGTGAAGTACGCGGGGTAGCGCAGCTCCAGCGAGGTGAGCCGGCCCTCCGGGTCGAACTCCCAGCTGCCGAAGGCGTCCTTGAAGTCGCCGCCGTGGCTGTAGAGCGGGGACGGGTCCGACTCGTGCACCAGGTACGGGGTGAGCGCGGTGTAGATGGCGCCCAGCTTGAGCTGGCTGGTGTCCGGGGCCGGCTCGGGGGCCGGGGCGCGGTCCCGTCCGGCCCAGGCGGCGCTTCCCATCAGGGTGAGCAAGGCCAGCAGCGGGCCGTAGGGGAGCAGGGCGACCGCCGCGACCACCGCCACGGCCAGCAGCAGGACGGGTCCGCGGCGGTCCTTGGGCAGGCCGCCCCACCACTTCACGGCCCAGCGGCCGTGCGCGCGGAGGCCGCGGCCGATGGTGAGCAGCGGTCCGAACATGTCGGCGGCGTGGTCACCCGCGGTGCGCGCGAGATCGCGTCCGCGGGAGAGGTGCTGGATCAGGGTCATCGGTCTCTCCGGCAGGCATGGTGGGCCACGGTCACGAGGGAGCTCAGAACTTGATGCCGCCGAGGAGCCCGGCCAGGCTGGCGCCCCCGGCCGTGATGCTCGGTGCGATCGCGGTGCCCGCCAGGTAGAAGCCGAAGAGCGCGCACACCAGCGCGTGCGAGATCTTCATCCCGTCCTTGCGGAAGAAGAGGAAGGCGATGACGCCGAGCAGAACGACTCCGGAGATGGAGAGGATCATGTGGAGCTCCTCGAAGTGGTGGGGACAGGCGCGGGGATGACGCCGGGGTGGACGAGGTTGGTATCAACAAAGCGGAGTGATAACAGAATGTCCCTACATAGTGACAAAAAGTGACAGAAAACGGATAGGCGCAAATGGGTGGTTTTTCGTCCAAGCCGCAACCAACCGGGCTACCACCCCGTGTGGAGCAGCCCTCGGGGTGATCGTGGCCGTCGTTTTCGCCCCGCCCTGCGCGGCGCGCGGCAGGTTCGCCCGTACGAGTGCGGTGGCGGCGTGGCGGCCGTGCCGGGTGACCGCATGCTGGGACGGCGTGCGCGCCGGGATGGGGGAGCGGGCCGTGACCCGTCACACTGGCGTGGCTCGTACGGTCGTGCGGGCGTCGAGCGAACGCTGAGGAGTGGTGGGCGATGAGTGAGCCGGTTGACCCCGAACTGGTCGAGTTGGCGGGGCGGGTCTTCGACGCGGCGCGGACCGGGGACGCACCCGCGCTGGCCGCCTACGTCGACGCGGGCGCCCCCGCGAACCTCTGCAACGACCGCGGCGACTCGCTGGTGATGCTGGCCGCGTACCACGGGCACGCCGACGCCGTCCGCACCCTGCTGGAGCGCGGGGCCGATGCCAACCGGGTCAACGACCGCGGCCAGACGCCGCTGGCCGGGGCGGTGTTCAAGGGCGAGGACGCGGTGATCGAGACGCTGCTGGCCGGCGGCGCCGACCCGCACGCCGGGCAGCCCTCGGCGGCGATGACGGCGGAGATGTTCGGCCGCACCGAACTGGTGAAGCGGTTCGGCGCCTACTGAGCGCGGTCTAGGATCTTCGGATGGACATTCGAGTCGTGGGCTATGCCCACCCCGACGCGCAGCTGCTCATCGCCGAGGTCCAGCAGGAGTACGTCCGGCGCTACGGCGACCCCGACGTCACCCCGGTCGACCCGACCGAGTTCGACCCGCCGCGCGGGCTCTTCGCCGTCCTCTACGACGAGGACGGCCGCCCGGTCGGCACCGGCGCCTGGCGCGCCCGGGAGGCCGAGGAGGCCGGTCTGGCCGAGGGCGACGCGGAGCTGAAGCGGATGTACACCGTGCCCTCCGCGCGCGGACGCGGCCTGGCCCGGCGGATGCTGCGCTTCCTGGAGGACGAGGCCAGGAGCGCGGGACGGCTGCGGGTGGTCCTGGAGACCGGCACCGAACAGCCCGAGGCGCTGGCGCTGTACGCCTCCGAGGGCTATCTGCTGACGCGCAAGTTCGGCTTCTACCGGGACAGCCCGCTCAGCGTGTGCCTGGCCAAGCCGCTGGTCGTCGGCGAACCGGCCGGGGTCCACGCGGCCGAGACCCAGGCCTGAACCGAGGCCCGGGTGCGGGGTCGCGCGGGCACGGGATCTGACGCACAGTTGGATTGTTCCCGCGCGTGCCGCCGACCCCGAAAGGCCTCCGCCATGCCCTGCCTCCACCGCAAGGACCTCGGACTGCTGGCGCTGCGGCTCGGCACCGGCGGGGTGCTGTTCGCGCACGGTACGCAGAAGCTCTTCGGCTGGTTCGGCGGGGGCGGTCTCGAAGGCACCGCCAAGGGCATGGAGCACATGGGCTTCAACCCCGGGAAGGTCAGCGCCGTCGCGGCCGGCCTCGGCGAGGCGGGCGGCGGCGCGCTGCTGGCGCTCGGCCTGGCCACGCCCGCGGCGGGCGCCGCCGCCGCGGGCGCGATGGCGGGCGCGGTCGCGGTGCACGTCCCGTCCGGGTTCTTCAACCACCAGGGCGGCTACGAGTACCCGGCCTTCCTCGGCTTCGTCGCCGCCGGGCTGGGCCTGGCCGGGCCGGGCCGCTACTCGCTGGACCACGTCACCGGGCACCGGCTGAACCGCTCGGTCACGGTGCTGCTGGCCTTCGCGGCGAGCACGGCCGCGGCGACGGTGGTGGTGGCGCGCAGGGCGGTGCCGGAGCCGCCGGTCAGCCGGCCGGCCAGCCCGCTGGAGACAGAGCACTGAGGTAGGGGCGGATCTGCTCCCGTCCCTCGGCCCGGTCGGACGCGGGGGCGGGCAGGGCGAACGAGAGCTCGGCGACGGTGTGCCGGGCGTACAGATCCGCGACCTGCTGCCAGCGGCCGGCCGCGATGTGGCCGATCAGGGCCTCGAAGAGTTCGCGCGGGGTCGGGGCGCCGGTTGCTGCGGACATGGTTCCTCCCTGGGCATCCGAGGCAATAGAATCGGAGTCGTGACTCCGATTGAACGATACGGACTGACGACTCCGTTTGTCCATCCCCCGCGGGGCGGTGGGCGATGAGGTGCCTGTCCGGCCCCGGCTCGGCGAAGCCGCTGCGCGCCGACGCCCGGCGGAACCGGGCCCGGCTGCTGGAGGCGGCCGAGCAGGTCTTCGCAGAGAAGGGGATCGGCGCGTCCACGGAGGAGATCGCGCGGCAGGCGGGGGTCGGCATCGGGACGGTGTTCCGGCACTTCCCGACCAAGGAGGCACTGCTGAAGGCGGTCTTCCTGGGACGGCTCGCCCGGCTCGGCGAGGAGGCGGCGGCGCTCGCGGAGAGCCAGGAGCCCGGCCCGGCCTTCTTCGCCTTCTTCACCCACGCGGTGGACCAGTCCTCGGCGAAGAGCGTCCTGGTGGACGCCCTGGAGGCGGCCGGGGTGAACGTCGAGGCGGCGGTCTCGGAAGTGGCCGGGCAGCTGGACGCGGTGATCGGGGGGCTGCTCGCCAACGCGCAGCGGGTCGGCGCGGTGCGCGCGGACATCGGCGCCGACGAGCTCAAGGCGCTGCTGGTCGGCGCCTCGCGGGCGGTGGAACAGGCCGGGGTGGATCCGGGGACCAGGGCCCGGACCCTGGCCGTGCTGCTCGACGGGCTCCGCCCGCCCGCGGCCTCCCGGCCCCCGGCGTGATGACCTGACCGGCACGCATGCGGCGGTGCCGCCCGACGGGGCGTCACTTCTCCTGGGGCCAGCTGCCCAGCGCCGTGCACATGGCCGGCAGCAGGGCGATCGCCGCGGTCTGGTAGCCGAGCGGGGACGGGTGGTAGCGGTCGGAGGCGAACATCTCCGGCCGGTGCGCGAACTCCGGCCCGAGCCCGGCCAGGGCCACGGCGTGCCCGCCCTCCTGCTGCACGGCCGCGGCCTGGGCCGCGGCCAGCCGCCGCCCGGCCTGCTGGGCCAGGGACCGCAGCGGCAGCTGCAGCGGCTCCACCACACCGAGGTCGGGACAGGTGCCGACGACGACCTGGGCCCCCGCGGCCCGCAGCCGCCGGACCGTCCCGCCGAGCATCCGGGCCGAGTCGGCAGGCTTGATCCGCTTGGCGATGTCATTGACGCCGACCATGACCAGGGCGATGTCGGGGGTCGGCTCGGCCCGGAGCACGGTGTCCAGCTGGCCCTCCAGATCGTCGGACGCGGCCCCGTTCGCCGCCGCCACCCGCAGTCTGACCGGGCGTTCGGTGATCGAGGCGATGCCCGCGGCGAGCAGCGCGCCGGGGGTGTCCCGTCCCCGGTCCACCCCGAATCCGGCCGCGGTGGAGTCGCCCAGGACCACCAGCACCAGCGGTGTGGAGCCGGGACTCGCGAACGCGCCGCCGTAGAGGCCGTCGGCGCGCGGCGGTTCGCCCTTCAGGGCGTCCAGCCGGACCTCGGCGATCTTCGCCTCGGTGAGCAGCAGGCCGGCCAGGCCCACGGCGACCAGGCCGATCGCACCGCCTCCGTAGAGCGCCGCCGCGATGAGGCGTCTGGCCATCGGTTCCCGTGCCATGTCTGCACCCCCCAGTCCGGGTACTTACCTGCCGCCCGGCAAGTATAGGTCCGAAGCGGATCCGGGAACAGCCCGGCCTATGACGGTCCCTCAGTCGCATGGGCCTCGGCGGCGTGCGCGTCCGCCCCGGCCCGGCCGCGGGGGCGGCTGTCGCGCCCGCTGACCCCGTCCCGCATCCGCGCGGCCGTGTACAGGCCGCAGAGCAGGGCGATCACGGCCAGCACCAGGTAGGCCACCCGGTACGCGCCCACCGGCGGTGTGCCGACCGTCCCGGCGGCCCCGACCCGGTGCAGGGTTCCGGCCGCCAGCACCCCGGCCACCAGGGCCGGCGCCATCCCGCCCGACATCTGCCGGAGCACCATGTTCAGCGTGGCCGCCTGGCCCACGTCCGCCTGCTCCACCACCGCGAAGGTGACCACCATCGCGGGCATGAAGACCGCGCCCATGCCGACCCCGAGCAGGAACATGTAGCCGCGGAAGGTCCAGATCCCGGTGTGCAGGTCGCAGGTGGCCATCGCGGCCAGCACCACCCCGACCATCAGCAGGCCGCCCGCGATCAGCCGGCGCGGCCCCAGCCTCCCGTACACCCGGCTGACCACCTGGACCATCAGCAGCACCCCGAGCGCCTCGGTGAAGGTGCTCGACCCGGACTCCACCGCGCTGAACCCCCGTCCCTGCTGCAGGAAGAGCGGGGCCATGAACATGGCTCCCTGGAACGGGATCAGGCCGAACAGGTTGACCACCCCGGCGTCCCGGAAGATCCGGGAGCCGAACAGCCGCAGCCGCAGCATCGGCTCGGCGATCCGCAGTTCCAGCCCGACCGTCGCGGTCAGCAGCAGCGCGCCGGCGGCCAGCGCGGCCAGGATCGGGACGGCGGTCCAGCCCTGCTGCGCCCCCTCGCACAGCCCGTACATCAGGGTGCCCATCCCGGCGGCGGCGAGCAGCAGCCCGGGCAGGTCGAACCGGCCGGGGGCGGGCTGCCGCTGCTCGTGCAGGCAGAGCAGGCCGAAGACCACGGTGGCCAGGCCGACCGGCAGGTTGACGTAGAACACCCAGCGCCAGGAGAACCCGTCCACCAGGAAGCCGCCCAGCAGCGGTGCCACGGCCGGGGCCATCTGCTGCGGGATCGTCATGAAGCGGGACACCCGGACCCGCTCCTGGGTGGTGAAGGTGCGGAACAGGATGGCGTTGGCCACCGGGGTGAGCATGCCGCCGGCCAGGCCCTGCAGGCCGCGGTAGGCGACGAGTTCGCCGAGCGACCCGGCGGTGCCGCAGAGCGCGGAGGCGGCGGTGAACGCGACCATCGCGCTGAGCAGCACCCGTTTGGTGCCGAACCGGTCGCCGAGCCAGCCGGAGGCCGGGATCACCATGCCGACGCAGACCGGGTAGACCACCACCACCCCGTCGATGGCGGCGGGGGAGACCCGGAACTGCGCCGCGATGGACGGCAGCGCGACGGTGGTGATGGAGGCGTCCATCACCACCAGGAACAGGGTGAGGACGAACATCGTGGGCACGACGAATCGCTGGTTGGCACGTCGTCTCAACATATGCTGAGCATACTCACCATATGTCAGGCCCCAACAGGCCCCTCGTCACTTACATCAAGCAGGGCCGCTGGCGCCTCGGGCACCCCGCGGCCGGCCCGCACCGCCCAGCCGAACACCGCCGCCGACAGCACCGCGACGGCGATCGAGTCGTACGGCGCGCGCAGGTGGCCCGAGCCCTTGAACGAGCCCAGCCAGGACAGCAGGGTCAGCGCCAGCAGGTAGACCACCAGCCAGGCGCCGTCCAGGAGTTCCCGGCCGAGGGAGCGCCGCGCCCGGCCCTCGGGACGCAGGAAGAGGAAGATCAGCAGGCCGATCAGCACCATCGGCAGCGCCAGCCGCAGATCGTGCCAGCCGGACCAGTACACGAACTCGCCGGCCACCACGAAGCTCAGCGGCGCGATCCAGACCAGCCCGGGGACCCAGCCGCGGATCCGCCCGTCCGGCCGGCGCAGGAAGACCGAGACGGCGACCGCGGAGGCGGCGTAGATCAGCAGGTACATGTCGCCCATCACACTGACGATCTGCTGCCAGCCGTTGAACGGCAGCAGGAAGACGACGATCACCGCGAGGTTGAGCAGCAGCGCCCGCTGCGGGATGCCGCGGCGTCCGCTGACCCGCATGAAGAACCGCGGCAGGGTGCCGTTCTTGGCGAGCGCGTAGGTGTGCCGGGCGTCGAGCGCCACACCGACGTAGGCCGAGCCGCCGGGGGAGACCACCGCGTCCACATAGAGCAGGCTGGACACCCACTGCAGATTGAGGATCAGCGCGAGCTGGCCGAACGGCGAGTCGAAGCTCACCCCGGACCAGCCGTGGCCGAGCAGCCGCTCCGGGACGGTGAACAGGAAGGCGAGCTGCAGCGCCAGGTAGAGCACCAGGGCCAGGCCGATGCCGCCCAGCACCGAACCGGGCATGGTACGGCGGGGGTTGCGGGTCTCGCCGGAGAAGTCCAGCGGGGCCTGGAAGCCGTTCAGCGAGTAGACGATGCCGCCGCCGGCCAGCGCGCTGAGGACGGCCGCGTAGCCGTAGGGGGCGAACCCGCCGTGGGCCGGATCGGTCATCCGGCCGGAGTGGAAGCCGGAGGCGAACAGCGCGACCACGGTGAGCACCGGGACCACGACCTTGAACACCGACACCAGGTTGTTGACCCGGGCGAAGAGCTTGACCCCGAACCAGTTGAGCGCGGTCAGCACCACGCTCAGGGCCAGCGCCACGGCCAGGCCGCGGCCGGTGAGGCTGCCGTGGTGGTAGACCCACGGCAGGTAGTGCCCGGCGTACTGCATGATCGCGCTGATCTCGGCGGCGGTCCCGCCCACGGACAGCAGGGTGGACCAGCCGATCAGCGTCCCCACCAGCCGTCCGCTGGCGAGCAGCGGCCAGCGGACGGTGCCGCCGCCCTCCGGCCGGGAGACCCCGAGCTCCACCATCACCAGGGCGACCAGCGCGCACAGCACCCCGGCCCCGAGCCAGGCCAGGATCGCGGCGGGGCCGGCCGTCTGCGCCGCGTACATGGCGGCGAACAGCCAGCCGGAGCCGATGATGTTGGAGAAGCCGATGGCGGTGAGGCCCCAGAGGCCGAGATCGCGCCGGAGCCTGCGCTCCTCGGTGGCCCGACTGTCCGACACGCGTCCCTCGTTCCGTAGTCCGGCCCGGCGCCGCCGGGGCGCTTCCGCCCCCAGCGTGACACGCCCCGTGACGGCTGTGCGGCAGGCGAGCCCCGCCGGGTGCCGCAACCGCGACCGCATAGGGTGGGAGGACGCCGTTCGAACCCCGCTTCTCCCGCTTCTCCCGGAGGTCGACCACCGATGGATCGTCAGCTGACGTTGATGGCCGTGCACGCCCATCCCGACGACGAGGTGCTCTCCACCGGGGGCGTCCTGGCCCGGGCCGCGGCCGAGGGCATCCGCACCGTGCTGGTCACCTGTACCAACGGGGAGCAGGGCGACGGACCGGGCGGCATCAAGCCCGACGACCCGGCCCACGACGAGGCGGCCGTGCGCGAACTCCGGCTGGAGGAACTGGCCGAGTCGGTGGCCCTGCTGGGCATCTCCGACGTGGAACTGCTCGGCTACAGCGACTCGGGCATGGTGGGCTGGGCCGCCAACGAGCGCCCGGAGGCGTTCGCCAACGTCCCGCTGGACGAGTCGTCCGGCCGGCTGGCCGCGCTGATGGAGAAGTACCGCCCCGATGTCGTCGTCACCTACGACGAGAACGGCAACTACGGCCACCCCGACCACATCCAGGCCCACCGGATCACGGTCGCGGCGATCGAGCGGACCGGGATTCCGGCGAAGTTCTACCACACCGCCATCTCCCGGAGCGGGATGACCCGGCTCTTCGACTACCTGCGCGCGACCGGTTTCGACCTCGGGGGCTTCGAGCCGCCCGAAGACTTCGGCACCCCGGACGAGCTGATCACCACCACCGTGGACACCTCCGCCCATGTCGACAGCAAGCGCAAGGCGCTGGAGGCGCACGCCAGCCAGGGCGACGGCATCTTCTTCCTGCGGATGCCCGAGGAGGGCCAGCAGCGGATGTTCGGCTCCGAGTCCTTCGTCCGGCAGTTCAGCACCGTCCCCGCCCCCGACCAGGAGGACGACCTCTTCGCCGGCCTGCGCTGACCGCTCCGAAGGGGCGTCAGGAGGCGGTCCAGCGGTACACCTGCTCCGGGCGTCCGGCGCCGCCGTACACCGGGGCGCGGGACACCAGCCGTTGCGCGGTGAGGTAGTCGAGGTAGCGGCGGGCGGTCTGCACCGAGACGCCGACCCCGGCCGCCGTCTGCGCGGCGGAGAGCCGGCCCTCGGCGCGCAGCAGGGTGAACACCGCGCGCAGCGTGGCGTCGGTGAGGCCCTTGGGCAGCGGCTGCCCGGCGGTCTGGTGCAGCGCGGCGAAGGTGCGGTCGACGTCGTCCTGGGCGAGCACGTCCGGGGCCTCGGCCGCGCGGCGGCGGAACTCGGCGTAGGAGCCCAGCTTCTCCTGGAAGGACGCGAAGGAGAACGGCTTCAGCAGGTACTGCACCACGCCGAGCGACACCGCCGCGCGCACCGTGGCCAGATCCCGGGCCGAGGTCACCGCGATGACGTCGACCTGGTCGCCGCGGGTGCGCAGGATCCGGCACAGCTCGATCCCGGTCAGGTCGGGCAGGTTGACGTCCAGCAGCAGCAGGTCCACCGGGCGGGTGGCCACCAGCCGCAGGGCCTCTCCGCCCAGGTGCGCCACCCCGGCGACGGTGAAGCCGGGGACCCGCTCGGTGAAGGCCCGGTGCGCCTCGGCCAGGATCGGATCGTCCTCGACGATCAGGGTGCTGATCACTCCGGCCGCCCGGCGGGGACGGCGCCGCGGCGCGGGGTCGGCAGGCGTACGGCCAGGGCGGCGCCGCCCAGGGTGCGGTCGCGGTCGGCCTCGATGGTGCCCCGGTTGCGGGCGACGGTCTGCCGCACCAGGGCGAGGCCGATCCCGTGTCCGGCCTCGTTCTTGGTGGTCCAGCCCCGGGTGAACAGGTCCTCGATCCGGTCCGGGTCGATCCCCGCCCCGCTGTCGGCCACCCGGACCAGCAGGTCCCCTTCGCTGACGTCTTCGTCGCTATCGCCGACGCGGAGGGAGACCGAGACCCGGCGCGGGGCCGGGGCGGCGAGCACCGCCTCGACCGCGTTGTCGATCAGGTTTCCGATGATGGTGACCAAGTCCCGTGTCTCGAAGGGTAGTTGCGGGGCGGCGGTGTCGTCGCTGACGGTCACTTCCACCCCGCGCTCGGCGGCCTGGGACACCTTGCCGAGCAGCAGCGCCGCCACCGCCGGGTCGCCGACCGCCGACATCAGCCGGTCGACCAGCTGCTGGGAGGCGGCCAACTCGGCGGTGGCGAAGCGCACCGCGTCCGCGGGCCGGTCGAGTTCGATCAGGGTGACCACGGTGTGCAGCCGGTTCGCGGCCTCGTGCGCGGTGGCCGAGAGCACCTCGGCGAATCCCCGAGCTGAGTCCAACTCCCCTGCCAGGGCCCGTAGTTCGGTGTGGTCGCGCAGGGTGACCACGGTGCCGAGAGTGCGTCCGTCGCGCCGGGCCGGGGACTGGTTCACCGCCAGCACCCGGTCCTCGGCCACATACGCCTCGTCGTGCGCCTCCAGGCCGGAGCCGAGCAGCCGGACCAGCGCCGCGTCCAGCCCCAGGTCGGCCACGCCGCGCCCGGTCGGGTCCCGGTCCAGGCCGAGCAGGCGCACCGCCTCGTCGTTGGCGAGCAGGACGGTGCGCTGCCGGTCGAGGACCAGCAGCCCTTCGTGCATGGCGTGCAGCACCGCGTCATGGTGCTGGTAGAGCCGGGTGATCTCCTGCGGTCCGAGGCCCAGGGTCTGCTTGTCCAGCCGTCGGGCCAGGCCCCAGGTGCCGAGCCCGACCACCGCGACCGCGCCGGCGGCGATGGCCAGGATCAGCGGGAGTTCGCGGTGCGCCGTCGCGGACAGCCGCTCCAGCGTGATGCCGACCGAGACCAGGCCGACCACCCGGTGGCCCGGCCCGTAGATCGGGGCGACCGAGCGCACCGACGGGCCCAGGGTGCCGGTGTAGGTCTCGGTGAAGGGGTGTCCGGCCAGCGCGGGCGCGGTGTCCCCGAGGTAGTGCTTGCCGATCTCGCCGGGGGTCGGGTGGGTGTAGCGGATCCCGGTCGGGCTCATCACCACGATGAAGTCGACCGCGGTGGCGTGCTGCACGGCCAGGCTGGTCGACTGCAGGTGCGCGCTCGGGTCGGGGCCGGTCACGTCCGCGGCGATGCCGGGGGCGTCCGCGAAGGTCTCGGCGAGCGCGAGGGTCTCCGTGCGGGCGTGGGCGGTCTGGCCGGAGTGGGCGACCTCGATCGCGGTGGCGGTGCCGCCGACGGTGAGCAGGGCGACGGTGCCGAGCTGGAGCAGCAGCACCTGCACGGCGATGCTCAGCCGCGAGGCGCGGACTCTCAGGCTCCGGTACGGGTGGGGGCGCGGCATGTCGCCGAGTGTGGCATCCCGCTGGTGCCCTGGCCAGGGCCGATACCGGACGGGAGGGCGGCGGTCCATGCGCGTAATGCGCGTAATGCAGACCCGGTGGTGTGGCCTGCGCCACATTCAGTCCACTGTCCGGCCACCCCCGACCCCCTCCGAGGAGCTCCGATGTCCGAGTCAGCAACGACGCCGACCCCACGATCGGCCTGGTACCGCAAACTCTACGTCTGGGTCCTGGTCGGGATCGTCGCCGGCGCCGCTGTCGGCGCGGCGTGGCCGAAGACCGGCGCGGGCCTGCAGCCGCTGGGGACCGTCTTCGTCAGCGCGATCTCCATGGTGGTCACCCCGATCATCTTCGTGACCATCGTCGGCGGCATCGCCGGGGTGGCCGACCTGCGCAAGGTCGGCCGGATCGGGATCAAGGCGCTGGTCTACTTCGAGGGGATGACCACGGTCGCGCTGCTGCTCGGCCTGGTCGCCATCGACGTGTTCCACCCCGGCAGCGGGATCCACGCCGACGCGAGCAGCCTGAAGCTGACCGGCACGGCCGCCGACTACGCCGCGACGGGACAGGCCCAGGGCTTCTGGTCGATCCTGACCGAGGTGGTCCCGTCCAGCGCGGTGAACGCCTTCTCCAGCGGCAACGACCTGCAGGTGGTGTTCTTCTCCATCCTGTTCGGCGTGGCGATCAAGCTGGTCGGCGAACCGGCCGCGGGGATAGCGGCCGGAGTGGAGAAGCTGGGCAAGGTGATGTTCGCGGTGCTGCGGATCGTCATGTACGCGGCGCCGGTCGGCGCGTTCGGCGCGATGGCCTTCACCGTCGGCAAGTACGGGGTGCACACCCTGACCAGCCTCGGTTCGCTGATCGGCCTCACCTACGCGACCAGCGCGGTGTTCGTGCTGTTCGGCCTGGGCGCGGTGTGCGCGCTGTTCCGGCTGAACATCCTGCTGCTGCTGCGCTACATCAAGGACGAACTGCTGATCGTGCTGGGCACCTCGTCCAGCGAGACCGTGCTGCCGCAGCTGATGCGCAAGATCGAGAAGGCGGGCGTGCCGGAGGACGTGGTCGGCCTCACCGTGCCGACCGGCTACTCCTTCAACCTGGACGGCACCTGCATCTATCTGACGCTGGCCGCGCTGTTCATCGCCCAGGCCACCGGCACCCACCTCTCGCTGGCCGGCCAGCTGGGCATCCTGGCGATCATGCTGCTGATGTCCAAGGGAGCGGCCGGGGTCACCGGCTCCGGGTTCATCGTGCTGGCCGCGACCCTGGCCTCGACCGGCTCGATCCCGGTCGCCGGCATCATGCTGATCTTCGGCATCGACCGGTTCATGTCCACCTGCCGTGCGCTGACCAACGCCTGCGGCAACGCGGTCGGCTCGTTCGTGGTCGCCGCCTGGGAGGGAGTACTGGACCGGGACACCATGCACCGGACGCTCTCCCCGGGCACCGCGGCGCCGGAGCCCGTGGCCGACCCGGCCCTCGAACCCGTCTGAGTCGCTGTCAGGGAGGGGATGTGCGGTTCCCCCCGGCCGGATGCTGAAATGGCGTCATGTGCACTGCGGTGATCAGCTTCGACCCGTCCGCCCCGTTCCCGGTCCTCCTGGTGGGTGTCCGCGACGAGTTCCACGACCGGAAGGCGGTTCCGCCGGGGCGGCACTGGCCGGACAGCCCGCAGGTGGTCGGCGGCCAGGACCTGCTGGCCGGCGGAACCTGGCTGGCGGTCGACCCCGGGGTGCCCCGGGCGGGCGTGGTGCTCAACGGGGTCGGGCGGCCCGCCCCGGAGCAGGACCGGCTGTCCCGGGGCGACCTGCCGCTGCGGTTCGCCGCGGACGGCAGCCTCGGCGATCCCGACGCGGCCCGCTACGACCCGTTCCACCTGGTCCGGGCCACCCTCGACCAGGTGCGGCTGCTCAGCTGGGACGGCGAGGCGCTCACCGACCGGGCCCTGGAACCCGGGCTCCACCTGGTGACCAATCTCGGCCTGGCTGTCGCGGACGACCCGTCAGCAGGGCCGGAACTGAACGCGATCAACGCCAGGATCGCCCACTTCCGCCCCCGCCTGGCCGCGGCCCGGCGCCCGTCCCCGGACGCCGGGCCGACCGCGACCGCCTGGGGCGACTGGCTGCCCCTGGTCGACGGCGACGGCCTGGACCCGCGCGACCCCCGCGCGCTGGTACTGCGTCAGGACTTCGAGGGCCGCGCCGCCGGAACCGTCTCCACCACGCTGCTCGCCCTCGGCCGCGACACCGTCCGCTACGACTTCAACGGCACCCCGGGCGATCCCGCCCAATGGAGCACCATCCTCGCAGGCTAGGCCTTCGCGCCCGGCTTCCAGTCCTGGACCAGGAGGCCGAGCAGGACCTCGTCCAGGAACTCGCCCATCACCCAGGCGGAGGAGCGCAGCACACCCTCGCGGACGAAGCCGTTGTGCTCGGCGGAGCGCAGCATGGCGTTGTTGTCCGCCAGCGTCTCGATCTGCAGCCGCTGCAGGCCGCGGACGACGAAGCCGTAGTGGCAGAGCACCGCGACCACGTCGGTGCCGTAGCCCTTGCCGCGGGCCGAGGGCCGCAGGCCGAGCCCGATGTGCGCGGACCTGTGGTGACTGTCGATGCCCCACAGCGACGCGGTGCCGACCAGCGTGCCGCCCTCCGACTCCACCACGGAGAACGGGACATGGGCCTGATCCTGGTCGTCCACCACGAGCCGCGAGTCCTTGGAGCCGGGCGTGATCGGCCGCCACGGCCGGCTCTCGGCCCGCGAGGAGTTGACCACGTCGTCGTAGAGCTCGGCCAGTAGGACCGGGATGTCGTCCTCGTGCCGGGCCCGCAGCCCGACCTTGTCGCCTCGTAGCATGCAAGCTTCCTATCCGAACGGATCGGTCGACGGCAAACGAATTTGCCGGGTCAGCGGAGCGGTCCCTCGGCGGCGAAGGCCAGTTCGGCGAAGCGCTCGCCCATCAGCCGGTGGGTGGCGGCGTCCGGGTGCAACTCGTCGGGCAGCGGCAGTGCGGCGTTGTCGGCCTCGCCGTAGAGCTCGCGGCCGTCGAGGTAGTACAGCTGCGGGTCCTCGGCCGCGCGCTGCTCCACGATCCGGGCCAGGGCGTCCCGGATGACGCCCAGCGACAGTTTCCCGGCCGCGAGCTCCGCCGGATCGCCCGCGGCCCGGAACCGCAGCTGTCCGCTGCTGAGGGCGCTGAGGTCCGGGGCGCTGGGGCCTGGGGTGTCCTCGTGGATCGGGCAGAGGATGGGCGAGACGACCAGCAGCGGGGTGCTGGGGTGCCCCTCGCGGATGGTGTCGAGGAAGCCGTGGACCGCCGGGGTGAAGGCGCGCAGCCGCATCAGGTCGGTGTTCACCAGGTTGATGCCGAGCTTGACGCTGATCAGGTCGGCGGGGGTGTCCCGCAGGGTGCGGGCGGTGAACGGGTCGAGCAGGGCGCTGCCGCCGAAGCCCAGGTTGACCAGCTCCACGCCGCCGAGGGCCGCGGCGAGCGCGGGCCAGGTGCCGCTGGGGCTGGCGGCGTTGGAGCCGTGGCTGATCGAACTGCCGTGGTGCAGCCAGGTCCTGCGGCCCCGGTCCGGCGCGGGCTCGACCGGGGCGTCGGTGCGCAGCGCGACGAGTTCGGTGGTCTCGTTGTGCGGCAGCCAGATCTCGACGTCCTTGTCGCCCTCGGACAGCCCGCTGAAGCGCAGTGTGCCGACCGGGCCGGTCCGGTGCTCGGTGGCGCCGGTGGTCATGTCGATGGTCAGGGTGTTGCCGCCGGTCGCCACGGCCTGGCCGGCCAGCCGGCCGTCGACCAGCAGGTCGTAGACGCAGTCGGGACGGGGCGGGGCGCCCAGGTAGGCGCGCCTGGTGGGCAGGGTGTCCAGTTCGACGGCGGTGGCCCGGGTGCGGAAGACCAGCCGTACCCCGGAGGGCTGGGACTCGGCCATGTCCAACTGCGGGTCGGAGAACTGCGCGCGGGCCCAGCCGGGCAGCCGGTGCGGCAGGAGGCCGTGCTCGGTGCGCTCCAGGTCGACGGCTCCGCGCAGGAGGTCGGGGGTGAGCGGGGTGGTGATCCAGGTGTGCATGGTTGGTACCTGCCGTCGGGAGGGTCGGTTCGCTGTGACGCATGGCGCGCGGGGGCCGGAGATCAGGCCGCGGGCCAGTTCCGCAGCAGGGCGTCGAGGGCGTCCAGGGTTCGGTTCCAGGTCTCCTGGGTGTCGGGCGCGCTGTGGCTGAAGCCGCCGCCCATCTCCAGGGACACATAACCGTGGAAGACGCTGCCGAGCAGCCGGACCGCATGGGTCTGGTCGGGCTCGGCCAGGTCGTAGCCGCGCAGGATGGCCCGGGTCATCCGGGCGTGCCTGACGCCGGCGCTGGCGGCGGCGGTCTCCGGGTCGAGCCGGAACTGGGCCGCGGCATAACGGCCGGGATGCTCATGGGCGTAGTCGCGGTAGACGTTCGCCAGAGCGATCAGGGCGTCCTTGCCGGACCGGCCGGCCAGGGCGTCGGCGGCCCGGTCGGCGAGTTCCTCCAGGGCCAGCAGGGCGATCCTGGTCTTGAGGTCCTGGGAGTTCTTCAGGTGCGAGTACAGGCTCGCCACCTTGACGTCGAACCGTCTGGCCAGTTCCGAGACGGTCACCTGGTCGAAGCCCACCTCGTCGGCCAGTTCCGCTCCGGCCAGGGTGAGCCGCTCCGGGGTCACTCCTACGCGTGCCATAACCATCCTCGCTTCCTACAGAGTCGACCATACATTTGCCTAATACATTTAGGCAAACTGGCTGACTCTGTAGGAAGCCACCCCAATCCTCCGGAGGATCAGTAGTGCGGGGTGAGGGTGATCACCGGGCTGTAGTCCGTCCCGGCGTTGAACTCCGTCGGCACGCTCCCGCCGGGCGAACCGAGCGCGCTCAGCGGCACCGTCCAGGTGTAGGTGGAACCGCTGACCGTGGTGGTCAGTCCGGCCGTGACGCCGGCCCAGCTCCAGCCGCCGGAGAGGCTGCGGTACAGGCTGCCGTTCTCGATCATGTAGTCCGCGCCCAGCGGCGAGGCCGAGGGCGAGGGCAGTTGGTATCCGGTCGCGGTGTTGCCGTCGCTGTTGATGAAGACGTGGTGGAAGCTCTGCGCGGTGTTGAACGTGGCCCTGAAGGTGGCGGTGCCGGCCGACGCGCAGGCGGAGTACCCGGTGATGGCCCCCGTCCCGGCGGTGCTGCCGCAGGTCGAGCCGCCGCCGGAACCGCCGGAGCCGGACGCCTTGCCCAGCTCGTCGGACCAGTAGGAGCCGGTGGGCAGGGTGTCCCACGGGTTGGGCAGGTCGTCGGGGGTGACGTAGAGGTAGCCCGCGTTGCGCTGCTTGCTCAGCGCCACCGTGTTCTCCAGGTCCGCCTGGGTCGGCGCGGCGTAGACCAGGTGCCAGAACCTGGCGGGGTCGGGCGCGGAGAGCTCCCAGGCCGGCGGGGTCCACGCGGTGTAGGCGGCATAGGTGTTCTCGAACATCACCAGCACGTCGGCGGCGGAGGAGTAGCACTGCTCGGCGGCGGTGCCCGGATTGTCGACGGTGAAGGCGCCGGGGTGGCTCTGCTTGGTGGAGGTGTTGATCCCGGAGTAGAGGTCCACATGTGCGTTGTTGCTGCCGCAGTCGTTCAGGGCGTCGTCGAAGAAGATCCCGGAGAGGCCGGAAGTGCCGTACCAGGCATACCAGTTGGCGACGTCGGCCTTGATCTGGGCGGTCCACGCGGCGATGCTGGTCTGCCCGTCGCGGGTGGTGCGTCCGGTGGTGCCGAAATAGCCGGTGTCGACGTAGCCGAGCACCTTGCTGCCCGCGCTCGCGGCGCCCTGGACAGCATGGGCGTAGCCGCTGTCGGCCGCGCCGCCCGGCCCGCTGGACGGGTTGGCGACGACGATGCCGGCCTGCGGCCCGGCCTGGTCGATCTGGGTCCAGAAGCCGCCGCCCGCCGCGTCGGCGGGGTTGAAGTACGCGGGTATGGCGAGGTGTTGCACTCCGGCGGTGGCGTCGGCCCGGTCGGCCCGGGCGCCCAGCAGGGTGAGGGCGAGTGCGGCGACGGCGCCGATCACGGCGGTGCGCCGGCCGTTCCCTGCGCGGGAGGCGGATCGGTTGATGAGCATCTCGGTCCCTTTCGTGGGGAAGAGCAGCGGAGAGAGAGGGGTTCAGCCCTTGACGCCGGTGTAGGCGATGCCCTGCACGAACTGCCGCTGCAGGAACACGAACGCGGCGATCACCGGGAGCGACGCGAGCAGCGAACCCGCCATCAGTACGGGGTAGTCGGTCTGGAACTGCCCCTGCAGCGAGGCCAGTCCGGCCGAGAGCGTCATCTTGTCCGGGTCGGTGTTCACCACCAGCGGCCACAGCAGGTCGTTCCACGACCACAGCAGGGCGAGCACGGCCAGCGCGACCAGCCCGGGACGGATCAGCGGCAGCATCACCGACCAGTAGATCCGCAGCGGGCCGGCCCCGTCGATGCGCGCGGCCTCCTCCAACTCCCTTGGCAGGGAAAGGAAGGACTGCCGCAGCAGGAAGACCCCGAAGGCGCTGAACATGCCCGGCAGGATCAGCGCCTGGAGGCTGTTGAGCCAGCCCAGGTCGGAGATGATCTGGTACTGCGGAATGATGAACAGCTGCGGCGGCACCATCAGCACGGACAGGAACAGCCCGAAGAGCACCCCCCGGCCGGGAAAGCGCAGCCGGGCGAAGGCGTAGGCGGCCATCGGGCACAGCACCACCTGGGCCAGGGTGCGGCCGAGCGACATCAGCAGGGTGTTCAGGAACTGCCGGCCGAACGGCAGCAGGTCGAAGACCTTGCCGTAGTTGTCCCAGTGGCCGCCGGGCAGCGGCGAGGGCGGCACCCGGGTGGCGTCGCTGAGCGACTGGAGCGAGGTGACGAACTCCCAGACGAAGGGGGCCACCATCGCCAGTGACGCGGCGATCAGCACGGTGTGCACACCGACGCGGGAGCGGCCCCGCCGGGAACGGGCGTCAGCCATAGTGCACCCACCTCCGCTGCAGCCGGAACTGAATCGCGGTCAGCACCACGATGATCAGCAGCAGCACCATGACGATCGCCGCCGCGTAACCCCGGTCATTGGTGACGAAGGCCCGGTCGTAGAAGAGCTGCACCACGGTCTCCAGGCGCGGGAAGGCCGGGTTGGAGCGGGCCGCCGCGCCGGATCCGGCCATCACATAGACCAGGTCGAAGAGTTGCAGCGAGCCGATCACCGAGATCACCGAGACGAAGAAGGCCGTGGGCGACAGCAGCGGGAGGGTGACCGAGAAGAACTGCCGTACCGGCCCGGCGCCGTCGATCTCGGCGGCCTCGTAGTACTCCTTGGGGATGCCCTGCATCCCGGCCAGGAAGATGACCAGGTTGTAGCCGATGCTGCTCCAGACGCCGACCACCACCAGCGCGAACAGCGCCACCCGCGGGTCGGACACCCAGTGCGGGCCCTTCAGGCCGACCAGCGACAGCAGGTAGTTCACCAGGCCGTAGTCGCCGTTGTAGAGCCAGCGCCAGACCATGGCGACCGCCACCGGCATGGTGACCACCGGAAGGAAGAACAGGGTGCGGTAGGCGCCGGTGCCGCGCAGGCCGGGCCGGTCCAGCAGGGCGGCGAAGACGATCGCCAGCGGGATCGAGACCAGCCCGAGCGCGGTGTAGGCCAGGGTGTTGACCAGGGCCTGGCCGAACTCGTGGTCGTGCAGCAGTTGGCGGTAGTTGTCGAGGCCGCTCCAGCTGTGGCCGCCGAAGGCGCCCCAGGCGGTGAAGGAGAAGTACGCGGTCTGCAGCACCGGCCAGAGGTAGAACACGGCCAGGCCGAGGCCGAGCGGCGCGATGAACGCGTATCCCCAGAGCGCCTCGACCACCCGGTCCCGGCGCGGCCGGCGCCAGGTGGCCCGTCCGCCGCCGGGGGACGGCTGGTACCCGGTGCGCCTGGCGCCGGGTCTGCTGGTGATCGTCATGTCACTCCTCGGCGAGCTTGGCGTTCATCGCCGCGGCCAGGTCCTTCGCGGCCCGGTCCACCGACTCCTCGCCGTTCCAGGCCTTGGTCAGGTACGTCAGCTCGTCCTCGTTCCAGGCGGCGGTGTTCTTGGAGACCGGGTACGGCACCGCGTAGGGGATCTCGTCCAGGAAGGTCTGCAGCTTGAACTGCGGATGCGCGGCGACCCAGGCGCTCTGGGTGCCCCGGTAGGCCGGGATCGGGCCCATCCGGCCGAGGATGTCGGCCGCCTGCTCGGAGCCCAGGAACCTGACGAACTGCCAGGCCTGGTCGCTGTGAGCGGACTTGGCGGACACCACATTGGCGACGCCGTGGATGACGGTGGCCTGCTTCGCACCGGTCGGCAGCGGGGCCACGTCGACCTTGTCCTTGGTGTAGCTGTTGCCGCCGAACTCGGCGGCGTCCCAGGAGCCGCCCCAGTACATGGCGATCTTGCCGGCCTCGAAGAGCTGCAGCGGGGCGGTGTCGGTCATGGTCTTCAGGTCGGGCGACTCCTTCTTCTGGATCAGATCGGTCCAGAAACGCAGCCCGGCGATGGTCCTCGGGTCGTCGTAGCCGCTCTTCCTGCCGTCCGGCGAGATGACGTAGCCGCCGGCCTGGGCGATGGTGTTGTACTGGTACTCCTGGAAACTGGTCAGTTCGGCGTCGGTGCCGTACTGGCCCTTGCTCGCATCGGTGAGTTTCGCGGCGGCCTGCTGGAAGTCGCTCCAGGTCCAGTTGTCCTTCGGAAAGGGCAGTTTCGCCGCGTCGAAGAGCGCCTTGTTGTACCAGACGCCGATGGTGTCCATGTCCTTCGGCAGGCCGTAGTGCTTGCCCCGGTAGGTGTAGAGGTTCACCAGCTGGGCCGGGTAGACCGACAGATCCACCTGGTCCTTGCTGATGTCGTCGTCCAGCGGCCGGATCACCCCGTTGGCGGCGTAGAGCTGGAAGTTGGGCCCGTTCATCCAGAACACATCGGGTGCGGCGCCGCCGGTGGCGGCGGCTTTGAGCTTGGTCCAGTAGTCGGCCCAGGGGGTCAGCTCGACCTTGATCCTGACAGCGGGGTGGGTCTTGGTGAAGGCCGCGGCCAGCGCGTCCATCGCCGACTTCTGGGTGGCGTCCCACACCCCGTAGGAGAGGGTGACGCTGCCCCCGCCACCGCTGGAGCCACTGCCGGCCGAACCGCTGCCTCCCGAGGAGCAGGCGGAGGCGGAGAGCACCACCCCCAGCGCCAACGCGCCCCACCGCACAGACTTTCTCATTCCCTGGCCTCCGCGTGTCCGAGGTGCCCCGGCGCGGATCCACGCCGGGGGACTGAGTGGCACTAATAATGGAGTCCAGGGTAATTAAGTCAAGACCCGCCGTGGTTACGAAGTTGTAGCCGGGGGTGTCACCGCCACCGCGCCGGACCGGCGGGAGCCCCGGGAGAAGCGCTCCGGGCTGCCGAGGCCGGCGTATTCGCGCAGCTCGCGGTCCACATGGTCGAGCGCCAGCCGCAGCGCACCGAGCGCCACCCCCTCGTCGCCGAACTCCGACACCCGGACCTCGGGGGTGCGGAGGCACCAGCGGTCCAGCTCCCGCCGCAGCGGCTCCACGATGAGATCCGCCGACCGGGAGAAGCCGCCGCCGAGCACCACCAGCTCCGGGTCGAGGGTCAGTACCAGGGCGGCGGTGCCGACCGCGACGTCCCGCACATAGCGCCGTATCACCGCGGCGGCCCTGCGGTCGCCCGCGCGCGCGGCCTCGAACACCGCCGCCACCGCGGAGTCCCGGTCCGCCGTCGGATCCGCGTCCGACCAGGCGGTCAGGTGGTCCTGGGCCCTGATCCAGCCGGACGCGGGCAGTGCCCCGATCTCCCCGGCCGCGTTGCCGAACCCCCGGTGCAGCTTGCCGTCGATGATCAGGCCGGTGCCGGTGCGCAGCCCGGCCAGGATGACCACCACGTCCTTGGCGTAGCGGGCCACCCCGCGCCAGGACTCGGCCAGCGCCGCCAGTTTGCTGTCGTTCTCCACCAGGACCGGGCCGCCGACCAGCCGGCGCAGGTGCGCGGCCACGTCCACGCCGGTCCACTCGGGCAGCGCCTCGGAGAGCATCACCCGCCCGGTGCCGTCCACCAGGCCGGTGGTGGCCGCGCCGACGGCCCACACGCCGTCGGCGGTCAGCCCGGCCCCGGCCAGCGCGTCGGCCACCGCGCGGTCCAGCGCGGCCAGCCGCTCCCGCCGGCCCATGGACGGCGTCACGGCGACCCTGGCGGTGTACTGCACGGCCCCGTCCAGGTCCGCGACCAGGGCCAGCACCTTGTGGCCGCCGATGTCGACGCCGAGCACCCGGCCGGCGTCGGCCCGGAACCGGAAGCGGCGGGCCGGGCGTCCCACCGCGCCGGCCGCGGCGGGCACCACGGCCACCCAGCCGAGCTCCAGCAGTTCGCGGACCACGTCCTCGGTGGACGCCCGGGACAGCCCGGTCCGCCGGGAGACCTCGGTCAGGGTGAGCGCCGGCTCCTCCCGCAGGACGGTGATCACCGCCAGCGAGTTGAGCCTCCGCAGTTGGGAGAGGTCGCCACCACTCGACGATTCGGTCACCACGCCCCCTTGTGATCGCTTGCAGTCGCGCTAATAATGAGGCACTCCATCATAAGTACCGGAAAGGAACCCATGCCTCGGGTGACTCTAGCCCTCGTCGGAGCGGGGCTGCGAGGACAGTCCTACGCGCGTCGCGCCCAGTCCACCGGCGCCGGCCAGGTGGTCGCGGTGGCCGAACCGGACCCGGCCCGCCGCGCCGCGGCGGCCCGGGAGTTCGGCATCCCGCCGGACCGGGCCTTCGCCGGCTGGGCCGAACTCGCCGCGGAAGGACGGCTCGCCGACGCGGCGATCATCGCCACCCAGGACCGGCAGCACACCGGGCCGACCGTGCGGCTGGCCGACCTGGGGTACCACGTACTCCTGGAGAAGCCGATGGCCACGGACGAGGGCGAGGCCGCTGTGATCGCCGAGGCCGCCGAGCGCAACAAGACCATGCTGGCGGTCTGCCACGTCCTCCGGTACACCCCCTACACCAAGGCGCTGAAGTCCCTGCTGGACGAGGGGCGGATCGGCCGCCTGGTCAGCGTGGAGCACCTCGAACCCGTCGGCTGGTGGCACCAGGCGCACTCCTTCGTCCGCGGGAACTGGCGCCGCTCGGACACCTCGGCGCCGATGCTGCTGACCAAGTCCTGCCACGACATCGACTGGCTGGTGTACCTCTTCGGGCGGTCACCGGAACGGGTCAGCTCCTTCGGCAGCCTGACCCACTTCCGGCCCGAGGCCGCGCCGCCCGGGGCCGGGGAGCGCTGCCTGGACTGCTCGGTCGAGAGCAGCTGCCCCTACTCCGCCAAGCGCCTCTACCTGGACTGCCTCGGCGATCCGGACCGCGAGTTCTGGCCGCTGTCGGCGGTCACCAGGGACCACACCGAGCAGGGCGTGCTGCGGGCCCTGCGGACCGGCCCTTACGGCCGCTGCGTCTACGCCTGCGACAACGACGTGGTCGACCACCAGGTGGTCACCATGGAGTTCGACGACGGCGCGACCTGCTCCTTCACCATGAGCGCCTTCACCCCGATGGAGCACCGGCACACCCGGCTGCTGGGCACCCACGGCTTCCTGGACGGCGACGGCGTCACCCTCCGGCTGGTCGACTTCCGCACCGGCGCCGAGGAGCTGCTGGACACCCGCACCACCGCCTGGGCCTCGGCCGCCGACGGCCACGGCGGCGGTGACGAGGCGCTGATGGACGCCTTCCTCCAGGCGGTCGGCTCGCAGGATCCGGCCCTGCTCAAGTCCGACGCCGCGGCGAGCCTGGCCAGCCACCGGGTGGTCTGGGCGGCCGAGCGCGCCCGCACCAGCGGGACGGTGGTCCGGCTGTCCCCGGCCGTGTGAAGGTCCGTGACGGGCCTGGGTCTGCTTCGATGCCGCCATGACTTCGGTACTGGGAATCGACGCGGGCGGCACGGCGACCAGGGCCCTGCTGGTCACCCTGGACGGGCAGGTCGTGGCCGGCGGCGAGGCCGGTCCCGGGAACCCGATCGTCGGCGGCCGGGCCGCGGTGCGGTCCTTCGCCGACGCACTGGAGCAGGCGTTGCGCGGTACGGATCCGGGCACCGTGCGGGCCGGTCTGATCGGCATCGCGGGATCCGGCGGCCTGGCCGACCCGGACGTCGCCGCCGCCTACACCGCGGCCTGGACCGGCGCGGGCCTGCGCTGCCCGCTGTGGACCTCCGGCGACGCCCCGATCGCCTTCGCCGCCGGAACGCCGGAGCCCTCCGGCGTGGTGGTCATCGTCGGCACCGGGGCGGTCGCCGCCCTGGTCGAGGCGCGCGAGGTGGCCCGGATCGCGGACGGCCTCGGCTGGCTGCTCGGTGACGAGGGCTCAGGCTTCTGGCTCGGGCTGCAGGCCGTCCGCCGGGTGGCCCGGACCTGCCGGGCGACAGCGGTGCTCCCGGCCGAGGGGCTGGCCGGAGCGGTCGCCCGGCACGCGGGCGTGGCCACGGCCGACGAACTGGTCCGCTGGGCGACCGGGCTGCCGCTCGGCCGGATCGCCGCGCTGGCGCCCTCGGTGTGCGCCGAGGCGCGGGCCGGTGACCCGGTGGCCGCGGCGATCACCGCGGAGGCGGTGGCCCGGCTGACCGCCACCCTGGACCAGCTGGACGCCGCCGCCCTCGGGACGGTGGTGCTGGCCGGGGGAGTCCTGTGCCAGGACACTCCGGTGCGGGACGGGCTGGTCGCCGCGCTCCAGGGCCGTGGTGTGCGGGTGCGGTTCGCCCGCGACCCCGCTCGCGGCGCCGCCTGGATCGCGGCCTGCCGGGCCCTGGGCCAGGTCGACACCGAGGCGGCCCGACGGCTGCACGCGGTGCTCTGCGACAGCGCGCCGCCGTCGAGCCCGGACCCGTACCGGCACGGGGGCCGACCAGGGCCTGAACAGGGTCTGACCAGTTTCTGACCCGCCGTCACCGGCCGTTATCCGGAGACCTGCTGACCCCGCACCAGGACCGTGTCCGCGGTCAGCGTCCGGCTGCCGGGGGACCAGGCGAAGCGCAGCAGATCGGCGTGGGCGCCCGGTTCGAGCCGGCCGCGTCCGCCGACGAACCGGCCCGGGTTCCCGGTGGCCAACTGCAGGGCCTCGCCGAGGCCGAGCCGGGCCGAGACCACCGCCTGGGCGACCCCGTCGGCGAGCCCGCGGGCGGCGCCGGCCAGGAAGGGCGTGCCGGTCTGGCCGAGCCTGCCGTCCGCGCCGAGTTCCACACTGCCGCCGACCGGGGTCAGATAGCGGCCCGGCGGCATTCCGGCGAGGGCGACGGCGTCCGAGACCAGTAGTGAGCGCTGCGGGCCCTTGGCCCGGACCATCGCGGTGAGGGTGTCGGCCGGCAGGTGGTGGCCGTCGGCGATGAAGCCGGCGGTGAGCCGGTCGTCGGCCAGCTGGGTCCACAGGTAGTTGGGGTGGCGCGGCAGTACCGCGTGGGCGCCGTTGCCGAGGTGGGTGCACAGCCTTGCGCCGGCGTCGGCGACCGCGGTGATCCGGTCGGGATCCGCATGGGTGTGCCCGATCGCGACATGCACCCCGCGGCGGGTCAACTCGGCGGTGTAGGCCGGGGCTTCGTCGTAGTGCGGGGACAGGGTGACCATACCGACCAGCCCGTCGGCGGCCTGCTGCCAGCGTTCGAACTCCTCGAGCGAGGGCGGCCGGATGTGCTCGGCCGGGTGCACTCCGCGCGGACCGTCCTGCGCCGAGAGGTGCGGCCCCTCCAGATGGGCGTACGGGATGGAGTGCCGGACCAGCGGGTCCAGCCGCCGGGCGGCGGCGATGGTGGCCAGCGCCCGGGCGATCCGCCGGTGCGAGGCGGTGACCACGGTCGGCACGAAGGTGGTCACTCCGTGCCGGTGCAGGGCGCGGGTGAGGGCGGCCACGGTCTCCGGGGTGGTGTCCTCGGCGTTGAGGTCGTGCCCTGCGAAGCCGTTGACCTGGAGGTCGATCAGCCCGGGGGCGAGCCAGTGCGACTCGTCGGCCGGCCCGGGGCCGATGGCGGCGATCAGTCCGCCGCGGACGGTGACCGCGAGCGGACGGCCGGTCGCCGGGTCCCTGCCGGTCAGGACGCGGGCCGGCCCGGGCTGCTGATCGGCCGTCAAGGCCGGCCGCCCGCAGGGAGTCCGGCCGGGAGGCCCGCGGCGGAGTCGCGGTCGAGGAAGAGCAGGCAGTCGGGGTGCTCGCGCAGCGCGCTCGCCGGGCAGTGCGGGCCGATCGGGCCCAGCAGCGCCTGCCGCACCGCCTCGCGCTTGCGTGCGCCGGGGACCACGCAGAAGAGCCGGTCCGCGGCCAGCAGTCGGGGCACGGTCAGCGTGATCGCCCGCCGGGGTACCTGGTCCAGGGCGGCGAAGCAGCCGTCGGCGACCTGCTGGCGGCGGCAGGGCTGGTCCAGTTCGACGACCTTCACGTCCAGCGGGTCGGCGAAGTCCGCGACCGGCGGGTCGTTGAAGGCCAGGTGGCCGTTCTCGCCGATGCCCAGGCAGACCAGGTCGACGGGTTCGGCGGCCAGTTCCGCCGCGTAGTCGCGGGCCGTCCGCTCGGGATCGGGGCCGGGCTCGATCAGCCGGATCCGGCCCAGCGGCACCCGGTCGAAGAGCGCGTCCCGCAGCCAGCGCCCGAAGCGCTGGGGCGCGTCCGGCGCCAGGCCGAGGTACTCGTCCATGTGGAAGGCGGTGACCCGGCTCCAGTCCAGGCCGGGCTGGCCGGCCAGGGCGGTCAGCATCTCCCGTTGGCTGGGCGCGGCGGCGAAGACCATCCGCAGCCGGGCCTGGCCGGCCAGCCGTTCGCGCATCGCCTCGGCGACCGCGGCGGCTGCCGCGCGGCCCAGCGCGCCGCGGTCCTGGTGGACCTGCGGGGCAAGGGTGGATCCGGTCATGGGCACAGTCTCTTCCGGGTAGGCCGCGCTCGGTGGTGCTGCGCGGCCATCATGCTGTGCAATCGGTTGCACGTCAATCGCACCCTTGGGGCGACCGGTGCGGGGCCAGCCGCTAGGCTGCGGCCATGGCAGCATCCGAATCGAGCCGTGCGGCACTCGTCCGTTCCCCCACCATGGGCGACGTGGCGGCGGGCGCCGGGGTCTCCCGGGCCACCGTCTCGCGGGCGCTGAGCCGGCCGGAGCGGTTGCGGCCGGAGACCGTGGAGCGGGTGAAGCAGACGGCGCAGGAGCTCGGTTATGTGCTGAACCCGGTCGCCAAGGCGCTGTCCACCGGTCGGTTCGGCAACCTGGCGCTGGTGGTGCCGGACATTGCCAACCCCTTCTTCCCGCCGATGATCCGGGCGATGGAGGGCCTGGCCGACCGGGCCGGCTTCTCGGTCTTCCTGGGCAACGCGGACGAGGACCCGGCCCGGGAGCACAAGCTGCTCGGGCAGCTGGCCAAGCAGGTCGACGGCATCGTGCTCGCCTCCTCGCGGATGACCGAGGAACTGATCAGGGAGCATGCCGAGCGACGGCCGCTGGTGCTGGTCAACCGGGATGTCGCGGGCCTGCCCCGGGTGCTGGTCGACAGCGCCGGCGGCGTGGCCCAGGCGGTCGAGCACCTGGCCGGGCTCGGCCACCGGCACATCGCCTACCTCAACGGCCCGTCCCGCTCCTGGTCCAACACCCAGCGCCGGCGGACGGTTCAGCGCACCGCCGAGCGGCTGGGCCGGTCGGTGTCCATGGTCGCGGCCCGGCTCTCCAGCTACGAGGCGGGGCGCCGGGCCGTGCCCGCGCTGCTGGCCTGCGGGGCGAGCGCGGTGATCGCCTTCGACGACCTGCTGGCCCACGGCGTCCTCACCGGACTGGCCGAACGGGGCGTCGCCGTGCCGTCCGCTTTCAGCGTGGTCGGCTGCGACGACGTGCTGGCCGCGCAGACCCACCCCCAGCTGACCACGGTCTCGGCCCGGGCGGCCGAGGCCGGCCGGGCGGCGGTCGAGCTGCTGACCGGACGGCTCGCCAGCGCGGTGGCGATAAGCGACGCCCGGCTGATGCTGGAGACCTCGCTCGTGGTCCGCGCCACCACCGGGCCTGCGCCGGGCCGCTGACGGCGGCTGCGCCGACTGCGTGGCGTGCAATCGGTTGCAGGGCCGGTGACGGTGGCTCAGTTCTGGCCGAGCAGCCCGCGTTCGTAGGCGGCGGCCACGGCGGCGGCGCGGTCGCGGACGCCGAGTTTGGTGTAGAGGTGCATCAGATGGGTCTTGATGGTGGCCTCGCTGACGTGCAGTTCGCGGGCGACGGCCTGGTTGGTGGCACCGGAGGCGACCAGGCGGAGCACATCGAGTTCCCGCGGGCTCAGGCTGCCAGGTTCCCGGACGCCGAGCCGGCCCATCAGGGTCCCGGCGACGGAGGGCGACAGGACCGGCTGGCCCGCGTACGCCGCCCGCACCGCGCGGATCAGCTCGTCGCGCGGGGCGTCCTTGAGCAGGTAGCCGGTGGCCCCGGCCTCGATGGCGGGCAGCACGTCCCGGTCGGTGTCGAAGGTGGTCAGCACCAGCACCCGGGCCGGGTGGCCGAGTTCGCGCAGCCGCAGGATGGCCTCCACGCCGCCGGTGCCGGGCATGCGGAGGTCCATCAGGACCACGTCGACGCCGATGTCGGTGCGCTGCGCCTGCCGGACCGCCTCCGCGCCGTCCCCCGCCTCGCCGACCACCTCGAACCCGGCGTCGCCGGCGAAGACCCCGCGCAGGCCGTCGCGCATCACCGGGTGGTCGTCCACGATCAGCAGCCGGATCGGGCTCACTGGGTTGCCCCCAACGACGGTGCGTGGACGGCTGCCTGCATCGGGACGGTGGCGTTGACGGTGGTGCCGTAGCCGGGGGTGGACTCCAGGTTGAGCGTTCCGGAGAGGCGGTCCAGCCTGCGCCGCATCCCGGCCAGGCCGTAGCCGTCGCTCTCGGCGCGCCGGGCGGGCGCGAAGCCCACGCCGTCGTCCGCGACGTCGAGCAGCACCGTGTCGTCGAGGTAACTGAGGGTCAGATGCACCTTCGAGGCCCCGGCGTGCTTGGCGACGTTGGCCAGGGCCTCCTGCGCCACCCGGAACAGCGCCGCCTCCACGTCCGGGCCCGCCGGGAGCGGGGTCCCGGTGGCCTCGAACTCGGCCGGGATCGACGACTGTTCGGACCAGCTCCGGGTCAGCGCGCCGATGGCCTCGGTCAGGGTGGCCTGCTCCAGTTGCTCCGGCCGCAGCGCCCGCACCGAGCGGCGGGCCTCGGTGAGGTTGGCCCGGGCGAGCGAGGTCGCCAGGTCGAGATGGCGGCCCCACTCCGCCTCGTCGTGGCGTGCCTGCCGGGCGGCCTGGAGCTGGGCGACGATGCCGGTCAGTCCCTGCGCCAGGGTGTCGTGGATCTCGCCCGCCAGTCGCTGGCGCTCCTCCACGATGCCCGCCTCGCGTGCCTGGACCAGGAGTTGGGCGTGCAGGCCGGCGTTCTCGGCCATCGACGCCTGCAACCGGCGGTTGGTCTCGCCCAGTTCCTCGACCATCCGTCCCCGCTCGGTGTTCTGCGTCATCACCCGGTTGGTGAGGCTGACCATCAGCAGCACCGCCGTCATATTGAAGCAGGCCATCAGCAGGTAGACCAAGGTGTGGGTGTTCCACCCGGTCGGGTAGCCGTTGGTCTGCGAGGCCGCCAGCACGGCGGCGACCAGGGCGAACCCGGCCTTGCGCCGTACCGGCGGCAACTCGTCGGCGAAGAAGTAGCCGCTGACCGCGAACACGCCGTACCAGGGGTTCACCCAGACCAGGACCCCAGCCAGCAGCACGTGCAGGCAGAAGACCAGGAGTTGCGCGGCGGGCGCCACCCCGGTGGTCGGGTAGCGGTTCATCCCGGCCGCCCAGAGGGCGGTCAGGGCCACCGTGGCCAGTCCGATCGAACCGTGGCCGACGCTGGACCAGGAACTGTGCCCTCCCGGCGGTTCCAGCACCGCCAGCGCCGTGGCCACGGCCAGCATCGGCAGCAGCACCAGTCGGGCCAGTCGGTCGGAACGCGCCTGCCACACGTCCGGATCGGTCAGAGCGCTCATGGTCTCGATGGTGTCACCCTCATTCCCAGCGGAACAACCGTGCCGCCGCCGCGCCGCAGAGGACCGCGTACCCGGCCAGGACCAGCAGCGCGGCGGTGGGCGGCCACTGCCCGGCGATGGACGCCTGCACCGCGCGCACCCCGGCGCCCAGCGGGCTGTAGTCGCTGATGGTGCGCAGCACCGGGTTCATGGTGGGCCGGGGGATCCACAACCCCGCGAAGAACATCAGCGGGAAGAAGACGATCAGCCCCAGCCCGTTGGCGATCCGCTCGTTCGGCGCCACGGCGGTGATCAGCATCCCGATGCCCAGCGTGGCCGCGGCGACCAGCAGCAGCGACACCACGAAGCCGGCGAACTGGCGCGGGGCCGGCGCCCCGCTGACCGTGGCGATCAGCAGGATGACCACGTCGATGACGACGCCCAGGCCCAGATAGATCAACCCCTGGGCGGCCAGCAGCCGGGACGGCGGCACCGGGGTGGTGGACAGCCGCCGCAGCACCCCCTTCTCCCGGTAACCGGTGAGCACCGCGGGCAGCAGGTTCACCGCCGCCATCAGGAACACGTACATCATCACGATCGGCACATACACCTGCAGCGGGCTCAGCCCGCCGAAGGACCGGCTGGGGTGCCGGGTGGCCGGGACGACGCCCAGCACCACCACGGCGGCGACCGGGACCAGGGCGGTCCACAGGACCGCGCCCGCGGAGCGGAGGAACAGCAGCCCCTCGATCCGGGTCAGCAGCCAGAACGGGCTCCGGGCGGCGGCCCGCGCCGGGGAGGGGGCAACGGGGGGTACGGCGGTGGTGGTCATGGCACTCTCCTCAACCGGTGTGGCGCGTCGGACGGATGGCGGTGTTCTGGGCCTCGCTGTTCGGTGCTTCGCTCTGTTCGGTGATGGCCAGGAACGCGTCGTCCAGGCTTGGCTGCTCGACCCGCAGCCGGTGCGCGAGCACTCCGTGCCGGGCCAGTTGCGCGGCCACCGCGGCCAGGGCCTCGGCGCCGCCGACCACCAGGATCTCCTCGCCGCGCCGGCTGACCGACTCCACCTCGGGCAGGTCGGTGAGCAGGCTGTCCTCGATCGGGGCCGAGGGGACGAAGCGGATCCGCTGCTGCACGTCCAGCTGCGCGGTCAGCTCGGCAGGGGTGTCCAGGGCGACCACCCGGCCGCTGTCGATCACCGCGACCCGGTCGCACAGCCGCTCGGCCTCCGCCATGAAGTGGGTGACCAGCAGGATGGTCACACCCCGGTCGCGCACCGACTCGATCAGTTCCCAGGTGTCGCGTCGGGCCGCCGGGTCCAGGCCGGTGGTCAGCTCGTCGAGGATCGCCACCCGCGGATTGCCGAGCAGGGCCAGGGCGATCGACAACCGCTGCTGCTGGCCGCCGGACAGCTTGCCGAACCGGGTGCCGGCCTGCGGGCCGAGGCCCAGCAGTTCGAGCAGTTCACGCCAGTCGGCGGGGCGTTCGTAGAAGGAGCTGAACAGCCGCAGCGCTTCGCTCACCTTGAGGTTGGGCTGCAGCGCGCTGTGCTGGAGCTGCACGCCGAGGTCGGCGACGACCCGGGCCCGGTCCTTGACCGGGTCGAGGCCCAGCACCCGCAGCCGCCCGCCGTCGGCGTGGCGCAGCCCGCTGATGCACTCGACGGTGGTGGTCTTGCCGGCCCCGTTCGGTCCCAGGATGCCGAAGATCTCGCCCTCGTCCACGGAGAACGACACATCGGCCACCGCTGTCCGGTCCCCGTACCGCTTGTGCAGATGTTCCACTTCGATGACCGGCATCGGTGCCGCCCCCTTGAACTCGCAGCTCGGCGCGGTTCGCCGAGCTGGGTTCCATACTGGAGCGGCGGCGCGGGCGGCGAATCGCCCGACCGGCCAGAGCCGGGGCGACGCCTGGTGGAGGCGCCGCATCAACCGATCGGTGGATGCCGCTCCGGCCGGGGCGCGTGCCACTGCTCGGGGGTGATCGACCAGATCTCCATGGGCTCGTCGCCCGAGTCGTCCGGCTCCAGGTAGGTCAGGCCGAGACGGCGGGCCGTGCTGATGCTCGGGGCGTTGGCGGACAGCGTGTGCCAGATGACCCGGCGCATGTCCCGCTCCCGGAAGGCCCAGTCGATCAGCAGCCCGGCCGCGCGGGTGACCAGTCCGCGGCCCTGGGCGGCGGGCTCCAGCCAGCAGCCGATCTCGGCGACACCCGTCGCGGTGTCGATGGAGACGAACATGACCCCGCCGACCAGGACCCCGTCCAGCCGGATGCCGTGGATGCCCGCGCCGGTCGCCGCCTGGGCGTCCCAGTAGCGGCGCAGCACCGCCTCGGCGGACTCCAGGTCGGTGGCGAGGAAGCTGGCGCCGACCCAGGGCGCGATGTGGCTGCGGCACCGGTCGAGGTTGGCGAGGAACTCCCCGGCCTGCCAGGGCTCCAGCGGGGCGAGTTCCGCTCCGGGCCCGAGCGGCTGTGTGTACATGCGGACTCCAGTGGATCAGTGCCGGGTCGATGGCCAGGGAACAGTACATCGTCCCGGGCCGAACCACTGCTGCGCCGCGGTGCGCAGCGCGTCCAGGTCGGCCGGGCCGGGCCGGGTCGGGGCGGGGTGAGGCGGAGGCCCAGGCCACGTAGCAGTCGGGGCGGAGCAGCAGCGCGGTGAACGCCGGTGCGGGGGACTGGGGTTGGGCGGTGACGAGGTCCACCCGGTCGAGCCATGGTCTGAGTTCCTCCGCGAGTACCGCGCCTTCGGTCAGGTCCAGCAGCAACGGCCGCGCGGTCCTGGTGAGTTCGGCCAGCCGGGCGGTCTCCCCGGTCGGTAGGCGCAGGTCCAGGTCGGGGACGAACCGGCCGACCAGGGGGTGCGCGTCGGCGCCGCCCATGGCGTACCGGACGTTGTCCGGCCGGACGAGGAGTTCGGCGAACAGCTCGCGCAGCGCGGACGTCGCTGCCCGGGGCGGTGAGCGCGGCCTGTGCCTGGGCGTTGAGCACCATCCGCCGTAGGCCTTGTCGTCCTGCGACAGGTCGACGGCCTCGTGGCCGCGCCGGATCTCCACCCCGAGCCCGGCGGCCCGCTCCTGGAGCACCTGGACGATGTGGTGCTGGCTAGCAAAACGTGCCGTACGGGCATGATTGCCCGTACGACACGTTTCCGGTGAGCGGCGTCGCTCACGGCTTGGGCAGGGTGCAGCCCGGGAGGGTGAGGTCGAAGCGGTTGCCGGCGGCGACGCAGGCGGGGATCTGGTAGGTCTCCTCGGCGTAGTTGGTGCCCTGATGAACCGTCACATTGCCGTTCTGGTCGACCTCGCAGGGGTTGTCCAGGGTGCAGCGGGCGCCGTCCTCGTTGCCGGTGTTGTTGACGGCGACCACCAGGCCGGTGGAGGTGTCGATGACCGGGGAGCCGGAGGTCCCGCCGATGGTGTCGCAGGTCGAGGTGTAACGCACCGAGTCCTTCCAGATCCAGTTGCTCTCGTGCAACTGGAAGACGAATCCGTCGACCGAGCAGGAGTAGATGGTCTTCCAGTAGCCGGAGACGACCTTGATGGCCGTGCCGGCGGCCGGGTGCGTGGCGGACAGCCGCAGCGGCGCTATGCCGTACGCGGACTGGATCTGCGCATAGGTCTTGCCCAGCTGGTAGATGGTGATGTCGGTGTCCGTCATGGTCGCGTACGCCACCTTGACGGCGCGGAGCGTGGTGAGCTTGCGCCCGGTGGAGCTCAGCAGGCTGAAGCTCCGGGTGGAGGACTGGTTCAGCACCACCTGGCCGGGGTTGAGGAATCCGGTTTCCAGGCAGTGCCCGTTGGTCATCACCAGCGCCGGGTCGCTCGCCACGGACGCGGGCATCGCGATGACGGAACCCGAGCAGTCGTCGAGCGCGACCGTCCCGGCGTAGGTCACGGTGACCGCCGCGGGTGCGGGTGCGGGTGCGGCGGCCGGCGCGACGGCCGGCGCGGCCGAGGCGGGGCCGGCCAGGCCCAGCAGTGCGGCGGCGGCTGCCGCGAGCGCGGCCAGGGTGGTGCGGATCGGATGCTTCATGGGGAGCGATTCCTCTCATGACTCATGACTCACGACCGATCGTTCGGTCTATTGTCATGTACATAATGGCGAGAGGAGTCGGCCCGGACAAGGGTGCTGAACCCATAACGTTCTACTTTCAGAGTGGTTCGACCGGGGCGGGTAGCATGGCGGCATGGAGACGACGACGGGCCGCCGTGAACGCAAGAAGGCCGCCACCCGGCAGGCGCTCAGCGACGCGGCCTGGCGGTTGTTCAGCGAGCGCGGCTTCGACCAGGTCACCATCGCCCAGGTCGCCGAGGAGGCGGACACCTCGATCGCGACGGTGTTCAAGCACTTCCCCGACGGCAAGGCCGCGCTGATCTTCGGCGAGGAGCACGAGCGGCGCACCGCATTTCAGTCCGCCCTGGACCAGCGGGCCGCCGGGACCGGCGTGCTGATCGCCGCCCGGGACTTCCTCGGCACCCGCGGCGCCTCCAAGCCCGACCCCACGCCCGAGTTCCGGCGCAGGCTGGACCTGATCATGGGCACACCCGTCCTGCGCGAATACGCGCGCCGGATGTGGATCTGCTGCGAGGACCTCCTGGCCGAGGCCCTCGCCGCCGAGGCGGGCACGGATGCCGCCGGCACCGATGCCGCCGGCGTCGGTGTGCGGGCGCTGGCCCGCTTCGCCCTGGAGGCCCCCAGCCTGGCGGGTCTTGAACCGCACCCCCGCCAGGCCCTCGACGCGATCTTCCAGCTGCTCGAAACCGGCTGGGCCCGCACCGCCGCGCAGCGGTAGCGGCATTGGCAGCGACGAGGGCTGAGGGAGCGTCAGGTCAGGCTGTGGCCTCGACCGCCGCGCGGCCCGCCTGGCGGCCGGAGAAGATGCAGCCGCCGAGGAAGGTGCCCTCCAGCGAGCGGTAGCCGTGCACGCCGCCGCCGCCGAACCCCGCCACCTCGCCCGCCGCGTAGAGGCCGGGAAGCACCTCGCCGTCGGCC
Source organism: Streptacidiphilus alkalitolerans (assembly GCF_042511045.1). Taxonomy (NCBI): domain Bacteria; kingdom Bacillati; phylum Actinomycetota; class Actinomycetes; order Kitasatosporales; family Streptomycetaceae; genus Streptacidiphilus; species Streptacidiphilus alkalitolerans. The sequence goes on from NZ_JBHEZX010000008.1 coordinate 108,598, forward strand.
CGCAGCACCCGTCCGGAGAGGTCGGTCTGCAGCCCGCCGAGGGTCTTCCGGGTGACGATGTTCAGCCGGACCGCGATCAGCGGGCCCGCCTTCGGGTCCAGGATCCGGTGCGGCGAGGCGGTCCGGATCAGCCGGTCGCCGCGGTAGCGCCGGGCGTTGCGGATCGCCATGGTCTGCAGGTCCTTGCCGAACGGGTTGTCCAGGTCCCGGTCGCGCGCGGTGATCTGCGCCTCCAGGTCGGCCAGGTCGATCAGCGGCTGGTCGGTCAGCCGGTTCATCCCGGCCACCAGCTCCGGCAGGGTGTCGGCGACCACGAAGTCGGCGCCCTGGTCCAGGAACGCCTGGACCGGGGCGCTCGCGCCGGAACGGGCCCGCTTCAGCACGTCCGGGATGCTCTTGCCGGTCAGGTCCGGGTTCTGCTCCGAGCCGGAGAGCGCGAACTCCTTCTCGGCGATCCGGTAGGTCAGCACGAACCAGGAGTAGTCGTGGCCGGTGTCGGTAATGGCCTTGAGCGTGCCGAGGGTGTCGAAACCGGGGAAGTTCGGCGCCGGGAAGCGCCGGCCGTTGGCGTCCAGCCAGAGCGAGGACGGGCCCGGCAGGATCCGGATGCCGTGCCGGGCCCAGATCGGGTTCCAGTTCTGGATCCCCTCGGTGTAGTGCCACATCCGGTCCCGGTTCACCAGCCGGGCGCCGGCCTGCTCGCTGATCCCCAGCATCCGGCCGTCCACGTGCTCGGGCACGCCGGAGATCATCCGCCGGGGCGGAGTGCCCAGCCGCTCCGGCCAGTTGGCCCGGATCAGATCGTGGTCGGCGCCGATGCCGCCGGAGGTGACGATCACCGCCTGCGCGGACAGTTCGAAGGCCCCGGCCTCCTCGCGCGAGGACGCGGTGCCGCGGGCGGCGTCGCTGGGCACCAGCACCGCGCCGCGGACGCCGGTCACCGTGCCGTCCGTCAGCACCAGTTCGTCCACCCGGTGCCGGAAGCGCAGCTCGATCCGGCCCAGTTCGACCTGGCTGCGGACCCGGCGGACGAACGGCTCCACCACGCCGGGCCCGGTGCCCCAGGTGATGTGGAACCGGGGCACGCTGTTGCCGTGGCCGTCCGCGAGGTAGCCGCCGCGCTCGGCCCAGCCCACCACCGGGAAGAAGCGCACGCCCTGCGCCCGCAGCCAGGACCGCTTCTCGCCGGAGGCGAAGTCCACATAGGCGCGGGCCCACTGCCGGGCCCAGTAGTCCTCCCCGGCCGGGTCGTCCGCGCCGCGGTCGAAGCCGGCCGTGCCGAGCCAGTCCTGCCAGGCCAGCTCGGGGGAGTCCTTGATGCCCATCCGGCGCTGCTCGGGCGAGTCCACCAGGAACAGGCCGCCGAAGGACCAGAACGCCTGCCCGCCGAGGCCGGTCTCCGGCTCCTGGTCCAGCACCACCACGCGCCGCCCGGCCTCGGCCAGTTCGGCGGCGGCGACCAGGCCGGCCAGCCCCGCACCGACGACGATCACATCAGCGTCCATGGGCGCTCTTCCCTGCCTTCACTCGTGGCGGCCCGCCTGCGCGACGGCCTGCGCCGCACGACGGCCTTCTACCGTGGTGCCGACAAGGTAACCGATGCATCCGTGTATCGGATACATCCCTGTATCGTGTGTCCGCAGCACGTCGGCCGAGGGAGGAGGGCGCGATGCCCAAGGGCACCACCGTGCGCCGCCCGCGCACCCGGGCCGCGCTGCTCACGGCGGCGCTGGCGGCCTTCGCCGAGCACGGCTTCCAGGCCACCACGATCGAACAGGTCTGCGCCCGGGCCGGCTACACCCGCGGCGCCTTCTACTCCAACTTCACCAGCAAGGACGAGCTGTTCCTCGCCCTGTTCGACCAGCACAGCGAGCAGACCGTGCGCCGGCTGGACGCCGCGATGGACTCGATCCCCACCGAGGACCTCACCCTGGACCGGCTCGCCGAGCGGGTCTGCGAGATCGAGCCGGACGAGCGCGACTGGTATTTGGTCACCACCGAGTTCACCCTGCACGCGATCCGGAACCCGGAGACCGCCCGGATCCTGGCCGACCACGACGCCCGGCTCCGCGAGGCGCTCGCGCGCGGCATCACCGGGCACCTCGGCCGGGCCGGACTCACCCTGACCGTCGGTGCGGAGGAACTGGCCCGGCTGCTCGTCGCCATCCGCGAGGGCGGTCTGGCGCAGAGCTACGTCGAACCCGAGCAACTGCCGCCGGGCCGCCTGGAACGCCTGTTCCTGGCCCGCATCCTGACCGCCGTCACCCGGCCGGCTGACCGCCCCCGCCGGGGCGGCCCCGGCCGGGCCGGGTGACGGTCCGTCGGTCAGTCGCAGCCGAGGGTGCGGTCGGTGTTGAAGACCCAGTTGCCGTAGTTGTCCTTCATGCCGAAGTGGAAGTCCTTGCAGATCGCGCCGTAGACGTCCGACAGCTGGATCGGCCCGGCGTAGTAGCTGTAGTAGTTGTTGTCCCAGATCGAGCCGGTCCCGTAGCCGGGGTCGGCGGTGATGCCGTCGGACATCCACTTGGACATCCCGTAGTAGCGGCCCTTGGCGGTGAGCGTCGTGCAGACGCGGTTCGAGTAGTCGTACACGTTGCCGACCGCGGCGAGGCTGCCCGAGCCGTCGTAGAGGTTGTAGCCCTGGCTGGCGTAGTAGCCGGACGGGCATCCGGAGGCGGCCGAGGCGGGGCCGGCGGCGCTCACGCCGGCCACGAGGGTGCCGGAGAGGAGCGCGGTCGCGGCCACTGCGGAACGCAGCTTTCGTCCGATGGTCAAGGTGGTGTCGCTTCCTGGTCAGGGGATGGGGAGGGGTAGCGGGAACGGGAATGGGAACGGATGGGGCCTGATCAGCCCATGTAGGCCATCGACAGGTCCTTGTTGGCGATGTCGGAAGGCAGTGCCCCGGCGAATCCGGGCCGGAACACCTCGCATCCGGCGGCGGCGCAGATTCCCCATTCGTCACCGGTGTTGTTGACGGCCGAGGCGGCATTGTTGGCCGCGACCTGCCCGTATCCGGAGCCGTTTCCCCAGTCCCGGAACGTGTATTTGGAGAGGTCGTAGCTGCCCAGGCTCCAGTGCTCGAACGAGCCCCAGCCGTACCCGGGGGAGTTGTAGTACAGGCAGAAATTCCCTGCGGGGCAGGCCTCGGCGCCGGACGGGCCGGCGGCGTACGCCGGACCGATCAGTGCGACCGTCATGGCCGCGGCAGCCGCCATGACCGACCCGATTTTTGCCGTCTTCCGATTCATCGGTCCTCCTGTGCCTTTTGTGAACGAACGGATGATGCTCAGCCCCCGTACATCGACCAGTCGCCGTTGGGGAAGGCCAGAATTCCGGAGGTGCCCGGGTGGTAGTACGAGACCTGGGTCCCGGTCTGGTTGTAGACGGTCCAGGTGACCCCGGTGTTGTTGACGAACGAGGCCGCGTTGTTGACCACGCTCTGCCCGTAGCCGGATCCGTTGCCCCAGTCCCTGAAGGAGTACTGCCCGAGGTCGGGGAAATTGCCGGGGCTCCAGTGCTCGAACGAGCCCCAGCCGTACCCGGGGGAGTTGTAGTAGAGGCAGAAGTTGCCGCTGGGGCAGGCCTCCGCCCCCGACGGCCCCGCGGCATAAGCGGAGCCAGTCATTCCGGTGAGCATGGCGGCTGCGGCGACCGCGACCACGCCGACTGCCATCTGTCGTTTCATCAGATCCCCCTGTGGGTGTCGGTGTCCTGGTCCGAGGGGCCTCTGGACCGCTCTGACCAGTGACCATCCTGGTTCCGGGGGGATCGTCGGACCATGGCGTTGATCTGGCGTTCGTATGGTGTTTCGGTACGGACGGCCCGTAGAGTCTGTATCCGGAGGATTCGGGTAATAGACCACTTCCAGGGGGAACAAGTGGTGGGGAGTGCCTTCGGTGATCTGCTGCGCGACTGTCGACTTTCGGTCGGCTGGACGCAGGACGAACTCGCCGACCGCTCAGGGGTGTCGGTCCACTCGATCAGCGTGCTGGAGGCGGGGCGCCGGCAGCCGCGGCTGTCGTCGGTGGCCCGGCTCGCCGACGCCCTCGGGCTCGCCGCGCGCCGCCGCGAACAGCTGCTCGCGGCGGCCCGTACCGTCTCGGCCCCGGCCCGGCCGCGGGTCGGTCCCGAACCGGTCCAGGCCCGCCCGAACGCTCCCTGCCAGCTGCCCTACGACACGCGGCTGTTCACCGGACGGGCCCGGGAGCTCGACCAGCTGCTGTCGCTGGCCAGGTCCGCGCCCGCGGGTAGCGCCTGCGGCATGGTGGTGATCTCCGCCATCGACGGCATGGGCGGGGTGGGCAAGTCCGCGCTGGCGGTCCGGGCCGCGCACCGGGCCCGGGCCCAGTTCCCGGACGGGCAGCTCTTCGTCGACCTGCACGGCCACACGGCCGGCACCGCCCCGGTCAGCCCCGCCGACGCCCTGGACTGGCTGCTGCGCTCACTGGGCGTGCCGCCGCAGCAGATCCCCGAGGACCTGAGCACCCGCGCCGCCCTGTACCGGGAAAGGCTCGCCGACACCCGCACCCTGATCATCCTCGACAACGCCGCCAGCAGCGCGCAGGTCCGCCCGCTGCTGCCGGGGACGTCCGGCTGCCTGGTCCTGATCACCAGCCGCAGGCGGCTGACCGGGCTGGACGACGCCCACAGCCTCGCCGTCGACCTGCTCCCCGGCCCGGACGCCGTCGCGCTGCTTCGCGAAGCCGCGGGCCCGGGGCGTGTCCCCGCCGACGATCCGGCGGCCGACGAGCTCGTCGAGCTGTGCGGACGGCTGCCCCTGGCGATCCGCATCGCCGCCGCCCGGTTGCGGCACCAGCGCGGCCTGCGGCTGGAGAGCCTGGTGGAGCTGCTCCGGGACGAGCACCACCGGCTGACCCACCTGACCGACGAGGACCGGAGCCTGACCGCCGTCTTCGCCACCTCCTTCGCCTCCCTCGCCCCCGCCGAGCAGAACCTGCTGCGCCTGCTGGCCCGGGTCCCCGGCCACGACGTGGACTCCTACGCCGTCGCCGCCCTGGCCGACACCGACCAGCGCACGGCGGAGCAGCTGCTGGAGAGCCTGCTCGACCACAACCTGATGGTCCAGCGGGTCCCCGGCCGCTATCTGTTCCACGACCTGGTCGGGCTCTACGCCCGGTCGACGGTCGAGGAGCCGCAGGCCGGGGCGGGCGCGAAGGCCGCGGACGAGGACCCGGACGCCCCGCTGCACCGGCTGGCCGGGTACTACCAGCAGGCCGCCGCGCAGGCCAACGAGCACCTGGCACGCCACACCCGCCCGGGTCGGCACCTCGCACCGGCGGTCTCCGTCACCCTCCCCGCCCCGACCGACCGGGCCGGGGCACTCGGCTGGATGCGCAGCGAGTACCAGAACCTGCTGGCGCTGCTCGGCCACCCCGTCGCCGCGTCCATGCCCTGGTTCACCGTGTCGCTCTCCGCCGACCTGGCGGCCTTCCTGCTGATGGAGGGGCGCTGGGGCCAGGCCGCCGCCCTGCACCAGTCCGCGGTGACCGCGGCGGCCGCCGCAGGCGACCGCGGCGGCGAGCCGGACGCCCTGTGCGACCTGGGCCGGGTCCGGCACGCGACCGGCGACTACCACGCCGCCGCGGAGCTGTACGAGCAGGCCCTGACGATCCACCAGAAGCTCGGCGACCGCCATGGCGAAGCCAACGACCTGCACGAACTCGGCCGGATCCGGCTGCTGACCGGGGAGATCCGGGAAGCCGCCTGGCTGCACGAACGGGCCCTGGCCACCTTCCGGGCCCTCGGCGACCGGCTGGGCGAGGCCCGCGCGCTGTGCGACCTGGGCCGGGCCCGGCACTCCCTGGGCGATTCCCCCGGCGCGGTCGAGCTGTCCTTGCAGGTGCTCGACCTCTATCGGATCATGGGCGACCGCCGGGGCGAGGCCGCCGCCCTGCACGACCTGGCCTTCGTCCTCGACGAGACGGGCGACTGGGGCGGTGCCGGCAAGTTCTACCAGGAGGCGCTGACGATCTATCAGGACCTCAACAGCGTCCAGGGTGTGGCCAACACCCTGCGCGGCCTGGGCCGGGTCCAGCGCGCCGCGGGGGACCACCAGGGCGCGGCCGAGCTGCACCAGCGCTCCCTGGACGCCTGCCGCGAGGCGGGCAGCCGGCACGGGGAGGCCGACTCGCTGCGCGGCCTCGGCCAGGCCCGCGAAGCGCTGGGCGACAGCCGCGAGGCCATCGCGCTCTACCAGCAGGCGCTGGCCCTCTACCGGGAGATCGGCGGCCGGCTCGGCGAGACCACCACCCTGCTGGACCTGGCGGCGCTGACCGAGCGGACCACCGGCCCGGGTGCGGCGCTGCCGCTGCACCAGCAGGCGCTGGCGCTCGCCCGCGACACCGACCGGGCGCTGGACCAGGCGCACGCCCTGGACGGAGCCGCCCGCTGTGCCCTCGCCCTCGGCGACCGCGCCGGCGCCCAGGCCCACTTGGAGGACCTGGTCGCCCTCTACCGCCGACTCGACTCACCCGCGGAGGCGGAGGCAGCCGCCCGGCTGTCCGCGCTGCGGGCGGTGGGCGAGCGGGGGTGAGGGGGCGAGGGGGCGACGGGGCGAGGGCCGGCGTCCGGGTGAGCCGCCGTCAGCGGGCGGTGCCCGGAGGCGGGTCCGGGTCTGCGGCGGGGTCCGGGCTCGGGCCGGGCTCCTCGGTCAGTTCGAACCACACCGTCTTGCCTTCCGACTCCGGCCGCACGCTCCACTGGTCGGAGAGGATGTCGAGCAGGACCAGCCCGCGCCCCGAGGACGCCAGTTCGCCGGGGGTGCGCTGGTGGGGCAGTTCGTCGCCGCTGTCGGAGACCTCCACGCGCAGCGTGTGCCGGCCGGGTTCGCCCGACACCGCGGCGATGAGCACCGCGGCCTGGTCGGTGTGCACCAGCACATTGCCGAGCAGCTCGGACGCCAGCAGCACGGCGGTGTCCACCAGGTCGGACTGCCCCCAGTCGTGCAGCAGCGCCCGCAGTTCCGACCGTGCCTCGGCCAGGCCCTCCGCCTGGTCCTGCTCGATGGTGATCAGCACCCGCCGCACCGGCCGTACCGGCTGCTGGGTGCTGGTGTCGCGGCGCAGCATGAGCAGCGCGATGTCGTCCTCGTTGCGCGGGGTCGGGCGTTCCTCGCCATTCTCCGTCACCGGGCCGGCCACGCTCTGGATCAGCCGGTCGGCCATCCCCTCCAGGTCGCCGGTCGGGCCGGGGGCCATCGCCTCCCGCACCCGGGCCCAGCCGGTGTGCATGTCGCGGCCACCGGTCTCGATCAGGCCGTCCGTGCACAGCATCATGATTTCCCCGGCCTGCAGAACCATCACGTTGACCGGGTAGTCGTCCTCGTCGGGCATCAGCCCCAGCGGCAGCCCGCCCTTGATGTGCTTGGTCAGGCAGGTGCCGTCGGCCATCCGGAGCACGGGGTGCGGATGTCCGGCCCGCGCCACGTGCAGCGTGCCGGACGCCGGGTCGGCCTCGATGTAGATGCAGGTGGCGAATCTGTCCTCGTCCAGCGAGGTCAGGAAGCGCGAGGTGCGCGACAGCACGGCGTCGGGCCCGTGCCCCTCGGCCGCGTAGGCGTGTACCGCGGTACGGAGCTGCGCCATCAGGCTCGCGGCGCGCAGATCGTGGCCCTGGACGTCGCCGATGACCAGGGCCAGCCGGTTGGACGGCAGGTCGATGACGTCGTACCAGTCGCCGCCGACGAGCTGTCCGCCGCCGGTCGGCACGTAGCGGGAGGCCACGGTCATCCCGTGGTACTCCGACGCGCCCCGTCCCATGCTGCTCCGCAGCCCGCGCGACAGGGCCAGCTCCGCCTCGCCGGTCCGGGCCCGGTCGAGTGCGTCGGAGATCAGCTGGGCCAGGGTGAGCAGGGTGTTGCGCATACCGCTGTCGAAGTCGACCCGGTCGACGAAGGCCACCAGCCAGACCCCGGTGATCCGGCCCGTGCTGACCAGCGGCAGGAACGCCCAGGAGAGGCTGCCCTTGCGGGCCGCCAGCCGCCAGGTGGCCGGGAAGCGCTCGCGGTACTCCTCGACGGTTGGCACGTAGACCGCGTGGCCGGTGCGCAGCACCTCCGTCGCCGGATGGTCGGTGGCGATCGGCATCCGGACGGTGCGGCCGTGGCCGGACCGGTATCCGTACCGGCCCAGCAGGCTCAGCCACTTTTCGGTGACATCGAAGACGGCCATGCCGTCCAGCGGGAATTCCGGCGAGTCGAGGGAGCCCACCGCCTTGAAGACCTCCTCCACGGACGCCGCCTCGGCCAGCGCCCGGCCCACGCCGATCAGCGTGGCGTCGCGCTGCCGGGGCGAGTCGGCAGCCTGTGTCTGGGGGCCGTCGTCGTGATCGTTCATCCGCGGCCCCTTCGACTCACGCGCCGACCGGTCCGTCCAGCCGCCTGCCGTCCGTACCATGCTCCGTCGGGACGGCGGTCTCTGCAGCGCGGCTGGTCGCGTGCCCCGGTCCGTGCGACCGTGCGGGACGCTCGTCGGCAGCCGTGGTCGGCCCCGCCGGAGGCGCGCCGAGGTCGGCGTCGGTGAGCGGGCCCACGGGCAGCGGGGTGGGCCCGGTGCGGGCCGGGCGGAGGCCGTCCAGGACCACGCCCAGCACCCGCCGGTACAGGTCGGGGCGTACGGCGGCGGCCCGCAGCGACAGGGTCGCGTGGACGGACATCGTCAGCATCAGCATGTCGGTGGGCTCGATGTCCGCGCGCAGCCGGCCCGCGGCCTGGGCACGTCGCACCAGCCGGGTGTGGTGGACCCGCAGGGACGCCTCGGTCGCGGCGAACAGCTCGTTCAGCCGCTCCGGCGCGCTGCCGCGCGCCCAGCCCGCGGTGGCGGTGTAGGCACCGAGCACCAGCTCGCGGAAGCCCCGGTCGGTGGCCAACTCGGCGCTCGACTGCTCGAAGTAGCGCACAAACCCCTCCCACGGGTCCGCGGCCTGCGCGGCCTCGCGGGCCTGGGCCTCCCAGTCCTGGAAGCGGCCGGCGAACAGTTCCAGGATGAGGTCGTCCTTGTTGGCGAAGCGCCGGTACACGCTCGCCACCCCCACGCCCGCGCGCTCGGCGACGTCGGCCAGGGTCGCGCCGAGGCCCTGCTCGGCGAAGACCGCCGTGGCGGCGGCCAGGATGCGTTCGGACACGTCTCGCGCCATGCGGACGATGCTACCGCGCTTGCGGAATAGCTGTTCCGATGTAGCCTGGTGGAATAGCTATTCCGGAGATATCCGACGGCGAGGGAGACTCCCGTGAATCTCAGGTACCTGCGTGTGCTTCCCGGCGTGGAGTACTCCACCACCCCGGCCGCCGAGCCCGAGGGCCAGGACGGCGTGCTGCGGATCACCGTGGCCGCCGGCGAGCAGGTCCCCCGCAGGGCGGAGGGCGTCACGCTGCGCCGCGGGCTGCGCTACCACGAGGGACTGCGGCTCGATCTGCACACCCCGACCGCGCCCGGGCCCCACCCGCTGGTGGTCTACCTGCCAGGCGGCGGCTTCGCCGTCGCGCCGAGGGCGATGGCACGGCGTGAGCGGGCCTTCATCGCCGCCTCGGGCTACGCGGTCGCGTCCGTGCAGTACCGCACCACGCGCCAGAGGGCGACGTACCGTCAGGGGCTGGCGGATGCGCAGGCGGCGATCACCCATCTGACCGGGCACGCCGAGGAGTTCGCGATCGACCCGGAGCGGATCGCGGTGTGGGGCGAGTCGGCCGGCGGCTATATGGCCTCACTGGTCGGCCTGAAGGACGACCGGATCCGCGCCGTCGTCGACAAGTTCGGCGCCGCGGACGTCTCCCGCCTCGCCGACGGCTTCGACCGGCGGATGCGCACCTTCCTCGACGACCCGGACCATGCCGTCCACCGCTACCGTGCGGCCGAAGCCAATCCGGCCGACCTTGCCCACTCCGGAGCTCCCGCCTTCCTGCTGCTGCACGGCGACGACGACCGGGTGATCCCGCCCGCGCAGACCCTGGAACTGCACCAGGCCCTCCGGGCCGCAGGGGCCGACAGCACCCGCTACCTGCTGCGGGGTGCCGGCCACGGGCAGCTGGCCCTCAGCGGGCAACAGGCGCGACAGTGGACCTCACTGCAGGTCATGACCCTGATCCGAGACTTCCTCGACCGCCACCTGCGGGGCTGAGCAGCTCTGGCGTGACTCAGGCGCGGGTCGCCGACCGCAGTTGCTGGAGCAGGCGTTCCCCGGTCCAGGGGAGGGTGTCGGGCGCGGTCTCTGCCTGGTGGACCAGGTCGGTCAGGCAGGCGTTGGCCGGTGCGGGCAGGCCGTGCCGGGCGGCCAGGGCGACGATCTCGCCCTGCAGGGAGTCGATCTCGGTGGGTCGGCCGCGCTCCAGGTCCTCCCACATCGAGGAGCGGGCGTGCGCGTTGATGTCCAGCGTCGAGGCGGCCAGGCGTCGGAAGAGGGCATCGGGCAGGCGCAGGACGTACGGCGTGAGCGCGGCCGGCACCGGACCGAGCCGGGTCGGCCGCACTCCGGCGGCCCGGTACGCGGCCAGTGCCTCGCGTTGGCACAGGGCCAGGCACAGCCGGTAGGCGCGCAGGCCCAGTTGCTCCCGCAGCGGCAGCCCGGACAGGGCGTTCACCGCGTTGTTGAGGTTCATCAGGAGCTTGCCGTACTGGACCTCGCGGATGTCGGCGCGAGCCTCGACCGGCAGCCCCGCCGCCGTGCACAGACGGGTCAACTCCTCGACGGCGGCGGCCTGTTCGACCATCAGCGTGCCGGGCATGCCCTGGTGGACGGTTCCCGGTCCGGTCTGCACGACGTTGTACGGGACCATGCCCGCCAGGACCGTGCGGCCGGGCAGCTCCGCGCGCAGGGTGTCCGGGTTGTGCAGACCGTTCTGGAAGCTCACCACCACCGCGTCGGAGCGCAGGTGCGGCGCCAGTTGCCGGCCCGCCTCGGCGGTTGCGGCCGTCTTCACCGTGATGAGGACGAAGTCCGCGTCCGCCGCCGCGTCCGGGCCGGTCGCGAGGCGCAGTCGGTCCGGTCCGATGCGGCGGGGAGCGCGGCCCGCCGCGCTGATCGTCAGGCCGTGCTCACGCAGGACGTCCATCGCGGGGGCCCGTCCGATCAGGGTGACGTCGGCGACGTCGGCGAGCGCACCGCCCAGATGGCAGCCGATGCTGCCGGCGCCGAACACGGCGACGGTGGGGCGGGCGGTCTCGGCCATGCAGTGCTCCCGGTCCGGTAGGGGTACCACCTGTGCGTCGGCGTTGCCCGCCGGACCGCGCGTCCTGCTCCGGCCGGCGGCGGAGGCTACCGGCGAGTATCAAACCACGATTTCCCCGGATCGAGGAGAGGCGGACACGCCTAGAGATCCGCCGGAGCGTCGTCGCGAAGGAGGACCTGGGGGAGTTCGGTGCGGGAGCTGATGCCGAGTTTGGGGAAGGCGCGGTAGAGGTGGTGACCGACGGTCCTGGGGCTCAGGAAGAGCTGGGCGGCGATCTCACGGTTGGTGGCGCCGGTGGCCGCCAGCCGTACGACCTCCCGCTCCTGCGGACTGAGCCGACCGAACCGGGTGTTGGTGGGGCTGTCGAGGTCGGCAGCCCCACCGCAGGCCTGGAGTTCGGTGCGGGCCCTGGCCGCCCACGGCAGGGCGCCGAGCTCCTCGAAGGTTTCCAGTGCGCCGTGAAGCTGGTGGCGGGCGTCGGTTCGACGCCTTTCACGACGCAGCCATTCCCCGTACAGCAGCTCGGTGCGAGCCCGTTCGAAGGGTTGGGCCGAGCTCCTGCCGTGCAGGCGCAGCGCGGTGGTGAAGTGCTGCTCGGTGGCGTCGTCCGGGGCGGTCATGGCCTGGCAGCGCCGGGCGAGTGCGACGGCGGCGGGGCGGCCCGTGGCCTGCGCCCATGCCGTCAGCGCCAGCACCGGCCCCGACGCCCGGTCCGGCTGACCCGCGCGGATCGCGGCCTCCACGAGATCGGGCAGGAGGAAGGCCGACAGTACGGGGTGCTCCACTCGGGCTCTCGCGGCCTCCAGGTGTTCAAGAGCGCTCTCCGCCTGGCCGAGGCCGAGGTCGAGCAGGCCGAGAGCCCGGTGCGCGTGCGCGCCGGCCTGCTCGATCCCATGGGCGTCGGCATGGCGCAGGGCCACGCCGCTCAGGCCGGTGCACCGGTCCCGCTCCCCGCGGAGGGCGGCGTGTGCGGCCAGGGTTCCGCGCAGGTACGTCGCCCGGTGGTTGCGGCCGAACCGCTCGGCGAGGGCGAGCCCCTCCGCGGCGGTGCTGCCGGCCTCTTCGTGCAGCCCCAGGTACATCTGGGCCTCGGCGAGGAGGTGCAGCGAGGTGGGGAGCCAGCCGACCACGTCATGGTCCCGGCAGTCGCGTACGCAAGCGGCGGCGACCTGGAGAGCGGTGTGGTGGTCCGCGATCAGCCGGTGGTAGGTCCCGGCCAGGATCCGCTCGGCGAACCCTGCGTCCTGGGCCGGTGTCAGCCCGGTCGGGTACCCGGTGTCGCTGCCGCCGGGGTCCGCCATCGCCCTCGCGATCGAGTGCTCCGACGAGGCGGGGATCCGAGCCGCGACCTCGGTCATCAGCGAGCGGTCGCCCGACGACTGCGCCGTCGCCACCGCCTCGGCCAGCACCGGAGCCAGGTCGGCGGAGGAGCCGAGCCGGTCCGCGCATGCGAGCAGAATACGAGTGGCCTGGTGCGGCGTCCCGCGGTCCAGCTCCACGATGGCGCGGACCCGGGCGAAGTCGGCGAGCATCGCCGGATCCAGGGCGAGCGCGTTGATCCGGTCGGTGAGGGCCGCTGTGCGGTGGAACTGCCCGGCCTCGGCCGAGGTGAAGGCCGCGGAGGCAAGCAGTTTGGCGCGTCTGGCCGGGACCGTGGTGAGCTGCGCGGCGCGTTCGTACGCGGCCGAGGCGGAGGCGGTCCCCTGTCGGCCTCCGGCCCGCTGCGCGACGCCCACCATGGCGTCGGCGACGTCCTCGTCGGTTCCGGTCGTGGCGGCGGCCAGGTGCCAGGCCCGGCGGTCGGCCTGCTGCTCGCCGGCCATCGTGTCGCCCCAGGCGTCGGCCAACGCCCGATGGGCCGCGAGACGACGGGCCAGGGGCGTGTCCTGGTAGGTGACCGATCTGATGAGGGGGTGGCGGAAGGACAGGGTGTTGTCGGCCAGCAGGACGAGCCTGGCGCGCTCCGCCGGTTCCAGGTCCTCCAGAGTGGCGCCGAACCGGGTCGACGCCCGCAGAACCAGGTCGAGGTCACCGGAGTCGTCAGCGGCGGCCACCAGCAGCATCGATCGGGTGGCGTCGGGGAGGCGCCGGAGCTGCTCCTGGAAGGTCTCCTGGATGCGGCTTGTGGGCGACGCCGGCCCGGCGGGGAGGGTGACCGGGTTCACCCGGCCGGCTCGCTGCTCGACCGTGAGCGCCGCGGGAAGTTCCAGCAGCGCCAGCGGATTGCCCTGCGCCTGCTCGACGATCTGGTCCCGCGCGTTCGGTGACAGGTCGGCGACGTGGCCGGTGAGGAGAGCGTCGGCGGACGCGGAGTCGAGGCCCTGCAGTCGCAGGCGCGGCAGACCGGTGATCTGTCCGCCCGGAACGCTGTCGCGGAGGGCGAACAGCATCACCACGCCCTCACCGCGGAGCCGGCGGGCGGCGAACGTCAGGGCGTCCAGCGACGCCTGGTCCAGCCACTGCGCGTCGTCGATCAGACACAGCAGCGAGCCGCCGTCCGCGGCCTGCGACAAGCTGCTGAGCACCGCCACCCCCAGGGCGAGCCGGTCCCGCACCACCGCGCCGGACAGCCCGAACGCGGCTTTCAGGGCGGCGGCCTGTGGCTCGGGCAACCGGTCCACGCGGTCGGCGACAGGGGTCAGTAGCGCATGCAGACCCCCGAAAGCCAGCTCCATCTCCGTCTCGATGCCCACGGTCCGCAGCACGCGCCCCGGTGACGCGGCGTCGGCGGCGTACCCCAGCAGCGCCGTCTTGCCGATTCCGGCCTCACCGTGGATCACCAGCGCACTGCTCACGCCCTCCCGGGCACGCGAAAGCAGCTGGTGTATCCGGTCCTGCTCGGCCGCCCGCCCGTACAGCATGGAGCCAACCTACCCAACGCTCCCGCGCGCCCGAGCATCGCGTTACGTCATGCCGACCGATGCGCCGGATCATCGCGCCCTCCTAGGTTCGGACACGTCGTCACCCCGCTCGACTTCGGGAGTACCGCCTTGAGTGAACAGGTTCACCTCACGCCGCTCCATCGCATTTCGGTCACCCACGCCGCCGCGTGGCATCAGGTCCTGGCCGCCTCGATGACCCACGACCTGCCCGGAGTGCCGCTTCCCGGGCCGGGGAAGATCCATGCCCAGCTCACCAAGCCCACCCTGGACAGTCATCGGCTGACCTGGATGGCCACCGATCCGGGCGGCAGCCCGGTGGGAGTCGCCGGCCTGCGGCTGTTCACCTCGCCGGGGAGGGATCATCTGGCCGAACTGGAACTCCACGTCGAACCCGAACACCGGCGCCGGGGGACCGGCTCACGCCTGCTGTCGACCGTGGTGGCGGCCTGCCGCACCGAGAAGCGGCGCAGCCTGGTGGTCGAAGTCCCGGGCGACAGCCCGGGCGAGGCCTTCTGCGAGCGGTGGGGCTTCCGGCGGGCCCTGACGCTGGACCACCTGATCCTGCGCCTCGACCGGACGGACGGGGCCACCATCGCCGAGACCAACGACGCCGAGACCAACGACGCCGAGCACCTCGGCTACCGGCTGACCGGCTGGACCGGCACGGTGCCAAACGAACTCGCGGACGCCTTCGCGACGGCCAAGAACGCGATGAACGACATGCCCGTCGGAGACCTGGACTACGGCAGCGTGGACTGGGACGCCGAGCGGGTCCGGACCATGGCCCAGGTGATCGCCCATCGTGGCGACACCCTGCTGACCGTCGCCGCCGTCCACGACGACGGCACCATGGCCGGCTACACCGAGATCCTGCTCCCCCAGGGCACGCCGCCACGGGCCCAGCAGTACGACACCGCGGTCGTGCCCGCGCACCGGGGCCGAGGTCTCGGACTGTGGATCAAGGCGGCGATGGTGCGTCGGCTGCGGGCCGAGCACCCCCAGGTCGTCGAGATCGAGACCGACAACGCCGAGGACAACAGCCACATGCTCGCGGTCAATCTCGCACTGGGCTTCCGCTCGTACCGACGCACGCACGAGTTCCAACTCGACCTGACCGCAACCCGTCCCATCTGACCAGGAGGAACACATGACGAAGAACAGCACGTCCTCGACCGCCACGGCCTGGACCGGCATGGTGCCGGTCGAGGACACCGCCCTGGCCGTCACCGACACCGGCGGCCCCGGCATCCCCGTGGTCTACCTCAACGGCCAGTTCGCCACCCAGGGCTACTGGCGACGCGTCATCGCCGAACTCGGAACGGACTACCGGCACATCACCTACGACGAACGGGCCCGCGGCCGGAAGTCCAAGCGCTCCGCGGACTACTCCTTCGAGGCTGCCGTCCGCGACGTCGACGCCGTCCTCGCGGCCCGGGGCGTGGACCGGGTGCTGGTGGCCGGCTGGTCCTACGGGGCGTTCGTCGCGGCCCACTGGGCCGCCCGCAACCCCGACCGCACCCTGGGCACGGTCCTGGTCGAAGGCGCACAACCGCACGACTGGCTCGACGACGCCATGGAACTGAGGATCCGCAAGACCTTCCGACGACTGGGCCTGCTCATGCCGCTGCTGCGCCCCACCGGCCTGACCCCGCGGCTGAACGCCGAACAGATGGCCGACAGCAACATCGAACTCGGCAGACTCGCCCGCGCCGCCAACCTGGCCCCCGTGCTGGACGCCATCACCGTCCCGACCCGGTACGTCGTCGCCTCGGGCAACTCGCTGGGCAGCAAGGGCGACGAGCAGGAACAGATCCGCGCCAGCCTGGACGGCGTGGTGCTCCGCAACCCCCACATCAGGATCAGCGCCAAGGTCGCCAGCAACCACGACGCGATCCTCAAGAAGGACGCCCCGGCGGTTGCCAAGGCCGTACGCGAAGTGACCGCCCTCCCGAACTGACCGTCAGGCCCGGCGGCCGGCAGCCGGTGCGGGGTCCTTGGTCCGGGGGAGTTGCCGCCAATGCGTTCAAGAAGTGAAGCTGGTAAGGGTTATTGACGCATGGGCGAGGCTGCGCTGACACTCCTAGAGACAGGCGGCCCCTGAGTCCTTCGATTGAAAGCGCTCCCAAAGAACTATTCAAAGGTAGCGGAAGGACGAACGGCCCCTCTCCGTCCAGGGCATGTGCTTGCGGCCGGCCGTGCCCTGCTGCCTTCCTTCAGTAAGTGAAGTTACTGAGAGGACTCGTCACCATGCGCAGAACCACCCTTCAACGCGCACCTCCACGAAGCGGTATCCGTCGGCGAGTCAAAACTGCGGTCCCCCCTCACTCCACCCAGAGAGGCTCCCACACCCATGAACACTCTCAGATCGATCAGATCCTGGCCGGTTCGCCAGCACCGCAGGCGAGCCGCGATCGCCGCCTCCGCGGTGCTCTCGCTGGTGGCCGGGCTGCTGGTGCTGGTCACCGGGGCGAACCCGGCGGCAGCGGCGGTACCCGCGCCACCCTCCGGCTGGACCACGGTCTTCAGCGACGACTTCAACGGGGCGTCCGGCACGGGCCTGAACACGTCCAACTGGCTCTACGACACCGGGACTTCCTACAGCTACCCAGGTTCGGCCGCCAACTGGGGCACCGGAGAGGTCGAGACGGCGACCAACTCCACCGCCAACGTCTACCAGGACGGCTCGGGCCACCTGGTGATCAAGCCGATCAGGGACGCTGCGGGGCACTGGACCTCGGGTCGCATCGAGACCCAGCGCACCGACTTCCAGGCCCCGGCCGGTGGTGAACTGGAGTTGAGCGCCTCCCTCCAGCAGCCGAACCCGGCGAGCGGTCTTGGCT
The DNA here is from genome assembly GCF_042511045.1 of Streptacidiphilus alkalitolerans. Lineage (NCBI taxonomy): Bacteria > Bacillati > Actinomycetota > Actinomycetes > Kitasatosporales > Streptomycetaceae > Streptacidiphilus > Streptacidiphilus alkalitolerans. Next base: position 125,502 of record NZ_JBHEZX010000008.1, read on the forward strand.
ACTGGCCGGCGTTCTGGGCCATGGGCGCGGCTGCCCGTCCGGTCGGCGCGACCAACTGGCCGAGCATCGGCGAGATCGACATCATGGAGGACGTCAACGCGCTGAGCCAGCACTCGACCACCTTCCACTGCGGTGTCTGGGCGGGCGAGTGCCACGACCCGGACGGGATCAGCAGCGGGTTGCAGTCGTGCCCGGGCTGCCAGACCGCGTACCACACGTACTCGGTGATCATCGACCGCACCAACACGGCTGCTGAGCAGTTGCGGTTCTACCTGGACAACACCCTCACCTACACCGTCAACGAGAACCAGGTATCGGTCGGCACCTGGCAGGCAGCCGTGGACCACGGCTTCTTCGCCATCTTCGACCTGGCCATCGCCGGCTCCTACCCCAACAAGGTCTGTGCCTGCACCACCACCGGAGCCGGGATCACCTCCGGGGCGGGCATGAGCGTGGACTGGTTCGCCGTGTACCAGAAGGCGGCGGGCAGCGGTTCCACCACGGGCGGGACGACCACCACGGGCGGAACCACGACCGGTGGCACGACCGGTGGCACGACCACGGGTGGGACCACCGGCGGGACCACGACCGGCGGGACCACCACGGGTGGGAGCACGACCGGCGGTTCGGGCGGGACCACGGCTGACGGCACCGCCGCCGCTGTCCAACTCAACGCCACCCAGGCCCAGATCACCTTCAAGCCGACCACCCCGGCCGCCTACGTGGACGTCCACTACCTGGTCAACAACGCCAACCAGCAGAACTTCCGGATGACCAACAACGCCGGCACCTGGACCCAGACCGTGAGCGGTCTCAGCGCCGGCAACGTCATCACCTACTGGTTCACCTACGAGAAGAACGGGCCCCAGTACGATTCCCCGCACTACACCTACACGCAGAGCTAGACCCGCCCCTGGCAGGGAGCACGGCTGCGGGCGCCGCCGCACGGCGACCGCCCGCAGCCGACACAACAGCCGACCGGCTACGCGTCGGCCGGGAAGTCGGTCGAGGTCGCGAGGTCCTGCTGCGCCTCCAGGGCGGCCAGGCGGTCGGCGAGTGACGTGCGGATGATGCCGAAGGAGTCCGTGCCCAGCGCGATCCGCAGCGGTGCCGGGCTCTGCTCGGCGCTGGCGATGATGACCGCGGCCATCTTGGCCGGGTCGCCGGGCGGCAGCGCCCGACCGTTCTCGATCATGCCGCGGACTGCGGCGACCGGGGTGTCGGCGTAGGCGTCGAGGGCCGGGCCCAGCTGGGCGGAGCCGTAGCGGAACCGGGTGCGGGCCCCGCCGGGCTCGATGATCGTCACCCCGATGCCGAAGCCGGCGACCTCGCGTGCGACGGCCTCGGTGAAGCCCTCGATGGCCCACTTGGTGGCGTGGTACATCGAGGCGCCCGGGAACGCGGCCTGGCCGCCGAAGGTGGAGATCTGGATGATCCGGGCCCCCTGCTGGGCGCGCAGGTGCGGCAGCGCCGCGCGGGTGACCTGGATGGAGCCGGTCAGATTGGTCGCGATGATGTGGTCGATCTGCGCGTCGGTGAGCTCCTCGGCGGCGCCGAACAGGCCGTAGCCGGCGTTGTTGACCACCACGTCGATGCTGCCGAGCTCGGCGAACGCCCGGCCGACGACGGCCTTGATCTCCGCGACGTCGGTCAGGTCCAGATGGGCGACCCAGAACTGGTCGCCGTACTTCTCCTTCAGGTCCGCGACGGCGTCCGGCTTGCGCACGGTGCCCGCGACGCGGTCGCCGCGCCGCAGCAGCTGCTCGGTCATCTCGCGGCCGAAGCCGCTGTTGACACCAGTGATGAACCAGGTACGCACAGTCATGGGAATCTCCTCTTCCTGGTGGACCGGGCGGCCTTTCGCCGCCCTGAGAACCACCCTGCAAGGAGTCTTCGCCGCAAGCGTGCGGTTAGCGATTGCCCTGCTGAGACCCTCCCCAGCAGGGACACCCAGTCGCGGGGAATCGCCCTTACCGTGGATCCATGAGCGGAAACCAGATCGGGGACTACCTCCGTGCCAGGCGTGACCAGGTCCGCCCGGAGCAGGTCGGTCTGCGCGACAACGGGCGCCGCCGCGTGCCCGGTCTGCGCCGTGACGAGCTCGCGATGCTCGCGGGCATCAGCACCGAGTACTACACCCGGCTCGAACAGGGCCGGGACCAGAACCCGTCCCCCCAGGTCCTGGACGCCGTGGCACGGGCCCTGCGCCTGGACGACGACGCCCGCACCCACCTGTACCAGCTCGCCGCGCCGGCGCCCGCGAGGCGGCGCGCGCCGCGTACCCCGGAACGGGTGCGTCCCAGCCTGCTGCAGCTGATCGACTCCTGGCAGGCGACACCCGCCTATGTGCAGGGCCCCCACCTGGACATCCTGGCCTCCAACGCCATCGCCCGGGCGCTCTCGCCGGTCTACACCCCCGGCACGAACCTGCTGCGAGCGACGTTCCTGGACCCCGCCATGCACGCGCTCATGCCGGACTGGGAGACGAAGGTGGAGACCCTCATCGCGGGCCTGCGCTCCACGGTGGGACCCGAGGTCGAGGACCCGCGGCTGATGGAACTGGTCGGCGAACTCGCCGTCAAGAGCCCCGCGTTCACCCGGATCTGGTCCCGGCACGACGTCCGCCCGCTGGCGGGCGGCGGCACCCACCACATGCACCACCCCGCCGTCGGCGACCTCGAACTCGACTATGACAAATTCGCCGTCAACGGCTCCGAAGGGCTCACCCTCGTCATCTACCACGCGGAACCAGGCAGCAGCACCGAACAGTCGCTGGCCCTGCTCTCCGCCCTGGCCGCCGACATCACACCCGACCAGCCACCCCGGAACCGGCACCGTTCCACCAGGAACTGACGGTCAGACACCCCCTAGGCTGGGCGGATGGACGAGTCGGGCTCAGACGCGGGCGCGGGGATCGTGCGGGTGCTGGTGGTCGAGGACGATCCCGGGATCGCCCGGTCGCTGGTCCGCGGGCTGGAGCGGGCCGGCTACGCGGCGCGGTGCGTCGATTCCGGCCGGGCCGCGCTGGTGACCGAACCGCTGCCGGACGTGGTGCTGCTGGACCTGGGGCTGCTGGACCTGGACGGGGTGGAGGTCTGCCGCCTGCTGCGGCGCCGCTCGGACCTGGCGATCATCGTGGTGACGGCGCGCGGCGAGGAGGGCGACCGGGTGTCCGCGCTCGACGGGGGCGCGGACGACTACCTGGTCAAACCGTTCGGCCTGTCCGAACTGCTGGCCCGGATCCGGGCGGTACTGCGCCGCACCCGCCCGACCGTGCCGGAGCTGCTGCGGCACGGTCCGCTGGCCGTCGATCCGCGAACCCGCAAGGTGACCGTCGCCGACCAGGAGGTCCTGCTGACCGCCAAGGAGTTCGACATCCTGGAGTGCCTGGCCGTCGACCCGGGGCGGGTGGTGACCCGTCAGGAGATCCTGAAGCGGGCCTGGGACGCGGACTGGTACGGCCCCAGCAAGGTCCTGGACGTCCACATGGCGGCGCTGCGCCGCAAGCTCGGCGTCCCGGGGATGGTCGAGACGGTCTACGGCCGGGGCTTCCGCCTCGGCGAGCCGGACTGAGCGCCGATGACCCGCCGCATCGCGCTGACGGTGCTGGCTCTGGTCACGGTACTGCTGCTGCTGGCCATGGTGCCGCTGGGCTGGCTGCTGACGGAGCGCGAGCAGACCTCCTACCGCAGCACCGCGCAGGCCGACACGCGCGCGATCTCCGCGGCGGCGGAGGAGCATCTCTCCGACCACAAGTCCGACGCCCTGACACTGCGACTCCTCGCCCAGGCCCAGCAGCGGGGCGACTGCGCGGCGGTCTACGGCGCGCACGGCGCGGTGCTCGCCCGTACCTCGTGCGCCGGCGCCACGACGGGGACCGCCGGGGCACTGGTCACCGCCACCCTCGCCGACCAGATGTCGCGCACCGAGGACGCCCAGGGCCGTCTGACGGTGGCCGAGCCGATCGGGGACACCGAGGACGCGGTCGGCGTCGCGGTGCTGGCCCGCTCACTGGATCCGCTGCACGACCGGATCTGGGCCGTCTGGGGCTGGTTGGCGCTGATCGCCGTCGCGGGCCTGGTCGCCGGGACCCTGGTCTCGGTCCGGCTGGCCCGCTGGGTGGGCCGTCCGCTGCACGCGGTGGACCAGGTCGCCCAGCGGTTGGGCGAAGGTGCCCTCGAGGTGAGGGCCGAGACGGGCAGCGGGCCGCCGGAGGTGCGTCGGCTGGCGGCGACCTTCAATACCATGGCGGCCCGCAACGAGGCCTTGGTCCACGGCCACCGCACCGTCATCGCCGATGTGTCGCACCAGTTGCGGACCCCGCTGGCGGCGCTCCGGCTCCGGCTGGACCTGCTGGCCGGAGACGTCGACGGCGACGCGGCACTGGAACTGACGGGAGCCCAGGAGGAGATCGCCCGGCTGTCACGCCTGGTGGACGGACTGCTCGCGGTGGCCCGCGCGGAGAGCGCGGTGCCCCTGCCCCGGCCGGTCCGGGTCGACGAGGTGGTCGCGGAACGGGTGGCGGCCTGGGAACCGGTGGCGGACGAGCGGCAGGTGGCCCTGACCGCGCACTGCCCCGACGGGTTGAGCACGATGCTCGGCGAGGGCGACCTGGAGCAGGTGCTCGACAATCTGATCGCCAACGCCCTGGAGGCGGTTCCGGCCGGGGGCCGGGTCCGGATCGAGGGGACCTCGGGACCGGGCTCGCTGGGGCGGCGTACGATCCGGCTGCGGGTGGTCGACGGGGGTCCGGGGATGACCCCGCGGGCCAGGGAGGCCGCGTTCCGCCGCTTCGGCAACCCGGAGGCCCGGGGATCCGGGCTGGGGCTGGCCATCGTGCACCGCCTGGTCACCGCCAACGGCGGCACGGCACGGCTGGAGGACACCCCGGGCGGCGGCCTGACCGTGCTGCTGGAACTGCCCGCGGCGGGCCGGGACTGAGCCGCCCGGGGAGCGTCGTGGTCATGGCGCGGTGACCACGACCGTGACCCGGAAGGTCCGCTCCGCGGGCCGGCAGGCCATGGCCTCGCCGCAACTGGTCCGCGCCGAGCTCAGGGTGACCCGGCCGCCGCGGAGCGCCAGGAAGCGGCTGACGACGGTGCCGCAGCCGGCGCCCGGCCGGCAGCCCGGGCCGACAGCGGCGGCCGAGGACGTCGCCCCGCCCAGCGGCTGCAGCAGCGCCGGCGCCGAGCTTCGCGGTGGCGCCCAGTAGGTGCTGTGCAGGGTGAGCAGGACGGTGGTGCCGCGGGGGACGGAGACGGTGGAGCCTGCGGCGTGCTCGTCCAGCGAGGCGGTCCGGCCGCCGGAGCCGCTCGGCGGGGAGGCCGGGGCTCCCGGCCCCGCGCCGGTGCTGCCCGACGCGCAACCGGCGAGCGTCACCAGGGTGAGGAGCAGGCCTGCTGCGCTACGCCACGGGATCATGGTCGCCCTTCCTGTCGGTTCTCCGATGGGACAGGCTGTGCCCCGGAAGGGGTTCCCTCCCGGGGCACAACCTGGGCTCACTGCCGTGCGGTCAGGAGACGTTGACCGCGGTGTCGTCGATGACGAAGCTGGTCTGCAGGCTGCTGTCCTCGGTGCCAGTGAACGTCAGCGTCACGGTCTTCCCCACGTAGGAGGAGAGGTTGACGGTGCGCAGGGTGTAGCCGGTGGCCTTGTTGAGGTTGGAGTAGGTCGCCAGCGTGGTGGCGGTGCCACCGCTGGTGCCGGTGACCTTGAGGGTGTCGTACGCCGTGGTGGTCGTGGTCTCCGCGGTGTCGATGTGGAGGTAGTAGGTCAGCGTGGCGCTGGTGCAGCCGGCCGGGATGGTGACCGACTGGGACAGGGTGTCGGTGTGGGTGGTGCCGTAGCCGTTCAGCCAGGCCTTCCAGCTGCCGGAGTGGGCGGCCTCACCGCTGCTGTTGTCGACGACGCCCGAGCTGGCCGTCCAGGGCGAGGCGCTGCCGGTCTCGAAGCCGGGGTTGCCGAGCAGCTGGGAGGCCGTGCAGCCGCCACCGCCGGCGGTGGAGACGGTCCAGCTGAAGGAAGCGGACCCGCTCGCGTTGGTGCCGTCCTTGGCGGTGACGGTGACCGAGGAGGTGCCGGTGGCGGTCGGGGTGCCCGAGATCAGGCCGGTGGAGGAGTTGATGGACAGTCCGGCGGGCAGCCCGCTGGCGCTGTAGGTCAGGGTCTGGCCGGAGCCCGAGTCGGTGGCGTGGATCTGCAGCGAGACCGCGGTGTTGACGGTGCTGCTCTGGCTGCCGGGATTGGTCACGGTGACCGTGTTGCCGGTGCTGCCGCCGCCGACGATCGGGTGCGAGATGGCGCAGGCGTTGGTGTCGTTGGACCAACTGGCCTGCTCGGCGAAGGTGCCGGTGCCCATGGTGACGTTGGCGGCGCCGCCCGCGGTGCCGGGGTTGAGCCAGGCGCACTCGTCGGAGTTCTCCTGGCCGTTGTACGAGCTGCCGGTGTTGTTGGTCCAGCCCCCGGCCGGGTTCTGGTCCGACATCATCTCGTGCCACTCATGGCCGAGGGTCATGGTCCAACCGTCGAGCGTTCCGGGCGAGTTGATGAAGCCCACGCCGCAGCCGGCGCCCGAGTCCATGTTGTACGGCTGGTTGCTGAACGCGATGTCGCCGTAGTTGGACGTCACCGCGCCGCCGGTCAGGGTGCTGTCGCCGTTGTAGTCGTGCCAGGCGCAGTACTGGCCCTGGTAACTGTCCGGGTTGGTGCCGTGCGGCGACAGGATCACGTAGTAGGCGTTGCGGTTCGCGGCGGCGGTGGTGTTGCCGAAGTGGGCGGCCGCGTTGACGGCCTCCACGCCGAGCTGGTGTCCGCTCGCGGCGCTGGGCGAGGCGCCCGCGTTGTCGTACCAGACCCCGGCGAGCACTCCGCCGGTCTGGTACGGGACGAAGCTGGCGTTCGAGGGGCAACTCGTCGCGCCGACGGACACGTTGGGGCCGTCGCACCACTGGGTCAGGTCGGCGGACCAGAGTTCGTTGCCGGTGCCGATGCCCTTGAACATCTCCTGGGCCACGGGCGCGGCGCCCTTGGCGTCACCGGAGAAGGTCGCGTCGCCACTGGAGTTGGTGCTCTGGGTGCCCCACTGGTTTCCGTAGAACACCAGGTAGACCTTGGAGTGCCCGTCCTCGACGCCGATGCCGTCGATGCCGCCGCCGTAGGACAGCGTCTCCGGGCCGGTGGCGACGTTGGGCGTGACCTGGTTCGCCGCCCAGGACTTCATCTTGCTGTTCTGCTGGAGGGTCGGCACCACGCCGTGCCGGTAGGCGTGCTGGTACGCCGGGCTGTACGGGTTGGCGACGGAACTGCCGTGCGCGGACGACGGAGCCGGTGCGGCGGCCACCGCCTGGGGTGCCGTGGCGGTGAGTGCCGCCGCCGCGAGCGCGACGCCTAGGAGTCCGGTCAGGACCGCTCGGCGCGGGGTGTGGGGTGTCCCCATGGTTGAGGGTTCCTCTCATGCTGATGGCGTGTCTGCCGGTGGGCGACACGGGATCACGTGCATGGAACGGGAGGTGCGGGTGACGCCGGCTGCCTTCGCGGGCACCCCGGGCCACGACAGCCCTGCGGACTCCTCCGCATACGCACCGACCTTGTCGAAATCCCCCCTTGTACGAGGCAGGGATTCGCCTCGCAGAGATTTCGACATGACCGGAGGCGGGCGGGGCCTGCGTTGTCCGCAGAGCTGTCGTGGAGTATCTGACCGGAAGGCCGGTGGAAGGTTCCCAGGTGACACCACCTCAAGTGGTGTATGGGCTGCCGCGCAGAAGCAAAGCAGAGTTGTTGGGAACGGGTCAATACCCAGGCTGCGGTGCTAATGCAAGGTCAATTACTAAGAACTCACTAAGATTGCAGATGAAGGCCCGTCAGTACCCCATAAAATAAAGACAAGCCACGCACAGGATCCGAGCCGAGCGGTCTCCTCCCCCGCGCGAGCAGCGGCACCGTCGGCCGGCAGCGCCAGCATTCAGGCCGCGGCCACCGGGGCGGCGGCGAGCGCCCACCCGGCCCGTCCGGTGCGGGTCGGCAACTGCTGCTCCAACTCGGCCCGAAGGACCGCGTCGCTGTGCCCACCCTCGGCATCCCCCGCGAGGACGGCACCGTGCTCGACGTGGTCATGTTCCACCCCGGGGTCCACCCCGGCGACGCCGAGCGGGCCCGCCCGGCGCTGCTGTACTTCCATGCCGGCGGCCAGGTCCTGGGTAGCGCCCACGACGCCGTCGGCCACCCCTGCGCCGCGCGTATGGCCCTGGAGTTGGACGCCGTGCTGGCCGTGGTCGACTACCGCCTCGCCCCCGAGACCCAGGCCCCGGGCGCGGCCGCTCGACGACCGCAACGAGACGCCGTCCAGCCACGAGATCACCGACCTGGGCGTGTGCGACCGCCGTGAATGCCTCTACGCCTGGCAAGCGGTCCTCGGCGACCGCGCAGGCACCGACGACGTCCACCCCTACTGCGCCCCCGCCCGCGCCACCGACCTGTCCGGCCTGCCCGAACACCTCTACGCCCACGCCTTCCACGCCTGGGACGTTCTGGCCCGCCAGTCCGCACTCGCCAAGACCTTCGAACACACCTGGCACGACTACCTGCGCCGCCACCTGCACAGCTAGGTTCGCCGTCGTGCCGACAGTTATGCGCGCGCTCCGGTGCCCGTGGACATCACGGGATCACCGGCCTCGCTCCGCGGCGGCCTCAACCAGATCTGACTGCAAGGTCAACGCCTTCCACCCGCACGCTGACCCGCCGTCACTCGGGCAGTGCCCCGGGCGGGATCCGGTGGCTGCTACGGTCGATGGGCGACTGCAAGCAGTACCGGGGCGAGGACGGGGACCAACGGCGGTGGACGGCACGCGTAGGCACACGGGCCCGGCCCGCCTGCTTGCCGTGCTCGCGGTCCTGGTCGGCATGTTCCTCATGCACGGCGCCCCCATCACCGCGATGGGCGACTGCCACGACGCGATGTCCCTGACCCTGCCAGGCGCGCATCCGATGGCCGCCGCCGCGCCCGTCGCCGCACGGCCTGCCGCGCAGGCGCAGCGGCCAGGCGGCACGGTGACCGGTTCACAGGGCACCAGTTGCGTGTCCACAGCGACCCGCGACCACCTCACGCGCCCGGCAGCCCCCGCCCCCCTGCTGGCGTTCGCGGTCCTGGCCGGGCTGAGTGTGCTGATCGGGACCGGTCGCTTCGGCGCCGGACCCGCCGCCCGGCGCCGAGGCCCGCCGCCGACCGGCGGTCGACAGCTACTTCTCCAGGTGTGCATCGCCCGGACCTGACAGGACCCACCGGACCCCTCGCTCGACGCGAGGGGTGCCGGGGCTGGTCCCGCACTGTCCGTGCGCCGCGTTCCGGCGCCCACCTGAGAGAGCACACCCATGTCTTCATTCCTGCTGCCCCTTTCCCGTCGGCGAGCGGGGGCCGCGGCCCTGGCAGCGTCCGCCGTGGCCCTGACCCTGACCCTGGCCGCTTGCAGCTCCGGTTCCGGGGGCGGTTCGGCCATGCCCGGGATGTCCGGGATGCCCGTCGGTGCCATGCCGTCCACGTCCACGTCCACGTCCATGTCCGCGTCCGCGTCGGTCCCGGCGTCCGCGATGCCCAGCATGGACGGTATGGGGGCGATGACGTCGGGCGACGGGCTCTCCGCGACCCGCAACGGCTACACCCTCAGCTCCGCCACCACCAGGCTGCCCGCCGCGAAGGCGTTCGGCTACCGGTTCACGATCGTCGGCCCGGACCGCAGGCCGATCACCGGCTTCGCCGTCGACCAGACCAAGAGGCTGCACTTCTACGCGATCCGATCCGACCTGACCGGGTTTCAGCACGTTCACCCCACCATGGCCGCCGACGGGACCTGGACCGCACCCCTGGCCGCCCTCAGCGCCGGGACCTGGCGGCTGGTCGCCACCTTCACCCCCGACTCCGGTTCCGGCAAGGACACCGACTTCGTCCTCAGCCGCACGGTGACCGTTCCCGGCAAGGCGGTGGACACGGCCCTGCCGGCGGCGTCGACCCGTACCACCGTCGACGGCTACACCGTCACCCTGACCGGTGACCTGACGGCAGGCATGGTCCACCCGTTGACCGTCACCGTCGCCAGGGGCGGCACACCGGTCACCGACCTCCAGCCCTATCTGGACAGCTATGCCCATCTGACCGCCTTCCACCAGGGCGACGGTGCCTTCGCGCACCTGCATCCCACCGCCACGGTGACCGCCGGCCACGGCGGTCCGACCCTGTCCTTCCACGCCGAGCTGACCAGGCCCGGCGACTGGCGGCTGTTCCTCCAGTTCCAGACCGCGGGAACGCTGCACACCGCCGCCGTCACCGTGCACGTGAGCTGACACGGGGCGGTCCGGGGCGCCGCCCCAGCGATGGCGCCCCGCACCGCGGCCGGCGCTGACCGGGCCGGCTCACTCGCGCGGGGCGACGTCCTCGGTGTCGGGCAGGCCGAGTCTCAGGTGTTCGACGTGGTAGACGGCCTGGTCCAGGAGTTCGGCGACGTGGTTGTCGTACAGGGCGTAGACCATCGAGCGCCCGTGCCGCTCGGCGACGACCAGGCCGAGGTTCTTCAGCAGGCGCAGTTGGTGTGAGCAGGCGGAGCGCTCCAGGCCTGCGGCCGCGGCCAGGTCGCTGGCCGCGCACGGTCCTTCGACCAGGCGGGCGAGGATCAGCAGTCGGGACGGGGTGGCCAGGGCCTGGAGCATGGTGGCCACACTCGCGCTGCCGACGTGGTCCAGGCGTTCACGCGCGCTGGCTCGCGCTCTCTCCTCGACTCCGTGTCCCATAGCCGCATCCTACCGATGATGCGTGAATAGATGTTCAATCATTCCGCTATGGTGGACCGGTCTCCCCGTCCTGCCCGTGCGAAGGAACCACCGATGTCCACGACCCTGACCCGGCGGCCCGCACCGGTCGCGCCCCGCCGTGGCTCGCAGGCTTCCGGACGGCGCACCAAGGTGTTCGCGCTGGCCGAGGCCCGCTGGGCGGCCGTGGCCGCACTGGCGTTCCTGATCGCGCTGCCGCTGCAGCTGACCGGCGTGAGCGCCTGGCTCTGGGCGCCGCTGTACGCGGTCGCCTACGTGACCGGCGGCTGGGAGCCCGGTTGGGCCGGGGTGCAGGCGTTGCGGGCGAAGACCCTGGACGTGGACCTGCTGATGATCGTCGCCGCGATCGGCGCGGCGTCGATCGGACAGGTCATGGACGGCGCGCTGCTGATCGTCATCTTCGCCACCTCCGGCGCGCTGGAGGCCCTGGCCACCGCCCGCACCCAGGACTCGGTCCGGGGCCTGCTGGACCTGGCCCCCAGCACCGCCACCCGGCTGCTGGACGACGGCAGCGAGGAGCTGGTGGCCACCGGGGCCCTGACCGTGGGCCACATCGTCCTGGTACGGCCCGGTGAGCGGGTGGGCGCTGACGGCCGGGTCCTGGACGGTGCCAGCGAGGTGGACCAGGCCACCATCACCGGAGAACCGTTGCCGGTCGTCAAGGAGGCGGGCGACGAGGTCTTCGCCGGCACCTTGAACGGCACCGGCGCGCTGCGGGTCGCGGTCGAACGCGACGCCTCCGACTCGGTCATCGCCCGGATCGTCAGGATGGTCGAGGAGGCGAGCGGGACCAAGGCTCCCACCCAGCTGTTCATCGAGAAGGTCGAACAGCGCTACTCGGTGGGCATGGTCGTCGCCACCCTCGCGGTCTTCCTGGTCCCCCTGGCCTTCGGCGCGCAGCTGACCGGCTCGCTGCTGCGCGCGATGACCTTCATGATCGTGGCCTCGCCCTGTGCGGTGGTCCTGGCGACCATGCCGCCGCTGCTGTCCGCCATCGCCACCGCGGGGCGTCACGGCGTGCTGGTCAAGTCCGCCGTGGTGATGGAGCAGTTGGGCCAGGTCGACGCGGTCGCGCTGGACAAGACCGGCACCCTGACCGAGGGCGTTCCCCGCGTCACCGGTATCCGCCCCCTGGCCGGCAGCGGCCTGAGCGAGAATCAACTGCTGGCCCTGGCGGCATCCGCCGAGCATTCCAGCGAGCACCCGCTGGCGCGGGCCGTGGTGGACGCGGCCCGCGAACGTGCGCTGCGGATCCCGGGCGCCGAGGACTTCAGCTCCACTCCCGGTATCGGGGTCACCGCCACCGTCGAGGGCGCCGCGGTCGCCGTCGGCGCACCGGCCCGGCTCATCAACGGCGCCACCGACACGCTGTCCGCCGCGGCCACCGCTGTCGCCGAGGAACTGGAGCGCGGCGGCCGTACCGCGGTCCTGGTCGCGCGGGACGGCGTCCCGGTCGGCATCCTGGGCATCGCCGACCGGCTTCGCCCGGACGCCGCTGCGACGGTCGCCGCGTTGAAGGCGCTGACCGGTACCGGCCCGGTGCTGGTCACCGGCGACAACCCGCGTCCCGCCGCCCGCCTGGCCGCCGAGGTCGGCATCACCGGCGACGACGTCCACGCCGGCCTGCTGCCGCAGGAGAAGGTCGAGGCCGTGCGCCGCCTCGAGCGGGCCGGGGCCAAGGTGCTGGTCATCGGCGACGGTGTCAACGACGCCCCCGCGCTGGCCGCCGCGCACACCGGCATCGCCATGGGCCGGGCCGGCTCCGACCTCGCCCTGGAGACCGCCGACGCGGTCATCGTGCGCGACGAACTGGCCACCGTCCCCGCGGTGGTCGCCCTGTCCCGACGTGCCCGCAGGCTGGTGGTCCAGAACCTGGTCATCGCCTCGGTGTTCATCTCCGGGCTGGTCGTCTGGGACCTGGCCGGACATCTCCCGCTGCCCCTGGGCGTCCTGGGCCACGAGGGCTCCACCGTGATCGTGGGCCTCAACGGCCTGCGACTGCTGCGCGACGCCGCTTGGCAGCGGGCCGCCAACCCTTCGGCTCGGTTTCACCTCGCGGACCGCCCGCTCGGGGCCCGGTTCCGATAGCGTGCGCCGACACAGGGGCACGGTGTGGTCGCGGTTCTGGGCTTGGAGTGGGTCATGGGTACGTCGGCTGCGTCCGCGGGCACGGGGGAGCTGAAGCGGCACCTGGGCGTGTTCGACGCGGTGGTGATCGGCCTGGGATCGATGATCGGCGCGGGGGTTTTCGCCGCGCTCGCTCCGGCCGCCGCGGTGGCCGGGTCCGGACTGCTGCTGGGCCTGGCGCTGGCCGCGGTCGTCGCCTACTGCAACGCCACCTCCTCCGCCCGGCTGGCCGCCCGCTACCCGCAGTCCGGGGGCACGTATGTCTACGGCCGTGAGCGGCTCGGGGACTTCTGGGGGTACCTGGCCGGCTGGGCGTTCGTGGTCGGCAAGACCGCCTCCTGCGCGGCGATGGCACTGACCGTCGGCTCCTACGTGTGGCCCGGCCAGGCCCACGCGGTGGCGGTGGCGGCGGTGGTGGCGCTGACCGCGGTGAACTACGTGGGCGTGCGGAAGGCGGCGTGGCTGACCCGGGGGATCGTGGCGGTCGTCCTGGCGGTGCTGGCCGCCGTGGTCACCGCCTGCCTAACCGCAGGAGGGGCCGAGGCCGCGCATCTGGACGTGGGGGCGGACGCCACGTTCGGCGGCGTGCTGCGAGCGGCCGGGATGCTGTTCTTCGCCTTCGCCGGCTACGCGCGGATCGCCACCCTCGGTGAGGAGGTCCGCGACCCGCAGCGCACCATCCCGCGCGCGATCCCGGCCGCGCTGGGCATCACCCTGGTCGTGTACGCGGCTGTGGCCCTCGCGGTCCTGGCCGTGCTCGGCCCGGACCGTCTTGCCCACAGCACGGCGCCGCTGGCCGATGCCGTCCGGGCGGCCGGCGTCCCGGGCCTGGTGCCGGTGGTGCGGGTCGGAGCGGCGGTCGCGGCACTCGGCTCGCTCCTGGCACTGATCCTCGGCGTCTCGCGCACCACCCTGGCCATGGCCCGGGACCGGCACCTGCCGCAGGCGCTGGCCGCCGTCCACCCCCGCTTCCACGTACCGCACCGGGCCGAACTGGTGATCGGCGCGGTGGTCGCCGTCCTCGCTGCCACCACGGATGTACGCGGCGCGATCGGCTTCTCCTCCTTCGGGGTGCTCGCCTACTACGCCGTGGCCAACGCCTCCGCCTGGACGCTGACCCCGGCCGAGGGCCGCCCCGCCAGGGCCGTGCCGATCGTCGGCACCCTCGGCTGCCTGGTCCTGGCCTTCGCCCTGCCTGCGGGCTCGGTGCTGTGGGGAGCCGGGGTGGTCACGCTCGGCGCCGCCCTCTACGGCCTGCGCAGGGTAGCGGAACGCCGCAGCTGAGGGTTTCGGGTTCCCCGGGTTTCCTCGGGGTTCCCCGGGATACTGGTCGTCCATGGATGAGGTCGAAGTTGTCGTCGCCCATTCCGAGCGGGCGACCCTGCGCGTCGGGGACGTGTTCCTGAAGGTGGACGCCGATCAGGGGCGCATCGACGTGGAGGTCGAGGCGATGGCGCTGGCGCCGGTCCCGACCCCGGAAGTGCTGTGGCGCAAGCCGCCGGTGCTCGCCATCGCCGCGGTCCCGGGGAGGACGCTCGGCCGCCTCGGCGGGCCCTCGACCGGGTCGTCGGCGGGGTGGGCCGCGGCGGGGGCCGCCATCCGGAAGCTGCACGACACCCCGCCGCCGCCCTGGCCGGGCCAGGCCGGCCGGAGCGTCGGCGCGCTGACGGCGGAACTCGACGCGGAGTGCGCGTTGCTGGTGGCAGGCGGCCTTCTGCCCGCCGAGCTGGTCGCCCGCAACCGCCGGGTCGCCGAGGCCGCGCTCCGGCCGTGGACCCCGGCGTTCACGCACGGCGACCTGCAGATCGCGCACGTGTTCGTCGACGGCGACGAGGTCACCGGCATCATCGACTGGTCCGAGGCGGGCCAGGGCGACGCCCTGTTCGACCTCGCCACGTTCACCCTCGGACACGAGGAGCACCTCGGTGACGTCGTCACCGGCTACGGCACCGACGTCGACCTCGACCTCGACGTGATCCGCGCGTGGTGGTCGTTGCGAAGCCTGCTGGTGGTTCGCTGGCTGCTGGAGCACGGCTTCGACCCGTTCGCACCGGGCTGCGAGGTCGACGTGCTGAGGTCCCGGATGTGAGGCCGCGCCCGCCCGGCCGGTGCCGGTCGTCAACGCTTCATCAACGCTCCATCAGCTTCATCTGGGCCGGGTTGTGGGTGTCTCCGGCGGCTGCGGGCAGGGCGCTGAGCCGGGCCAGCTGCTCCTCGGTGAGCTGGAGGGAGTCGGCGGCGGTGTTCTCCTCGACGCGGGCGACCCGGCGGGTGCCGGGGATGGGCGCGATGTCCTGGCCCTGGGCCAGCAGCCACGCCAGGGCGACCTGTCCGGGGGTGGCGCCGATCTCGGCGGCGATGGCGGCGACCCGGTCGGCCAGGTCCAGGTTGTGCTGGAAGTTCTCGCCGGAGAAGCGGGGGTTGTCGTTGCGGAAGTCGTCCGCGGCGAACTGCTCGGGGGAGCGGATCGCGCCGGTCAGGAAGCCGCGGCCGAGCGGGGAGAACGGCACGAAGCCGATGTTCAGCTCGCGCAGCACCGGCAGCACGCGGGCCTCGGGATCGCGGGTGAACAGCGAGTACTCGGACTGCACGGCGGTGACCGGGTGCACGGCGTGGGCGCGGGCGATGGTGTCGGGCCCGGCCTCGGACAGGCCGATGTGCCGGATCTTTCCCTCGGCCACCAGCTCGGCCAGCGCTCCGACGGTCTCCTCGATCGGCGTGCCGGGGTCCACCCGGTGCTGGTAGTACAGGTCGATGTAGTCGGTGCCCAGACGGGTGAGCGAGCCCTCGACGGCGGCGCGGACGCTCGCGGGGCTGCTGTCCGGCCCGCTCTCACGACCGGAGTGCGAGATCAGACCGAACTTGGTGGCCAGCACCACTTGGTCCCGGCGGCCCTTCAGTGCGCGGCCCACCAACTCCTCGTTGGTGTAAGGGCCGTAGACCTCGGCGGTGTCGATCAGGGTGACGCCCAGCTCGATGGCGCGGTGGATGGTGCGCACGGACTGCTCGTCGTCGGTGCCGAAGCCGGTGTAACCGTGGGACATGCCCATGGCTCCCAGACCGATGCGGGAGACGTCCAGGTCACGCAGACGAATGTGCTTCATGAGGTGTCCTCTTCCAGGGCTTCGCGGTCGTTCATCAGACGGTAGCCCTCGGCGACTTCCTCCAGGGCCACAGTGTGGTCGAACACGCGGCCGGGACGGCTGCTGCCGTCCAGGATGTGCGGCATGAGGCCGCACGCCCCGCCCCGCAACCGCCGACCCCCCCAGCCGCAACCGCCGCCTCCAGCCGCACCCCACAACCTCTACCGCGACTGGGACACCCAGATCCGCGGCTGTGTCGCTCGCCTGCGTGGCCTTCCACCACCCCCGGGCCGGCGAGATCACCCTCGACTTCCAGGGCGTGCAGCTCGAAGGCACCCCGGGCACAACAGAGTTGTGCCCGGGGCCGCGCTCACACGGTGGCCTGGTCGAACTGTTCCCAGGTGCCGATGCTGGTGCGGTTGGCGATCAGCGGGCTGGCGCCCGCGTTGTCGGCAGTGACGTACTTGCCGTTGACCTGGGCGAGCAGACTGACCGTCCCGTTGGAGTTGGTGACCAGTTTGAAGGTCTCCCAGGCGCCGACCGCGGCGCGGTTGGCGATCAGCGGGCTTGCGCCGGCGTTCTCCGCGGTGACGTACTGGCCGTTGATCCTGGCGCGCAGCGCGATGTTGCCGTTGCCGGCGTCGACCACGTCGAACTGCTCCCAGGGGCCGACGGCGGTGCGGTTGGCGATCAGCGAGGCGGCGCCGGCGTTCTCGGCGGTCACGTAGTCGTTGTCGGCCCTGGAGCGCAGTGAGATCGTCCTGAGGGCGGGAGCTGTGCTGGCGACGACCGGCTGGGTGGGGCGGGTGGCGGTCAGCGCGATCTGGCCCTTGAGCATCCGGCCGCCGTCGCCGGTCAGGCGCAGGTAGTAGTCGGCGGAGCAGGCGGTGCCGTCCTCGTCGAGAGTGAGGAAGCCGGAGTTGGTCGGTGACCAGGCCTGGGTCTCGGCGGTCTTGGCGATCTGGTTGCCCTCGCCGTACTCGTCGAACATCGAGATGTAGATGCCCTGGGCGCCGACCCGGACCATGTTGTAGAACTGCCGCCACATGAAGTCGCCGTGGGCGCGCTGGCGCCCGGAGAGGTCGCCGGGCAGCACGCAGGGCTGGTAGTCGATCCCGTTGGCGTTGCAGTCGGCCTGGTCGGGCACGTTGATGTTCTGGTACACCGAGTCGGAGTCAGCCGCGTTGCCGATCGCGCCGACCATCCACGGGGAGAGCATGTTGAAGGCGTGGTAGACCCCGCTGAAGCCGGCGCGGGAGCCGTTCACCCCGGTGCGCCATTCGCGCGGGACTCCGCCGATGACGTAGCAGCCCTGGCTCTTGAACCAGTTGACGACGTCCAGGCAGGTCGCGGCGTCCCAGGGGTGGTTGTTGTCGTTGAAGCCGAAGCCCCAGATGCACACCACCGGCTTGCCGTTCTGCATCGCGTACGCGCTGGAGGCGGTGTGGGCCTTCATTTTGTTGGTCCAGTCCGCCTTCATCTCGGACTGCATGTTCGTCCAGCCGGTGGCGTCGTACATGATGTAGAACTTGCGCCCGTGGGACTCCGCCGAACTGCGGACCTTGGTGGCCATGCCGTCGCGGGTCGGGCCCTCGCCGCCGGTGGGGTTGAACCGCTGCAGGGCCGCGGTGTCGATGTTGTTCTGCTGCATCCACAGGAAGTGGGTGTCCACGGTCTGCTGGTCGTAGGAGGAGAACAGCGTCGCCGGCTGGCCGTTGCCCAGCGCGGCGTACCCGCTCTGGTACGTCTTGGCGTACTCCCGGTTGTCCGGCCAGCACTTGAGGTTGGTGTTCGAGGGGGACGGCGCCTTGCTCTGGTCGGCGCTCCAGTGCCACCAGGCGTTGATGGGGGAGCCGTCACCGGGCGCGGCGAACCAGCCCTGGTAGCCCACCGTGATCTTGCCGACGACGTCCCCGGCCGGGCTCGCCGCGGTCGCGGCCGTGGTGCTCGCGGTAGCGGCCTTGGCGATGCCGAACGCACCGGCCGCGGCGGCGGCGGAACCGCCGAGCGCGGTGGTGAGGACCCGGCGACGGGACCAGATCTGCCTGCGGTGATTCACTGACATGGCGTGGTTCTCCGTGTTTCGAACGGGCGGGCGATCACTGGCTGTAGCGGTGGAAGGGATTCAACGTCCGCGGATGACGGTGGGTCAAGCGGCTCCCCGCGAATGTGGGATACCGCTCCATCTGCCTGATTTCTGTTATGAGCGGCGGTGGAATCGCCCCTGTGCCGTACCCGGAGGCGAGATCCGAGGGCCTTTTCAAGGAATTCTCGGAATGGCCACATACTTCCCAAAGGCCCCTCACACGGACGGTAGGCAGGATTTGGTCACAGTCCACCGAACAGGAGGAGCGCCATGGTGAACGCAGACGACCCGACCACCAGCCCCGACGAATCGGGCGCGACGTCAGGCCTGGCCCCGGTGACCATGGACGGGCAGCCGCGCCGGCCCTGGATCCGCCGGCTGCTGTCGAGCAGGAGGAGCGGATGGGTGGTGGCCGCCGCACTGCTGTGCGCGGTGGTCGGGCTTTCCGTCGCTCTCGCCACGTCCCCCTCGGCGACAGCAGGGCCCCGCACCGGTGGCGGTTTCGGCGGCGGCCGTGCGGCCGCCGGTGGGGCGCCCGGTGGCGCGGCGGCGCCCGGCGGGGAGTCGGGTGGCGGTGGATCCAACGCCCGGTCCGGACCGGCTGCCGGGGGCTCGTCCGGCACTGTCGGCAGTGTGTCCACGTCGGGCTTCACCCTGACGACGTCGGCGGGCCAGAAGGTGACCGTCAACGAGGCGTCCTCGACGACGTACGAGAAGGGGACGACCTCGACCGCGGCGGCGACCGCGACCGCGACCTCGGCGAGTGCCGTGACCGAGGGTGAAAGTGTCCTCGTGCTCGGGACGACCAACGGAACGACCATCACGGCCACGCAGGTCACGGTGCAGCCAACCGGCAGTGGCGGCTCCGCCTCCTCCTCGGGGGTGGTCCCCTTCCAGCAGGGCGCGCCGTCCACGGCGAAGCAGGACGGCCAGATCCCGGCGAACTACACCGAGGGTTCGGGGACGATCGTCAGCGGGACGGCGGCGAACCAGGCGACCGAGGCCGCCCTGGCCGCCTACCCCGGCGGCGTGGTCGACCGTGTGGTGCAGTTGAGCGGCGGCGAGTACGAGGTCCACTACATCGGCGTCAACTGGCCGCACCACATCTTCGTGGACCAGAACTTCAAGGTCGTCGGGGCCAACTAGTGGCTGCTGAGCTCGGAACCATCGCCCGGCAGTTGATCGGGAGTTGATGGTGCGTCAGGCTGCCACCCCACCGCGCCACCGCGCCCCGGCCGTCGCCGGTCAGCCCTCCATGGCGACAACGACCGCGGCCACGCTGATGTCGCAAGCAGCCGCATCAACTCCGCTGGACGAGGCTCCCGTGCCTGCCCGGGTCGGTCGCCTAGCCTCGTGGCATGCAGCAGCCGACACCGCCCGAAACAGCCGCCCGCGCCGAAACAGCCGCCCGCGCCGAGCAGGCTGACGACCTGGGGTTCCCGGTACGCACGGGCGAGATCCGGCGGGTGGTGTCGCTGGTCCCCTCCCTGACCGAAGCCGTGGCGGCCACCGCACCGGACCTGCTGGTCGGCGCCACCGCATGGTGCACCGAACCCGCAGACCTGGACGTGGTGCGCATCGGGGGAACCAAGAATCCGGACCTGCCCGCCATCCTGGCCCTGGCCCCGGACCTGGTCCTGGCCAACGAGGAGGAGAACCGCGCCGTCGACCTCGACGCCCTGCGCGCGGCGGGTATCGCGGTGTGGGCCACCCGGATCCGCACCCTGGACCAGGCGCTGCTGTCCCTGGAGCGGATGCTCGTGCACGGCTGCCGCCTGCCCGCACCCGCCTGGCTGGAGCAGGCCCGCTCCGCCTGGACCGCGACCAGTGGCGTCGCCACGACCAGTGGCGTCGCCACCGGCAGGGCGCCGCGCGCCGTGGTGCCGATCTGGCGTCGACCGTGGATGGTGCTCGGACGCGACACCTTCGCCGGCGACCTGTTGCGACACCTGGGCGTCGAGCAGATCTACGCCGACCACCGCGACCGTTACCCCGCCATCGAGCTGGACCAGTTGAACGCCACCGCACCGGACCTGGTCGTCCTGCCCGACGAGCCCTACCGCTTCACCGCCGCCGACGGCCCCGAAGCGTTCCCCGGCCTGCCCGCCGCGCTGGTCAGCGGACGCCACCTGACCTGGTACGGCCCCTCCCTGGTCCAAGCGCCCGCACTCCTCGCCCACCAGCTGCGCCACCCACTGACCTGACCCCGGCCAGTCGCCGGTCGACCGGTTCGGCGCCGGTGGCCAGGGTGGGCGACGCGGTTGGTTCACCCCGTCAACCAGAAGCTGTCCGGTCGATCCTGAGGTGCATTGGTGTGGCCTCTTTGGCTGCTGGGCTGGGAGGGTGGGCTCATGAGCGATCTGGACACGACGTCACCACCGCCCGGACGTGTGGAAGTGGCCGTCCAATGGTGCGCACTTGTCCAGGGGACGGTGACCCGTGAAGCGGCGCACGCGTGGGCAACTCCATGGGTGGAGGGCGACGGGGCCTCCGCTGACTTCGAGGACCCTTTGGTGGTAACCGCCCTGCAGCACCTGCACGGTTTCGACCTCTGCCGGGCTCCAGGCCGTCCCGGTGTCGTCTGGCACGGCACGTCGGGTGAGGGCGAGTGGTGTCACTCGCCCGATGACATCGCGAGCCAGCTCACCCGGTGGCAGGAGAAGTGCGCTCGCTACGATGCGGATCCGCAGGGGTGGCTTCGAATGGTGCGTGAGCAGGCGAGTGCGTTCATCAAGGGCGAGGAGGACTAGGTCAGGCGCAGGCGGCGTTGACGGTTCGAGCGGGGAGCGTGGTCAGGCCCGGAGCCAGATGACGAGTGCGGCTGCGGTGACGGTGCCGAGGAGAACGTATCCGCGCTTGTCGTAGCGGGTGGCGACGGCGCGGTGGTTCTCCAGCTTGTTGATGGCCCGCTCCACGGTGTTGCGTTTCTTGTACCGGTCCTCGTCGAAGCCCGGTGGCCGTCCGCCGCGCGATCCTCTGCTTCGGCGGCCTGCCCGGCGCCCGACCTCGGCGAAGTGCTGCCAAGTCAAGCTAGGCCGACCCATGCCTGCCGCAGGCGGTCAACTGTCGCGGGCTGCGCCGATGATGGCGCGCAGGTAGCGCATGAACTGCTGGTGCGGTTCGCGCGGTACGCCGTTCTTGAGGGCGACCATCACGTAGTCGCCGACGGCGGCGCTCACGGCCGCGTTGGCGACGGCGGTGAGCGGGTCCTCGGGGGCGAGGCCGAGTTCCGCCATGAGGGCGGATCCGCTGAGGCGTCCGACGTCGGCCATATGGGTGGTGGAGACGGCCTGCAGCGCCGGGTTGGCTTCGTACATGGCGGCCACCAGCCGTGCGTGTTCCGGATCCGTGGTCTCGGCCTCGCCGAGCATCCATCGGTCGATGACCTCGCTGAACGACAGGTCCGGGTGGTCCTTGAAGGTCGAGGCCAGGCGGACGGTGATGTCGTCGGCGGCCGACGTCGCGATATCGATCTTGTTGGGGAAGTACATCCGCACGGTGCGCGGCGCGACCTCGGCCGCCTCGGCGATGTCGGCGATGGTGGCGCCCTCGTAGCCGCGCTCGGTGAACAGGCGAATCGCGGCGCGCTGGATGGCCGCCCGGCGCTTGGCCTTGGAGCGTTCACGCAGGGATGTCGCCGCTTCAGCCATAGCAGCACTCTAGCAGGAGCGGCATATTTGCCACTCAGGATACTTTTGCCTATGGTGGCAATTAAGGCGGTGGTGGGGGACGCGACCGCTGCGCCTCCCTTCCCGGACGAACGAGGAGTTCCTGTCGTGTCCACCTATCTGTACCGCCTTGCCCGCTGGTGCTTCCGCAACCGCTGGAAGACCCTGGCCGCCTGGGTGGCGGTCGTCCTCGCCGCGGTGGTCATCGCCGGTGTGAGCGGCGGCAAGACCAACGACGCCCTGACCATTCCCGGCACCGAGGCGCAGCAGGCCGCGACCCTGCTGAAGGACAGGCTGCCCGCCGCCTCCGGGGCCTCCACGCAGGTGGTGTTCGCGGTCAAGGATGGGGACATCACCAGCGCCGCGCACCAGGCCGCGATCGACCGGGCCGTCACGGCGCTGGGCAAGGTCAGCCAGGTCACCAGCGCCACCAACCCCTTCCAGGCCGGGGCCGTCTCACCGGACAAGCGGGTCGCGCTGGGCAGCGTCACCTACAACGCGCAGGCCGCGGAGGTCAGGACGAGCACCGTGGACCAGTTGGAGCCGGCCGTCTCGGCGGCCCGGGACGCCGGGGTCCAGGTGGAGTTCGGCGGCGCGGTCTATCCCAAGGCCGCCGTCGGCGCCAACTCCGAGGCCATCGGGATCGCCGTCGCGCTGGTCATCCTGTGCCTGACCTTCGGATCGCTGGTCGCGGCCGGCCTGCCGATCATCACCGCCTTCTTCGGCCTGATCACCACGATGATGGGTATCACCGCACTCGCCGCGGTCACCGACATCGCCTCGTCGGCGACCTCGGTGGCCACCATGCTCGGCCTGTCCTGCGGGATCGACTACGCCGTGTTCATCCTGGCCCGCTACCGCAGCTACCTGCTGGAGGGCCACGAACCAGGGGACGCCGCCGGCCGCGCAGCGGGCACCGCCGGGAGTTCCGTCGTCTTCGCCGCGCTGAGCGTCATCATCGCCCTGTGCGGACTCTCGGTCGTCGGGATCCCCTTCCTGACCACGATGGGCCTGGCCGCCGCAGCCACCGTCGCGCTGGCCCTGCTCGTGGCGCTGACCCTGGTCCCGGCCGCTTTCGGCGTCCTCGGCAGGCGCGCGGCCCGCTTCAGCCGCCTGCCCCTGCTCCGGCGGGCCGCACCCGCCGGGCGCACCGCCGCCACCGACCCCGACAGGCTGGCCGGCACCCGCTGGGCCCGCTGGGTCGTACGCCGCCGCATCCCCGTCCTGGTCATCGGCGTCCTCGCGCTGGGCGTCCTGACCGTCCCGGTGGCGAGCATGGACCTCGGCATACCGGGCAGCAACTCGCTTTCCACCAGCGACACTTCCCGCCGCGCCTACGACCTGACCACCGCGCATTTCGGCCCCGGCTACAACGGCGCCCTGACCGTGGTGGCGGACGATGTGACCACCTCCGGACAGGCCCAGCGGGTCAGCGACGCGATCAGCAAGGTCCCCGGCGTCGCCTCGTCCTCGGTCGCCGTGACCACCAATGACATCGCCCTGATCAATGTCGTCCCGACCACCGGCCCCAACGACCCCGCCACCACCGACCTGGTTCACCACATCCGCGACCAGCGCACCGCCCTGGAGGCCGGCACCGGCGCCCACCTGCTGGTCGGCGGCCTCACCGCCACCAACATCGACGTGTCCGCCAAACTTGGCGGCGCTCTTCCGATCTTCCTGTTCACCGTGGTGGCCCTGGCGTTCGTGCTGCTCACCTTCGCCTTCCGCACCATCATCGTGCCGATCAAGTCCATCATCGGATTCCTGCTGTCGGCCGGCGCCGCGTTCGGCGCCCAGGTCGCCGTCTTCCAATGGGGCTGGGGCAAGAGCCTGCTGGGCATCGAGCCGACCCAGACCCTCAGCTTCCTGCCCGTCATCCTGCTGGCGATCATGTTCGGGCTGTCCAGCGACTACGAGGTCTTCGTCGTCTCCCGGATCAAGGAGCAGTTCACCAGGACCGGTGACGCCCGCCGCGCGGTCACCCTGGGCACCGGCCAGTCCGCCCGCGTCGTCAGCGCGGCGGCACTGATCATGGCGTCCATCTTCGTGTCGTTCGTCTTCGCTCCTGAACCGACCATCAAGGAGATCGGCTTCAGCTTCGCGGTCGGAGTCCTGGTCGACGCCTTCGTCGTCCGCCTCACCCTGGTCCCCGCCGCCATGGCCGTGCTCGGGGCCAAGGCCTGGTACCACCCCCGCTGGTTCTCCCGCTACGTTCCGGACCCCGACATCGAAGGCGAACGCCTCGACGACAAGCTCGGTGACGACAAGCCCAGTGACGACAGGCCCGGTGACGAGAAGCACCGCCTCACCACCCACGTCTGAACGGGTGCGGCTGCTCAGGCCTCCTGGAGCAGCAGACTGCTGAGCTCCGCAGGCTTGATGATCATGCAGTCGTGACCGCTCCGTAGTTCGTGGACCCGGGACGGCTCGCCGTTGGGCTGGGTCGGTGGGAGGGGCCGCCGGGTGACGCCCTCGGGTGCACTGCCGACACACAGGATGTGGACCCGGGGGATCAGGGCCTGCGCGGGGTTGTCCAGCTCGACCGGCTGTTGAAAGCAGAGGACCGATTCGTCGGTGAGCGTGCTCCTGAGCCAGGCGGTGTCGTCGGGGTCGGTGACGCCGAACAGCCCGAACGGCGCGGGGAATTGGGGCAGCGGCGGAATGCGCCAGGGCTGGGCGGTGGCGGCGGCGCTGTCGATCAGGGACTGCGTGAGCGGCATGACGTCGATGGCGTTCTCGCCGTGCGTCGGCACCATCGCGTCGACGTACACCAGGCGCGAGACGCGGTGCGGGATCCGGTTCGCCACGCTGGAGATGATCAGGCCGGCGTAGCTGTGCCCGACGAGCACGATGTCGTTCAGGTCCTGGTCGAGGACCAGGTCGACGATGTCGTCGACGTGGGTGGTGAGCCCGACCTCGGGGCCGAGCAGGTGGGCCTTGTCCCCGTGGCCGGTGAGGGACGGTGCCAGGACGCGGTGGCCCTGGGCGGTGAGCAGCGCGGCGACGCGGTTCCACGACTGTCCGTCGTGCCAGGCGCCGTGGACGAGGACGTAGGTGTTGGTGGGAGGCATGGCATCGACGTTAGTGAGCCGTGAGGTACCTGTAGGTACCCTTCGGGTCATGAGCCTCCGCCCCGGAACCGTCTTCCTCGCCGACTGCCCGGCCAGGCTGGCCATCGAGATCATTGCCAGCAAATGGGCCGTGGTCACGCTGTTCGCGCTGAGCGATGGCCCGCTGCGGCACGGCGAGTTGGTCGAGCTGATCGGCGGCGTCTCGCGCAAAGTCCTGACGCAGACGTTGCGCCGGCTCCAGGACAACGGGCTTGTCGAACGGCGCGTGTACGCGGAAGCGCCACCACGGGTGGAGTACAGCCTGACCGAGCTCGGGAACACGCTCAGGGAGCCCATCGGAGCACTGACCGCATGGGCACGGTCCAACGGCGATGCGATCGCCACCTTCCGCGAGGCGATCGAGGGGTAGCAAGGGGTAGTACCGGGACGGAACCCGGTCACCCCATCGCCGGCGCGGGTCCGTCGACACCGTCGAACCCCCGGACACGTACTCGGGTTTCCCGAAGTGCGCCGTCACTGGCGTGAAAGGGGAGGACCCCGGGCAAGTGGCCAGCAGTTGAACCCGCAGGTCGTCGTGGAACAACGGAAGGATGTCCAGGAGCCGTGTCGCCGACGTCACGTTGTGCACGACCAGCAGGACCCGGCGCAGGTCGCCGCGCGTGGCCCAGCGCTCCGAGTGCAGCCCGACGGGGACGCGCAGCCAGCCGGGCAGGCTGGTCGTCATCGCCCTCTCCTCTGCCTCACGTGTCTCACGCATGCGTCCCGCTGCATTCCGCCATGATCGGTACACGATATCCGCACGAAGCGGGGATGGGGTTTGCCCAGCGTTTCCACACCCTGCGAGCGGTAGGAACCCTGGAGCGGTGATCATCGCGCCCCAAGGGTCGAGTTCCGGGGCGCGCCACCGCTGTTGGGGACGGCGAGGAGCCATGGCCGCACCGCGGTGCCGCCGTTTCAGCCGACGACCCCTGCGCTGTTCGGCGCCCCCACGTCCGTATCCGGTCGCGTACCAGGTCGGGAGGGTGCGCTCAGGTGGGGACGACGGCCGACTCGGCCGCCCCGAGCGTCGGCGGCTGGCCGCTCTTCCGCAGCGTCCTGCGGCTTGGGTGGAGGTGGAGACGGGTCAGACCTTCGCTGATGTCTGGGCCCGGGCCGACCAGGACCGTCGCGAACGGACCATGGCTTGGGGAAGCGCGGGCTCCCCGCCGGATGGGCGGGGAGCCCGCAGGCGTAGAGAGGTGTTTTGCACGCTTCTGTGCGTGCGGGGCTCTTGGGTCAGGCTTCGGGGATGTCGCGGCCGAAGGCTTCGAGGGTGATGGCTTCGGGTTCGGGGCCGCCGCGGGTACCTGTGTCGAGGTTGTCGAGGGCTTCGAGTTCGGCGGGGGTGAGCTGGAAGTCGAAGATGTCGATGTTCTCGGCGATGCGCTGCGGGCGGACGGACTTGGGAATGGCGTTGCGGCCCTGCTGGAGGTGCCAGCGGAGCATGACCTGGGCGGGGGTCTTGCCGTGGGCGGTGGCGATGGCGGTGATGGCGGGGTCCTCGAAGGTGCTGGTGCCGGTGCCGCGGTAGCTGGTGATGCCGCCGATGGGCGACCACGCCTGGGTGAGGATGCCGTGGGCGGCGTCGGCGGCCTGGACGGCGGGCTGGGTGAAGTAGGGGTGGAGCTCGACCTGGTTGACGGCCGGGACCACGGTCGCCTGCTTGAGGAGGGCGTCGAGGTGGTCGGGCATGAAGTTGCTGACGCCGATCGCGCGCACCTTGCCGTCGGCGAGCAGGGTCTCCAGGGCCCGGTACGCCTCCTGGGTGAGGTCGAAGCGGCCGGGGAGAGCCTGGTGCAGGATCAACAGGTCGATGGTGCCGACGCCGAGCTTTCCGGCGCTCTTGTCGAAGGCGTGCAGGGTCTGGTCGTAGCCGTAGTCACTGATCCAGACCTTGGTCTCGATGAACACCTCCTCGCGCGGCACACCGGAGCGTCGGATCGCCTCGCCGACTTCGCGCTCGTTGCCGTAGGCGGCCGCGGTGTCGATCAGCCGGTAGCCGGTCTCCAGGGCAGTGGTGACGGCGGCGATCGTCTCGTCCGGGGGTGTCTGGAAGACGCCGAAGCCCAGGGCAGGCATGGTCACGCCGTTGTTGAGGGTCTGGTCCATTCCGGTTTCCTTCGGTTCAGTTGCTGCGGGTGCGGGGGGCTTGGTACTGCTCGTCGGTGACGTGTTCGAGCCAGGTGGTCTCGGGGCGGTCGTCGTCGGGTGCGACGGCGTCCCACAGGGCGAGGTGCTGCATGAAGCGGTCTGCGGTGGCGCCGTGCCAGTGTTCTTCGCCGGGTGGGCAGGTGACCGTCTCGTCGGGGTGGGTCTCGTAGACGGTGCCGTCGCGGGTGCCGATCAGAGCGGTCCCGGCGTGGATGACGTCGAACCAGACGTCGCCGTTGAACCAGTCCTCGGGGCCCTTACCGGTGGGCTTGGGTTTCACGAACTCCACGGGGTGCTCCTCGCTCTCGTTGGTCGGTCATTCCCCGGCGGGGAAGTCGGTGGAGGCGGCCAGGTCATGCTGGGCCTCGAAGCCCTCGATCCGCTTGCGCAGCGCACCGAGGGTGGCGTCCAGGGCCTGGGAGCCGAGCACGATGCGCAGCGGGGCGGGTTCGGTGTCGACGGATTCGATGATGCGGGCGGCCATGCGCTGCGGGTCACCGGGTGCGGGAGGGGCGGCAGGGTCGAGCATGGCTTGGAAGCCGTGGGCGGGGTTGTCCTGGTAGGCGTCCAGGGGATCGGCGATCTGGGCGCTGCCGGTGCGGAACTCGGTACGGGCCCCTCCCGGCTCCACGATGGTCACCCCGATGTCGAAGGGGGCGACTTCCTGGGCGACGGACTCGGCGAAGCCTTCGATGCCCCACTTGGTGGCGTGGTACATGGAGTTGCCGGGGAAGGCGACCTGGCCACCGTAGGTGGACAGTTGCACGATGCGTCCGCCGCCCTGGGCGCGCAGGTGCGGCAGCGCGGCGCGGATCAGGGTGATGGAGCCGGTGAGGTTGGTGGCGATGATGTGGTCCACCTGGGCGTCGGTGATCTCCTCGGCCGCGCCGAACAGGCCGTAGCCGGCATTGGAGACCACCACGTCGACCCGGCCCGCGGCGAACGCTTCGTCGACGGTCTTGCGGACGGCGGCGGTGTCGGTGACGTCCAGGACGGGGACTGTCCGCGATTTTGTGTATGCCCCGGTGTGACCCAGTAAGGCATGAGACAGGGTCTCTGTCGGGAAGGATCACTTATGGGCAGCAAGGACGAGGTGTCCCGCGAGAGCACGGTGCGGACGGGGGCGGAGATGGCGGAACTGGCTGAGCTGGACCGGGGGCTGGCGGAGTCGCTGGTGGAGCGGGCCAGGCGGGAGGGCCTGCAGCTGACCGGCGAGGGCGGGCTGCTGACGGGGCTGGTCAAGATGGTCCTGGAGAGCGCGCTGCAGGCCGAGATGGCCGAGCACCTGGGCTACGAGAAGGGCGACCAGGGCGGGGCCGGATCGGGCAACGCCCGCAACGGGACCTCGCGCAAGCGGGTCCTGACCGAGGTCGGCCCGGTCGAGCTGGAGATCCCGCGGGACCGGGCCGGCCGGTTCGACCCGCAGATCGTGCCCAAGCACCGGCGCCGGGTGGAGGGCTTCGACGCGGCGGTGCTGTCCCTAGTACGCGCGGGGGCTGACGACCGGTGAGATTCAGGGCCACCTGTCCGAGGTCTACGGCATCGAGGTGTCCCGGGACCTGGTCTCCCGCGCCACCAGCGGGGTTCAGGACGAGGTCACCGCGTGGCGCCAGCGCCCGCTGGACCGCGTGTACGCGGTCGTGCTGATCGACGCGATCTACGTGAAGATCCGCGATGGCGCGGTGACGAACAAACCCGTCTACGTCGCGGTCGGGATCAACCTGGAGGGCGAGCGCGACGTCCTGGGCATGTGGGTGGGTACCCGGCGGCGAGGGCGCCAAGACCTGGCTCACCTGGCTGACGGAACTGCGCAACCGCGGCGTCCAGGACGTCCTGGTGGCGTGCTGCGACGGGCTGAAGGGCCTGCCGGAGTCGATCAACGCGGTCTGGCCGCTCGCGGACGTGCAACTCTGCGTCGTTCACGTAGTCCGCTCCAGCCTGCGGTTCGCCTCCAAGAAGCACTGGGGGCCGATCGCGAAGGACCTGCGCGCGGTCTACACCGCCCCCACCGCCGACGCCGCCGAGGCACAGTTCGAAGAGTTCGAGGCCACCTGGGGCGGTCTCTACCCAGCCATGATCGCCACACTTCGGCGCAGTTGGGAGCACTTCATCGTGTTCCTGCGCTTCCCACCCGCCATCCGCAAGGTCGTCTACACCACCAACATGATCGAGTCCCTCAACGCCCGCTTCCGCCAGGCCACCCGCCGCCGCGGACACTTCCCCGACGACGACTTCGCGATCAAGGTCCTCTACCTGGTGATCCGCAACCCACAGCAGGGCAAGCCCAACGTCACCGGCCGCACCCGCGACTGGAAGGAAGCCATCAACACCCTCGCCGAGTTCTACGGCGACCGCGTCACCCAGCAGTAAGCACCACCCAGCACCACACCCAGGAATCACCACACCGGCCATACACAAAGATCAAGACAGGCCCGGTCAGGGACCTGCCGCCGCTCACGATCCTGAAGAAGTGGAACCCCAGCCACCCCTTCCCGACCGTGAACATGATGAAGCAGGAAGGGGACTACTACCCCGACCTGTCGTACTCCTACAACGTCGAACTGTTCTTCCGCGCAAAATGCGCAGGCAGCGAGGTCGACTGCGACCTCATCGACCGCTTTTACCACAACTACAAGGACGTGCACGGGATCCCCGACAATCCCTGCGCCCTCACTTCCCTGTGTCAGGACCTGCCGGCCCTCCTGGCAGTTGCAGGAATCGACGGCGAAACGGGAGTTGGCGGCGCGTGCAGTTTCGCTCCGACCACACCGGTTCTCCTGGCCAATGGAAAAGCAAAACCCATCGGCGACCTAAAGGTCGGCGACAAGGTCGAGGCAGCCGACCCCAGCACTGGTAAGGAAGAGGGCGGCCGGGCCGTCCAGCATGTCTGGATCAACCATGACAACGACCTCCTCGACATTGGAGTCTCCACCGGCGGTGGGCACACCTCCATCATCCACACGACCGCCAACCACCCTTTCTGGGATGACACCACACACGGCTGGGTCGCAGCGGGCGATCTCAAGCCGGGTCACGCCCTCGCTAGCACCCAAGGCCGGCACCCCACTGTGCGTACGGTCAGGAGCACGCCGGGCGTAGCCAACCGCTACAACCTGACGGTGCGGCAGCTCCACACGTACTACATACTGGCCGGGAATGTCCCAGTGCTGGTCCACAACACTGGATCTTGCATTCTCACTGACGAGGAAGGGCTCGCTTCTGCCAATTCGGCAAGCAGTCAATTCGACAAGCCGGGCAACATGAGTGGGGCTCTCTATCTCGAGGGGCACGACGATCCGATAGCGTTGTCGTCGGGTCGGGGAAATGTTGGTGATGATTACGCGCGACCGCCGGGGTCCGGTGATTTCTATCACCACTTGGAGGCTCAGGCAGCTGCCCAGATGCGGAAGACCGGTGTTATGGACGGGCAACTATTCATCAGTGGCGACTATGTTTGCGGTGCATGTTCCGACAATCTATCCAAAATGCTTCCCCCAGGAGCTACCCTAAGGGTCACTTTTCAGAAGAGCGACGGAAGTATCCAGACCATCCCGTACACGGGCGCAGGATAGAATGAATGCAATGCTCCCGACAGAGCAGGCCTGCCGGGAGCATTTCTACGCGTCGGATCCAAAGTTTGTTATTGGCTATTCCGTGACCCGGATTTGATCCAGCTGAGACCGGGCAACTCATCGAGATAGAGCAGAGCAGTCGGATCGCTGCACCCAATTTGGACGTTTGTATAGCCCGCTCTGTTCCCCCAAGGAGAATGATCCTCCAAGGCTGGTCCCACGTCAGCTACCAGTGAGTCGGCAACGAAGATTCTGTGACCGGGGCGGGGCCAGCGCCAACCGCCGAACGCCACCTCTGTCATTGGGGCCAAAATCTCCAGCAGTCTGCTCTCTTCTACCTCATCGCAAGCTCGCCGAGACGCGCCGGTATAGGCAGCTTCGTTCAGGGCATTATGGATCAAGAATTCTGGAAACTGTTCCGCGACCTTTTCCGGTCGTTCGTATAGCTCACCTTCATAGACATCCATGGGGCTGTCTGGATCGAATGCCCAAATCTGGTCACCCGGATCTTCCATGAAGATGGCATTTCCGTCTTTTATGGTAATCTCTTCCGGCCTCCGCATTCTCTTGATGCTCATCAGTGGCCTAGTCCATTGAGACGAAAGCTCGTACCAATCCTTCAATGGCTCAGGCAGCCAAGAGTAGCTATCGATGGGACGGCGTGCCGGAAGATCGGGGGAACCGTACCACCCAGCAAGGAATCGAGGCAGGTCGATACTCATCGGATCAATCATGGTTGCTATTATGCCACGGGTTCGAGGGGAATTTCTCACCCGCCTGCCGTAGCTACCGCAGACGACCGCGCGGGTGCTCGCTTACGCAGGGACTTTCTCACACTTCACAATCGTTGGTCTAGTCGTGGGTTGGTGGGCGGCCAACTGTAAAGCCACAGGTGGCAGCGCACCGCTGCATTTAATCTCGTTATGGCGGGTGGGGCAAACGGTTCATGATCCCTGCGGCATGCCGTAGCGATGAGGTATGCGCAGGCACCGTCATCCACACCCAACTCGGCGCGCCGATCGTGCTGGTGTGGGACAATCTGGGCACACACCTGAGCGGAGTTCTTCGTGGAGCACCAGGACCGCTGAGCTTGAAGGCATGATGGCTCCTCGCTGATCACCGGGGCTCGATATTCAGTCCGGTCTCGGCGAGGGAGGCGTCGATCACGATCAGGTGCGGGTGGTAATGGATCTTCTTGATCTTGCGCTTCATGACTCGGACGAGGTGGTCTAGGTTGGCGGCGGCGTAGTTCGCCGAGCCCGGCTTGACCAGTGACCAGATTCCCTCCTACGGGTCCGGGTCCGGCGCGTCCGAGGGGAACTGGAGACGTCCAGCCAGTCCTGGTGAGCTGCACTGATGTTCGTGGAGTCCTTGAAGCCAGGTTATGATCTTGGCTTAAGAGAGATCCACGCTGTGCCTGCACTACGGAAGTATCCCGATGAACTGCGGGAGCGCGCGATCCGCGAGGTCCGCTCCAGCGGCCGGCGTGTTGCGCACGTCGCGCGCGACCTGAGCATCCACAAGGAGGCCCTGCGCAACTGGGTTCGCCAGGCCAAGGCGGACGCCGGTGAACGCGGCGACCGGCCCACCACCGCCGAGGCGGAGGAGCTGAGGCAACTGCGCAAGGAGAACGCGGAGTTGCGGCGGGCCAACGAGATCCTGGCAAAGCTGCCAGCGTGTTTTTTGCCCAGGAGATCGACCGTCCCCGGACGAGGCCGAGCAGGTGATCGACCACCTGCGTGACTGCTCCGGGGTCGATCCCGTATGCCGGGTGCTGGACCCCTCGCCCTCGACGTACTTCGCCCGCAAGTACAGGCCGAAGTCCTCCCGCAGGCTGCGCGACGAGGAACTGCTGCCGCTGATCGCCCAGGTCCACGCCGAGTCCGCGGCCACCTACGGCGCCCGGCGGGTCACCCACGCACTGCGCGCTGCGGCTACCAGGTCGCCCGGTGCACCGTGGAGCGGCTGATGGCCGAGCTTCGGCATCGAGGGCGTCGTCCGCGGCAGGCGGCGCCGCACCCCGATTCCCGAGCCAGCCGCTCCGCGGCCGCCGGATCTGGTCGACCGCCGCTTCACCGCCGAGCGCCCCGACCAGTTGTCGGTCGCGGACATGACCTACGTGCGTACCTAGGCCGACTGGGTCTACGTGGCGTTCGCCCTGGACGTGTTCTCCCGCACCATCGTCGGCTGGCGGGCCGCGAACCACATGCGCACCGAACTGCCGCTGGACGCGCCGGAGATGGCGCTGTGGCGACGGCGGATCAAGAAGGACTCCGGGCTGATCCACCACAGCGACAGAGGGTCGCAATACGTATCAATTCGGTACTCGGAGCGGCTGGCCGACATCGGCGCATCTGCCTCGGTCGGCTCCGTCGCCGATTCCTACGACAATGCGATGGCCGAGGCCCTGAACGGCACGTTCAAGGCCGAGCTGATCGAGATGCAGGGCCCCTGGCGAGACTTTGCCAGCTCGAACGCGCCCTTGTTCCATGGGTCGCGTGGTACAACGAGGAACGTCTCCGCTCCGCCCTCGGCTACCTGCTACCTGCCGAGTACGAACGCGATTGGCATAACCGCCAGGAAGCCGTCGAACAGTCCGCCTGAACCAACATCACCGGACTCTACGAAGCTACGGGCAGCTCACTTTGCGCTGGCCGGAGCCGGTGTGCGAGTCGTTGGTTCTGTGGCTCGGGGGTGGGGCCTCGCGGTGAGATTCTGCCGTCACGGCCTCGAGGTGGTCCTGTGAGGCAGCCTCGGCCCGGCGGAGACCGTAGAGCGGGGAGCTGGTTGATCGTGCTCAACTACCCGCTTCTGTGGGCACGTTACTCAAGGTTGAAGACTGCGGTGACGGGTGCGTGGTCGGACCAGCGCTCCGGGTGGGTGGCGGCGCGCTCCACCGTTGCCGATACGGCCCTTGCAGCCAGGCCGGGGGTGGCCATCTGGTAGTCGATCCGCCAGCCGGCGTCGTTGTCGAAGGCGCGGCCGCGGTAGGACCACCAGGAGTAGGGGCCGGCGACGTCGGGGTGGAGGCGGCGGACCACGTCGACGTAGCCGGCCTCGTCCAGGACGCGGGTGAGCCAGGCGCGTTCCTCGGGGAGGAAGCCGGCGTTCTTCTGGTTGGTCTTCCAGTTCTTCAGGTCCACCTCGTGGTGCGCGATGTTCCAGTCGCCGCAGACCAGGACCTCGCGGCCGTCGTCCGCGGCGCGCTGGCGGAGGGTCTTGAGGTGGTCCAGGAACTCGGCCAGGAAGCGTTCCTTCTCGTCCTGGCGCGGAGTGCCCACCTCGCCGGAGGGGAGGTAGAGGCTGGCGACGGTCAGGCCCGGCAGGTCGATCTCGGCGTAGCGGCCGGTGGCGTCGAACTCGGTGGAACCGAAGCCGATCCGCTGGGCCTGCGGCTCGGCCCGGGAGAGGACGGCGACGCCCGCGCGGCCCTTCGCGGCTGAGGGGGCCCACAGCGTGTGCCAGCCCTCGGGGTCGCGGACGTGTGCGGCGAGCTGCGCCGGTTCGGCCCGTACCTCCTGCAGGCAGACCACGTCGGCCTCGGTCGTGGCCAGCCACTCGACGTAGCCCTTGCCGGTGGCGGCGCGGAGGCCGTTGACGTTGGCGGTGGAGACGGTGAGCGTCGTACTCATGGTTCCCTGCTGGATCGGGCGGACGGGGTCGCCGTTGCGGATGCGTTGGCGTTGGCTTGTTCTCGTTGACCGCCAGGCTATCCGAGTGCGGCACGCGGCCGATCGGCGGCGGGCGCGGCCAGCCGCCGGGGTTACCAGAGGCGGTCGATGGGGCCGGGGTGGAGGGCGATCCGGGCGCCGGTGAAGGTGGCGGCGTGGGCACGGGCGTGCGGGGTGAGGAAGGCGGCCATGGTGACCTTGTCGAAGCCGGGTCGGTCGCTGGGGAAGGGGTCCTCCCGGGTACCGCCGATCAGAGCGGTGCCCGGGAGGAACTGCCAGCCCGCGCTTTCGTAGAAGCCGCGGAGCGGGCTGTCGCAGGTGAACAGGCCCAGGTCGGCACCGGAGCGCTCGATGGTGTCGCGGGCGGCGGCGACCAGGCGGCGGCCGTGGCCCCTGCCGCGGTGCGCGGGGGAGGACACGACGCGGCTGAGGCCCGAGGCGGCGTAGTCGCGGCCCTGGTGGGTGAGCCGTTTGGAGAGGATGTCCAGCGAGGCCAGCACGGTGCGGGCGTCGTCGGAGTCGTCGGTGAGCAGGAACAGGCAGAGCGGGGCGAGGGCCGGATCGTGGCGGCTGTCCTCGGGTTCGCCCGATGCGCTGGGCCAGGCCTGTTGCTGCAGGTCGAGCGCCTGGGCCCGGAGATCGGCGGGTACGTCCGACTCGGCGAAGGCGAGGATCCGTGGACGTGTCACCTGTGTTCCTACCCCTGTCCGTGATTGTGGCCGTGGCCCAGGTCGTGCCCGTGCCCGTGCCCGTGCCCGTGCCCCTGCTCGTGGTCGTGCCCGCGCGCGTGCCCACCGCCGTGGTCGGCGTCCGGGGAGCCGCCCATCATGCGGAGCATCTCCCGTCCGCCGGTGCGGGCGAAGCGGATCAGCAAAGCTACCGCCAGTAGCAGGAAGGCGATGTTGAGGAAGGTGGTGTAGTTCCAACTCACCCCCTCCATGGGGATCTTCGCCGTGGACTGGTCGGGGACGAGTCCGAGGCCGCCGAAGAGGAACTCGACGGCGTATCCGGCGACGACCATGGCGGCGTAGAAGGTGGCGGCGAGGAACGCGGTCATCCGCCATCCGTAGTACTTCCGGTAGATGGCCAGGATCGGGAGGATCAGCAGGTCGGCGAAGATGAAGGCGACCACGCCGCCGAAGCTGATCCCGCCCTTCCAGAGCACCACCGCCAGCGGGACGTTGCCGATGGAGCAGACGAAGGACACCACCGCGACCAGCGGGCCGATGACCGGACCCCAGAGCTTCGCCGCCAGCGGATGACCGTCGAAGAAGAAGGTGCGCCAGAAGCTGTCGGGCACCCATGCGGCGATCGCGCCCGCGATGAGCAGTCCGATGACCAGGTCGCGCAGGATCGCGGCCCACTCCATGACGAAGACGTGCGCGACCGAGGTGTAGCCCTCGCGCGAGAACAGCCGCTTGCTGAAGGACCCTTCCCCCTGGACGGACATGTCCATCGCCGCGTGGCCCTCCATGGATCCGGCCATTCCGCGCTCGGCCTGTTCCCGGGCTTCGCGCAGCAGTTTGTCGCGCAGGAGGAGCCGGAACAGCACCGCCAGGACCACGATCATGATCGGCCCACCGACGAACTCGGCCGCGGTGAACTGCCATCCCATCAACAGGGCCAGAATCACTCCGAGTTCGACCACCAGGTTGGTGGACGCGATCTCGAAGGCCATCGCGGCGGTGAAGTTCGCCCCTTTCCGGAACAGCGACCGCGCCAGCGCCACCGCCGCGTACGAGCACGAGGAGGAGGCCGCGCCCAGCAGGGACGCCACGGCCAGGGTGCGGGGACGGTCGTCGCCCAGCAGTCGGACGATGGTCGACTTGCGTACGACGGCCTGGACGACGGCCGAGAGGGCGAAGCCGAGGATCAGGGCCCAGGTGATCTCCCAGGTCATGGAGCCGGTAATGGACAGCGCGTGCTGGATCGCCTGCATCGTCGCTCCTGGGGTGAAGGTGCCGTCGTCGGGCCGTTCGGGAACATGAACGTGAACGGGAACGACGATACCCCCTAGGGGTATTCCGATGATGCGACAAGTTCTATGCCGGGTTCTATGTCAGGCATTACGTCAGGCCTACGTCAGGAAGGCTGAAGCCGTCGCAATCGGACCTCAGGCTTGACTCGTGGGTGTCTTCCGCCCGGGGCCGGCCTTCGGTCATGCTGTGCTCTGCAGTACTCCGATCCCAGTAGTCTTCAGTACCTCAGGAGTTCGAGTACACGGAGGGAGTGAGCGGCGTTGCTGACACGTACCCGTCTGTTCGGTGGACGGACCAGGGTGACGTTCCGGCTGGCTGAGGAGCAGCCCGACGGGACGGTGAGTGTGGTGGGCGACTTCAACGGATGGCAGCCGGGCGCGGCCGAGTTGGTGCGCAGGCGCAACGGCACCAGGACGGTCACGCTGACCTTCCCGCCGGGGGAGCACCGTTTCCGGTACCTCGCCACCGGCGGGCTGTGGTTCGACGACGACAGCGCGGACCGGATAGACCCGCAGGGGAGTCTCATCCGGGTGGGATGACCGCCCACCAGGTCCAGCTAGCAGGTCCAGCCGGCAAGTCCAGCCGGCTCCACCAGGTCCGGCCAGTTCCACCAGTTCCCATTCCCGGCGGCGGAGCCTCAGCCGCTGGCCTCGCCACCGGTCGCGGGACGCCGGCCGTGGCGCATCAGGACGGCCACCACCAGGCCGATGAACCCGGCACCCGCCGCGAACAGCAGGCCGTTGCGGTAGCCGGCATCCGTGTAGAGGCCGGGGAGCGTGTTGTATCCGCCGGTCAGGGAGGCGGACACACCAGGGATGGTGACCTTGAACTTCGCCGGGTTCGCGGCCAGGAACGCGGTCAGCGCGGCGGTGCCGACGGAGGTGGCGAGGCTGTTGACGACGCCCAGCATCCCGGCGCTGATGCCCTGTTGGCGTGCGGGCACGGCTTCGACGATGAGGTTGGGCGCGGCGGCGTAGAAGGAGCCGAAGCCCAGCCCGAAGACCACCGCGATCACCGCGTACTGCCAGGACGAGTGCGCGTAGAAGGCGTAGAGCAGGGTGGAGACGGTGAAGGTGGCCATGGCCAGGATCAGCGGGTAGCGCGGCCCCACCTTGCGGGCCCATTCGCCGGCCGCCCCGCCGGCCAGCATCCCGGTGCCGCCGGAGAAGACGGCGGAGTGCAGGCCGTAGCCCAGCAGGGTCGCGCCGAGGCCGTAGGCCATCAGTCCGTTGAAGCCGATGTGCACCATCGGTACCAGGGCCGGGGTGAGCTGGCCGTGCGACGCGGCGACGACCTGGCCGGTGACCAGGTGGGTCAGCTGGTCGTGGCTGGGGGTCTGCAGCATGTAGGGGATGGAGTAGCCCTGCACGCCGATCACGATGCTGCCGAGCATCGCCGCCAGCAGCACCATGGTGACCTTGGGTGAGAACAGCAGCCGCAGGTCCATGATCGGCTGGCTGGTGCGGCGTTCGACCGCGATGAAGGCCAGCAGCAGCACGACCCCGCCGGCCATCCAGCCCCAGGCGGTGGGACGGCCCCAGCCCCAGGTCGCGCCGTTGGAGAGGTAGACCAGGACGAAGCCGACGCCGGTGGCGAGCAGCAGCGCGCCGGAGACGTCCAGCTTCTGGTGGGTCCGCAGTGGTGTCTCCGGGACCAGCAGCCACAGCAGCGGAACGACCACGGCGACGAAGATCAGCAGGAACCAGAACAGTGAGCGCCAGGAGTAGTGGTCCAGCAGCCAGCCGCCGAGCAGCGGCGCGACCAGCGCCGACATGCCCAGCCCGGTGGCGATCACGCCGATCGAGGCCGGGATGTAGCGGCGCGGCAGGATGTCGCGGAACAGCCCGTACGCGACCGTGGGCGCGCTGATGGCGACGGCCTCCAGGGCGCGGCCGACCAGGAACAGGGCCCAGGAGGAGGTGAGCGCGCAGATCAGGGTGCCGACCGCGAAGGAGGCGCCGGCGATCAGCATCATCAGCCGCTTGCCCCACAGGTCGGACATCTTGCCGAAGATCGGGGTGGTCGCCGCGCCGACCAGGCCGAAGATGATCACCATCCAGCTGATGTTGGCCCCCACGCCGGGGAAGGACGGCGCTATGTCGCGGGCGGCCGAAGCGACCATGGTGTACTGCAGCGCGGCGATCTCGGCGAAGAGCACAACGATGCCGATGACGGTGAAGATCCTCAGCCGGGAGGCACCCTCCAGGCGGGGCAGCGGCGGCTCGGGGTCGGGGGACGCAAGGTCGGGAACCTGGGCTTGGGTCACGGGGCGGCTCCTCGCAGAGTGGGCGGAGGGCGCCTGGTGGGTCTTCCGCACCAAGTATCTAACAGACCGTCAGAAAGAAGGGAAGGCAAAGGGCAGGGCAAGGGGGAAGGGCGGTCAGGCGGAGTTTGTGGGCCGGTGGTGTCCAGGCAGGGCCGGGTCTGATTGAATGGGGGCCATGGAGACCTATGCCGCTGACGCGGTCCGGAGCGTGAGGACGAGGCGTCATGCCCTCGACCTCGAGCCGTTCTGGCCGTCACGGCAGCCGTTCCACTTCGACGAGACCTGTTGTCGCGACCTTGGCGCGCAGGTCCGCAAGGTTCGCACGGGCGTCTGAACAGGGTTTCGACCCGGCCCGGTGCATTTGCCGACTACCTCACTTTCGCGCGCAGACGACCGCTGATGTCGCTGTTCTCTCCCCTCCTGCTTGCGCGAAAGCGAGTCCCGCCATGTCGAACGTCTCCCAGCTGGCCACCCCGCACCTCCGCACCGTCACCGCCGTCCTGCCGAGCCCGGTCCGGGCCGTCCCCACCGTCGCCGAGGGGGTGCTGCGGCTGCCGGAAGGGGCGATCGTGGCCCCGTGGCCGCAGGCGGGGCTGCCTGCGGAGCTGATCGGGGGCGATGTGCCGATGGTCGGCTACCTGGTCCTGGTCCCCGCCGACCGGGTTCCGGTCGACCGCGTGGCCGCCGACCGCGTGCCGGTCAACCAGGTCTCCGCCGACCGTCTCTCCGCCGGCCGTCCCTCCGCCGACCGTTCGACTGCCGACCGTTCGGCCGCCGCCGCGCCGGTGGCCGCCGTGCCGGTGGCCGCCGTGCCGCCGCTGCGGTCGGTGTCCGGCGGGATCCAGCTGGACCTGGAGCGGCGCACCGCACGGATCGACGGCGAGCTGGTCGAGCTCACCTACCTGGAGTTCGAGCTGCTGGCCCACCTCACCGCGAACCCGCACCGGGTCCACACCCGGGACCACCTGGTCACCGCCGTGTGGGGGTACGGGCACATCGGCGACGGCCGCACCGTGGACGTCCACGTCGCCCGGCTGCGCCGCAAGCTGGGCGCCCGCTACCGGGCCGGGATCGTGACGGTCCGCCGGGTCGGCTACAAGTACGTTCCACCAAAGCAGGGCTGACGGACCATCACAACAATGGGCCCATCCCAACGACGGGCCCGCCGTAACGGTGAACCGCGGGGCGGGTCAGCTCTCGCTGACCCGCCCGTCGGCGACGGCGATCCGGCGGGTGGTCTCCACCGCGTCCAGCATCCGCCGGTCGTGGGTGACCAGCAGCAGTGTGCCGGTGTAGGAGGCGAGCGCGGACTCCAACTGCTCGATCGCGGCCAGGTCCAGGTGGTTCGTGGGCTCGTCCAGGACCAGCAGGTTCACCCCTCGGCCCTGGAGCAGCGCCAGCGCGGCGCGGGTGCGCTCGCCGGGGGAGAGGGTCGCCGCCGGGCGCAGCACATGCGCGGCGCGCAGGCCGAACTTGGCCAGCAGGGTGCGGACCTCCGCCGGGGGCAGATCGGGGACGGCCGCGCCGAAGGCGTCCAGCAGTGGCTGGTCCCCCAGGAACAGTCCGCGCACCTGGTCGACCTCGCCCACGACCACGCCCGGGCCCAGTGACGCCTGGCCCGAGTCCAGCGGCAGCCGGCCCAGCAGGGCGGCCAGCAGGGTGGACTTGCCGGAGCCGTTGGCGCCGGTGATCGCGACCCGGTCGGCCCAGTCGATCTGCAGGTCCACCGGGCCGAAGGCGAAGTCGCCGAGCTGCACCCTGGCGTTGTTGAGGGTGGCCACCACCGCTCCCGAGCGGGGTGCGGCGGCGATCTCCATCCGCAGCTCCCACTCCTTGCGGGGCTCGTCCACGACATCCAGCCGTTCGATCATCCGCTGGGTCTGCCGGGCCTTGGCGGCCTGCTTCTCGGACGACTCGCTGCGGAAAGCCTTGCCGATCTTGTCGTTGTCGGGGGACTTGCGGCGGGCGTTCTTGACGCCCTTCTCCATCCAGGCCCGCTGGGTACGGGCGCGGGCCTCCAGCGAGGACACCGTGTCGGCGTACTCGTCGAACTCGGCGCGGGCGTGGCGCCGGGCCCGCTCGCGCTCCTCCAGGTAGGAGGCGTAGCCGCCGCCGAAGTGGTTGACCTGCTGCTGCGCCAGGTCCAGCTCCAGCACCCTGGTCACGGTACGGGTCAGGAACTCGCGGTCGTGGCTGATCAGGACGGTGCCGGCGCGGAGACTGGTGACGAAGGACTCCAGCCGGTCCAGGCCGTCCAGGTCCAGGTCGTTGGTGGGCTCGTCCAGCAGGAAGACGTCGTACCGGCTGAGCAGCAGCGAGGCCAGGCCCGCGCGGGCGGCCTGGCCGCCGGAGAGGGCGGTCATCGGCAGGTCGAGGCTGACGGTCAGGCCGAGGTCGCCGGCCACCTCCTCGGCGCGCTCGTCCAGGTCGGCGCCGCCGAGGTCGAGCCAGCGCTCCAGCGTGGCGGAGTAGGCGTCGTCGGCGCCAGGGGTACCGTCGACCAGGCCCTGGGTGGCGGCGTCCAACTCGGCCTGGGCGGCGGTCACGCCGGTGCGGCGGCCGAGGAAGGCGCGTACGGACTCGCCCGGGCGGCGCTCGGGCTCCTGCGGGAGGTGGCCGACGGTCGCGGTGGGCGGACTGAGCCGCAGGGTGCCCGACTCGGGGGTGTCCAGGCCGGCCAGTAGGCGCAGCAGCGTGGACTTTCCCGCGCCGTTCACGCCGACCAGACCGATCACGTCGCCGGGGGCGACGACCAGGTCGAGGTCGGTGAACAGGACGCGTTCGCCGTGGCCGGCGGCGAGGTCTTTGGCGACGAGGGTGGCAGTCATGAGGGACCGATCATATCCGGCGCGAAACCGCGCAATATGTATTTGCTAAGCCCAGACTGATAAGGCTAGCTTGACGAGATGAATCAGGATCTCGATGCCGATCTCGTGGCCGGTGCGCTTCAGGTGAGCATCGGGCTGCTCCGGCGTCGGCTGCGCCAGACGCAGGCCGACGGCGAACTGACGCTGCCGGAGACCGCGGCGCTCGCCCGGCTGGACCGCAGCGGCCCGGCCACGTCCAGCGCGCTCGCCAAGCTGGAGCAGATCAGCCCGCAGTCGATGGGCGCGACGCTGGGCGCGCTGGAGTCGCGCGGCCTGGTCCAGCGGCGTCCGGACCCGGAGGACGGCCGACGGATCGTCATCTCGCTCACCACGTCTGGGCGGCAGGCCCTGCAGAAGCGCCGGACCGCGCGGACCGAGCAGCTGGCGCAGGCCCTCTCGACCGGGTTCACCCAGGAGGAACTCGGACAGCTGATGGCGGCCGCACCGCTGCTGGAGCGGCTCGCCCAGAGCATCTGAGGCGCGGCGGCCGGTGACTACCATCGGGGTGGCGTGGCGTGGTCACGGCTCCGGACGTCGAGGGAAGCATGGGTGGCATGGTTACGGTCGCGGACGAGAACACCGGCAGCAGGACCAGGGGAGAGGAAGCCGTGCGCTTCACCTCCGAGCTGATCCGGATCGACACCAGCAACCGGGGCGGCGGCGACTGCAAGGAGCGCCCCGCCGCCGAGTACGCGGCCGAGCGGCTGGCCGAGGCGGGGCTGTCCCCGCTGGTGCTGGAGTCCGCGCCGGGCCGGGCCAATGTCGTCACCCGGATCCGCGGCAGCGAGCCCGGCCTGCCCGCGCTGCTGGTGCACGGTCACCTGGACGTGGTCCCGGCCGAGGCGTCCGACTGGAGCGTGCACCCCTTCAGCGGCGAGATCCGCGACGGCGTGGTGTGGGGGCGCGGCGCCGTCGACATGAAGGGCATGGACGCGATGATGCTCGCCGTCGCCCGCGCCTGGGGGCGTGAGGGACGCGGCCCGCGCCGGGACGTGGTGCTCTGCTTCACCGCCGACGAGGAGGACAGCGCCGAGGCCGGTGCCGACTGGCTGGTCCGGAACCACGCCGACCTGTTCGAGGGCTGCACCGAGGCGATCGGCGAGTCCGGCGCGTACACCGTGCACACCGCCGCCGGGCAGCGGCTCTACCCGGTCGGCGCCGGCGAGCGCGGCACCGGGTGGCTGCGGCTGACCGCGCGGGGCACGGCCGGACACGGCTCCAAGCCCAACCAGGCCAACGCCGTGACCAGGCTCTCCGCGGCGATGGCCCGGATCGGCGAGCACCGCTGGCCGGTCCGGATCACCCCCACCGTACGGGCGGCGCTGCTCGCGCTCGGCGCGGCGACCGGCGTACCGCTGCGCCCGGACCAGGTCGACGACCCCGGCTTCGACGTGGACGGCTACCTGGAGCGGCTGGACCCGGCGGCGGCCAAGCTGATCGCCGGAACGCTGCGCAACAGCGCCAATCCGACGGTGCTTCAGGCGGGCTACAAGACCAATGTGATCCCCGGCCTGGCCACCGGCCAGGTGGACGGGCGCACCCTGCCCGGGGAGGGCCTGGCAGCCGAGTTCGAGGCGGCACTCGACCTGCTGACCGGGCCCGACGTCGACTGGGACTACCTGCACCGCTCCACCGCCCTGACCGCGCCCGTCGACGCGCCGATCTTCGCCGCGATGCGGGACGCCGTCCTGGCGCACGACCCGGGCGCGGTGGTGGTGCCCTACTCGATGACCGGCGGGACCGATGCCAAGCAGTTCTCCCAGCTCGGCATCCACGGCTACGGCTTCTCGCCGCTGCGGCTGCCGCCCGGCTACGACTTCCAGGGACTGTTCCACGGCGTGGACGAGCGGGTGCCCGCCGACGCGCTGCGTTTCGGTGCCGCGGTGCTGGACGACTTCCTCAGTACCTTGGGGTAGGCGGGTCCGGCCATCCGGAACAATCGCCACCGCACGACCGTTTGCGGAACAGCGAGGCCGTTACGACGAACGGCCCGTACGAGAGGTGGCAGGTCATGGGGCGGACTCGAGTGGGTACGACCGGCGCGATCGGGGTCGCGCTCGGGGCGGTCGGGGCGCTGGCCTGGGCGGCCCGGGACATGCCCGCCGCGTTCGGCGGCGACCCCAAGGAAGGGGCGCGCGGAGAGCGGCTGCGTGCGTCGCCGCAGTTCCGGGACGGGGTGTTCCACAACACCACGGAGCCGCAGCGACCAGGCGCCGAGGAGGGCGCGGCTGCCGAGGGCTCTGATGACACTGGTGAAGCCGATGCCACTGGTGCCAAGGCCGCTGCGGTCGGCCTCGCCGACCCGGCCGGCGCCGAGGGCGTGACCCTGAGCGCCGAGGTGGCCGAACCCGGCCTGGAGGTGAGCGGCGGGCGGCAGATCCTCAAGGAGATGCTGTTCGGCAAGCAGCAGCGGCGCCCGTCCCTGCCCGTCCCCCTGGTGCGGGACGTCGAAGCGTCGGACGGGAACGGACTGGCCGTCAACTGGTTCGGGCACTCCACCGCGCTGATCGAGATCGAGGGCAAGCGGATCCTGGTCGACCCGGTGTGGAGCGAGCGCTGCTCGCCGTCCCAGTCGGTCGGCCCGCGCCGGATCCACCAGCCGCCGGT
This sequence comes from Streptacidiphilus alkalitolerans, assembly GCF_042511045.1. Taxonomy (NCBI): domain Bacteria; kingdom Bacillati; phylum Actinomycetota; class Actinomycetes; order Kitasatosporales; family Streptomycetaceae; genus Streptacidiphilus; species Streptacidiphilus alkalitolerans. The sequence continues at coordinate 169,507 of NZ_JBHEZX010000008.1, forward strand.
GCCGCTGGAGGAGCTGCCGCGGATCGACGCCGTGGTGATCTCGCACGACCACTACGACCACCTGGACATGCGCACCGTGCGGACCCTCGCCCGCACCCGTCCCGAGCTGCGGTTCGTGGTGCCGCTCGGCGTGGGCGCGCACCTGGAGCGCTGGGGCATCGGCCCGGACCGGTTCGACGAGCTGGACTGGGAGGAGGAGGTCGAGATCGACGGGCTGCGGCTGGTGTCCACCTCCGCGCAGCACTTCTCCGGCCGCGGCTTCGCCAACGACGGCACGCTGTGGAGCTCCTGGGTGATCATCGGAGCCGAGCAGCGGGTCTTCTACAGCGGCGACACCGGCTACTTCGACGGCTTCGTGGAGACGGGGGAGCGGTACGGCCCCTTCGACCTGTCGCTGATCCAGGTCGGCGCCTACAGCAACCACTGGCGCTCGGTGCACATGACGCCGGAGGAGGGTGTCAGCACCCACCTCGACGTCAACCAGGGCGAGAGCGGGCACGGTCTGCTGGTCCCGGTCCACTGGGGGACGTTCGTGCTGGGGCTGCACGACTGGTCCGAGCCGGTCGAGCGGCTGTGCGCGGACGCGGACGCCCGCGGCGTCCAGGTCGTGGTGCCGAGGCCGGGGGAGCGGATCGAGGTCGCCAACCCGCCGAAGCTGGACCACTGGTGGCGCGACATCGTCTGAGGCCCTGGATCCGAGTGGGGCCCTGCCCCCCCGGGGCCTGCTGCTGGTCAGGGCTGCGGTTCCGGGCGGGGGCGGGGAAGCGGGAGCGAGGCCCAGACCACCTTGCCTCCGGTCGCGGTGCGCTCGACGTCGCAGACCCCGCCCGCCTCCGCCGTGATGGTCTTGACCAGCAGCAGCCCGCGTCCGCCGGTGCGGCCGGACTCGACCTCGTCGTTGTGCAGGGCTCTGGGCCGGTAGGGGTGGCTGTCCTCCACGGAGAGCCGCACCCAGCCGGAGCCGATCACCACCTCGACCACCAGTTGCGGCGAGAGCAGCGCGGCGTGCCGGACGGCGTTGGTGACCAGCTCGGAGGCGATCAGAAGCAGCCCCTGCAGCAGCTCGTCGTAGCCCTCGCCGTTCATGCCCTGGGCCCGCAGGAGATCGCGCACGGCATGCCGCGCCTGCGGTACGGACACGTCCACGGCGGGTGCGGCGAACCGCCAGACCCCCTCGACGCCGAGGATGCCGGGCAGGGGCGGGGGCGGCGTCGGCCTTGCGGGCGGCATTCCGGAGGAGGGGTCGGGAGGGACTTCTCCACAGACATGCATGTCGGTGCCGCCATCCTCTGCGCAACGGGCCTCCGGCTGGTCTTCTGCTGCCGCGCCGGTCGACTCATCCGATATGAGACCGCGTGGGCACAGGCTGCACCCAGGTTGCTGCACAAAGTGTCTGTTTCTAGCTGACTTCTGATCGTTCATGGCCCCAGCTCGACCATTTGACGCCACATCCCGACGCCACCCCAGCGGCCCCCTGCTCGCCCCCTGCTCGCCCGCCGGGCGGGAGCGCCGGCCCTCCCGACCCCGCGGGACCACGGTCGGGAGCACTCCGTTTTCTTGGTATTGTTTCCCTGTCAGCACGACGGCAACGCCGCGTTGACCACCCGGTCCGGGTGGCGGAATGGCAGACGCGCTAGCTTGAGGTGCTAGTGCCCTTCGGGGCGTGGGGGTTCAAGTCCCCCCTCGGACACAGACAGGGTCGTTCACGATAACGGCCTGTGGCGCTTCACGATTTGGCCCCCTGATCTTGGATCAGGGGGCCAAATCAGTACCAAGCAGGGCTTACGGTCCTGTCGGCGCGGACGGCAAGGCGGTGATGCGATGGCAGCCGCTGCGAGGCTGTGTGCGGGGCCGAACGAGGACGTGCCTGGGAACCGCTCGGTGTTGGTTCCCAGGCACGTCCTCGTTTGTTGAGCGCTGCGGTGAAGGGCGCGGGTTGTTACTCCCCGGCCGGGAGCGCTTCGTAGGTGTGGTCGACCCAGGTCAGTCGGCTCGGGGCGATGGCTGAGAGGTCTTCGGGGGACGCCGTTCCCGGCCTGGCGTCGTCGAGGCACAACTGCTGGCCGAGCATATGGATCTTGCGGTAGTTCGATACGCAGATGATGTTCGAAGATGATGTCGTCGAGGTCTTTTTCCAACGCGCTGGTGCGAGCGGCGATGGCGAAGTGGAGAACGGTCGCGTCCGTCTGAGGTTCCACCGCGATTCCCAGAAGGTCCGGGCCGATGAGGCCCAGCGCGGCCCGGCCTGCCTGAGGTGGCAGGTAGTTCCTCCGCAGCAGCGTGCGCTCTTCGGCAAGAGTGAGGTCCGGGCGGTAGTACAACGTGGCACCGGCGGGCCGCGACGTAGTCCGCAGGCTCAGGGTGCCCTCGGGCGCCTGGGGATGCAGGCCCCTGGCAGGGTGGTGTGCAAAGCGGGTCAATTCGCCGTCTGCCTGGTAGTCGCACGGGCAATCCGGCCGACGCGCAATGGCGCTCACCCGTGGCCACGTTGGCCCACCTCCTCTCCTGGCACTGGGCCTGGATACCGACGGCCCGTCCTCGCGACCGAGGAGTTCGCGGACATGCTGGCTGGCTGTGCGTCCGAAAAACGGCATCAGTCTGGTAATGATCATGGAATCGCCGGGAAGCGCCTGATCAACTACTGGCCCCGGCTCTGAGAAGCAGAACTCGCGGACGATCCGCAACTGGCCACCCACGGGTCGGCTCGTTCTCTGCATGGGCGTGCACTGCTGCAACCGAAGTCGGAGGCGAAAAGGGCCGGTTGTCAGAGGCGGCCTTTACGGTACGGCCATGAATGAAAGACCACAGAAGGCAATGTCGGTTCGGGGCTCGGCTTGCCCCCAGGACGCCCGGAACGCGACACCCCCCGAGGGGGTGCAGGTCGATGCGAAGCCGAGGGGCATCGCGCTGTATCACGACATGAGGGTCGAAGAGGATTTCAACAAGTGCGCCACCCGCCTCTTCACGATCCTCAAGAAGGCTGCAGCGGAACGGCCTGGCGCCCCGCGCTACCTCTACTTGGACATCCAGGGGCATCGCAACGCTGCAGGCGGCTACGACGCGGATGCCCTGGAGATCATCCGCGAGTTCCTGCTGGACTTCCTCGGCCCGTATGTGACGGAGATCAGCACACCGCTCTACCGGGCGAGGAACCCCAAGCCGCAACGCGAGGACATTCCTGACGTTCTGAATATTCAAGACCCAAATCGTGAACATACCTACGACCATGGTGACTTAGGCGTCCGCAACCGAGACAGTGGTCCTGATCAGCGCCGATCCAGACCACCGGTCCGGGCCATCGCCGACTACCTCGGTCTCGATGAGCCGATCTGCCTGATCTGCTGGCAGGCACCGGTCGAAAGGGCCCATGTGGTTCCAGAGTCGCTCGGCGGCTCGAACGATGTGCGCAACTTTGCACTTCTCTGCCCACAACATCACCGCGAGGCACCCGATGTCGCGGATGCCGAGGCGTTCTGGTCCTGGGTCGACTACGCCTGTGACCGCGACGGTCATATGAAGTGGGACGGTGTGGATCCGGAGATGCTGGCGCGTATGGAACACGTCGGGCTCCACATTGACATCTCCGGACCGGTGCGCAAGAGCCTGCACCATTTCACTCGAGTCCGTGATGAACTCGTGCGTCACTACGGCTGGTGCCCTGAGGACTTCGCCGGTGGGTACCACTGGGGAGCGTTGATGGAGGAGTTCCATACGGTCATTGATGCGGCGACCAGTACCCACTTCAACGTCGCCAAGAAGGCATCCACTGAGGCATGGGCCCTCGAAGTGGCTCGCCGACGCTTGAGAGACAGAGACGCGGCAGGCGAGCCTGCTGATAACCAGCCGACGGTGTCGGACCGCTCCTCCGTCGAATTGGCGGAACGGACGGCGAGCAAGTCGCCGGGCAGCAGCAGTGCGAGAAGCTTGGCGGACGCCGCGCGTCGGGCCGACACCGCAATCGAGGCGGCGGCACTCGTGCGCGACCTCATCGGTTCGGCGGGGGTGTCCAATGCCGACGATGTGCTGCGTGGCATCAAAGAGGAGGTGGCGGACCGCACCGCGCAAGTCGAGAGACTGGCTGCTGAGTTGATGGAGCACGCGGCCTGCCGGAACTGCGGTCACGCTGTTGCCCGGATCGGTGACGTCCCCTGGCGTCATAGTGCTGCGGCACCCATGTCCCGTGGCTGCCGGGCTGCGAGTTTCGACCGGGACGGCACTTGGGACGACTCCCTTAACCGATCATGGAAGGCGATGCCTCGGAGGACACTTCGGTGAGCCGCTGATAGCTGCGGGCAGGGTTGCGCTGGGGCTCGGCATCGTGGCGATGCTGGGGTCGGCCGGCCAGTCGGCCTCCGTCCTGACAAGGAACTGATCCCGTCGGGATCAGCAAGCCCGGCAATATGGGCATGAACTTCAAGGCGGTCCGACGACGAATGGGAGCGTGGTTGTGGCGTTCCCTTCTGTGCCCAGGTGGACAGTTTCGAGCACGGCAGCGCTGCAAGCGAAGGCCCCATGTGCATGTGTATCCATGAATCCGGGAAGTGATCTTGAGGCTGCCGGGAAGTAATTGATCAATTGCAGGAGCGCCGGCCGATCGCCGAAGCGGTCCTGGGCCTGTCGGAGAAGCTGCTGGAGGCCCACCCGGCTGTTCAGCCTCTTCCAGGGACCCCACTGGACCCTGCTCGGCTACGACATCGACGCGAACCGCGCTCCGGTCGGGCGGCGCGGTCTGCACATCCACACCCTCGGTGCCCGAGGCGACATCCTCGACACCGGCGGCCACGTCCAGAGCGCCTACGCGCTGGCCGGCCCGCCGTGGATCCTGGTCCGGCCCGACGGCTACCTCGCGGCCGTGGCCGATGCCGCGGATCTCGGCTCCATCGAGGCATTCCTCGACACCGTGGGCATCCGCCCCGCGCGGTGACCCGCCCGCGCACCGCACAGGCCACCGCACCGATGGAAGGAAGCAGCATGTCCACACCGAATCCCGCCGACCGCAGCCCCCGCACTCGACGCGAGCACCGCCTCCTGCGGGCCGCCGCCGAGCGACGGCGCTCCACCGCGCAGTAGGAGTTCGACCAGCTCCAGCGCCACTTCCGGGGCGACCTGCGCAACGTCCGCAGGCAGGGCGAGACCGCGGCCATCGTCACCCGCTCCAAGCTCGCCGAGCTCGCAGCCCGGGGCATCACCCGGCTGCTGGAGGGCCTGCGCCGGCCAGCAGCCTCGGTAGCCGCACCCCCGCCGACCGAACCGGGACCTGCAGACGCAAGGAGTCGCATCTTGACCAGCCTGTCATCTGCCCTGGTCGCGAGCGCCGCCCTCCGGAGTCGGCCACGGCGCGGAACTGGGCGTGCTCGGTGGGCGTCAGCGCTGCGGTCAGGACAACTGGACCAGGGCGTCCGGTGTGCCCTGCGGCTCCTCGGCCGCCGGGTCCGCTGTCCGGCGATGGGCGTGGCTGGGGGGCATGGGCGGCTTCCTCCGCCTGACTTGCTTGACTTGGTACGTGGCACAAACTACAGTTCACATGGTACGTGACACAAACCTTTGGAGGTCCCCATGCACGCCGCTGTCGTCCGTTCCTTCGACGCCCCGCCCCGCTTCGACACCTTCCCGACCCCCGTCGCCACCAGTGCGGACCAGATCCTGGTCGACGTCCTGGCAGCCGGCCTGCACCCCCGGGTGCGCTCGGCCGCCAACGGCACCCACTACACCTCCGACGGCACCCTGCCCATGGTTCCGGGCATCGACGCGGTCGGCCGCACCCAGCAGGGGGAACTGGTCTACTTCATCGCCGATGACGACGATCCGGGCACCATGGCCGAACAGGCCGTCGTGGACCGCCGCCGCGCCGTCGTCCTGCCCGACGGCACCGACGCCGCCGCCGTCGCCGCCGCGATGAACCCCGGCATGTCCTCCTGGGTCGCCCTGCGCCGCCGGATCGATTTCCGCCCCGGCGGATCCGTCCTGGTCCTGGGCGCCACCGGCAACGCCGGCCAACTCGCCGTCCGGATCGCCACGCACCTCGGCGCCGCCCGCGTCGTCGCGGCCGGCCGCGACCCCGAGCGGCTCAGCCTGCTGCCCGGCATGGGCGCCGACGAGACCATCACGCTCACCGACGACCCCAAGGAGGTCGCCGACCGCCTGACCAAGGCCGCTGGGGACGTGGACGTCGTCATCGACTACCTCTGGGGGCCGGTCACCGAAGCCGCCATGCCCGCCGTGCTCACCGGCCGCACCGAACGCAGCAAGCCGCTGGCCTGGATCCAGATCGGCTCCATGGCAGGACTCGAACTCACCCTGCCCTCCTACCTCCTGCGCGCGGCGAACCTGCAGATCATGGGGAGCGGCCAGGGCTCGGTCACCGCCGCCGGCATCCTCGCCGAACTGCCGGCCCTGGCCGCGGAGATCACCCGCGGCACCCTGGCCGTCGACCCCGTCGCCGTTCCGCTGAGCCAGGTCGAGCAGGCCTGGAACGCCCCCACCGCCCCTGGCCGGCGCATCGTGCTCACCCCGGGCGAATGAGGCCGCGCACCTGCTGCTTTTCCCAGCGTTCCCATGGGAAATCACGGGGAGCTGTGGTTGCTGGTTCAGGCGGCGTTCGCCTCGGGGCCACCACGCGCTCCTAGCCTCCGGGGCATGACGAAACAGGGCATGACTCCTGAGCAGGCAGCCAATCTCAGCATGGCCGAGCAGCACGAGTGGTTCCGCCGGGCGACCTCGCGGCGGGCGATGCTGCGCGGCGGGCTGGTCGGCGCGGGAACCGCGATCGTCGGCGCCGCCGGGCTCTCCGGCACCGCCTCGGCCGCGCCGCTGCGGTCCGCCGCCTCGCTGCTGCCGACCGCGGACCGTCCGACCGGCTCCACGGTGGTCCCCTTCGGGCGGCACATCTCCTTCGGCGCCGACCCGACCCGGCAGATGTCCGTGGCCTGGCAGGCGACGAACAGCGTCCGCAACCCCTTCGTCCGGATCGGGCGCTCCCCGCGGGACCTCGGCGAGAAGCTGCACGCCGACGTCCGGGTGCTGTCCACCCTGGCGAGCGACACCAGCCCGATCGACTCGGTGGCGCTGGTCTCGCCGAGCACGGTCGAGCAGTACTACCTGCACGCCTCGCTGAACGGGCTGCGCCCGGGCGAGACCTACTACTACACGGTCGGCCACGACGGCTGGGACCCGCGCGCCAACCTGGCGGTGGTGAACTCCTTCACCACCGCGCCGAGCAAGCGCGGCCCGTTCACCTTCACCGCCTTCGGCGACCAGGGCATCAGCTACGACGCGGTGGCCACCACCCATCTGATCGCGGGTCAGCACCCGGCGTTCCACCTGCACGCCGGCGACGTCTCCTACGCCGAGGGCACCGGGCACGGCCTGATCACCGACTCCTACGACCCCAAGGTCTGGGACTCCTTCTTCCAGCAGGTGGAGGCGGTGGCGGCGACCGTGCCGTGGCAGGTGGCCTCGGGCAACCACGAGATGGAGCCCTGGTACTCGGCGGACGGCAACGGCGGCCTGGCCGCCCGGTTCGACTTCGCCGGGCAGCAGAACACCTACTACTCCTTCAGCTACGGCAACGTCGGCGTGATCACCCTGGACGCCAACGACGTGTCCTACGAGATCCCGTCCGGCAACGGCTACACCGGCGGCAAGCAGACCGCCTGGCTGAAGCAGGAACTGGCCGCCCTGCGCAAGCGCGCCGACATCGACTTCATCGTGGTCCAGTTCCACCACTGCGCCTACAGCACCTGCTCCTCGCACGCCTCCGAGGGCGGCGTCCGCCAGTACTGGACCCCGCTGTTCGACGCCTACGCCGTGGACCTGGTGATCAACGGGCACAACCACGTCTACGAGCGCACCGACCCGCTGAAGGCCGGCAAGGTCACCACCGCCGCCCCCAGCGGCGCCACGGTCACCCCCGCCACCCAGGGCACCACCTACGTGGTCGCGGGCGGCGCCGGCAACAGCCTCTACTCCTTCCCGGCCAAGGACAGCTACGACGGCGCGGTGGACGATGTCTCCCCCATCGCCTCCTTCGTCAACGAGCCGGGCCAGACCAAGACCGCCGAGAGCGTCACCTGGTCCCGGGTCCGCTACACCGGCTACTGCCTGCTGGCCATCGACAGCGCCCCGGCCGCCAGGGGCCGCACCTCCAAGCTCACCGTCCGCGCCATCGACGGCTTCGGCGCCGAGATCGACCGCGTGGTGCTGGCGCGCACCGCGAAGTAGTCAGGTCGGGGCTCCCGATCACGATCGGGAGCCCCAACTCCGGGTCCGGCCGGCTGGGGTGGACGCCTCAGCTGCCTCCCACCGTGACCCTGCCCTTGCGCAGGGTCAGGGTCCGGTCGGATCGTGCGGCGAGGGTCTGGCTGTGGGTGACCACGATGACGCACTTGTTCTGTTCGTGTGCCAGCTGCTGGAAGATGCCGATGATGCCGTCGGCGGTGTCCTCGTCGAGGTTGCCGGTGGGTTCGTCGGCGAAGAGGATGTCGACGTCGCAGGCCAGGGCACGGGCGATGGCGACGCGCTGCTGCTGGCCGCCGGAGAGCCTGAGGACGTTGCGGTGGGCGGTGTCGGGGTCCAGGCCGACCTTGGCCAGGATCTCCAGCGCGTGGGCCTTGCGCCGTCCCGTCGCGGGCCTGGCGCCGGTGATCTCCATGGCGGTGGTGACGTTCTGAAGCGCCGTCATATAGGTGAGCAGGTTGTACTGCTGGAAGACGGTGGCGGCGTGCTTGTTGCGGTAGCGGCCCAGGCCGAGCTTCGACAACTCCTGCCCGTCGAAGTGAATGGTTCCCTTGGTGGGGCTGTCCAGTCCGCTGGCCAGGCTGAGCAGCGTGGTCTTGCCGCTGCCCGAGGGGCCGAGAACGGTGTAGAAGGTGCCGCGCTCGAAGTCCAGGTCGATCTGCTTGAGCACGGTGGTGCGGCGTCGCTGGCTCTGGTAGACGTGGCTGACGTCGGACAGTTGCAGCACGGGTACGAGTGCGACGGGGGTTCCGGTCATGGTGGTCACTTGCCCTTGGTGAGGATGCGGCGGGGGTTGAGGCGCAGCGAGGAGGCGGCGGGGATCGCGGTGGCCAGCAGGCCGACGCCGAGGCTGATGCCGGCGACCGTGCCGAGGTCCGCGGGCCGGAGCCGGACGGTGATCCGGTCGATGGGGTCGGCGCCCTTGACGGGTGCGTCGTTCGGGTCGATGCCCTCGCCGAGCCCGGTGGAGCCCGGGGGCGGCGGCTGATAGGCGTTGATCTTCTGCAGGGCCGAGGCGGCCTGGCTGTGCAGGAGGCTGTCGCCCGCCCGCTGGGTCAGGCCCTGGGCGAACAGGGAGCTGAGCGCGATGGCGAGGAGCGCGACCGCGGTGATCTCCACGCACTGCTGGGCGACCAGCTTCCACCTGTTCTCACCCATCGCCAGCAGCACGCCGAACTCCGTGCGGCGCTGTTTGACGGCGAGGGCGGCGAGCAGGCCCAGGACGAGTGCGCCGGCGATGCCGATCAGCCACATGGCCGCGGTCGCGGAGGTGGTGACACTGTCCAGGGGGCCGGTCATCTGCTTGAGGGCCTTGTCGTTGATGCTGAGCTTGAATCCGTGCATCGCGTTCCCCGCGGTGCGTTCGGCCTGTGCCTTGAAGCTGTTGAACGCGCTGGCGTCCTTCAACTGGAAGGTGGCGCCCTGCAGTTGGGCCGGGCCGTGCTTGCCGCCGGAGTTGAGCCGGCCCAGTGCGGCGGCCGGGACGATCAGCCGGTCCCCGGGGAACTGCTGGTAGTCCGGGTCGGGCTGGTCGGAGGGGTTGCGGTAGACGCCCTTGATGGTGAACGCGGCCTTGGTGTGGCCCCCGGGGTCGTTCTGGGTCAGCGTGATCCGGTCGCCGACCTTGAGGTGGTTCTTGTTCGCCAGCCGCTCCTCGACCAGGACCACATTGCGGTCCTGGTCGGCGGCGGTGATGGGGCTGCCGGACAGCAGCGTCCAGGTCCCGTTGTCGAAGTCGGGCAGCAGCGAGGAGTCCCTGACGCCGGTGGCCAGGGTGTAGTTGGGCGGGGCGTCGGAGGTGAGCGGCTTGTCGCTGACGAGCTTCGGGCCGCCGAGCAGTTGGGTGCCGTCGACGTAGGTGTAGTTGTACTTGGCCACCAGCGGGGACGCGCCGATCCGGTCGACGACGTCCGAGCCGATCTGCGGGGCCTGGAACTGGTTGCCCGACAGGCCGCCGAGGTCCATCCCGAGGGTGACCGCCGCGCCCAGGGTGCGTTTGGCGCTGTCGGCGGCTCGTCCGGTGGCGGTGTTGATGAGCAGGCCGGCCAGCACCATGGTGCAGATGACCAGGAAGGTGCCCAGGGTGATCAGGGACCTGGCCTTGCGCGACCACAGGCTCAAGCCGGCTCGTTTGACGAAGTTCATGGGTGTGGGGGCCTATTCGGTGTCGGTGAGGATGGAGCGGGGGTGCAGCCGGAGGATCCCGATGCCCGGGACGACGGTGGAGACCAGGGCGATGCCCAGCCCGATGCCGGCGACCTTGCCGAGCTCGCCGACATCCATCCGGACCTGCGGCGCCTGCGCCTCCTGCGGGACCTGAGGCGCCTGCGGGAGCGGCGCCAACGAGGGGATCCGGTCGGCGGTGACGCTGTGCTGCTCGTGGGCCAGCAGGGCGCTGCCCGCCCGGTGGGCCAGCGACTGACCGGCCAGGGCGGCCAGGGCGAGGGCCGGCAGCAGGACGGCGGCGACCTCCACCGTGTGCTGGCCGATGAGCCTCCACTTCTTCTCGCCCAGGGCGAGCAGCATGCCCAGTTCGTCGCGCCGCTCCCGGATCGTCATCGCCACGATCAGGCTGAGGATCACCGCGCCGGACAGGGTGATCAGCCAGACCAGCGCGGCCGTGAACGACCCGACCCGCTGCAGCGGCAGGACCTGGTCCCGGTACGCCTTGTCGTTGACGTCGAAGCGGAAGCCGCGGGCGCCCAGCAGCCGGGCGGCCTCGGCGCGCAGCTGCTGGACCTGTCCGGGGGAGCCGACCTTGAAGACCGCCTCCTCGGGCCGGTCGCCGAAGCCCAGTGCGGTCAGGGCGGCGACCGGCGCGTACACCTGGTTCGCGGACAGTTCGCTCGGCGCCACCCACTGGGGCGGATCCGGCCGGGGGTCCTGGTACAGGCCGACGATTTCGAACGCGGCCGTGCGCTTTCCGTCGGCGGAGGCGAGGGTGACCCGGTCGCCGACCTTCAGCCGGTTCCTGACGGCCAGGCGCTGCTCGATCAGCACGACCCTGCGGGCCCGGTCCTGCTCGGTGAGTGCGCGTCCGGAGACGATCGTGGTGGTGCCGGTGGCGAAGTCCAGCAGCATCCCCGAGTCGCGGATGCCGTACACCGTCAGCCCGTCCTTGCCGCCGTCGCCTGCCCTTTCGGATCGGCGGGGTTCGGGCAGGTTCGAGACCACGGGGGTCAGCCCCTGCGGTTCGGTCACTGCCCGCAGCATCGGGTTGTACCGCTGCACCGGCGGGGAGGCGCCGAGGGTGTCGACCGTCCGCGAGGTCAGCTCGGCGCCGCGCACGGTCACGTCCACCCCGATGCGCCGTCCAGCCTCGGCCTGGCGCCGGGCGGTCGCGTCCTGGAGCAGGAAACCGCCGAGCAGCAGGGTGCAGATCACCAGGAAAATGCCGAGCAGAATGCCGGTCTTTCCTTTTCGGGCCCTCAGACTGAAAGCAGCCCGTTTGACGAAGTTCATGGAGCGAACAACACCAGCCCGGCCCGCGCAACGGCATAAGGGCTGTTACGGCTGTATAAGAGCGACGGGTTCCGGGCCTGCTCAGCGGGCCGAACACGCCGGACGGCCGTCTTTATCCCGCTGCAATCCCCGGCGTGCTTCTCTGATCCCATGAGAGTTCTCCTGGCCGAGGACCACGCGATCCTGGCGCGGACCATCGCCACCGGCCTGCGCAGGCAGTCCATGGCCGTGGACATCGCCGCCTCGGGCGACGAGGCCGAGCGGATGTGCCTGCTCGCCGCGTACGACGTGCTGATCCTGGACCGCGACCTGCCGGTGATGACGGGCGACGAGGTCTGCCTGCGGCTGCGCGAACTGCGCGACCCGCCGCCGATCCTGATGCTGACCGCGGCCGGTTCGCTGGAGGACCGGGTCTACGGCCTGGACCGGCTGGGCGCCGACGACTACCTCGGCAAGCCCTTCGACTTCACCGAACTGGTCGCCCGGGTACGGGCGTTGAGCCGCCGCGCGCCCAAGCCGCCGTCGGTCGTCCACGAGTACCAGGGCATCTCCCTGGACCTGACCCGGCACGAGGTGCACGTCGACGGCCGGGCGGTCGAACTCACGCCCAAGGAGTTCGCCGTGCTGCTGATGCTGATCGAGGCGCGCGGCGAAGCCGTCACCCACCGGGAGCTGGTGCGTTCCATCTGGGACGAGAACCTGGACCCGCGCACCAGTGCGGTGCGCGCCACCGTCAGTCGGCTGCGGGGCAAGCTCGGCGTCCCGGACGCGATCGTGGCCGATGCGGGCGAGGGGTACCGGCTGTGCCGCTGACCCGCCCGGCGCGCCTCCGCGGCGCCCTGCGCGCCATGTCCTTCCGGACCAGGATCGCCGCCGCGTTCGCCACGCTGTTCGTGCTGGCGGGAGTAGTGCTGCTGGCCTTTGTGGTGGTGCTGGCCCGCTACGGCACCGCGCAGCAGGTGCAGGGCATCGACCTGGTGCGCGGCACCGGGGGGCCGACCGGCGCGGCACCGTACGCCACGACCAGCCCGCTGCGCCCGACCACCCCGGCCGGCCCGGCGACTGCGGGGAGGACGGGCAACGCCGGCGGGGGTGCCGAGCCCGACGGCATCGCGGTCCAACTGGTGGACCGGACCGTGACCGCGGTGCAGAACGCGGCACTGCAGCAGATGCTGCTGTGGTCCGGCGTCGGGCTGGTGCTGATCACTCTGCTGGCCTCGTTCGTGGGGTGGTGGCTGGCCGGACGCGCCCTGCGGCCGGTGATCGCGGTGACGGACACGGCCCGCCGGATCAGCGAGCAGAACCTGCACGAGCGACTCGCCCTCACCGGCCCGGACGACGAGCTCCACAAACTCGCCGACACCTTCGACATCATGCTCGACCGCCTGGAGAAGGCGTTCGACAGCCAGCGGCGCTTCGTCAGCAACGCCTCGCACGAACTGCGCACGCCGCTGGCCGCGCAGCGCACCAGCCTTCAGGTCGGACTGGCCGACCCGCTGCCCGACGGCCTGGCGGAGGTGCGCGAGGACCTGCTGAGCGTCAACCGCGAAGCGGAACAGCTGATCGACTCCCTGCTGCTGCTGGCCCGCAGCGACCGCGGCCTGCAGCAGACCGAACAGGTCGAACTCAGCACACTGGCAGGGCAGTTGGTGGAAGGACTGGGCCCGGCGGCCCGGGCGCGGGACGTCTCCGTCACCCTGACGGTCCATCAGCTGCTGCGGGTGGAAGGCGATCCCGTGCTGCTGTGCCAGCTGCTGACGAACCTGCTCGACAACGCGCTGCGGTACAACCGGCCGGGCGGCACCGTCACGGTCCACCTCACCGAACGGGTCCTGACCGTCGCCAACACCGGTGGCACCGTGGCACAGGAGCAGGTCGCCGACCTCTTCGAGCCCTTCCGCCGCCTCGGGCAGGACCGCATCGGCAGCACCGGTCACGGCCTGGGCCTGTCCATCGCCAGATCCATCGCCGAGGCCCACGGCGCGGACATCACCGCCGACCCCGGCCCGGACGGGGGGCTGACCGTCGCCGTCACCTTCCGGGCCACGTAGCCTGGGCTTGGCGCCCCATGGGCATGCCGCCCCGTGGGGTGACGCCATTCGACAATGCCCGGAGGTCTCGTGGGACAGCGCAGAACACTGGTGGCACGGCTGGCCGTTCCGGCCAACGCGGCTGTGTCCGCGCTGGTGTCCTCACCGCGGTGGGGACGGCTGGTCGGCCGCTCCTTCGCCGTGATCACCTACACCGGGCGGCGCTCGGGCCGTACCGTCAGCACGCCGGTGGGCTACCGGCGCAAGGGGGATGTGGTGACCATCGCCGTGATGATGCCCGACGCCAAGACCTGGTGGCGCAACTTCACCGGTGACGGCGGCCCGATGACCCTGCGGCTGGACGGGACCGAGCGCCACGGCCAGGCTCTGGCCCGACGCGACGACCGGGGCCGGGTCGCCGTCTCGGTCCAGCTCGACAGCGCCTGAGCGGCATCCGGACTGTGCCGGACCTCCCGGGACTGTCGGGACGGGACGCTACCGCCGGTAGTCGCCGGCCTCGGCGCCGAGGACGCTCAGCAGCGCCAGCGCCTCGGCGCTGCGGGATCCCTGCGGCGCGCTGTAGAGCACCAGGTTCTGGTCCCGGTCCGTGAGCGTGAGCGCGTCGCAGTCGACGGTGATCTCCCCGACGACCGGGTGCCGGAAGGTCTTGGTGAGCATCGGCGCGGCCTGGACGTCGTGCTGCTCCCAGAGCCGGGCGAACTCCGCGCTGGAGTCCCGGAGTTCGTCGATGAGTGCGGTCACCGCGGGGTCGGACGGGTAGCGGGCGAGGGTGGATCGGAGCCCCATCACCACATGGTGCCGGAACTCCGCGGCGTCGGAGACCCCGTACAGCGTTGTTTCGGCGCGGGCGGGCCGGAGGAAAGCCCGGCGCGCGAGATTGCGGTCCTCCGGGGCCAGCTCGGCGAAGTCCTCCATCAGCGCGGCGGCGAGGTCGTTCCAGGCGAGCACCTCGAACACGGCGGAGGTCACAAAGGCGGCCGTCTGCGGCAGCCGCTCCAGCAGCGCGAGGATGCTCGGGCGGACGTCGCGCCGGTGCAGCCCGGTACGGCTCGGTGCGGTGCCGGCGAGCACGTGCAGGTGGTCGGACTCGGTGTCGGTGAGCCGCAGCGCGCCCGCGATCCCGGCGAGGACCTCGCCCGAGGGCCGCGGCGCCCGGCCCTGCTCCAGCCGGACGTAGTACTCCGTGGAGATGTGCGCGAGGACCGCCACCTCCTCGCGGCGCAGACCCGGTGTCCGGCGTCGCGGGCCCGAGGGCAGGCCGGCGTCCTCCGGCCGGAGCCGCTCGCGGCGGCTGCGGAGGAAGGCTGCGAGCTCCTGTTTGTCCATACCCCAAGTGTGCACGCGGTGCGGCGACGGATCCTGGTACTGCCTGTGCCTGAATCCGGCCCGGAGACCGGCTGAGACTGGCAGCATGACAAACCCCACCGACACCGCACCCACCAACACCGCACCCGTCGGCCTGCTCACCGGCAAGGTCGTCCTCATCACCGGCGCCAGTCGCGGCATCGGCGCAGCCGCGGCCCAGCTCTTCGCCCGGGAGGGCGCCGCCGTGGTGCTCGCCGCCCGCGGCACCGACGCCCTGGACCGCATCGTCACCGAGATCCGCGCCGGGGGAGGTGTCGCCGACGCGGTGACCCTGGACCTCGCCGACCGTGCGAGCGTCCGCGCCGCCGTCGACCGGGTCGAGGAACTGCACGGACGGCTCGACGGCGCGTTCAACAACGGCGCGACCGGTCAGCGGCAGCCCGGCCCGCTGGACGCCACGACCGACGAGGACATCGACGAGCAGTTCGCCGTGAACTTCCGCTCGCACTGGACCGCCATGAACGCCGAGGCCGCGCTCATGCGCCGGAACGGGGGCGGGGCGATCGTCAACACCTCCAGCATCGGCAGCCGCCGCGCGAACCCCGCCCTCCCCGCCTACGCCGCGATGAAGCGCGCCCTCAACAGCATCACCGAGACCGCCGCCGTCAGTTGGGCCAAGGACGGCATCCGGGTGAACGGCATCACCCCCGGCGGCACCGCCACCGAGATGATCGACGCGTGGGAGGCGGCGACCCCCGGCGTCGTCGCCAGGATCAAGGCGTCGATCCCGCTCGGACGGATGGCCGAGCCCCATGAGGTGGCCGAGGCGGCCGCGTGGCTGCTCAGCGACCGGGCGTCGATGGTGACCGGTGCGATCGTGCCGGTCGACGGCGGCGCGGGCGCCTGAGCGGCAGGCCCCGGCCGTGGTGGGGGCGGCGCGCGGTCAGCCCTCGGGCTCCTGGAAGCGGGCCAGTTCGTTGTCGATCATGGCCTGGGCCTGGGCGAGGACGCGGGAGTTGTAGGCGCCGGTCGAGCGGATGGACAGCAGTTCGTCCTGCTTGGCGTTCGCCGCGGCCAGTATCAGGTCCCGGTACTGCTCCCGCGGGTCGACGCCCTCGGCGACGGTGCCGGCCGGGGCGGGCGGTTGGCGGCGGGTCGCGGTCCAGGTGCGGACCTGGTCCAGGATCGCGGGGTCGTAGGGGGCGCCGTCGGCCGTCGTCAGCCCGGGGTCGGCCAGCGCGTCGGTCACTCTGGCCGCCAGCTCGGAGGACAGGTCGATGAAGGCGGCGCGGTCGGCGGCGGCGTCGTCGCCGGGAATCCTGAGCGCGCGGATCACCCGGGGCAGGGTCAGGCCCTGCAGCAGCAGCGTGGTCACGGCCACGACGAACGCGATCAGCAGCAGCTGCGGCCGGTAGGGGGTGTCGGTCGGCAGGGTCTGGGCGGCGGCCACCGTGATCGCGCCGCGCATCCCGGACCAGGCGATCACCATCCCGCCGCGCCAGCCGAAGGTCTCATTGATCCGGAACTCGGCGTCGCTCCTGCCCCGCCGCAGCCGGCCCTCCAGCCGCTTCGGGTCGGTCTTCTTGAACCGGTGCGGCAGTTCCTGGCCGGTGCTGAGCCGGTCGGCGAGGTCGTCAAGCGCGGTCCGGAAGCTCTCGGCCCTGTCGGCGTCGCGCCTGAGCGAGGCCACCAGCGGTCCGAGGAACAGGATCCGGACCGCGATCGCCAGCAGCGAGGCCAGCAGCCCGATCCCGACGGCGTGCGCGATGCCCTGTCCGGCGTCCTGCGCCTGGTCCACCAGGGTTCTCAGCTGAAGGCCCATCAGCAGGAAGATCCCGCTCTCCAGCAGGAAGGCCACGGTCTGCCAGTTCACCTCCTCGGCGAGCCGGTCCCTGGCCCGCAGGAACCGGGGGCTGAGGTGGCCGCTGACCAGCCCGGTCGTCACGACGGCCAGGACGCCCGAGGCGCCCATCGCCTCGGCGGGCAGGAAGGCCAGGAAGGGCACCACGAACGAGAGGGCCGTATTGAGCACGGCGTCGGCGAGACGGCCCCGCACCAGGACGGTGAGCAGGCCGACCAGCACGCCGACGACGGTGGCGATGAGCACCGAGAGGACGAAGTCGACCCCCACCTTCCACAGGTGCACGGTGGAGGTCATCGCGGCGACCGCCGAGCCCAGCAGTACAAGTGAGGTGGCGTCATTGACCAGCCCCTCGCCCTCCAGGATGGTCATCAGCCGGGACGGCAGCCCGAGCCGCTTGCCGATGGAGGTGGCCGCGACGGCGTCGGTCGGGCTGATGATCGCGCCCAGCGCGAACGCGGCGGCCAGTCCGAGGCCGGGCAGGAGCCAGCTGAACAGGTAGCCCGCGCACAGCGTGGTGGCGACCACCAGAAGCACCGCCAGCCGCAGGATCGCCTTGAGGTCGCGCCGGAAGTCGATCGCGGACATGTGCACCGCCGAGGCGTACAGCAGCGGCGGCAGCACCACGGTCAGCACGAGTTCGGGCTCGACCTCGATGTGCGGCACCCCCGGCAGGAAGCTGAGCACGATCCCGACCACCACCAGGGCCAGCGGCGCGGCCACCCCGATCCGCCGGGACACCACCGCCACGGCGACGATGCTGATCACGCCGAACACGGCGATCAACGTCAGTTCCACGACCCGTTCCCCGTCTGCTGCGTGCCACCGCCCTGGTCGGCCAGGCCGTGCCGCCAGGCCCAGGCGATCAGGGCGGCGCGGTCGTCCATCGCAAGCTTGGAGAGTACGTGGTTGAGGTGGGTCTTGACCGTCGCCTCGCCGACCACCAACGCCCTGGCCACCTGCCGGTTGTTGAGCCCCTGGGCGACGAGCCGGACCACGTCGACCTCACGGCGGGTCAGACCCCCGGCCTCGACCGGGAGTTCGGCGGAGGGCGGCGGTTCCTGGGCCGGGACGGGGGTGGGAGCCGCGGCGGCGTTCGGCTCGTCGATGAGCAGCTGGACCAGCCGCCGCTGCACCGCCGAGTCGAGGACGGTCCGTCCGGCGGCCACGTCGTGGACCGCGGCCAACAGCGCCTCGCTGGTGGCGTCCTTCGTCAGATAGCCGGCCGCTCCCGCCCGCAACGCCGGCAGCACCGCGTCGTCGTCGGCGTAGGTGGTGAGGATCAGCACCCGGACCCCGAGGCCGGCGGCGACCACCCGGGCGGTGACCTCGGCGCCGTCCAGCACCGGCATCCGCAGGTCGACCAGGGCGACGTCGGGGCGCAGTTCCGAGGCCAGCCGTACGGCCTCGCCCCCGTCACCGGCCTGGCCGACCACCTCGATGTCGTCGGCCGAGGACAGCAGCAGGACGACCCCGTCCCGCACCACCGCCTGGTCGTCGGCCACCAGCACCCGAATCGTCACCGCTCCACCCTTCCGCACGCGCTCGGTGTCCGGTGCCCGGACGGCAGCCCAGCCGCTCACGCCCCTATCCTGCCGCCCGCGGACTCACCCGCGGACTCCGGCCCCGTCCGGCCCACCGGCCCCAGTTCCGCTCAGCGGCACCCGTACCTCGGTGTGCCATCCGCCGCCGCCCGGCTGCGGCCCGGAGCCCACCGTCCCGCCGACCGCCTCGATCCGCTCGCCCATGCTGCGCAGCCCCGTGCCGCTGCCCTTCACCCCGGAGGGCCGGCCTCCGACCGGCAGGCCGTGGTCGCGGACATCGACCCGCAGCCCCCGCTCGTCCCAGGCGACCCGGACCTCGATCGCGCTGCCGGTGGCGTAGCGGGCCGCGTTGGTCATGGCCTCCTGCACCGCCCGGTACACCGCATGGCCCGCCTCCGGGTCCAGTCGGCCGGGGCGGCCGGTGACGAGCAGCTCCGCCTCGCCGGGGAAGCCGCCGACCAGCGCCTTCAGGTCGTCGACGCCGCGCAGGTGGGGTGCGCGCAGGGCGCCGACCGCGGCCCGTGCCTCCTGGACGCCGTCGCGGGCGAGACCGGCGGCGCGGTCCAGGGGGTCGGTCAGCGAGGCCGGAGCGTTCTCCCGGCGCGCGATCGCGCGGATGGCCTGCAGGTGCATCGAGAGTCCGGCGAGGCTGTGCGCGAGCACATCGTGCATCTCGCGGGCGATCCGGTTGCGCTCCTCGGCCGCCGCCGCCTCCTGCTGCGCCTGCCGGGAGGCCTCCAACTCGGCCAGCAGGGCGACCGCGCGGTCCCGCTCGGCCTGCAATTCGTCGTGCTCGACGGCCCGGTCCGCGATGGCCCAGGGCCCGAGCCCGGCCAGCAGGCCGGCCGGGCTGCCGACCACGGCCATGATGATCACCCCGAAGGCGACCGACACCGCCCCGACGCAGACGATGCGCGCCGGGCCCGCCGGGACCCACCTCGGCAGCACGGAGGCCCCGCCGATCACCGGGACCGAGCCCAGGCCACCGGGCACCAACGCGGTGGCGGCGAGTCCGGAGCCGATGGTGACCGCCGCCGCGAACCTCCCCCAGCGCGGGGGCAGGGGCCGCCGGATGGCCAGGTTGCCGACCGCGGCACACAGCACCAGCACGCCGACGACCAGCCGGAGGATCAAGCCGGTGGCCGCGAGGACGGTCACCGCCCCGCAGGCGATCATCGCGGTCCCGCCGGTCAGATTGCCGCGGTCGACGGACCGCCACCACACGTCATCACCGCTGCGCCGCACTGTCGACATCCCGGTTCCCTCGATCGGACGTAGCCGCCGGTCAGACGTAGCTGTCGGGACGGGCCGCAGGGGACAGCTCGAACTGCTTCTCCTGGCTGGCACGCGCGGTGAGGACCTGGCCGCGGATGACCATCGTACCCAGCCGGACGGCGACCTCACCGAAGGCCATCAGGATGAGCGCCGCCACCCAGGCCTGGCCGGTGGTGATGTCGTGGGCCACGGAGAAGTGGGCGAGGTGCGCGGCGCCGGAGGAGTGCGTGGACCAGACGGCGAAGCCGAGCCGGAAGCCCATGCTGATGACCCACAGGGCCGCCGCGCCGAGGGTGGCCTTCACCCGCACGTGCCCGTCCGCGTACCGGACCCGGGTGAGCAGGCCGCCGACGAGGCCGAAGACGACCCCGACCGCCGCGAACAGGGTGATCAGCACCAGGTCGTTGCCGGCGGTCGGCACGCTGCGCAGGTAGTGGCTGGTCGCCCACCCGACCAGGGCCAGCGGCAGCAGCACGGTGCGGAGGCTGAGCCGTTCCTCCCGCAGCTGGCGGAAGACGATGAGGACGAGGGCGATGTCGATGATCCAGTCGGAAAGGTTCATGGCTCGACTATCCGGCGCGGGCTTCCGAATACCTTCAACCCCCGGGTGGAACCCGGGTGGAGGCCCTCATCGCCGGTTGTGGGGCTGAAAGAGGAACTGGCCGCCGGCCGTTCCGCCGCAGGCTCCGGAGCGGTGATTGAATGAATCTTCCGCGTGCTCCATCCTGGTTGGCGCCGAGGGAAGAGGAAGAGGACGCCAGTGCGCTTCGAGGTCACGCACCACCTGCCCGGGCACGACGCCCCCGTCGTCACGCTGACCGACGCCGCCGGGGTCGCCGCCCTGCTGGCGGAGGCCGAGAGCAACGGGAGCGTGGTCCGGGTCCGCCCGTACGCCCCCGGGGCGGGCGGCGCCGCTGACGCGCCCCCCGAAGGAGACGCGTCGGCGTAAGCGCGCCTTTTTATTGCGCTCGTCTGCAAATATTTTGCGGGTTATGGCCTAGTCTTGCGGCTATGGCGCGAAGGCTTGCAGATGTGGCTAAGAAGGTCGGCGTGAGCGAGGCGACGGTCAGTCGTGTCCTCAACGGCAAGTCGGGGGTCGCCGAGGCGACCAGGTCCAGAGTGCTGACCGCGCTGGACGTGCTCGGCTACGAGCGGCCGACCCAGCTGCGCGGACAGCGCTCACGGCTGGTCGGGCTGGTGCTGCCGGAACTGGCGAACCCGATCTTCCCGGCCTTCGCCGAGGTGGTCGGCGGAGCGCTGGCCCAGCAGGGGTTCACCCCGGTGCTGTGCACCCAGACCGCCGGCGGGGTGTCCGAGGCGGAGTACGTGGAACTGCTGCTGCGTCAGCACGTCTCGGGGGTGGTCTTCTTCGGCGGGCTGTACTCCCAGGCCGACTCCCCGCACGAGCACTACGAGCGGCTGGCCCAGCGCGGGCTGCCGACGGTGCTGATGAACGCGGCCTTCGAGGACCTCGACTTCCCCCAGGTGTCCTGCGACGACGCGGTCGCCGTCGAGCAGGCCCTCGGACACCTGCTCTCGCTGGGCCACCAGCGGATCGGGCTGCTGCTGGGGCCGCCGGACCACATGCCCTCACGCCGCAAGCGGGTCGCCGCCCATGAGTTCGCCGCCAGGACCGGCCTGGCACTGCCCGACTCCCACATCGAGCACGCGCTGTTCTCCCTGGAGAGCGGCCAGGCCGCCGCGGCGAGACTGCTGCAGCGCGGGGTCACCGGCATCATCTGCGCCAGCGACCCGCTCGCGCTGGGAGCGGTACGCGCCGCCCGGCGCCGGGGGCTGAGCGTCCCGGGGGAGGTCTCCGTCATGGGGTATGACGACTCCTCCTTCATGACCTGCACCGACCCGCCGCTGACCACGGTGCGGCAGCCGATCGAGGCCATGGGCCGGGCCGCCGTGGACCTGCTGGCGGGGGAGATCGCCGGCGGACAGGTCAGCCACGACGAACTGCTCTTCGCCCCCGAACTGGTCGTCCGCAGCTCCACCGGTCCGGCGGCGTAGGCGGCTGGACGGCCGACGGAGCCGGGCGAGTCGGTGGGCGGTAGCCAGAACCGTTCCGGCCGACGCGGCGTCCCCCACTGCGGACAAGGGGGACAAGAATGACTGTTGCCGCGGGTGCCGCCTGGCGCCGCAACCGGCGTTGGCTCGTCGCCGCGGTGGCGACCGCGGTGCTGCTGCTGTGCGCACTCTGGGCCCGGGGCGTCTTCCGGGACTCCGACGCGTCCGCGCCGTCCTGCTCCTGGTCGGCCGCCCGGATCGAGAAGGCCGACGCGGACCAGGCCGGCCTGATCCGCTGCTATCTGCGCGCGGTCGCCCAGCACAGCGACGGCCAGCTCCGCGCGGTGGTCCGCTCGGGCAGCGACGGCCCCAGCGGATTCTCGCCGGCCGACTTCGCCTATACCCGGGACGCCAACAGCGGCAGCGCGACCGTCACCGTCACCGGCAATGACTCGGACAGCGCCGACGCCGATGTGGCGATCCGTTACGCGGACGGTGTGCGGCAGCAGTTGGAGATCCACCTGGCGGATCCCGCGTCCCTGCACTCCTGGCGGTTCTGGAACGTCGGCACCTACCCGGACCAGGGCTGACGCAGCACCGGACGCCCGGTCGGACCGCCCGGTCGGACCGCCCGGTCAGACCGCGGCGGCGGTGACCCGGCCGGACCCGACCGCGTCGACCAGCGCCCGGTGGTCGCGTTCGTTCTGGTCGGCGTAGCTCTCGGCGAACTCCGCCACGGCCCGGTCGAAGACGTCGCCGCCGCCCAGGTAGGCGGCGATGGCGATCCGGTCCCCGGACCTGGCGTGCGCGCGGGCCAGGGTGGCGCCGCAGACCTCGCCGAACAGCGCCATGCCCTGAGGCACCATCAGCGCGGGGAGGGCGATGCCCTTCCAGTCCCGCAGTTGCCGGACGTAGAAGTCCCGCTCGCGGCCGTCGATGCCCTGGGTCCGGTGCCAGCCGAGGAAGATGTCGCTGGCGGACTGCAT
Source organism: Streptacidiphilus alkalitolerans (assembly GCF_042511045.1). Classification (NCBI taxonomy): domain Bacteria; kingdom Bacillati; phylum Actinomycetota; class Actinomycetes; order Kitasatosporales; family Streptomycetaceae; genus Streptacidiphilus; species Streptacidiphilus alkalitolerans. Next base: position 192,239 of record NZ_JBHEZX010000008.1, read on the forward strand.
CAGGCGCTGCCCGGCCACGACCCGCTCGCCCTGGGTGGCGTACTCGCTGGGGCCCGCGAAGGGCGCGAGCACGGACTCGTCGGCCTCCTTGGCCTGCAGCAGCAGCGGGTCGCCGCTGTCGCGGCCGAGCAGCAGGACGATCCAGCAGCGGGTGCCGACGCTGCCGACGCCGACGACCTTGCGCGCCATGTCGGTGACGGTGAACTGGTTGAGCAGATGCTGGCGGTCGGACTGCAGGGTGTCCCGGTAGCGCTCGATCAGCTCGGTGATCCGCTGTTCCAGCAGACCGCGCTCGCCGTCGGGGAGCAGGTCGGCGATCGGGGTGACCAGGGGCGGCGAGGGGGTGATCCTGGGCACGCCGTCGACCACCCGGGCGAGCTTGGCGAAGGCCTGCAGCCGGTCCTGGGTACGGGCCTTCGCCAGGGACTTGGACAGCCGCCGCCGGCCGCGCTTGTTCAGTTCGCGCGAGGCCAGGGCGCCCAGGGCGTCGGCGTCGGCCTTGGCGTACCAGACGTCCAGGTCGTGCATGCTGGCGAAGCGGCGCATCCACTCGCGGTAGGAGCGGACGCAGCCGCGGACGATGCCGCGGCGCTCCCGGTCCGAGTAGCCGTTCTCCCGGCCTGCGATGACCAGGCTGGCGGCGAGTCGTTTGACGTCCCACTCCCAGGGCCCGGGCAGGGTCTCGTCGAAGTCGTTGATGTCGAACATCAGGTTCCGCTCGGGGGAGGCCAGCAGCCGGAAGTTCAACATGTGGGCGTCGCCGCAGAGCTGGGCGCGCAGCCCGGAGGCCGGGGTGGCCGCGAGGTCGCCGGCCATGATCGCGGCGGCGCCGCGGTAGAAGCGGAACGGCGACTCGGTCATCCGCGCGTAGCGGATCGGCACCAGCTCCTGCAGCCGGGCGGCGGACTGCTTCTCGATCACGTCCACCGGATCGGGCCGCCGCGCGGTCGGCTCGAACACGGCGTGGGACGACCGGGGCGCCTGCGCCCGCGCGGCCCTGCCCCTCGCTGCCCGCTCCGCGGGGGAGGGCCGTTGCGCTGCCTGATCCTGGGTCATCGACGCGTCTCCTGACCGGCGGGAAATCGTACATAATGGTAATTTTCACACCATAATGCCACCGGTTGTGAACAGGAGCTGGAGCCATGAGCCACCCGCTGCTCAACGCGTTCTTGATGATGCTGTGGTTCTTCTTGTGGATCATGTGGTTGTTCCTGCTGTTCAAGGTGGTCACCGACCTGTTCCGGGACCACGGGATGAGCGGCTGGTGGAAGGCGCTGTGGCTGGTCGGCCTGGTGGTCCTGCCGTACCTGGGTGTGCTGGTGTACCTGGTCGTCCGTGGGCGTTCGATGGGAGAGCGCGAGCAGCAGGCCGCCCGGGACAAGGAGCAGCAGTTCCAGGACTACGTCCGCAAGGCCGCCGCCGAGGCGCCTCCGGCGGACAGCCAGGCCGGGCAGTTGGCCAAGCTCGCCGAGCTCAAGCGCAGCGGTGACCTCAGCCAGGAGGAGTTCGAGCAGGCCAAGGCCCGCCTCCTGGTCTGAGTGCGCGGACCCCGCGGCCGGTCAGGGCTCGTAGCGGTAGCCCATGCCCGGCTCGGTCAGCAGGTGGCGCGGGTGGGCCGGGTCGCGTTCCAGCTTGCGGCGGATGCCGGAGAGGTAGACCCGCAGGTAGTTGGTGTTGCGCTCATGGCCGGGACCCCAGACGCTCAGCAGGATGCTCCGGCCGGTGACCAGGCGGCCCGGGTGGTTCAGCAGGACGGTGAGGATGCGCCATTCGGTGGGGGTGAGCCGGAGCGCCTCGTCGTCCGAGGGCTCGGCCACGCCGGCCGGGCGGACCGTGCAGCTGGCCAGGTCGACGATGTGGTCCCCGATGACGGCGCTGGTGCCGTGCGACTCCCCGGTGGCCGGCCGGCGCAGCACCGCGCGCAGCCGGGCCAGCAGTTCGTCCATGGAGAAGGGCTTGGTGACGTAGTCGTCGGCGCCGGCGTCCAGCGCGGCGATCTTGTCGGCGGCGTCGGTGCGGCCGGAGAGCACGATGACCGGCGCCGCGCTCCACACCCGCAGGGCGTGGATGACGTCGATGCCGTCCAGGCCCGGCAGTCCCAGGTCCAGGATGACCGCGTCGGGCGGGATCCTGGCCGCCTCCTCCAGGGCGCGCGGGCCGTCGGGGGCGGTGGCGACGGTGTACTGGCGGGCCTTGAGGTTGATCTGCAGGGCCCTGAGCAGCTGCGGCTCGTCGTCCACGAGCAGAACGCGGGTCACGAGAAGGAGTCTCCGTCGGTGGCGGGGAGGGTGAGGACCATGGTGAGGCCCCCTCCTGGGGTGTCCTCGGGGGTGAGGGTGCCGCCCATGGCCTCGGCCAGGCCGCGGGAGAGGGCCAGGCCGAGGCCCACGCCGGAACCGTTGTCGGTGTCGCCCAGGCGCTGGAACGGCAGGAAGACCCGTTCCCGGTCGTCCTCGGGCAGTCCGGGGCCGTGGTCCACCACCCGCATCTCCACCTGGCCGGCCAGGGCGCTGGCGGAGACCAGCACCGGGGTGCCGCCGCTGTGGCGCAGGGCGTTGGCGACCAGGTTGGCCACCACCCGTTCCAGCAGCGGCCCGTCCGCGAGCACCGCCGGCACCTGGGCCAGGCCCTGCACCCGCAGGCTCGCCGAGGTGCCCCGGGCCATGGAGTCCACGGCGGCGGCCAGGACGTCGTCGAGGCCGGTGGGCTGCAGGTCCAGCGACAGCGCGCCGGCCTGCAGCCGGCTCATGTCGAGCAGGTTGTCGACCAGGCGGTTGAGTTTGCCGAGGGATTCCTCGGCGCTGGCGAGGAGTTCCTGCTGGTCCTCGGGGGTGAACTGGACGTCGTGGCTGCGCAGCGAGCTGACGGAGGCCATGGCGACGGCGAGCGGGGTGCGCAGGTCGTGGCTGACGGCGGCGAGCAGGGCGGTGCGCATCCGGTCGGCGGCCTTGACCGGTTCGACCTCGGCGGCGACCTCGGCCAGGTGGGCCCGGTCCAGGGCGGCGGCGACATGGGCGGCGAAGGCGGTCAGCACCCGGCGGTCCGCGGCCGGCAGTGGGCGTCCGCGCAGGACCAGGACGGCATCGTCGCCGACCGGGACCTCCTCGATCCCCACGCTGTCCGCCTCGCTGTTCGCCTCGCCGACCGGGAGCTGACGGTCCTCGGGGCGGCGGACCAGGGCGACGGAGTCCATGCCGAAGGTCTCGCGGAGCCGGGTGAGCAGGGCCTCGATGGCGCTCTGTCCGCCCAGGACGCTGCCGGCCAGGGCGGACAGGGTCTCGGCCTCGGCGGTGGCGCGGGCGGCCCGGCGGGCCAGCCGGGTGGCGCGGTCGACCACGGCGGCGACGGTGAGTGCCACGGCGGCGAAGACCACCAGGGCCAGGATGTTGTTGGGGTCGTTGATGGTGAAGCGGTGGATCGGCGGGATGAAGTAGTAGTTCAGCAGCAGCGAGGCGAACAGCGAGGCCAGCAGCGCCGAGGTTACCCCGCCCAGCAGCGCCACGCCCACCACGGCCAGCAGGAAGATCAGTATGTCGCTGGTCAGGTTGACGGCGCCGCGGGTCTGGCTGAGCAGCGCGGTCAGCAGGAACGGGGTGACCAGGCCGGCCAGCGGCCCGGCGATCCGGCGGGCGGGGGAGTGCAGCCGGCCAGGGACCGGGAGTCTGCGTCCGCGCCCCGACTCCTCATGGGTGACCATGTGGACGTCTATGTCGCCGGACAGGGCGGTGATGGTCTCGCCGATGCCGCGTCCGGTCAGCGAGCGGGACAGGGCGCTGCGGCGGCTGGTGCCGAGGACCAGTTGGGTGGCGTTCTCGGCCCGGGCGAAGTCGATCAGCGCGCGGGGGACGGAGTCGCCGACCACCGAGTGGTAGCTGCCGCCGAGGGCCTCCACCAGGCGGCGCTGGGCGGCCAGCGCGGCGGGGTTGGCGTCGGCCAGGCCGTCGCTGCGGGCGACGTGGACGGCCAGCAGGTCCCCGCCGGCGGCTCGGGCCGCGATCCGGGCGGCGCGGCGGATCAGGGTCTCGCCCTCGGGGCCGCCGGTGAGCGCGACCACGACCCGTTCGCGGGTCTCCCAGACGCTGGCGATGCCGTGGTCGGCGCGGTACTTCTGCAGGCCCTCGTCGACCCGTCCGGCCAGCCAGAACAGGGCGAGTTCGCGCAGGGCGGTGAGGTTGCCGACCCGGAAGTAGTGGGAGAGGGCCGCGTCGACCTTCTCCGGGGCGTAGATGCTGCCGTGGGCCATCCGGCGGCGCAGGCCCTCGGGGGCGACGTCCACCAGTTCGATCTGCTCGGCGTGGCGGACCACCTTGTCGGGGACGGTCTCCTGCTGCGGCACCCCGGTGATCTTCTGGACCACGTCGTTGAGCGACTCCAGGTGCTGGACGTTGACGGTGGTGAGCACGTCGATGCCCGCGTCGAGCAGCTCCTGGACGTCCTGCCAGCGCTTGGTGTTGCGGCCGCCGGGGATGTTGCTGTGGGCGAGTTCGTCCACCAGCGCGACCTCGGGACGCCGGGCCAGTACGGCGTCGAGGTCCATCTCGGGGAAGGCGGTGCCGCGGTACTCGCGGGTGAGCCGGGGCAGGACCTCGAGACCGTCGAGCATGTCCTCGGTGTTGCGGCGCCGGTGGCATTCGACGAAGGCGACCACGATGTCGGTTCCGCGTTCGGAGCGGCGGCGGGCCTCGTCCAGCATCCGGTAGGTCTTGCCGACGCCGGGTGCGGCGCCGAGGAAGACCTTCAGCCTGCCCTGACGGCCGCTACCACGGGGGTAGGGCGGGGGCTGCTCCTGCTGCGGTGCCACCGGACGTGTCCTTTCCTCTGCGGAGAATTGGGCAAGCTGCCTGTCCATCGCGGGCCGGCCGCACGGAGGATCCCCGTGCGGCCGGACCAAACGTCAACCCTGTCCGGTGTCAGCCGAGTTCGGCTTCAGCTGAGTTCGGTGAGGGCGAGGTTGAGCTGCAGGACGTCGACCCGGGGTTCGCCGAGGAAGCCGAGGGTGCGGTCCTTGGTGTACTTCTTGACCAGGGTCTGGACCTGGGCGTCGGTCAGGCCGCGGGCCTGGGCGACCCGGTTGACCTGGATGGCGGCGTAGGCCGGGCTGATGTCGGGGTCGAGCCCGGAGCCGGACTTGGTGATCGCGTCCGGCGGGACCCGGCCCTGGCTGACGCCGTTGAACTTGGCGACGGCGGCCTTGAGCTGGGTGTAGGTGGTGGCCAGATCGGCGTCGTTGGTGCCCTTGTTGCTGCCGGCCGAGGCGGTGGGGTCGTAGCCGTCCGCGCCGGCGGCCGAGGGCCGGGACTGGAACAGCTTGGGGTCGGGGCTGACGGTCTTGCCGTCCTTGCCGACCACCGTGAAGTTCTGGCCGATCAGCGAGGAGCCGACGACCTTGCCGCTGCTGTCCTTGAGCAGCGAGCCGTTGGCCTGCTTGCTGAACGCGACCTGGGAGATCCCGGTCACGGCCAACGGGTAGGCCAGGCCGCAGACCAGGGTGAACAGGAGCAGGATCCGCAGCCCTGTGAGGTGGTTGCGCACCGGGGTGGGAAGGGGTTTAGCCATGATGTGTCACACCACTTCTTTCAGTGCAGACCGGGGATGAACTGGATGATCAGGTCGATGGCCTTGATCCCGACGAAGGGCAGGATCAGGCCGCCGACGCCGTAGATCCCCAGGTTGCGGCGCAGCAGCGACTGGGCCGAGGAGGGCTTGTAGCGCACGCCGCGCAGGGCCAGCGGGATCAGGCCGATGATGATCAGGGCGTTGAAGATGATCGCCGAGGTGATCGCCGAGGTCGGGCTGTGCAGGCCCATGATGTTCAGGTGGCGCAGCCCCGGATACACCGCGGCGAACATGGCCGGGATGATCGCGAAGTACTTGGCCACGTCGTTGGCGATCGAGAAGGTCGTCAACGCACCGCGGGTGATCAGCAGTTGCTTGCCGATCTCGACGATCTCGATCAGCTTGGTGGGGTTGGAGTCCAGGTCCACCATGTTCCCGGCCTCCTTGGCGGCCGAGGTCCCGGTGTTCATCGCCACGCCGACGTCGGCCTGGGCCAGGGCGGGGGCGTCGTTGGTGCCGTCCCCGGTCATGGCGACCAGCTTGCCGCCGGCCTGCTCCTTCTTGATCAGGGCCATCTTGTCCTCGGGAGTGGCCTCGGCGAGGAAGTCGTCCACACCGGCCTCGGCGGCGATGGCGGCGGCCGTCAGCGGGTTGTCGCCCGTGATCATGACGGTCTTGATGCCCATCGCCCGCAGGTCCTCGAAGCGCTGCTTGATACCGGGCTTGACCACGTCCTTGAGGTAGATCACCCCGAGGGCGCGGGCCGGGGCCGAACCCCGCTTCTCCGCCACGACCAGCGGGGTGCCGCCCATCCCGGAGATCCGCTCGACCGCCAGGTCCAGCTCGTTGCCGGTGCTGCCGCCGTTGTCGCGCACCCAGGCGGCGACCGAGCCGGCCGCGCCCTTGCGGATGCTGTGTATGCCGGAGGTCTCGTCCAGGTCCACGCCCGACATCCGGGTCTGGGCGGTGAACTCGATCCAGGTGGCGTGCGACAGTTCGCCCTGCGCACGCTCGCGCAGCCCGTACCCCTCCTTCGCCAGGACGACGATGGAGCGGCCCTCGGGGGTCTCGTCGGAGAGCGACGAGAGCTGTGCGGCGTCCGCGAGTTGACGGTCCGTCGCATCGCCGACCGGCAGGAATTCGGCGGCCTGGCGGTTGCCGAAGGTGATGGTGCCGGTCTTGTCCAGCAGCAGGGTGGAGACGTCGCCGGCGGCTTCGACCGCGCGGCCGGACATGGCCAGGACGTTGCGCTGCACCAGCCGGTCCATGCCGGCGATGCCGATCGCGGACAGCAGGGCGCCGATGGTGGTGGGGATCAGCGCGACCAGCAGGGCGACCAGGACCACGATGCTCTGCTCGGCGCCGGCGTACTTGGCCATCGGCTGCAGGGTGACCACGGCCAGCAGGAACACGATGGTCAGCGAGGCCAGCAGGATGTTCAGGGCGATCTCGTTCGGCGTCTTCTGCCGCGAGGCGCCCTCGACCAGGGCGATCATGCGGTCGATGAAGGTCTTGCCGGGCTCCGAGGTGATCTTCACGACGATGCGGTCGGAGAGCACCTTGGTGCCGCCGGTCACCGCCGAGCGGTCGCCGCCGGACTCGCGGATCACCGGTGCGGACTCGCCGGTGATGGCCGACTCGTCCACGCTGGCGACACCCTCGACCACGTCGCCGTCACCGGGGATGACCTGGCCGGCCTCGACGATCACGAAGTCGCCGAGCTGCAACTCGCTTGCGGCGATCTCCTGTTCGGCGACCCCGGTGGCGCCGGGGATCCAGTGGCCCTGGACCTTGCGGGCCACGGTGTCGGTCTTGGTCCGGCGCAGGGTGTCGGCCTGGGCCTTGCCGCGGCCCTCGGCCACGGCCTCGGCCAGGTTGGCGAAGACCACGGTCAGCCACAGCCAGACGGTGATCACCCAGGCGAAGACGCTGGGCTTCTCGATCGCCGAGACGGTGGTCAGCAGCGAGCCGACCTCCACCACGAACATGACCGGGCTCTTGACCATCACCCGCGGATCGAGCTTCCTGACCGCGTCGGGGAAGGAGGTGAGCAGTTGCTTGGGGTCCAGCAGGCCCGCCGACAGCCGGTGCTCGACCTGTGCTGATGCCTGCTGCGGGTCCGGTTCCAGGACCGGGGTGTTGAGGGTGGGGGTGGACATCAGTGGAGGCCTTCCGCGAGCGGCCCCAGCGCCAGGGCCGGGAAGTAGGTGAGTCCGACGACGATCAGGATCACGCCGGAGAGCATGCTGACGAACAGCGGGCTGGTGGTCTTGAGCGTGCCCGCGCTTTCCGGGATCGGCTGCTGGCGGGCCAGCGAGCCGGCCAGGGCCAGCACGAACACCATCGGCAGGAAGCGGCCGAAGAGCATCGCCAGCCCGAGGGCGGTCTGCCAGTGCGGCGAGGTGACGGTGATGCCCGCGAACGCGGAGCCGTTGTTGTTGGCCGCCGAGGTGAAGGCGTACAGCACCTCGGAGAACCCGTGCGGCCCGGAGTTGTTCATCCCGCCGCCGTGGCCGGCCTTGAGCGACATCGCCAGGCCGGTGCCGCAGAGCACGACCGCCGGGGTGGCCAGGATGTACAGGGAGGCGAACTTCATCTCCCGCGCGCCCAGCTTCTTGCCCAGGTACTCAGGGGTGCGCCCGACCATCAGACCGGCCACGAACACCGTCACGATCGCCAGGATCAGGATCCCGTACAGGCCCGAACCGGTACCGCCGGGGGCGATCTCGCCGAACATCATGTTCAGGATCGTCATACCGCCGCCGAGCGGGGTGAACGAGTCGTGCATGGAGTTCACCGCGCCGGTGGAGGTCAGCGTGGTGGAGGCCGCGAACAGCGACGAGCCGGGGATCCCGAAGCGGACCTCCTTGCCCTCCATCGCCGCACCCGCGATCTGCGAGGCGACACCGGAGTGCTGGTGCTCGAAGAAGGTGATCAGCGCGGCCGAGGCCACCCAGTACAGGCCCATCACCGAGAGGATGGTGTAGCCCTGCTTGTGGTTGCCCACCATCTTGCCGAAGGTCCGGCACAGCGCGAACGAGATCACCAGCAGCAGGTAGATGGCCAGCAGGTTGGTGAAGGGGTTGGGGTTCTCGAAGGGGTGCGCGGAGTTGGCGTTGTAGAAGCCGCCGCCGTTGGTCCCCAGCTGCTTGATCACCTCCTGCGAGGCCACCGGACCACCCGGGATCGACTGCGTCCCACCGGACAGGGTGTGCACCAGCTGCGCGGCGTGCAGGTTCTCCACGACACCGCCGGCCACCAGGACCAGGGCGAAGACGACCGAGATCGGCAGCAGCACGCGCAGCGTGATCCGGGTCAGGTCCACCCAGAAGTTGCCCAGGTGGTCGGTCCTGTTGCGGGTGAACCCGCGGATCAGCGCGGCCACCACGGCGATGCCGACGGCGGCGGACAGGAAGTTCTGCACCGCCAGGCCGCCCATCTGCACCAGGTGGCCCATCGTCGACTCACCCGAGTACGACTGCCAGTTGGTGTTGGTGACGAACGACGCCGCGGTGTTCCACGCCATGGCCGGCGTGACGGCGGGGAAACCCAGAGAGAGCCAGAGGTGTTCCTGCAGCCGTTGGAAGCCGTAGAGGAACAGCACCGAGATGAAGGAGAAGGCCAGGACGCTGCGCAGGTAGGCGCCCCAGGTCTGCTCCGCGTCGCCGTCGACGCCGATCAGCTTGAAGATGCCGCGCTCGACCCGCAGGTGCTTGCGCGAGGTCAGCGTGTGCGCGATGTAGTCGCCCAGTGGTCGGTAGGACAGGGCGAGGGCGCCGACCAGGGCCAGGGCCTGCAGGAAGCCCGCAAGGGTAGCGTTCACTAGAACTTCTCCGGGAGGATCAGAGCCACGATCAGGTATCCGACGAGGGCGACCGAAACGATCAGGCCCACGATGTTGTCGGCGCTCACAGCTTCTCCACTCCCTTGACGATCAGAGCGAGGATGGCGAACACGAGGATCGTCACCCCGACGAAGAGCACGTCGAGCATGAGGTTGCACCCCAGAGGTCGAGTGGTTGGTGACCGGCGAACACCGGCTGTGCCAGGAAAGCGCACGTCAGGGGGTTGTATGCGCGGCGTTAACGCCTCCCTTGCGTCCCGTCCGCCAACCTTGACGCGACCTTGACGCGAGCGGCCCCGGCAGGGTTGCCAGCTGGGGCGCCGCACCTGCTCGCGGGAACGAAGAAGCCCCCGTTCCGGGGAAGGGAAACGGGGGCGGAAACGATTCTTCTAACGAGGCGGCCGGGCCTCGGTCACGACCTCGGAGGAGTGAAGGCGGGCGGGCTACCGGCCCAGGCTGAGCAGGGCGAGGATGCCGCCGACCACCGGTCGGGCCTGGAATCCGCTCTGGTGGTTGGTCACCGTGTCGTACAGGTCGGTGAACGGCACCCGGGAGGGGGAGGTGTTGGCGAAGTCGTACAGCGAGTCGATCAGGAACTGGCTGACCGGGTGGCCGCTCAGCCAGGCCGCGGTCCACATCTCCCAGTCGCCCTTGGTGTAGGAGTGCCGCAGGTCCAGCGGTACCCCGTACTGGTTGACCTGGGTCAGGTACCAGTCGGCCTCCTCCTCGGCCACCGAGCTCGGGACCAGGTTCAGGCCCAGCAGCCGGTCCGGGTAGCCGTTGTACTTCAGGCTCCAGGTCCCCGGCTGGTCGTAGGCCAGCTTGAGGTGGTCCGGGGTGGTGTCCTGGGCCTTGGCCGCCCACTGCGAGCTGTAGCTGCCGGCCGTGGTCCGGTACCGGGCGGCGTCCGCCGTGTTGCCGGCGGCGGTGGCGATCTGGCCCATCGCGCCGATGGCGAGGATGCCCTTCAGCGCCAGGTTGGCGCTGTGCCCGATGAAGCCGGTGAAGTCGTCGGTCTGGTTCTGGAAGCCGGGGTCGAGCGCGTTGGCGACCAGGTACTCGCCCCACTGCTTGAGGATCGGGTAGTGCTTGGCGGCGAACGCGCGGGCGGCCGACCGGTCGATCCTGGCCAGGTACGCGGCGCACATCAGCAGCATGTTGGCCGACTCCTCGACCGGCATGTCCTCCTCGTTGCCGTCGTTGTGCCCGGACGCGACGGGGTAGTGGGAGCCGAGGTCGTGCTCCGCGAACTCCTTGGGCCAGCCCCCGTTCTCCGGGTAGTCGAGCATCGGTGCGAGCAGCAGCCCCAGATAGGCCGGGTCGGTGTACAGGAACGCGGGCATCGCCGGGTAGGTGACGTCCACGGTGGAGACATTGCCGTCGCTGGAGATCTCCTTGAGGAAGGCCCAGGGCTCGCCGTTGCGGCTGACCAGCTCCGTGCCGCCGTACGCCTGGCGCAGCGAGAGCGCGCACAGCGCGGCGTACTTGGCGCCGCCGACCGCGGTGGCGTCGCGGCGCACCTTGGCGTCGAAGGCCGCGGTACGGGTCTGCGCGGCGGAGGCGTCGGCGTGGAAGGAGGCGGCCATCTGCTGCCAGGTGGGCCAGTAGGAGCGCCACAGCGGCGGGAGGTCCGCGCCCAGGTAGCTGATGGCCGGTTCGCGGACGTGGCCGACGGACAGCACGGCCGACTGCTTGGACCGCACCGCCCCGAAGTCGAAGTTGAAGCCGAACACCGGCCAGTTGTCGCTGATGGCCCGGGGCTGGTTGCTGTCGGCGGTGTTGCCGAGCTTCCCGTTGGCGAGCACGGCGGCGCGGACCACGGTGTCGGCGCCGATCTGCCAGCTCAGCCCGGAGCGGTTGGTGGCGCTCCAGACGACCGAGCCCCAACTGGCCATGTCGCCGTTCTCGGCGAGCACGGCCGGCGTGTCCGGGGTGAACGAGAGCGAGGTGAGCGAGGTGCTGCCGCTGCCGGCGACCTGCTCCTGGGACCAGCGGATCTTGGTGCCGGAGTCGCCGTGGGCCCACTCCCCGGAGATGTCGAAGTACAGGCTCACCTGGTGGGACTTGCCGTCGGTGCTGCGCACGTCCGCGGTGAGGTAGGACAGCGGCACCGACTGGCGGCGCAGGTCGCCCGGCTCGATCGGGGAGAGGAAGGCCAGCGTCAGCTGGACGCCGGCGGCCTCGAAGACATAGGTCGAACGGGTGGCGCTGAGCGTCAGCGAGCGCTGCATCATGCCCCGCAGCACATGCCCGTCGATGTTCGGCGCGCCCATGAACAGGAAGGCCACGCCGTCGATCCGGGCGATGCCGGCCATGGCGGTGGTGCGTCCGGTCCAGAAGCTCGGCCAGGTGCCGGCGAGATTGTCGGCCGACAGCCAGGTGCTCAGGTAGGGGGAGCGGACGGCGAGGGGCACGGCCGGAGGCCGGATCGGGTCGAACGTGGACGCGAACGCGCTCGCCTGACCGGAGGCCGAGGCGGCGGAGGCCGAGGCCGAAGCGGGGACGGCTGCGGCGGCGGACTGTGCCATGCCCGGCAGCAGGGCGACGCCGGCCGCCCCGAGCCCGGCCGCGCCGCTCCAGCGGATCAGGCCGCGACGGCTGAGGCCGTCGCCCGGAGCGGTCTGCTCCGCGCCCTCGGACCGGTCGGACGAGTCCATCGTGTGGGACATGGTTTCCTCCAGAAGCCGCTGGTGGGAGCGGCGTTGGTTCAGGGTGCGGTGCTCGGTCCCCGTGTTGTGCAGCAAATAACAACGTTGGAATGAAGGGCAGTGGTATGACAGCACGCCGCTACCGCGCTGTCCACCCCCGGAACGTGAACCTTCACATCCCGCCAGCGGGGAACAGTGCTGCCCTACCGCATACGGCCAGGTCGGGGCCTTGGGCATGAGGCTGCACAAACAGCACGTCGACCTTGGTGCGTTGCCCGGCTGGAGCAGGCGAGAGCCGACGCCCGCGTTCCAACGTTGTATACCTACCGGCTAGCGGCTGGCCGCCGACGCGGCCCGACCGCGGAGCGCTACCTCGAGCTCGAAGCGGGCATCGGGGTCGCTGAGCGCCGTGCCGAACAGCTGCTGCACCCGGTGCAGGCGCTGCCTGGCCGTCTGCGGATGGATGCCCAGCCGGGCCGCCACCTCGGGGGCGCTGCCGCGGTTGGTCTGCAGCCAGGCCAGCAGGGTCGCCCCCAGCCGCTCGCTCTGCTTGGCCGTCAGTCCGGCCAGGGGTTCGAGCCGGCGTTCCGCCATCAGCCGTACCAGCGGCGGATCCGCGAGCAGCAGCAGGTCCGGAAGGCGGTCGTCGCAGGTCGGCGGCTCGCTGCCGACCTCGGTCGGCCGGCTGTGGGAGGCCGTCAGCCTGGCCCAGCGCAGCGAGTCGGCGGCGAGGTCGAAGGGCACGGTCGGGCCGATGACCGCACCCCGTTCGCGCAGCACCGCCCTGATCTGATCGTCCTTCAGCAGCAGGGCGGGCTCGGGCAGCAGCAAGTACGGGTCGGGTCCGTCCAGGTCCGCCAGGACCGGTGCGGGCAGCCGCCGCCGTCGGCCGCGGCGCGGGTCGGCGGGGCCGAGGACCGCGCAGGCCACCTGCTCCGGGAGCGGCCAGTCCGCCTCGACTGCCGCCTTCTCGACCTCCTCCTGCGGCGCGCCGGCCGCCATCAGCTCCAGCAGGCGGCGGCGCAGCGGCGCCAGCGTCCCGGCGTGGTTGGCCCTGGCCTCGGCATAACCCTGGACCGAGGCGGAGGCGATCTCGTCGATGTGGACGAAGACCGCCTCGGCGACGGTGACCAGCAGGTCGGGGCCCATCCCGCTGCGGCGCGCGGCCCGGGCGTAGCGCCGCCAGGCGACCCGGGCGCCGAGCCGGTAGGCGGCCTGCAGCGCGTCCAGGCTGCGGCCTTCGGCGAACTCGCCCCGACCGAGCGCGCGGTAGACGGCCAGCCGCTCCTCGTCGGATTTCAGCTGTGAGCCGGCGACCAGGTCGGCGAACTCGGCCAGCGCCGTCTCCACACCCCGCTGAATTCCGGTCCCGAATTTACCGGCGAGTGGGCGGTCGAATTCCGGAATCTGCTGCCTGATCTCGCGTATGATCTCGGCAGCGAGAGTCTGCCGCTCTTTCCGTAGCTCGACCGCGAATTGGCGCGGCAAAGCGGCCCACGGTCCGGTCAACAGCTGCCCTCCGTCGGGGCTCCGCCGCGCTGGAGACGGAGCCGCCCGACGTGAGTATGAGCCGATGTTACTGACGAGTCAATACTTCTGACATGGCCCTATGCCTGAACTTGGCCCAGCTGCCCGCCTGCTGTCCGTCAGCTGCGGCCGACCGGGGGCAGTGGGAGCGCTAGGTTTGATGACAGGCCGCCGAGATGCCGCGGCAGGAATCCTGGCATCCGATCGCGCGCTTTCCCTTGGCGCTTGTGGAAGTCGTTGACGCGAACGTGCCGCACTCCTAGCGTCGCCGTTCGATCGCAGGTTCGACATTCCCACTCGAAGTCGGACCAGGTGTTTTCGCAATTCCACCACAAGGGACGGTGTCCGACATGAAAGCCAACCTGAGAAGCGGCCGACTGCGTGTTCTGGCCGCGGCTGCGGCGGCCGGTGCCATGGGAGTCGCGCTCGCGGGCGCGCAACCGGCGGCGGCCTCGGCCTCGTACCCGGTGAACTACAACTTCGCGACGGGGGTGCTGGCGGGAGCGCTCACCCCCACCGTCGCGCCGCCCGGCGCCAACAACTGGTCCTGCCGGCCGAGCGCCGCGCACCCCTACCCGGTCATCCTGGTCAACGGCACCTTCGGGAACATGCACGACAACTGGGCCGGGGCCTCGCCGCTGCTCGCCAACAACGGCTACTGCGTCTTCGCCTTCAACTACGGCGGCAGCTCGCCCACCGCGATCCTGCAGGGCACCGGCGACATCGCGGTCAGCGCCGGACAGCTGTCGGCCTTCGTGGACCAGGTGACGGCCGCCACCGGCACCTCCAAGGTGGACCTGGTCGGCCATTCGCAGGGCGGGATGATGCCCCGTTATTACCTCAAGAACCTGGGCGGGGCCGCCAAGGTCGACAAGCTGGTGGCGCTGGCGCCCAGCAACAACGGGACCACGCTGGACGGCATCACCGAGCTCGGCCGGCAGTTGAACCTGATCGACCCGATCAACGGCCTGCTGAACGGGCCGTGCGCGGCCTGCGTCGAACAGGAGGAGGGCTCGCCCTTCCTCACCGCGCTCAACGCCGGCGGTGAGACCGTGCCGGGTGTGCAGTACACCGTGATCGAGTCCGTGGACGACGAGGTGGTCACCCCCTACACCAATGCCTTCCTCCCGGCGGCGCCGAACGTCACCAACATCCTGCTGCAGAACCAGTGCCTGCTGGACGGCACCGACCACCTGGAGATCGCCGCCGACCCGATCGCGCTGACGGACGTCCTCAACGCGCTGGATCCGGCGCACCGGCGCAGCGTCCCCTGCGAGGTGGTCCTGCCGGTGACCGGGCCGCTGCTCTGACCGGGCCGCTGCTCTGACGGGGTTGCCGTTCTGACAGGCCGCCAACTCGAGGTGACTGAGTGTTGATCTCTGTCCGGCATATGCCACAGCCGCCGCTGTAGCATGCGCTGGACAGTGGATCCCACCCCAGGAAGCCGAGGCGGTTCGACATGGCAGCGTCCTCAGGGCCGGCCCGGCCACCGTTGAGACGTGACGCCGAACTGAACCGCAGCCGGATCATCGCCGCCGCCCACGAGGTGTTCCGCCAACGGGGGATGAGCGCCACCCTCGACGACATCGCCCGGCACGCCGGAGTCGGCGTGGGCACCGCCTACCGGCGCTTCGCCAACAAGGAGGAGCTGGTCGACGCCCTCTTCGAGGACATGATCGACCGGGTCGAGGCGCTGGCCGCCGAGGCCGCGGCGGACCCGGACGCCTGGCACGGGCTGACCACGAGTCTTGAGCAGGTGTGCGAGCTGCAGGCTTTCGACCGCGGGCTGCGCGAGGTCATGCTCGGTACGGGAAAGGGCCCGCAGCGGCAGGCGCTGGTGGCCCGTCGGATCAAACCGGCGGTCGACCGGCTGGTCGCCCGCGCCAAGGAGCAGGGGACGCTGCGCCCCGACGCGGAGCCCTGGGACATCCCGATGATCCAGCTGATGGTGTCCGCGGTCACCGACCACACCGGCCACCCCGATGCCTGGCGGCGCTACCTGCTGCTCATCCTGGACGGCCTGCGGGCCCGGCCGGGCGCGGCCACCCCGCTGCCCAGCGCCGGTTTCGACATCACCGGCCTCGGTGTGACGGTCAGCCCGCCGGGGTAGTCCGCGCGGTCGCCAGCAGGGACAGGATCCGGCCGTGCAGAGCGGGCGGCGCGGCCAGGAAGCCGGGCGAGGCCGGGTGCCAGGGCCTGCCGTTGATGTCGGTGACCAGCGCACCGGCCTCGCTCGCGACCAGCGAACCGGCCAGCAGGTTGCCGGCGTCACGGCCGTACTCGTAGAAGGCGTCGATCCGTCCCGAGCCGACGTCGGCCAGCTGCCAGGAGGTCGGGCCCAGGTTGCGGACCGCGCCCACCGCGGGCAGCAGCAGTGACAGCGCGCGGCCGGCGTCGGCCACCGCCCCGGGTTGGCGGCCGACGAAGGGCGGCTGGCTGGTGGCGACCAGGGCCAGCGACAGGTCCGTCTTGCCGGACGGGGTGATCGGGGCCCCGTCCAGGAACGCCCCGCCGCCGAGCGCCGCGGTGTAGGTGTGGCCGAGGACCGCACTGTGCAGCGCGGCCAGGACCGGGCGTCCTTCGCGGACCAGGGCGATGCTGACCGACCACTGCGGCAGCCCCTGCAGATACTGCACCGCGCCGTCCACGGCGTCGACCACCCACTGCTCACCGCCCGGCGGAAGGTCGGTGTCGATCTCCTCGGCCCAGGCCGTACCGGGGAGGGCGATTTCCAGCCGTTCCCGGAGCAGGGCTGTGGTGGGCCGGTCGACGGCGTCGAAGGCGGCCTTGAACGCGGGCCAGCTGTCGAACCCGTGCGGACCGGTCCGCCGCGGCAGCAGGGCGGCGGCGTCCTGGGCGGCCCGCGCCATCAGGGTCAGGGTGTCGGACATCGGATGCTCCTCTCGGGTGGTTGCTGCTCCAAGCCTGGCGCCGGGCGGCGGACAGCTGCCGGTCAGTGAGGTCATTGCGAGCGATACTGTCCAGCATGGGCTTTCCCGTGAGCGACTACGTCGCCGATGCCATAGACCTGGGGCTGATCGCGGCGCTGCAGTGCGACGGCCGGATCACCGCCGAGCGAGCGGCCGAAGTGCTCGGGCTGCCGGCCCGGGTCGTCACCCGGCGCTGGGCCGCGCTGCTGGACGGCGGCGGGGTACGGGTCGTCGCCTCGCCGCCGCTGCCGCGCCCGGACGGGGTGATGCTGCTGCGGATCAGGGTGCTGCGGGGAAAGGTCGACGCGGTGGCCCACGCCCTGGCCGCCAGGTCCGACATCCCGCTGGTCGATGTGTCGGCCGGGGGTGACCAGCTGATCGCGGTGCTGACGGCCAGTCCGGACCACCGGGACCGGCTGGTGTTCCGCCAGCTTCCGACCACCTCGGCGGTGACCTCGGTCGAGGCCGAGACCGTCATCCATGTCTTCGCCGTCGCCGGGGACTGGCGCCTCGACGCGCTCACCCCCGACGAGCGCGACCGGCTCACCCCGCGACTACCGGCGGCGGAGGGCGGCGACCGGGAGGCCGACGAGGTCGACCGCGCGGTCGCCGCCGCCCTGGCGGGCAACGCCAGGATGTCGGCCTCGGCCGTCGCCCGGGCCACCGGGCACCCGGAGTCCACCGTGCGCCGTCGGCTCACCGCCCTGTTCGAGCAGGGGCAGTTGCGCACCCAGGTCCTGGTCGACCCGCGGCGGCTCGGGCTCGGGGTGGACGCCAACCTGCGGATGCGGGTCCCGCCCGCGCGACTGGACCGGACCGGGCGGCTGCTCGCCGCCCACCCGGCCGTGCACGGCGCGCTGGCCACCACCGGCCCCGGCAACCTCAACATCGCGGTCTGGCTCCGCGACCTGGACCACCTCTACCGCTTCATCACCCACGACCTGGCCGCCCTCGACGTCGACCTGGTGGACACCGTCCTGGTCGGTCAGGCCCTCAAACGCCCGGACCCGGCTTGGTAGTCGTGGCCAGCAGCCGCAGCGCCTGCTCGCGCATCTCCACCTTGCGGACCTTGCCGGTGACCGTCATCGGGAAGCCGTCCACCAGGTGCAGATAGCGCGGGACCTTGAAGTGCGCGAGCTTTCCCGCACAGAACGCCCGTAGTTGATCGACCGTCAACTCCGGCGCTCCGGGCCGCAGTTTGACCCAGGCCATCAACTCCTCGCCGTAGCGGGGGTCGGGGACGCCGATCACCTGGACGTCCTCGATGTCGGGATGGGAGTAGAGGAACTCCTCGACCTCGCGCGGGTAGACGTTCTCGCCGCCGCGGATCACCATGTCCTTGATCCGGCCCACGATCGAGACATAACCGTCGGCCGCCATCTCGGCCAGGTCCCCGGTGTGCATCCAGCCCTGCGGGTCCACCGCCTCCGCGGTGCGCTCCGGGTCCTCCCAGTAGCCGAGCATCACCGAGTAGCCGCGGGTGCACAGCTCGCCCGGCGTCCCGGTCGGCACGGTCGCGCCGGTCTGCGGGTCCACCACCTTGACCTCGACATGCGGATGCACCCGGCCGACCGTGGCCACCCGGTGCTCCAGCGAGTCGGTGCGCCGGGTCTGGGTGGAGACCGGCGCGGTCTCGGTCATCCCGTAGGCGATGGTCACCTCGGCCATCCCCATCTCGCCCATCACCCGCTTCATCACCTCCACCGGGCACGGCGAGCCGGCCATGGCGCCGGTCCGCAGCGAGGACAGGTCCCAGCGGCCGGGCGCGGCCTCCAGCTGCGCCAGTTCGGCGATGAACATGGTGGGCACCCCGTACAGCACCGTGCACCGCTCGTTCTGCACCGCGTCCAGGGTCTGCACCGGGTCGAACAGCGCGCCGGGGACCACGATGCAGGAGCCGTGCGAGGTCGCGCCGAGGTTGCCCATCACCATGCCGAAGCAGTGGTAGAAGGGAACCGGCAGGCAGACCCGGTCGGCCTCGGTCCAGCCCTGGATCTCGGCGACCTGGAAGCCGTTGCCCAGGATGTTGTTGTGCGAGAGGGTGGCGCCCTTGGGGAAGCCGGTGGTGCCCGAGGTGTACTGGATGTTCGCCGGGTCGTCCGGGCTCAACCCGGCCTCGCGCTCCCGGAGTTGCTCCAGCGGCACGGCCCGGCCGCCCTCGACCAGGGCGTCCCAGTCGGCGGTGCCGATGTGCACCACGCGCTCCAGCGCCGGGCAGTCCGCGCGCACCGCCCCGATCAGGGCGACATAGTCGCTGCCCTTCACCCGGGTCGCGGCGACCAGCAGTTTCGTCCCGGAGTGGCGCAGCGCGTAGGCGATCTCATGCTCGCGGTAGGCCGGGTTGAGGTTGACCAGGATCGACCCGGCCCGGGCCGCGGCGTACTGCAGCAGCACCCACTCCGCGCAGTTGGGCGACCAGATGCCGACCCGGTCGCCGGCCTCCACCCCGGCCGCGAGCAGCCCGCGGGCCAGCTGGTCCACGGCGGCGTCGAAGGCGGCGTAGGTCCAGCGCCGGCCACTGGCGCACTCGACCAGCGCCTCGCCGTCCGGGAACGCCCGCGCGGTACGGGCCAGATCGGCGCCCACGGTGCGCTCCGGCAGCGGCGGTTCCGCCTCGCCCCTGCGGTGCGACAGCTGCGGATCGAGGTCTGCGGACATCGTCGTCCTCCTCCTGCTCGGGTGCTGTGGGGGAATCTACGCCAGGAGCGCGGCCCCAGTCTCGGGCAACGGCTGCGGACGGTTCACAGGGGCGGGCCGGATGCCGGAGTACGGTGGACCCACCGAGGGCATTCCGTACGCCGCCGCACTGGCGCGTCGTCTCCGGTGAGCGACGACACCGGGCGCTCGTCGGCCCGGAGGCAGGTCCGCACCGTGACCACCATCAGCACCCGCCCCGAAGCCCCTGAAGCCCCCGTCGCTCCCGCCCCCGTTCCCGGGCTGCGCCTTTCCCTCAAGCCGGAGACCCGGATCCGGGGACGGCTGGACGGGGCCTGGTGGCCCAGGTCCCGGGACATGACGGCCGAACTGCCGTCGCTGGTGGCGGAACTCGACCGGACCTGGGGGCGGATCACCCGGGTGACCGTGCACCAGGGCAGCTGGCCCGACCTGCCGGCCAAGGTCCCGGTGGGCGCGCACGTGGTGCGGCTGGGCTGGTTCGGCCCCGAGCAGGAGACCGACGACCTCTGCCTGCTCTCCTACAAGGTCGGACGCTGGGACCTGCTGGTGGTCCCGCCCGAGTGCGACCCCGGGCGGGCGGCCCGGCTGATGGCGGCTGCCGCCGATGCGCACGAGACCGGCGGCTCCGCCGCTCTGCTCAGCCGGTTCTGAGCGCCGCCCGCCCAGGGCCGGTTGTCCCTCCGGCAGGGACGATCGGTCCCTGCCGCGGACCGGTGCCGCGCGGACAGGCTGGCTACTGCCGACATCCGCGCACAGAGGGAGCAGACCATGACCGGTTCACCGGAGCACGGCGTAGTGGTGGGATTCGACGGATCGTCCTGTGCCGAGGAGGCACTGGACTGGGCCGCGGCCGAGGCGGTGCTGCGCGGGGTCCCGCTGCGGATCGCTCACTCCTGGACCCTGTCCCCCTACGGGGTCCCGGTGCTGGAGCAGGGGGACATCGCCCAGGGCATCACAGAGGCGGCGGAGGCGCTGCTGCAGGGCGCGCAGACCCGGGTGCTCAAGGAGCACCCCGAGCTGCGGGTCGACCTGGACCTGCTGACCGAGGGGGCGGCGCCGGGGCTGATCGACCTGGGCGGGCGGGCGGACCTGCTGGTGGTCGGTTCCCGGGGTCTGAGCCGGTTCTCCTCGATCCTGATCGGTTCGGTCAGCCAGAGCCTGGTCGCGCACGCACCGTGCCCGGTGGTCGTCCTGCGGGGGACTACGGGACGTACCGGGGACCGCGGCCCCGAGTCCGCGGTCGAGCAGTCAGAGGCCGCCGCGACCACCGGCCCGGCCCCGGTCGTGCTGGGGGCCGCCCCCGGCGAGGCGTCCGCGCCGGTCGGGTTCGCCTTCGCCGAGGCGGCCAGGCGCGGTGCGCCGCTGCTGGTGGTCCGGGCCTGGCAGTACCCGCCGAACGTGGGCGGGTACATCGCCCCGCCGCCCGGCGACATGGGCCTGCGTGACGGTGAGGAGGGCGAGGAACTCGCCCTGGTGCTGGCCGACGCGGCCAAGGAGTTCCCCGGGGTGCGGGTGGTCCAGGAGGTCGGGATGCACGAGCCGGCCTGGGCCCTGGTCGACGCCTCCACCCGGGCCTGCCTGCTGGTGGTCGGGGCCGAGCGCCGCCGCCACCGCTTCGCCCCGCCGATCGGACGCGTGGCCCAGCAGGTGCTGCACCACGCCCACTGCCCGGTCGCCGTGGTGCCGCACCACTGACCGGCCGGCACTGGGTGGCGTGCGGGCGCGGCCGGCGTGGGTGCGGGGGGTGGGCCAGCGGTGCGATGGCATCATTGCCGGGTGTCGGGGTAGTGGCACGCCGTATCCCGCCCGCATCCCGCCCATGTCCCGCCCGTGTCCCGTGACCTGCTGTTCCAGTCGAGGAGTACCCCCTGAGCACCGCCCTCGCCGAGACTCTCTCGGTCGTCCTGCTACTGGGGGTGCTCGGGTTCGCCGTGGTCCGGCCCCGGGGGTGGCCCGAGGCCGCCGCGGCCGTGCCCGCCGCCGCGCTGGTGGTGGCGCTGGGGATGGTGACGCCGGAGCAGGCCTGGGAGCAGGTCCGCACGCTGCTGCCGGTGGTGGGCTTCCTGGCCGCGGTGCTGGTGCTGGCCCACCTCTGCGCGGACGAGGGCCTGTTCACCGCGGCGGGGGACCTGGTGGCGCGGGCTTGCCAGGGCAGCCCGGTACGGCTGCTCGGCGGGGTGTTCGCGGTGGCCTCGGTGACCACCGCCGTACTGAGCCTGGACGCCACCGTGGTGCTGCTGACACCGGTGATCTTCGCCTCGGCCGCCCGGGTCGGCGCCCGGACCCGTCCGCATGTCTATGCCACCGCGCATCTGGCGAACAGCGCCTCGCTGCTGCTGCCGGTCTCCAATCTGACGAATCTGCTCGCCTTCACCGCCAGCGGCCTCGGCTTCACCCGCTTCGCGGTGCTGATGGCCCCGGCCTGGCTGCTGGTGATCGGCCTGGAGTACCTGGTCTTCCGGCGCTTCTTCCGCACCGACCTGGCGGTCGCCGGCGGGCCGCCGCCGGGGCAGGCGGAGCCGGTGCCGATGCCCCGGTTCACCCTGCTGGTGCTGGTGCTCACCCTGGCCGGATTCGCGGTCACCTCCTTCGCCGGCATCAACCCGGCCTGGGCCGCGCTGGCCGGGGCGCTGGTGCTGGCGGCACGGGCGCTGGCCCGCCGCCGGACCACCGTGCGCACCCTGGCCGGCGCCGCCGCCCCGCTGTTCTGCCTGTTTGTGCTGGCGCTGGGGGTGGTGGTCAAGGCGGTGGTCGACCACGGCCTGGACAGCGCGGCGGGCGGCCTGCTCCCGGACGGCAGCAGCCTGCCGTCGCTGCTGGCGGTGGCCGCGGTCGCCGCGGTGCTCGCCAACGCCATCAACAACCTGCCCGCGATCCTGGCGCTGCTGCCGATCCTGGCGTCGAGCGGACCCGGGCCGGTGCTGGCCGCCCTGATCGGGGTGAACCTGGGGCCCAACCTCACCTATGCCGGCTCCCTGGCCACCCTGCTCTGGCGGCGCATCCTGCACGACCACAACAGCCAGGCCGACCTGCGCACCTTCACCCGGCTCGGCCTCTGCACCGTCCCGCTCACCCTCGCCGCGGCCACCACCGCCCTGTGGGCCATGCTGCGGCTCACCTAACGGCTACCGTGAGCTGAAGTTCCGCCGGTTCCGTGCGAGGAGGTCCCGCCGATGGGGTTTGCGACGTTGGCGGTGATCTCGTTGGCGGCGCTGCTCGGGCCGCTGCTGGCGCTGCCGCGGCGGTGGGCGCTGCCGGTGGTGCTCGGGGAGCTGGTCGCCGGGGTGCTGCTGGGCCCGACCGCGCTGGGGTACCTGGACGCGCGGAACCCCACCTTCAGCTTCCTGGCCGACATCGGGTTCGCGCTGATCATGTTCGTGGCCGGCGCCCACGTCCCGGTCCGGGACGCCAGTCTGCGGGCGGGCCTGCGGACCGGGACGCTCCGGGCGGTCGCGGTGGGGGTGCTGGCGGCCGGGGCCGGCCTCGCCGTGGCCCGGCTCTTCGGCACCGGGCACGCCGCGCTGTACGCGGTGCTGATGGCGTCCTCCTCCGCCGCGCTGGTCCTGCCGATCGTCGACTCGCTCGGCCTGGACGGCGGGCCGGTGCTGCGGATGCTGCCGCAGGTCGCGGTGGCCGACACGGCCTGCATCGTGGCGCTGCCGCTGGTCATCGACCCGGACCATGCGGCCAGGGCGGCGCTGGGCGCGCTGGCGGTGGTCGGCTGCGCGGTGCTGCTGTTCTTCGTCCTGCGGCGGCTGGAGCGGGGCGGCTACCAGCGGCGGCTGCACCAGCTGTCCGAGCGGCGCAGTTTCGCGCTGGAGCTGCGGATCAGCCTGGTGCTGCTGTTCGCGCTGGCCGCGCTGGCGGTGCGGACCCATGTGTCGATCATGCTGGCCGGATTCTCCTTCGGCCTCGTGGTCGCGGCGGTCGGCGAGCCGAGACGGCTGGCCAAGCAGCTGTTCGCGCTGACCGAGGGCTTCCTCGGGCCGCTGTTCTTCCTCTGGCTCGGGGCCTCGCTCGACCTGCGCGAGCTGGCCCACCACTCCTCGTTCGTGCTGCTCGGCCTGGTGCTGGGCCTGGGCGCGGTCGCGGTGCACGCGGCCATGCGGGCGACCGGTCAGCCGGTGGCGATCGGGACGCTGGCCGCGGCCCAGCTGGGCGTCCCGGTGGCCGCCGCGACCCTGGGCTCGCAGTTGGGCCTGCTGGCGCCCGGTGAGGCGGCGGCGCTGATGCTCGGGGCGCTGGTGACCATCGCCGCCGCGACCGCGGCCGGCTCGATGCTGGCACGCGGAGCGGGTTCACCGGCGGCGAACGCCGAACCCTTTGCCTAGGTTCGTAATTGTGTAAGCATAAATACATGACCACAGGACACGCACTGACAGACAAACTGCGCGGCTGGTTCACCGGCCGCCTTCCCAAGGGCCTCTACGAGGGCCCGCCCGAGGTGACGGTCGACCGCGAGGAGATCACCGTCATCGGGCGGATCCCGGCCCCCGAGACCGGCGAGGGCGCCTCCGAGGTGGAGCGCTCCGCCGCCGTCGCCGGACGGATCAAGGAGTTCCGCGAGCGCACCCGGCACGCCCGGATCGAGGTCGCCGCCGAGGCCGAGCACGCCTTCGGGCGCAAGGTGTCGTGGGGGGTGCGCTGCGGGGACACCGTGCAGATGTTCACCACCCTGTCCGTGCCGGTGATGACCCGGCTGCGGCAGAGCGAGCGGCAGCTGCTGGACACCCTCGTCAACGCCGGGGTGGCCCGCAGCCGAAGCGACGCGCTGGGCTGGTGCGTACGCCAGGTGGGCGAGCACGCCGAGACCTGGCTCGCCGAGCTGCGCGAGGCCATGCGCACGGTCGAGCAGGTCCGCGACGCCGGACCCGACCTGGGCTGAGCGTAAATGGTTTGCCGGGCTCCGCGGTCGTCCGGTAGAACATGATCGCCGAGCTGAACCACACCACACGATACGAAAGGAGGGACCAGCCGATGACCTGCTCAACCACTGCGTCCGATCCCTCCCGGGGCCGGCGGCAGCGCTGACCCCGGGCGGCCGGGCGCACTTCCCTCGGAGCGTGCCTTGACCGCAGTACTCGCCGACCTGACGATCCGTACCCTGACCGGTCCGGACGAGGTCGACCTCTTCAACCGATTCCCCTATGTCTTCAACCAGGAGATCGCCGACGACCTCGGCTCCGGCCGCCGTCGGCTGCCCTGGCTCTGGCTCGCCCTCGACCGGGCCGGGGAGCCGCTCGCGCGGCTCGGCTGGTGGGCCCGTCCGGAGGACGACGCGCCGCTGCTGTTCGACGTCTTCGACTACCGGGACGGACAGGAGGAGGCGGCGCTGCTGCTGCTCCGCACGGCGTTCGCCGCTGTGGTGCCCGAAGGGGCGACGCCTCCCAAGTACACCCGCATGATCCCCGCCGACTGGCGCGACGACCCGTCCGCCCGGGCGGTGGTCGAGGGCCGGAGGGCCCTGCTGGAGCAGACCGGTGCCGGCTTCTTCGTGGAGCGGCTGCGCCTCGACTGGACGCCGGGGACGGCCGTGCCCCCGCCGCCCGACCGGGGGCTGACGTTCCGTCCGGTCGCCGACGAGGCGGAGCTGGTGCAGCTGATGACCCAGGTGCTGGAAGGAACCCTGGACGCCCACAGCCGCGAGGACCTGGCCCGGATGACCCCGCGGCAGACCGCGCAGCTGCAGTTCGACGACGAGATGGCGCACTACACCACCCCGCGCGACTGGTGGCGGGTGGCGGTGCTGCCGGACGGCGAGCCGGTGGGCTTTGTGATCGCCGCCCGCAACTCCTACCGTCCGGTCATCGCCTATATCGGGGTGGTCCCCCGGCACCGGGGCAAGGGGTTCATCGACCCGATCCTGGCCGAGGGCACCCGGATCCTGGCCGCCACGGATCCGGAGCGGATCCGGGCGGCCACCGACCTGGGCAACGTCCCGATGGCGAGGGCCTTCGAGCGTGCGGGCTACCGGGTCTTCGAGCGGGAGCTGCTGCTGGCCTGGGACTGACCGCATCCGACGGACCGCCCCGGGTCAGCCGAAGGTCAGCACGGCGGTCTGCTGGGCCAGCTGGGTGCCGCTCTGACTGGTGATCGTCACGGTGACGGCCAGTTGGGCCGGGGTGCAGCCGGACGGGGACGAGTACGTGGTGCTGGTGCTGTTGGTGCCGTGCGCGGCGATGGTCACCGGCCGCAGGAACGGGTCGAGGACCGGGCAGGCGGACGGGGCTCCGGTGGAGGAGCCGGAGAAGCGGCCCAGCCAGGTCTCGTTCACCGTCTGGCTCACCCCGGTGCAGTTCTTCACGGTCAGCACGGCCGGGGAGGTCTGCCCCGGGGGTACCTGGGACGGATGGAAGGCGAAGGCGGTGATCCGCACGACGCCCGCGCAAGCCGTCGGGCCCGGGCCCGGTGCCGGGGACACCTGGGGCGCCGCCGCCGCTGTCGCGCCGGCGGCGCCCAGGAGCAGGCCGAGACAGGCCGCGCCCGCGGTCAATACCCTGGCACTCCTACGAGTGCTGCTACGAGACATGACGTCCTCTCACCACTCCTGGCGCATTCTCTGACGAGTACACAACCAAAATGGCGTCAACGTCCTTGTCCCGCAAGGGTCTGGACCACTCAACTTGTGGGGACCCACTGCTGGTTGGTGCCTCCGTTGCAGGTCCAGAGCTCCAACTGGGTTCCGTTGGCGGTGTTGAAGCCGGGGTCGTCCAGGCACTTCCCCGAGACCGGGTTGAACAGGGTGCCGTTCTGCTCGGTCCACTGCTGGTTGCCGCCGCCGTTGCAGCCCCAGAGCTCGACCAGGGCGCCGTCGGCGGTGGAGGCGCCGGTGATGTCCAGGCACGCGCCGTTGATGCGGATGGTGCCGTCGGTGCCGACCGACCAGTTCTGCGCGGCGGTGCCGTTGCAGTCCCACATCTGGACCTTGGTGCCGTTGGCGGCGGAGCCGTTGTTGTCGTCCACGCACTTGGCGGAGTCGTCCACGGCGACGATGGGCCCGGCCGAGGAGCCGCCGCTGCCGACCGGGGTGACCGACAGGTTGTCGAACTGGTCGTTCTGGTAGCCGCCGGTGCCGAGGCCCACCATGCCGGCGCTGTAGGTGCCGTCGGTGGCACTGCCGACGGTGGTGCCGTCGATCGCGGCGGTGAGGGTGTGCCCGTTGAGGGTCAGCGCCAGATGGTGCCAGCTGCCGGTGCCCAGCGCGGCGACCGTGCCACTGGCCAGGGTGCTGAGACTGTCGCTGGTGTTGTTGCGCACGATCGACCAGGCGCCGGTGTTGCTGACCTGCAGGTAGTAGGCGTTGATCCCGGCCGGGCCGAAGCTGTGCTGGGTGCCGACCCGTCCCATCAGCTGCACCGAGCCCGGCTGCTGGATCAGGGTGTCGGCGGCGACGGTGTAGTTGGTCCAGTTCAGACCGCCGCCGATGGTGTACGGGTTGGAGTTGCCGTCCCACTCGATCGGCTGCACCAGCGCCTGCTGGCTGACGCAGCGTCCGCTGCGGCCCCCGGCGCAGGGCTCCACCTCGAACGCGCCCTGCTGCTGGGACAGGTAGCGGGGCTGCTGGTCGACGGCGTCGCTGTCCAGGGTGTCCGCGTAGGGGAGGGCCAGCGAGCTCTGCGCGGGGCCGGCCGCGGTGCCCTTGCCCTGCCCGGTGGTGGTGGTCAGGGTGTAGACGTAGCCGGGCTGGACGGTCAGCGTGTACGCCCCGCCGGACGGGGTGACGGTCGGCTGCTGGACCAGGTAGTCGGCGGAGTTGGCCGAGTTGAGGTTGCTGGCCCAGACGTGCACGGTCCCGGCCGAGAGGCCGCCGGAGACATGGACGGTGACCGTCTGCGCCGCGCTGGCCGTGGTGGTCTCGATGATCGTGGAGTAGTCCGAGCCGTTGGTCGACTTCAGCGACACATAGCTGCCGTTGGACTCGCTGCCGCCGAGGTAGCCGGAGCCGGAGTTGAGGAACTGCCAGCCGGGCGAGGTGAACTGGGTGACCTGGGCGGTGGCCCACAGGCTCCGGCCGACGCTGTAGGAGCCGGACCAGGGCTGGGTCGCCAGCACCAGCCCGTCGGTGTCGTAGGGCAGGTTCGGGTAGACCGCGGCGACCACCGGCCAGTTGATGTAGGCGGTCATCCCGCCGTCGACATAGCCCCGGGTGATCGAGCGGATCAGGGCCGGAGCGCCGGAGTTGAGGTCCTGCGAGCCGTTCTCGCTGGCCCACAGCGGCTTGCCGGTGCCGCTCGCGGTGGCATTGCCGGTGCAGGTGTCGGCGCTGCCGCCGTCGCCGCCGGCGCAGGGGTAGTGCACCCCGATGATCGACACGGCGTTGGCGAACGCCGAGTTGGACGCGATGTCCCCGGCGACGCTCCAGTCGCTGTCGGCCCCGACCAGCTGCACGCCCGCGTAGCCGTCGGCGTTGAGGGTGGAGCGCAGCTGCTCGTACCAGGCGATGTTGTAGCCGCGTTCGTTCCAGCCGCCCAGGTAGTTGATGGTCAGACCGTGCGACTTGGCACAACCCAGCCAGTTCACCAGGTAGTTGACCATGTCGGTGGACCAGAAGTTGCCGCCGCCGATCCAGCCGGGCGCGCCCCAGGCCAGGCCGTAGAGCTTGATGTTGGGGTTCTGCGCCTTGGCCTGCTCCATCAGCCACCACTCGTAGCCGGTGCCGCAGTCCACCGCCGAGGCGGTGTGCATGTGGCTGGATTCGGAGCCGTCGGTGGAGTTGGTGTCCCCGCCGATCTCCACCTTGAGGATCTGCAGGTCGGCCCCGTAGCCGGGCTTGAACAGGTACTGCAGGATCTGCTGCTGCTGGGCCGCGGGGTAGTCGGTCAGCAGCCGGGTGTTGCCCCCACCGCCGCTGATCGCGCCGATGCCGTCGAAGGCCTTCCCTGCGCTGCTCCCGTTGACGGTGATGGAGGTGCTGGTGGCGGCGCGGGCCTGCGGCGCGAGCACACCGAAGCCGAGCGAGACGGAGGCCAGCAGGGTGGCGAGGACGAGCACGAGCAGGTGTCGTGGTCGCTGTAGCACGGTGGGGATCACGAGTGCGGCTCCTCGGGGATCAAAAATGTTGAAAGCTGTTGGATTTGACGCATCGTCACTGCATTACCTTGGTCATGTCAACAGTCTTGACGGGTCATCAGACAGGAGCGGACACTTCAGCGAGTCAACATCAAACACTGTCCTTCAATTTGCAACAGAAGGAGAAGAGTCGATGGTCCACCCCCACCCCCGCGCCACCGTGACCGCCGTGCTGGTACTCCTGCTGCCGGTCCTGGTCCTGCTCGGTGCCGCGCCCCGGGCCCGCGCTCTCGACAACGGACTGGCCAGGACCCCGCCCATGGGCTGGAACGACTGGAACGCCTTCGGCTGCAACGTCAGTGAGCAGCTGATCGAGCAGACCGCCGACTACCTGGTCTCCTCCGGCCTCAAGGACGCCGGCTACCAGTACGTCAATATCGACGACTGCTGGATGGCCTCGCAGCGCGACTCCGGCGGCAACCTGGTCCCCGACCCGGCCAAGTTCCCCGACGGCATCAGCGGCACCGCCGCCTATGTGCACAGCAAGGGCCTGAAGCTCGGCATCTACGAGAGCGCGGGGACGGCCACCTGCGCCGGCTACCCCGGCAGCCTGAACCACGAGCAGCAGGACGCCGACAGCTTCGCCGCCTGGGGCGTGGACTACCTGAAGTACGACAACTGCAACAACCAGGGCGTGCCCTGGCAGCAGCGCTACGACGCGATGCGGGACGCGCTGCACAACACCGGCCGGGCCATCGTCTTCAGCATGTGCGAGTGGGGCGAGGACAGCGTCTGGACCTGGGGCGCGGCCACCGGCAACCTGTGGCGCACCACCGGGGACATCAACGCCTCCTTCGGCTCGATGCTGTCGATCTACCACAGCAACGTCCAACTGGCGCAGTACGCGGGCCCCGGGGCCTGGAACGACCCGGACATGCTGGAGGTCGGCAACGGCATGTCGTTCACCGAGGACCGCTCCGAGTTCAGCCTGTGGTCCGAGATGGCGGCACCGCTGATCGCGGGCACCGACCTGCGCAAGGCCACCCCGGCCACCCTGTCGCTCTACGGCAACCGGGCGGTGGTCGCGGTGGACCAGGACTCGCTGGGCAAGCAGGGCACCCAGGTCGCCTCCTCGGGCGGCCATGACGTGCTGGCCAAGCCGCTGTCCAACGGCGATGTGTCGGTGGTGCTGTTCAACGAGAACTCCTCCGCCGCCACCATCAGCACCACGGCCGCCGCGGTCGGCCTGCCGTCGGCCGGCTCCTACAAGCTGACCAACCTGTGGTCCAACCTGGTCAGCAGCAGCACCGGCGCGATCTCGGCGACCGTCCCCGGCCACGGCTCGGTGATGTACCGGGTCTCGGTGGGCAGCGGCAGCAGCACCGGCAGCACCCACCCGCTGGTCGGCGCCTCCTCCAAGCGCTGCCTGGACGCCAACGGCGGGGCGACCACACCGGGCACCAAGATCCAGATCTGGGACTGCGGCGGCGGCAGCAACCAGGCGGTGACCATCACCGCCGCCGGCGAGCTGCGGCTCTACGGCGGCACCCAGTGCCTGGACGCCTACAACAACCAGACCTCGGCCGGTACCAAGGTCGAGCTCTGGACCTGCAACGGCGGGACCAACCAGCAGTGGCGGCTCAACCCCGACGGAACGGTCACCGGGGTCCAGTCCGGACTGTGCCTCGACGTCACCGGGGGCGACCAGCCCGCGGGCAATGTCAACGGCACCCAGCTGGAGCTGTGGGGCTGCAACGGGGGCGCCAACCAGCAGTGGAGCCTGGGCTGAACCCGGGGTGACATTTGGTCCAGACCACTGGCCCGCGGTCGGCTGCTGCCCTATTCTTCGGAATGATCAGAACCCCTGGGGCGAACGGAGTTTGACCACGTGAGTGCCTGGCCGCAGCTGCGCGGTTCCCGGACGGTCCGCCCGGGAACCGCGACCGCGGGGGTGGTGCGCTGCGGGCTGATGGACACCATGCTCGCCGACCTCGCCGTGTCCGTCGTGTACTTCTTCGCCGAGACGCTGGACGAGGAGCGGCTCGCCGCCGGGCTCGCCCTGGCCCTGGAGCGACTGCCGGTGTTCGGCGGCCGGCTGCGCACCGTCGACGGCGTGCTGGAGATCGTCTGCGACGGCGCCGGGGTGCCGATGGACAGCTACGACGTGGACGAGACCCTGGCCGAGGCGATGGGCCGGGTGACCCTGCCCCGGGCCGAACTGGTCGACCATGTGGCGGCGGCGCAGGCCAGGACCGGCGGGCATCCGCTGCTGACCGTGCGGATCAGCAGGCTGGCCGACGGCGGCACCGCGCTGGGCATCTCCTGGCACCACGCGGTGGGCGACATGCAGAGCTTCGTCCAGCTGTTGCGGGCCTGGTCGGCCGCGGTGGAGGGCGGCAGGCTGCCGGAGGTGGAGATCGTCCAGGACCACGACGCCTACCTGGACCGGGTACTCCCGGCCGAGGACTGCGGACGGCCCGGATTCCGGCTGCCCGACCCGGAGGAGGTCGCCTTCCTGGGCCGTGAGGTCGCGCTGGCGGCCCGGGCCAACCGCAGCGTCCAGGTCTACTTCGGCGAAGCCGAGACCGACCGGATGAAGCAGGCCTTCATCACGGCGGCCGGACGCAAGCTCTCGGCCAGCGATGTGATCTGTGCCCACGCCATCTCCGCGATAAGGGAGTTGGACGAGGACAAGGAAGCCAGGGAGTTGACCGTGCCGGTCAACGTCCGGCGTCCGCTGGACCTGCCGGCGACCGTGATCGGCAATCTGCTCAGCGAGATCCACCTGTCCTGCCCCGGGCAGGGCGCGCCCGAGCTGCTCGCGGCCGGGCTGCGGGAGGCGATCGAGGACTTCACCGGCGCGCACCTCAACCTCCGCGCCAACCTGCGCTTCCTGGAGGCCATCGGCCGGGACCGGCTGGGGGACTGCGTCCCGCTCGGGTTCGATCCGGCGCAGCGCAGGTTCACCTTCTCCAACTGGAGCCGGTTCGGCGCCTACGAGGTCAGCTTCGGCGGCGTCCGGCCGGTCTTCTTCAGCCCGGCGGCGAACCTGCAACTGCCTTGGGTTTCCTGGCTGGTGGAGGGGTTCGAGAACACCGGTTCGCTGTTCACCGCGGTCCTCCCGGCCCGTCTGGCCGGACGGCTGCGCAGCCCCGAGGGGTACGCGGCACTGCACCGCTTCCGCGAGCCGGGGGACGTGCTGCCGGCGTCGGCGGAAGCGGTGCGGAAGCTCGCCTGACCCCGGACCGGGGCCAGGCGAGGGATCAGGCCGAGAAGGACTCCTCGATCGCGGTCCAGAGCTTCACCCTGGCCCGCAGCGCGGTGCGGACGGTGTCGGCGCAGGCGGCCCACTTGGCCTCGTCGTCGCCGCAGAGGTCGATCAGCATCTGCATCGCCATCGGGGTGTGCTGCTCGCCGTCCACCTCGATGTGCCGGGCCAGGTAGTCCTTGAACACGGTAAGCACGCCGTCCGGGTCGTCGATCTTGATGACCTGGGCGAACATGTCCGGGATCAGGTCCTCCCGGCCGAAGGCGAACGCGGCGGCGCGGCAGTGCACCGGGGCGTTGTCGATGATCTCCCAGGTGGTGCCGGTGAAGTCCAGCGCCGCCTGCGGCACCCCGGCCGACTTCAGCGCCTCCGGCACGGCCGTGCCCGCGCGCAGCAGGTCGAGGAAGGCGTTGACCGGGCCCGGGTCGGCTCCGGCCTGCCGCATTCCCTCCACATAGAGCTCGAAGTGGCTGGTGAAGCCCTCGCCGAGCTCGTCGCTCTCCTCCACCAGCACGATGTCGTTGATCAGCCGGCGGCTGGCGGTCGGGCCGTTGGGCACCCAGGGGACATCGACGCAGGTCAGCTCCCGCTGCAGGCTCTTCAGCAGCGACATGAAGTCCCAGACCGCGAAGACATGGCGGTCCAGGAAGCTGCGGACCCGCTCGATGCTGTTCAGCTGTCCGTAGACGGTGTGCTCGACCACCTCGCGGCGCAGCGGATCGATGGCCTGCTGCAGTCCGGACAGGCCGGGGTGCGAACGGTCCCAGTGGTAGCGGTCGGTGGGCATGGTGGTACTCCTCAAGTGGTAGTGGTCAGGTTGGTCGACGGGGTGTCAGGAGTGCTTCATGACGGAGTGCAGGGCATGGCGCAACTGCTCGCGGCCGGGCTGCAGGGCCCGGTCCAGGTGCAGGGCGAAGGGGAGCACCGCGCCGTCCGGACGGGTGATCCGGTGCGGTGGTGCGATCAGCCGCATCTCCTCGGCGGCCGTGGCCAGGACCTCGGCGCCGATCCCGCAGCTGCGGTTGGAGTCGTCGATGACGACCAGCCGCCCGGTGCGTTCCAGCGAGGCCGCCAGCGCGCCCCAGTCGAAGGGATGCAGGGTGCGCGGGTCCAGCACCTCCACCGAGACGGTGCCGGCCAGTTCCTCCGCCACCGCCAGCGCGTCGTGCACCAGATGGCCGACCGCGACCACGGTCACGTCGGTGCCGCTGCGGTGCACCCGGGCCGAGCCCAGCGGGATCGGAGCCAGCTCCCGGGTGATGTCCTCGCGGACGCCCAGCGCGGCGGCCGGGGCGAAGACCACCACCGGGTCCGGGTCCCGGATCGCGGAGAGCAGCAGGCCGTAGGCGTCGGAGGGGGTGGCCGGGACCACGGTCTTGACCCCGGCGTGGGCGAACAGGCCGTAGGGGTGGTCCGAGTGCTGGCCGGCCCAGCCGTCCCTGGAGCCCGAGCCGGGCACCAGGCAGGTCAGCGGGACCCCGGCCTGGCCGCCGGTCATCAGCGAGAACTTGTGGGCCTGGTTCACCAGTTGCTCGAAGACCAGGAACAGCAGCGAGGGGATCTGGAACTCGATCACCGGTCGCCGCCCGGCCAGCGCGGCGCCGATCGCCATTCCGGTGAAGCCCTGCTCGGACAGCGGGGTGTCCACCACCCGGCCGGGGCCGAAGCGCTGCTGCAGGCCCAGGGTCGGCCCGGCCATGCCGGCCCCGACGTCCTCGCCGAACACGCAGACGGCAGGGTCGTCGGCGAGTGCGTCGGCCAGGGCGCGGTTCAGGGCCTTGGTGTAGGAGAGCAGGGTCATCCGACCGCCCCGGCCCTGGGCCGCAGCCCGCTCGCGTAGAGGTGGTCGCAGGCACCGGCCGGATCCGGGTGCGCGGCGGCGAGGGCGAAGCGCTCGGCCCCGTCGAGCTCGGCGTCGACCCGCAGGTCGATCACCGCCCGCCGGGCCGGGGCCACGGCCGAGGCGGCCCGCGGCAGCGGGTCGCGCGAACGCCAGTCCTCGATCTCCTCCGCCGTACGGTAGTTGACCTTCATTCGGCGCTCCATGGTGTGGTGTCCCTCGAAGCGGTAGGTGTGGCACTCCAGGAAGGCGGGGCCGTCCCCGGCCCTGGCCCGCGCCACGGCCCGGACCGCCGCCTCCCGTACCGCCTCGGTGTCCATGCCGTCGACCGGGACGGCCGGGATGCCGAAGGCCTGCGCCCGGCCCAGCGCGCTGCCGGCCACCGCGGTGGCGGCGGGCAGGGTGGTGGCGTAGCCGTTGTTCTCGCAGACGAAGAGCACCGGGAGCCGCCACATCGCGGCCAGGTTCAACGACTCCAGCAGCACGCCCTGGTTGAGCGCGCCGTCGCCGAAGAAGCTGACCACCACCCGGTCCTCGCCCGCCTGCTGCGCGGCCCAGGCGGCGCCGACCGCGATCGGGGCCCCGGCGCCGACGATGCCGTTGGCGCCGAGGATGCCGAGGGACAGGTCGGCCGCGTGCATCGAGCCGCCCCGGCCCTGGTTCAACCCGCTCTCGCGGCCCGCCAGTTCGGCCATCAGCCGGCGCGGGTCCGCGCCCTTGGCCAGGACGTGGCCGTGGCCCCGGTGGGTGCTGGTGATCCGGTCGTCCGGACGCAGCGCCGCGCAGACGCCGACCGCCACCGCCTCCTGCCCGATGTACGGGTGGATGCCGCCGACGATCTCGCCGGACTTCACCAGCGCCAGTGCCCGCTGCTCGAAGCCGCGGATCAGCCGCAGCATCCGGTAGCGGCCCTCCAGCGTCTCCAGGGACGGAAGTTGATGCTCCGTCACACCGCACCGCGCCACAGGGTCGGGCAGATCTCCGGGTCGGCGTAGTCCGGCAGGTCGGCCGGGGTGCGCCGGACCACCACATCGTGGTTGTAGGCCACGGCGCTGCCGTCCGGGCGGGTGTGCCGGCGGTAGTGGTTCCCGGCGTCCTGCAGGTGCAGCGAGACCGCGCGGCGGGGTTCGGGGGCGCGGTTGGCGCCGCTGCCGTGGTAGGTCCGGCAGTGGTGGAAGCTGACGTGGCCGCGTGGGATCACCACCGGGACCTTGCGCACCTCCTGCCCGTTGTAGCGGGCGTTGTCGGCGAGCAACTGCTCCAGCTCGGAGCGGTCGCGCTGGGCGAAGTGGCGGCTGGAGTCCTCGCCGGTGGGCAGTTCCTTCCAGTGGTGGCTGCCGTCCACCATGGTGATGGTGCCGTTCTCCTCGCCGCAGTCGTGGAACGGGATGAAGGCGGTGAGCATCCGCTCCGAACTGCAGGTCCCCCAGTAGTGCCGGTCGAAGTGCCAGGGCACCTGGTTGCTGGGCTCCTCCGGGACCGGCGGCTTGTAGATCAGCGTCGACTGCCAGATCCGGACCTCCTCGGCCTCGGCCAGCACCGCGGCGACCGCGCCGAGCAGCGGCTTGCGCAGGATCGCGGCGATGGCGTCGCTCTCGTAGTGGACGTAGTCGTTGTGCCGCTGGACGTCGCCGTCCGCGGGTTCCCAGGCGGCCAGGTTCGGCGGCCGGACCGGGAGGGTGCGGTCGCGGTGGCCCTCGTAGTACTTCTCGGTGGCGTCCTGGAGGGTGTCCAACTCCTCGTCGCTGAACAGCCGGCGGGAGAGGTACCAGCCGTGCTCGGCGTAGCCGGCCGCCTCCTCGGGGGTCGGCAGCAGGGCGCGCTCGGCGTCGGTGAGGGTGAAGTCCTGCGGAGTCGTCAGGGTGGTCATGGTGCGGGGCCTCTCAGAGGGACGCGGTGGCGTTCTGGCGTTCGACGGCCTCGTAGAGGGCCTTGATGTTGGCGGTGCCGAAGGTGCCGGCGCCCTGACGCTCGATCAGCTCCAGGAAGAAGGTCCTGCGCGAGTGCACCGAGCGGGTGAAGATCTGGAACAGCTGGCCGCCGTGGTCCTGGTCCACCAGGACGTCCAGCTCGCGCAGCACCGGCACCGGGATCGCGGTGCCGCCGAGCCGCTCGGCCAGGCCGTCGTAGTAGGCGGACGGCGTGGTCAGGAACTCCACCCCGTCGGCCCGGAAGCGGCGCAGGGCGGCGGCGATGTCATGGGTGCGGAAGGCCAGGTGCTGCACGCCCGGCCCCTGGTGCGCGTCCAGGAAGGCGTCGATCTGGCCCGGCTGCCGGTCGGTGTCCGGCTCGATCAGGGTGAAGGTCACCGCGCCCGAGGCGCTCTGCACCACGCTGGAGTCCATCGCCTGGGCGCCGATCTCGACCCGCTCGCCGAAGATCCGGTGGAAGCCCAGCGCCGCCTCGCAGAAGCGCACGGCGGCGGCGAGTTCCCCGGCCGGCACGCAGATCGCAGCGTGGTCCAGCAGGTCCAGCAGGGCTTCGGGCCGCGGCGCCTCGGCCGGGGCGGGCACGTCGGCGACGAAGCGCAGCGCCACGTCGCCGAAGCCGGCCACCAGGCCGCCGTCCCGGTCCAGCACCCGGCCGCCGTGGCGCACGGCGCGTTCCAGCGAGGCCTCGGGATCGGCGCAGCCGAGGGCGATCACGGCGACCCCGTCGCCGTGCTGCTCCACGAACCGGGCAACCGGGTGGTCGGCGGCGTCGGCCGAGCTGAGCCGCAGCCGGATGGCGCCCTGGTGCAGATGGACGGCGTGCACGCCGGGGCGCCGGTCGGGCTGCCGGGCGTCCGGCGCGAAGCCGAAGCCCGTGACCAGGTCGGCCGCGGACTGCGCGGCATCGGCGCAGTGGTACTCGATATGGCTGATGGTGTGGATGGTCAACGGAGCTCCCCGGACGTGTGGTGTGCGATGTGCGTCGTACGGTCCGCTAGCGCGTGGCGCGGGTGGACGGCGGCTCGAAGACGAGGCTGATGTTGTGGCCGCCGAAGGCGAAGGAGTTGCTCAGGGCGGCGCGGATCGGCGTGGTCCTGGCCGCGCCCCTGATGTGGTCGAGCGGGCAGGACGGGTCGGGGTCGTCCAGGTTCACCGTCGGCGGCAGCACCCCGCGGGCGACCGCGAGCACGGACACCGCCGCCTCGACCGCCCCGGCCGCGCCGAGCAGGTGCCCGGTCGACCCCTTGGTGGAGCTGACCGCGGGCTGGTCCGTGCCGAACACCGTGTGCAGGGCCGCCGCTTCGGCGGCGTCGCCGAGCTTGGTGCCGGTGCCGTGGGCGTTGACGTAGCCGATGTCGGCGGGGGCCAGTCCGGCCGAGGCCAGCGCGGACCGCATGGAGTCGGCCGCCCCCTCGCCGTCCGGACGCGGCATGGTCGGGTGGTGGGCGTCGGTGGAGCCGCCCCAGCCGGTCAGGTCGGCGTAGCCCGCGGCCCCGCGCGCATCGGCGTGGGCGCCGCGCTCCAGGACCAGGACGGCGCTTCCCTCGCCGAGCACAAAGCCGTTCCTGCGGGAGTCGAAGGGCCGGCTGGACTGCTCCGGATCGCTCCAGCCGTGGGCCAGCGCATGGGCGTTGGTGAAGGCGGCGGCGATGGTCGGGTGCAGCGAGGACTCGCTGCCGCCGCAGACC
This sequence comes from Streptacidiphilus alkalitolerans, assembly GCF_042511045.1. NCBI lineage: Bacteria > Bacillati > Actinomycetota > Actinomycetes > Kitasatosporales > Streptomycetaceae > Streptacidiphilus > Streptacidiphilus alkalitolerans. Next base: position 229,155 of record NZ_JBHEZX010000008.1, read on the forward strand.
ACCACATCGGCGTCGCCCGCGCGGATCAGCCGCAGCCCCTCGGCGACGGCCTGGGCGCCGGCCGCGCAGGCGGTGATGACGGCCGAGCTGTAGCCGCGGATGCCGTGCTTGATGGCCACCCTGGCGGTGGCCATGTTGGACAGCATGCCGGGCAGCAGATAGGGGCTGACGCCGGGTCGGCCGCGGTTCAGCCTGCGGTGCGACTGCTGCTCGAAGGTCTCCAGGCCGCCGCCCCCGGTGGCCAGCACCACCGCCACCCGGCGCGGGTCGACGTCCCGGCCGACCACGATCCCGGCGTCGGCGAGGGCGTCGTCGGCCGCGGCGATGGCCAGCAGCACGAAGCGGTCCACGCAGCGGGTCTCGGTCGGCGGCAGCACCTCGCGTCCGTCGATGGCCGGGGCGAGCCCGGCGGCCTCCAGCCAGCCGTGCGCGGCGTGGCCCTCCGGCAGCGCCCGGATGCCGGAGCGGCCGTCGGTGAGGGCGTCGAAGACCTCCGAGGGCTTGCGGCCGACCGGGGTGACCAGGCCGATCCCGGTCACCACGGCGGCGTCGGCGTTCACCGGTCCGGCGCTTCGCGGTCCGGCGTTCACCGGGCGGCCACCGAGGCGAGGTGGCGCTCCCGGAGCAGCACCTTGCGGACCTTGCCGGTCGGCCCGAGCGGGATCCGGTCGTCCGACACCACCAGCACCTGCCGGACGGTGGCGGCGGTGTGCGGGTCCAGCGCGGCCGTCACCTCCTTGGTACGGTCGGCGTCCGGGTCGGCGGCCCCGTCGAGCTGCAGCAGCACGTCGGTGACCACCTCGCCGCCGCTGCGCACCGCGACCACGGTGCAGTCCAGGATGTCGGGGCAGGCCGCCAGCACCCGTTCCTCCGACATCGCGGTGAACAGCCGCTGCCCGCCGCCGAGGTCCACCGAGTCCACGGCGCGGTCGACGTGGTAGTAGTAGCCCTCCTCGTCCCGGTACATCAGGTCGCCGGTGAGGAAGTAGCCGCGGACCCGGGTGCGGTGGGTGGTCAGCGAGTCGTTCCAGTAGCCGAGGGCCAGGGTGGGGGAGCGGGTGCCCAGTTCGCCGACCTCGCCGGGGCCGAGGGCCGAGCCGTCGGGGGCGAGCACGGCGCAGTCCACGAAGGCGTGCGGCTTGCCGACGCAGCGGCCGTAGCGCTCGGTGCCGGGGCCGTGGGTGATGAAGAAGTGCGAGTGGCCCATCTCGGTCGAGCCGAGCCCGTCCACGAAGAGCGAACCGGGGACCCGGGCCCGTCCGGCCCGGGTGGAGGTCTCCCGCGAGCCGGCCGCGATCAGCCGCCGGATGTGCGCCTCGTGGGCGCAGTCGCCGGTGTTCCACCACAGGGCGACCGAGTCGAGTTGACGGGTGCTCAGGTCATGGTGCGCCAGATCGGCCCAGGTGGCGGCGAATCCGATCACCCCGCGCGGCTGCCAGCTCTCGATCGCGTCCAGCACCCCGGCGCCGGACTGGGCGGACAGCAGCGCGATCTCGGCCTGCGAGCTGAGGGCGAGGTTGACCGCGATCAGGGTCGCGGCGTGCGGCGCCGGCAGCGCGCTCAGCATCCGGTCCGAGCCCTGCGGCCGGGGCAGCGCGAGGCGGTGCCGGATCGCCGCGTAGAGGCTGTCGTGCGAGTGCAGCACCGCCTTGGGCAGGCCGGTGGTGCCGGAGGAGTGGGTGATCGCCACTGGGTCGTCGTGCCAGTGCCGGTACGGCTCCGGCGCCTGCTCCGGGTCGGCGCCCACGGCCAGCGAGCCGATCTCCGGCAGCAGCGGCGCGCCCGGGTCGTACCCGTCCAGCACGGCCGTGTGCGCGGGGTCGGTCAGGATGCCGACCGCGCCCAGCCGCTGGATGTAGCGGGACGCCCGGTCGCCGTCCAGATGCGGGTTGAGCAGCGCCGGGATCGCCCCGAGCCGGGCCAGCGCCAGGAAGGCCAGCACATGGTCGGCGGCGTCGCTCGCATAGACCACCACCGGGTCGCGCGGGCGGATGCCGAGGGCGTGCAGCGCGGCGGCCCTGGCCCGGACCGAGCGGTCCAGCTCGCGCAGGGTGAACGGCTGCCAGCCGGCGTGGTCGTCCACGGCGGTGTCAAAGGTCAGCAGCGGTTCGTCCAGGTCGATGCCGAGGGCGATTCTGCTGGTCAGCACGTTTCCGGCGCCGACCTGCGGATCGGCTGCGAGGAGCGCGCGGATATTGCGGGTGCTCATGGCGGGATCCCTCCGATGGCCCTGCGGCCATACCGGTGCGAGATGGGGGAGTGACGGGGCCGGGGGCGGCGCTGCCCTCAGGCGGTGGTGACCAGGACGGCGACGGCCCGGTCTGTGCGGTGCGGGTGCTCGGGGTGTTCCGAGTGCTCGGCCGGCTCGGCGGCGATGACGAGGACCTGGTCGGCGTCACCGTCAAGGAGCAGTAGCTCGGCCAACTCCAATGCGTCGGAGGGGACTTCGCCCGGTGTGCCGGTGCCGGTCGGACTGATCGCGACCACCGGGCCGGTGAGCCGGTGGCGGGCGGCGACATGGCCGAGCACGGCGTTGGGATTGGACTGGAAGAACAGCAGCGGCGGCATCTGCCGGTCGGCAGCCGCCGCGGTGTCGATGGCCAGCGCGGTCGCCCGGTCCCCGCCGTGGCTGGCGAGCAGCAGCGCGGTCCGGCTCGGTTCCACCCGGTCGCCGTGGTGGGCCCGCAGGCAGCGCTCGGCGGTCTCGGCGACCAGCGGATTGAAGCTGGAAGCGGTGAAGCCGGGCAGCGGAGGGAGCTGCAGGCCGTCGGGGTCGTCCGGGTCCGGCCAGCGGCCCTCGGCCAGGATCTTCAGCTGAGCAGCCATCAGGCAGCCACCAGGAGCGCGGTGTTGGCGCCGCCGAAGGCGGAGTTGAGGCTCAGCGCATAGCGGGGCGCGGCCTCGCGCGGCCCGTCCAGCACCAGGTCGAGCCGGCAGTCCGGGTCCGGTCCGAGGTATCCGGCGTTGACCGGGAGCAGCCCGCGGCGCAGCGCGCCGATGGTGACCACGAGTTCGAGCAGGGCCGACGCCTCCAGGGCGTGGCCGTGCACGGCCTTGGTGGAGCTGACCGGCAGCGTGTCGGTGCGGTCGCCGAAGACCCGCCGCAGCGCCGCCGCCTCGGCCCGGTCGGCCAGCGGCGAGCCGGTGCCGTTGGCGTTGACGTAACCGACCTCGGCGGCGTCCACCCCGGCCCTGGCCAGTGCGGCTTCGGCGGCCCGCGCCATCCCGCCGCCGTCCGGGACCGGACGGCAGACATGGTGCGCGTCGCCCGACCTGCCCCAGCCGGCCAGCCGGGCCAGCACCTGGGCGCCGCGGGCCTCGGCGGCGGACTCGGCCTCGACCAGGACCGCCACCGCCGCGTCGCCCAGCAGCATGCCGCTGCGCCCGGAGCTGAACGGGCGCAGCTCACCGTCCCGGGCCAGCGCCCGTCCGGCGTCGAAGGCCGCGAAGACCCCCGGCTCGACCAGGTGTCCGGCCGCGACCAGCACCCGGGGGTGCCGGCCGGCCCGGACCAGTGCGGCGGCGTCCGCCACGGCGGTGCCGGCCGCGACGCAGGCGCCGGTGTAGACCCGGGTCACCCCGGGCAGGCCCCACTGCTCGGCCGCCCCTGCGCCGACCCGCGCGGCGACCCCGGCGGTGCGCAGGTCGCTGTGCAGGGCCAGCAGCAGCGGGGTCGTCCCCAGGTTCGTGCCGGAGCCGGCTCCGGACGGGTCCGCCTGGCGGCAGGCATCGCCGAGGACGGTCAGCAGGGCCTCCGCGAGCGGTGGCGGGTCGGGCAGCAGCGCGGCCCGTCGCACCCGGCGCCGGGCGACGTCGAAGCGGGACACCGTGCTGAACCCGGCCTTGCCGTAGCCGACCGCCGTCACCAGCGGGTCGAGTCCGTGGCCGCAGGCGCTGAGGACCCCGATCCCGGTGACCACCGGCCGGGCGGCGGGGGCGGCGTCGCTGCTCATGGCTGCGCCGCCGCCACGGATCTGGTCCCGCCCATGGCCTCGCCCAGCACCGCGACGGCGTCGTCCACGGTGCGGATCGCGTCGAAGCGCTCGTCCGACAGATCGAGTTCGACCCCGTAGCGCTGCTCGAGCTCGGCTATCAGCCAGGTGAGTTCCAGCGACCCCAGGGCGTCCTGGACGGCCTCGGGGGCGCGGTCGCCGAAGGCGGCGAGCATCACCAGCACCTCGGCCCGGCCCGGCGGCTCGATCCCGGTCACGCCGGGCTGCCGGACACGGCCGGGGCAGCGGCGGCGGCGATCCGCGCGGCCACGTCGGCGGTGAACTCGTCCAGCGTCATCAGCGCCGTGTTCTCCATCTCGTCCAGGTCGAACTTGACCCCGAACTCGTCCTCGACCTGGACCGAGAGGTCGGCCAGGGCCAGGGACTCCAGGTCGAGCCCGGCCGGGCCGAGGTCGGTGTCGCCGGTCACCTCGGAGACGTCGTAGTTCATCTCGGTCAGCGTGGCGAGGACGTACTCGCGGATCCGGTCCTGCATGGTGTGCTCCTTGTACTGGGTTCGCTAGGTCTGGGCGGGTGCTTCAGGTTCTGCTGGTGCGCAAAGCGGTGGCAGGGCGGGGTGGTTCAGACAGCGGCTGAGGCGGCGTCACGGAGGCAGGACACGTCGCGGAGCAGCTTGCCGGTGGTGGTGCGGGGGAGTGCGGTGAGGAAGGAGAGCCGGCGCGGGCGTTTGTACGGGGCCAGTTGACGCGCCAGCAGCTCCTGGATGCCGGCCGGGTCGGCGCCCTCCTCGCCGACCAGGTACGCCTCGATGGCGCCGGCCTCGAAGACCACCACCGCCTCGCGCACCTCGGGCAGGGCGGCCAGGGTCTGCTCGACCTCGGTGAGATCGACCTTCAGGCCGCCGACCGACACCTGGGAGTCGCGCCGGCCGAGCACGGTGACCCGTCCGGTGCCGGGGTCGATCCGGGCGGCGTCCCTGGTACGGAGCCAGCCGTCGGACCAGCGGGAGGGGTCGGCGAGGCCCGGGTAGGGCGAGCCGTCCATGGCGATCTGCAGTTCGCCGGACTGCTCGCGCAACCGCAGCCCGTGCACCGGTTCGGTCCAGGGGTGCAGCGCGCCGGTGAGGTCGGTGGCGATGACGCCGAGCTCGGTCATCCCGTACATGGTGCCCAGCGGCACGCCGTAGCGGGCGGTGAAGGCGGCGGGCAGGCCCGGGCGGACCAGCTCGCCGGCCACCACCATCCGGCGCAGCTGCGGCAGCGGCGGGGGAGCCGTCGCGCCCGCCAGCAGTTCGGCGTGGAACGGCACCCCGATCACGGTGGTGGGCCGGTCGTCGGCGGCGACGGCGGCCAGGATCCCGGCGGCGGTCATCCGTTCCGGGACGGTCAGCGGAGCCCTGGCGTGCAGGCTGTTGAGCAGCCCGCCGACCAGGCCGAGCACATGCACCACCGAGGACAGCAGCACCACTCGCTCGCCCTCGCCGGGGAAGTCCGGAAGCCTTGCGTAGCAGTCCAGTTCGCGGATCAGGTCGACCCCGGTGCGGGCGATCACCTTGGAAGGACCGGTGGACCCGGAGCTGAGCTGCAGCAGGGCGTGCGGGGTCGCGGCCGGCCGTCCGTCCGCCAGCGGGACCAGGACGGGCGTGACCTCGCTGAAGCCGCGCAGGGCCGCCGCGGGGCGGTGCTCCGCCAGGACCAGCAGCTGCGGTCTCAGCCGGTCCAGCGCCAGATCGACCTCATGGTCCGTCAGTCGGTGGTCCAGGAGCGTGACTTGGGCCTGCTGCTGCCAACTGGCGAGTAGCGCGACGACGAAGCCGAGCGAGGGCGGCAGGCGCAGGGCGACTGTTCCGCCGGGTTCCAGTCCGGCGGCGGCGAGTTGTTCGCGCTGGGCGGCGACCAGTCGGCGCAGGGTGCTGCGGTCGACGGGGGAGCCGAAGCGCAGGCACTCCTCGTCGCCGGGGCCGGCCAGGAGGAAGAGCTCGACCCAGTCTTCCGGCGTTCGGGCAGGCAGAGGCTGGGGGAGGGGAAAGCCGGTCAACGCCACTCCACGCAGAGGAGGGAAATATGGACGTCGGTTCACAATTTGTTCGGTCAATTCCGAATGCAGACACTGGCACAGACGAATCGTCAAATCAAGGTCTATACCAATGTGGTCCAGACCTCCTACGCTGCCTAGCCGGGACTGGTTCCGATCGCGGCCACCCGGAAGGGGAGCCGATGGGACTGCTCGCGCTGGCGGAGGTCGAGCGCGGGGCCCGCGCCCGACTGCCCGCCCCCATCTGGGACTTCATCGCAGGTGGGAGCGGGGAGGAGCGCACACTGGCGGCGAACCTGACCCAGTTCGGCCACTACGCCCTGCGACCCAGGGTGCTGGTCGACGTCTCGGTCTGCGATCCTTCGGTCACCCTGCTCGGTTCGCCGCTGCGGACGCCGATCGGCGTCGCCCCGATGGCCTACCACCGGCTGGTGGATCCGGAGGGGGAGACGGCGACGGCCCGCGCGGCGGGCCGCACCGGCACCCTGCTGGTGGCCGGGATCTTCGCGAGTCGTTCACTTGAGGAGATCGCCGCCGCAGCGACCGGACCGCTCTGGCTCCAGCTGTACTGGCTGCGCCGCCGGGAGGTCCTGGCCGGACTGGTCGAGCGGGCCGAGGCGGCCGGCTACCTGGCCCTGGTGCTGACCGTGGACGCTCCCCGGGTCGGCCGCCGACTGCGCGACCTGCGCAACGGCTTCGCGGTCCCGTCCGGGGTCCGGGCGGTCAACCTCGACCCGGAGCTGATGGCGGCCAGCCATCGCGGCGGCGCCGGGGCCTCGGGCATCGAGGACCACGCCCGGGAGCAGTTCGACCCCGCGCTGACCTGGTCCGACCTGGCCTGGCTACGGGCCAGGACCCGGCTGCCGCTGGTGCTGAAGGGCATCCTCACCGCCGAGGACGCCCGGCTCGCGGCCGAGCACGGGGCCGACGCCGTGGTGGTCTCCAACCACGGCGGACGGCAGCTGGACGGCGCGCTGACCAGCCTGGCCGCCCTGCCCGAGGTGGTCGACGCGCTGCCCCCGGACTTCCCCGTGCTGTTCGACGGCGGGGTGCGCACCGGGACCGACATCGCGGTCGCCCTCGCCCTGGGCGCCCGCGCGGTACTGGTCGGACGGCCGGTGCTGTGGGGACTCGCGGTCGGCGGGGAGGACGGCGCGGCCGAGGTGCTCGACCTGCTCGGCACCGAACTCACTCATGCGATGGCCCTGTTGGGCCGCCCCCGGCTGCGGGACCTGGACCGCGGCGCGCTCGGCGCAGCCGCCTTCGCACCACCCCTGACGAGTAGACATCCGACCGGCACGACCGGCGGAAGAACAGGACTGCAGAGATGACCAAGCGGCCAGCGTTCCCCGGCTGGGACTGGGACGACCCGGACGGCCTCGCGGTACGGCTCGACGAGTTCAGCGAGCAGGTGGCCGGTTGCGAGAAGCTGGAGCCGATCGCCACCGAGCTGCCGCACGACCGCGACGACTTCCTCGAACTCGGGCTCACCGGAATCGAGTTCGCCGCTTTCAGGACCGCCCATCCGGCCGGTCTCGGCACCGACCTGGCGGTGCTGCGCAGCACCGACCGGACCGCTGCCAGCGAGCCGGGAACCCTCTACCGGGTGGACGGCGACCGCTGCTTCACCCAGCTGGACATCTCGCAGCCGCTGCCCTTCGCCGACGCCAGTGTGGACTGGGTCTACGCCGAGCACCTGATCGAGCATGTGACCATGCCGGTGGCGGTGGACTGGCTGAGCGAGGCCCGGCGGGTGCTGCGGCCCGGCGGCGTGCTCCGGATCACCACCCCCGACCTGGCCCGCTACCTCAACGGCTATGTCAACCGGGACGGCTTCCTGACCCGGCACCGGCGGCGGCTGAGCACCATGGGCTTCGGCCCGCCGATGCCCGAGCGCAGGGCCTTCCTGGTCAACCAGATCTTCCGCTACTACGGTCACCAGTGGATCTACGACCTGGACGAGCTGCGGTACGTGCTCACCCGGGCCGGGTTCGCCGCGGAGGACATCCGCGCCTGCGGCTACCGGGAGGGCGTCCGCCCGGACGTCGCCGACCTGGACACCCCCTTCCGCACCGACGAAACCATCTACGTCGAGGCCGACGTACCGACGACGACAGGCTGACCGGAACCCACATGCCACTCCATCCGCAGGCGCTGGCCCTGCGAGAGCACCGCTCTCGTTCCGGAGCACCGCCCCTCTACGCGCTCACCCTGGCCCAGGCCCGGGCCGCCGACCTCGCCGACATCCAGGCCGCCGCCGGCACCCCCGAGCCGGTCGCGGTGGTCGAGGAACGCCGCATCCCCGGCCCCGGCGGCCCGCTGCTGCTCCGGCTGTACCGGCCGGAGGCTCACGGCCGACCGCTGCCGGCCCTGCTCTACCTCTTCGGCGGCGGCTGGACCCTCGGCTCACCGGACACCTCCGACGCGATCTGCCGCCGACTCGCCAACAGCGCCGGCTGCGTCACCGTCTCGGTCGGCTACCGGCTGGCCCCCGAACACCCCTTCCCGGCCGCGCTGGAGGACTGCGCCGCGGCGCTGCACTGGATCACCGCCCAGGCGGACGGCCTCGGCCTGGACCCGGACCGGCTGGCGGTCGGCGGCGACAGCGCCGGCGGCAACCTGGCCGCCGCGCTCACCCTGCTGCTCCGCGAGCGGGGCGGCCCCGCGCTGCGGCACCAGCTGCTGGTCTACCCCAACACCGACCACCGCGCGGACACCGACTCACTGCGCGACAACGACGACCCGCTGCTGTTCAACCGCCGCTCGGTGGCCTGGTACTGGGGGCACTACCTGGCCGCCGCCGGGGACGGGGACAACCCGCTGGCCTCCCCGCTGCGCGCCGACGACCTGTCAGGACTCCCTCCGGCCACGGTGATCACCGCCGAGTACGACCCGCTGCGGGACGAGGGCGAACAGTACGCCGCCGCGCTGCGGGCGGCGGGCGTCAGCGTCGCAGGCCGCCGCTACGACGGCATGCCGCACGGCTTCTTCGCCATGACCGGGCAGCTGGACAGCGCGCTCGACGCCCAGCAGTACGCGGCCGAGCAGTTGCGCGAGGCGCTGCGGTGACCGGCGGACCGGAGATCCGGCCGCTGGCCCTCGGCGAGCTGCACGGCTCGCTCGCCGACCCGCTGCTGGACGCGATGACCTTCCTCAACGAAGTCACCACGCGCTACCCGGACGCGATCTCCTTCGCCCCGGGCCGGCCCTACGAGGGCTTCTTCGAACCCGAGCACATCCAGGACTACCTGGACGCCTACCTGGACCACCTGCGCGAGCGCGGCCTCGGCCCGGAGGCGGTCCGCAGCACGCTGTTCCAGTACGGGCCCACCAAGGGCATCATCCCGGACCTGGTCGCCCGCACCCTGGCCAACGACGAGGGCCTGGACGTCGCCCCCGAGGCACTGGTGCTCACGGTCGGCGCGCAGGAGGGCATGCTGCTGGTCCTGCGGGCGCTGTGCGCCACCGCGGATGACGTGCTGCTGGTCAGCTCCCCCTGCTACGTGGGGGTCACCGGGGCGGCCCGGCTGCTCGACCTCACCACCGTGCCGGTCCCGGAGGGGCCGCAGGGCGGGCCGGACCCGGAGGCGGTCGCGGCGGTCGCCCGGGCGGTCCGGGAGCGGGGGCAGCGGCCCCGTGCGCTGTACGTGGTGCCCGACTTCGCCAACCCGTCCGGCACCAGCATGCCGCTGGCGGCGAGGGCGCGGCTGCTGGACGTCGCGGCGGCGGAGGGGCTGCTGGTCGTCGAGGACAACCCGTACGGGTTCTTCGCCCGGTCGCCGGGCGAGCGGCCCACGCTGAAGGCGTTGGACCGCCGTCGGCAGGTCGTCTACCTGGGCTCCTTCGCCAAGACCTGCTTCCCTGGGGCCCGGCTCGGTTATGTCGTGGCCGACCAGGAGGTGGAGTCGGCGGGTGGCCGGCGGACGCTGCTGGCCGACGAACTGGCCAAGCTCAAGAGCATGACCACGGTCAACACCCCGGCGTTGAGCCAGGCGGTGATCGGCGGGATGCTGATCCGGCACGACTTCCGGCTCCGCAAGGCCAACGCCGCCGCCACGGCGTTCTACGCGGCGAACCTGGGGACGATGCTGGACGAGCTGGAACGCCACTTCCCCGCTCCGCTCCGGAGGGAGCTGGGGGTCAGCTGGAACCGCCCCGAGGGCGGCTTCTTCGCCGTCCTCACCGTCCCCTTCGACGCCGACGAACGCGCGATGGAGCGCTGCGCCCGCGAGCGGGGCGTGCTGTGGACCCCGATGGCCCCCTTCTACCCGGGGGGCGGGGGCGAACGACGCCTACGGCTCTCCTGCAGCTCCCTGACGGTCGATCAGATCAAGGACGGGGTAGCCGCACTGGCCCACTTCATCAAGGACCAGGCAGCGGCGGGGTAGCCCGGGGCGCGGCTGTGCTCGCCGCAGCCAGCGGGCGGCTGCGCCGCGCTGACGCTGCGCGTGGCTGCTCCTGGCCCGGTGGCCGGGCGGCACGCCTCCGCCGCCCGGCGGGGTGGCCGCCGCCGCCAACAGGCAGGGGTTGCGCCGCGTCGGCGCTGCGCGACGACGGCTCAGGCGCGTGGGTATCGGTGCTTCGCCGCGAAGTTCGCTGCGCGGGGCCACCTTGCACAACGGGCACCGCGGCGGAGCCGCAGGCGGCACGCCCCTGCCGCCAACCACCCTCCACGGCCAAGCGTGCGTTCAGCGCACCCGCGTGGAGAAGAGGCGGGCGGACCAGAAGACGGCGGCGACGGTCAGTACGGCGACGATCAGCAGGCTCTGCCAGACCGCGTTGTCGCCGAGGTGGCCGGAGAACAGGGCACGCATGCCCTCCACCGCCCAGTAGAAGGGGTTCCACCGGGCCGCGCCCTTCAGCCACTCGGGTGCCAGCGCCAGCGGCAGCAGCACCCCGGAGAGCAGCGCGATCGGCTGGGCGATGGTGTTGACCACCGGGGCCAGCGCCGAGTCGTTGCGCAGCAGCAGCGCGATCCCGTACGAGAGGGCCGAGGTCATCAGCGCCAGCAGGGCCAGCAGCAGGTAGGCCAGCAGCAGGTTCAGCGGTCGCACCCGCAGCCCGAACGGCAGTGCCAGCAGGGTGATGATGACGGCCTGCACCAGCAGCGCCACCACCTCGCGCAGGGCCCGGCCGAGCAGCAGGGCGAGCCGGCTGACCGGGGTGACCCGGGACCGCTCGATGATGCCCGAGCGCAACTCGCCGAGCAGCGTGAACCCGGTGAACAGCCCGCCGAAGATGACCAGCACGGCGAGCAGCCCGGGCACGTAGATCTGGTAGGTCTGGGCGTAGGTGGTGGCTCCCATCGGGGCCAGCACCGGCTTCAGCAGCGGGGCGAACAGCAGCAGGTAGAACAGCGGCTGGATCACCCCGACCGCGATCCAGACGGGCGTGCGGGCCATCAGCAGCAGCTGCCGGTGGAAGACCAGCCAGGTGTCGCGGGCGAGCTTCATCAGGGACTCCCAGCGATCGAGCGGCCGGTGCGGGCCAGGAAGACGTCGTCCAGACTGGGGCGCTGCAACTGCACGGTGTCCGGCAGGATGTCCGCGCCCTCCAGCGTGCGCAGCAACTGCGGGATGGCTGCCGCGCCGTTCTCCACGTACAGCCGCAGGCCGTCCTCGCCCTCGGCGCCGGTGGGGCTGCGGAGTTCCAGCCGGTGCAGGTACGGTTCGCCGCGCAGCGCCTCGGCCGCGGCTGCCGAGGTCCCGGTCGGCAGGCCGACGAGGACCACGTCCCCGGCGATTTCGCGCTTGAGCGACTCCGGGGTGCCCTCGGCGACGATCCCGCCATGGTCGATGATGGCGACCCGGTCGCACAACGCGTCGGCCTCGTCCAGGTAGTGCGTGGTGACGAAGACGGTCATGCCCTCGGTGCGGAGCCTGCGGATCTCCTCCCAGACCTGGCTGCGGCTGGGCGGGTCCAGGCCGACCGTGGGTTCGTCCAGGAAGAGCACCTTGGGTTCGTGGATCACGCCGAGGGCGATGTCCACCCGGCGGCGCTGTCCGCCGGAGTACGTGCTGCAGTGCCGGTCGGCGTAGTCGGTGAGGTCGAAGGACTTCAGCGCGTCCGAGGCCCGTTGCAGGGCCTGGGCCTTGCCGATGCCGTACATCCGGGCCTGCAGCACCAGTTCCTCGCGGGCGCTGGCGTTGTCGGTGGTGCCGCCGCCCTGGGCGACGTAGCCGATCCGGCGGCGCACCTCGGCCGGGTCGGCCAGCAGGTCGGCGCCGGCGATCCGGGCCTCGCCGCCGTCGGGGCGGATCAGCGTGGCGAGCATGCGCAGTGTGGTGGTCTTGCCGGCCCCGTTGGGGCCGAGGAAGCCGAAGATCTCGCCTGCTCCGACACTCAGGTCGATGCCGCGGACGGCGTCGACGGTGGTGTCGGATTCGGCTCTGCGGCGCTTCCGGGACTGGAAGGACTTGCGCAGTCCCTGGGTCTCGATCAACCAGAACTCCCGTACGGGGATGGGGCTGCCGGGCCGCACCTGAAACTGGTGCTGCGCGCCACCCTAGGGTCTCCCACGGTCCGGAAACAATGGCCTAGACCAATTGATTTCGAGGCGGCCGGTTCCGCGCCGCCACCTGCTCCAGCCGGTCCGCCGCCGCACCCGCCCCGCCGCAACCGCGCAGCGACGCGCCCACCCGGACGGCGGCGGCGCGGTAGCCGGGATCGTCCAGCACGCCGCGGACGGCCGAGGCCAGCGCGGGTGCGGTGACCCTCGGGAACGGCACCCGCAGCCCTGCTCCGGAGGCGGCCAACTGCGCCGCGACAAACGGCTGGTCGTGCCGGATCGGGGCAGTGACCAGCGGAACGCCGTGGCTGAGCGCCTCGCTCACGGTGTTCATCCCACCGTGGCAGAGCACCGCGTCGATCAGCCCCCGGCGCAGCAGTTCCAGCAGCGGGACCCGCTCGGCGGCGACCGCGTCGGCCGGGAGCGCGGGCAGCAGCCCCGGCGGCGCCGCGATCACCGCCTGCACGCCTCCGCCGCTCCCGCCGTCCGCGCCGCCCGCGCCGTCCTCGGCCAGCAGGTGCAGCGCCCGGACCGCGCGGGCGTGGAAGTCCGCGCTGACGTCGGCGGCCAACGTGCCCATGGTCACCAGGACCCGGCGGCGGCCCGGCTCCAGCCGCTGCCAGGGAAAGCCGGGATCCTCGGCACGCTCGGCCAGGACCGGTCCCACCAGCGCGTACTGCGGCGGCAGCGCCAGCGGTCCGGTGAGCGCGGGCCCGGTCAGCGCCAGCACCAGGTCCGGCGAGAACCGGGGGTCGACGAACTCCTCGGCCGGCAGCCCGGCCCGCTGCCACAACTCGCGCAGCCGGGCCAGCATCCAGGCCTCGACCTGCGGCAGGGCCCGGAACGGCCGTCCCAGTTCCATCGCTCCGGGGGCCAGGCTGGCCCAGCGCAGCCCGTGCCGGTGGGCGGTCAGCGCCCCGGCCGGGGTGTGCTGGTCGACCAGGACCAGATCGGGCCGGTAGTCCAGCACCGCCCGGTCCAGCGCCTTCGCGGTGAAGCGCGCGTACGGCAGGATGAATCCCTCCCACAGCGAGCGCAGCGCCGCCAGGCCGTGGCCGCCCTGGGCCCGGAACAGCCGGCTGCCGGTGGGCAGCACCTCGGCGTCCGGGCCGAGCAGCGGACGCAGCACCGGCTCGGAGCCGGACCAGGCCACCCGGTGCCCGCGTGCGGCCAGTTCGCGGCCGATGCCCACGGTCGGCAGCACATGCCCGGCCAACGGCGGCACCACGATCAGGAACCGGCTCATCGCGCGACCCCCGCCGTTGCCCCGGCCGCCGCCTGCGGCAGCAACGCGCGCTGCAGGTCGCCGACGGTCAGCGCTTCCAACGCGTCCAGGTCGAGCCCGGCCCGCAGCCCGGCCAGGTCGGCGGCCGGGCCGAACCGGGCCAGCAACAGCCCGCCGAGCCGGTCGAGTTCGTACTCGTCCAGCAGCAGGTCGGCGTCCAGCCGGGCCTGCGGGGTGACCAGTTCGACCCATTCCTGGGGCGCTTCCGCGGCTTCGAGCAGCAGCTCGACCAGCACGGGACGGACCAGGTCAGCGGGGGTTTCGGGGGGTTCCATGAGGCTCCACCTGCTCGACGGCGCGGGGGCGGGACACAACGGGGCCGGGGTCTGGGGGATCTTGTGCGTCCGGCCGGGAGGTGGGAATACTAGCCCGGGTGACCGCACTGGAGGCAGTGGCCGTCCACCTGCCCCGCCACTCCGAGCCCATCGAGACGGCGGGGGCCAGAATCGGCCTGACCCCGCGTCAACTTCGACTCTTCCGCCGCTTCCACGGCCTGGACCAGGTGCGCCTGGACCCGGACGGGACGCTGCTCGACCTGCTCTCCGGAGCCCTGGACGCGCTGCCCGAACTGCTGGGCCGCGAGCACCAGGTGCGCTTCGTGCTGCACGCGCGCAGCATGCCGGTGGCCTCGCCCTACCCGATCGACCCGCTCTCGCAACTGCTCGAACAACGCGGCCTGACCAGGGCCAACGCCTTCACGGTGACCCAGCAGGCCTGCGCGGTGGGCCTGCTGGCGATCGACCTGGCCGGCAGGCTGCTGGCCTCCGAACCCGACCCGGACGCGCTCGCGCTGGTGCTGGCCGGGGAGAAGACCTTCACCAGGGACGCCCAACTGGTGCCGGAGACCGCGATCTTCGGCGAGGGTGCGGCGGCCTGCCTGGTTCGGGCGGCGGGTCCGCGCAACCGGGTGCTCGCCTACGCGGTGCGCCAGCGGGCCGACTTCGACGGACGGCTCGCCGAGGACGCCGAGCTGCTCGCCCGCTACCAGCGGGAATACCCGGACACCATGGCCGAGACGATCGGAGCGGCCCTGGACCAGGCCGGAGTCGCCCTCGACGACCTGGCCCTGCTGCTGCCGCACAACGTCAACCAGGTCTCCTGGAAGGCGCTCTGCCGCCGCCTCGGATACCCGCTCGAAAAGGTAGTGCTGGACAACGTGCCATCAGTCGGGCACAGTTTCGCAGCGGACGCCTTCATCAATCTTCACACCGCGACCACGCGGGGTCTGCTCCACCAGGGCGACCGCTTCCTGATCGCCGCATCCGGCATCGGAGCCACCTTCTCGGCCATGGTCGTCGAACACTGACGCACCATCAGCCCTGCTGCAACGCCCTTCCACTCCTTGAGCACGACGGGACGGGATACCCATGGAAAAAACCGCAGTCGACACCGCCGCCCACACCGACCCCGAGCTGCGCGGAGACGTTCTCCGCAGCATCGGCGCACTGCTGCCGCGCGTGCTGAAGCGCGAGCTCACCGATGTGCCCGAGAACGCCTGCCTCTTCGACGACCTGGGGCTGACCTCGGCCGGGACCCTGGAACTGATCCTGGAACTCGAGGAGTCCCTCGACATCCAGGTCGACGTCGAGGAGATCGGCGAGGACGACCTGCGCTCGGTCGCCAGCCTGGCCGACTTCGTCGCCGGGCACGTCATCACCGAGGACTGACCCGGTGCCGACGGCCGGGGGAGGGGCCGGCCTCCGCGTCGCCAGGGTGCTGAGCCGGGACTTCGACGGCAGGTCGGAGACCTCGCTCGACCCCGACCTGCGGGTCTTCGTCTCCGACCTGGTCCGCCCGTACGGGCTTCCGCTGCGCGAGGACCTGCTCCGGGCCGGGGTCGGGCACGCCTACGGCGAGATGGGCGAGGCCCTGCTGCGCGAGGCACTGGCGCCGGACGAACAGGTGGACCTGCTGATCCTGGCCTTCGACATCCCGGACGTCCAACCCGGGCGCTCGGCCTCCGTGCACCTCAGCCGGTTCTGCCCCGGAGCGCCGCTGGCCTTCGCCGTCTGCGACCAGGGGCCGGCCGCGGCCTTCACCGCGCTGCGGATCGCCTCCGACTACAGCAGGACCGGGGGCTGCCGCCGGGCGGTGGTCCTGGCCATGGAGCAGACCGCCCTGCACCACCGGCCCGAGCAGCCGGTGCAGCTGCCGGAACGCCACCGCGCGGTGGTCCTGGTCTGCGAACAGTCCGAGGAGGGGGGAGCGGAGTTGACGGTGCGCCAGCACTCCGGGCCGGATGTCGACCGCGAGCTGATCCCGTCCGGGCTCAAGGAACTGGGGCCGGACGCGGAACTGCTGCTGGCCTCGGACCTCGGCCCGGGGCAGCCGCTCACCGGGGTCTGGACCGAGCTGGCCGCACGGCTGCCGGTCTGGCAGCGGGACGGCCGTCCGGCGCTGGTCGCCCAGCTCGACCCCGGGCGGGGCCGGCTCAGCCTGCTCGCCCTCCCGGCACCGCCATGAGCCCGCCGACCGACCACGTCGACCGCGGTGACCGGATCGACTTCTGGGTGATCCCGGCGGACCAGCCCGCCCCGGTCGTGGCCCGGCTCCGGCTACTGCTGGACCGTACCGAGCTGGACCGGGCCGCCGCGGCGACGGACCCGGTCCGCGCCGACCGGTTCAGCACCGTGCACGGCGTGGTCCGGCTGCTCACCGCCGAGCGGCTGGGCATCGCGCCCGCAGAGCTGGTCTGGTCGTACGGCCCGCACGGCAAACCCGAGCCGGTCACCGCCGCCGACGACCGGCTCCAGCTCAGCTACTCGGCCTCCGGGACGCTGGCCGTACTGGCCCTGGCCGAGGGCCGGCGGGTCGGCGCGGACGTGGAGGAACTGCGCGACGAACGGGTGGCCACCCGGCTGGCCGGTCGCTACTTCCCCCGGTCCGACCAGCGCTTTGTGTGCGACGGAACACCCTCGGCCGTCTCCGACCGCTTCACCCGGCTGTGGTGCCGCCGCGAGGCCGTGGTCAAGGTCTACGGCGGCCGACTGGCCCAGGGCCTCGGCCTGCCGCTGGCCGGGACCGGCCCGCTGCTGCTGCCGACCGCGACTCCGCTGGACCAGGGACCCTGCCGGGTCCAGGACGTCCCGGTGCCGGGTGCCTTCCGCGCCGCTGTCGCCGCCGAGGGCGCCGCCGACCTGGCGGTGCGTCACAGGCTCTGGACCGCCCCGGCGAGCCTGCTCGAACCGCACCAACCACTCCAGCACTCTTCGACCTGAGGACGGACCACCAGCCATGACGCCCAACCGACCTGCTGCCCTCCCCGCGGGCGACGCGACCCCGATCCCCACCGACGCCGCCGGGGTGTTCCTGCACCCCGCGCCGTTCGAGGCGGTGGTCGGACTGCTCCGCCAGGGCATCGACGCCCTCGCCTCGGTGGAGGACTTCCCCAAGGTGGCCATCCCGCCGGTGGTCGCCCGCAGCCTGGTCGAGCGGGCCGGCTACGTCCAGGCGTTCCCGCAACTGCTGGGCACGGTGCACAGCTTCGCCGGGACGCCGGCCGAGTGGAAGGCGCTGTCCCCGCTGGCGGTGCAGGGCGGCGACTGGTTCTCCGCCCAGCGGTTGAGCGATCTGGTGCTGCTGCCCGCCGCCTGCTACCCGGTCTACGCGGGGCTGGCCGGAGCGGAGTTGGCCGAGCCGGCCCGGTTCGCGGTGGAGGGGCAGTGCTTCCGGCAGGAGGCCACCAGTGAGATCGGGCGGCTGCGCAGCTTCCGGATGGTGGAGCTGGTCACGGCCGGCACCGAGCAGCACTGCCTGGCCTGGCGCGGGACCTGGCTGGAGCGGGTGGCCGGATGGCTGGAGCGGATGTCGCTCAAGCCGGAGATCGAGGTGGCCGACGACCCGTTCTTCGGCCCGGCCCGGCGGATCTTCCAGGCGGCTCAGCGGGTGCAGGAGTTGAAGTACGAGCTGCGGGTCCCGGTGGCGGACGGGCTGGTCCAGGCGATCGCCTCGGCCAACTTCCACAAGGACCACTTCGGCGAGGTGTTCGGCTTCACCAGCGGCGGCGCCACCGGCAACACCGCCTGCACGGCCTTCGGCATCGAGCGGATCGTGCTGGCCCTGCTGCACGCCCACGGTCCGCGTCCGGCCGAGTGGCCGGATTCGGTCATCTCGGCGATCAGCGGCGGCAACTGAGGCTTCGTCGGAAATCTCCCTGCTTGGTATAGACCACTGGCACAGGGCGCTGATAGCGTCCCGACCCATCATCCCGGGTACCCCGGCCGAGCCGAAGGGCGCGCGACGTGACACGGAGCAGGCGCATCACTGTCCGCTACAACGGCGGGACCAGTGGTTCGGGGCCGCTGACGCTCGGCCAGGACAATATGATCCGCTGCATCCGCAGGGACGATCCGGAGCAGATCAACAAGCAGGCGGTGTGGCCGGTCCCGGAGGGAGCCGACCTCGCCGCCGCGCTGGCCGCGCTGCGCACCCTGGCCGAGCGGCACGAGTCGCTGCGCACCGTGTTCCCGCCCGGCCCCGGGGGCTTCCCGGGCTGGCAGGAGGTGCGCGCCGAGGGCGAGTTCACCGTCACCGTGGTCGAGGCGGGGCCGCTGGACGACCTGGCGCTCGACGCCTTCGCGGACGAGCTGGCCCGGGTGGACATCGCCGGGGCGTTCGACCTGGCCGAGGACTTCCCGCTGCGCTTCACCCTGGTCACCAGGGAGGAACTGCCGGTCCGGATGGCCGTGGTGGTCTGCCACTCCGGCGCCGACGGGGCCTCCACCGCGCTGCTGGTGCAGGAGTGGCTGGCGCTGGCCGCGGGCAAGGAACTGCCCCCGTCCACGGCCAGGACTCCGCTGGAGGTGGCCGCCGCCGAGGGGAGCGCGCTCGGCCGCCGCCGGGCCAAGGCCTCGCTGCGGCACTGGGAGCGGGTGCTGCGCACCAGCCCGCAGGCGGTGTTCGCCGACTCCAGGATCAGCGGCCCGCCGGACACGGTCTCCACGCTGATCCTGCGCTCCCGGGCCGCCGCCCGCGACCTGGAGGCCGCCTCCCGGCGGACCGGGGCCACCCCGTCCACGGTGCTGCTCGCCGCGTTCGCCGCCCTGGTGGCGCACCGCGCGGACCAGCCCGACCTGGTGATCGCCGCGCTGTCCGCGAACCGGCACCGGCCGGGGATGGCCGACTACATCGGCACCCTGGCCCAGGACGCCTTCCTCTCCGTGGACGCCGGGGCGACCGACCTGGACGAGCTGATCGGCCGGGCCAAGGCCGCCTCGCTCGCCGGGTACTGGCACAGCACCTTCGACGCCGAGCAGGTCTGGCGGATGATCGACGACATCGCGCATCTGCGCGGCTCCCGCTACGCCCGCCACGTGGTGGTGAACGACCTCAGCCTCACCATCCCCGAGTCCGCCGCGGAGGCCAGGCCGCCGGCCCAGTCCGACCCGGAGATCACCTGGTTCCCGGACGAGCGGGTGCCGACCCGGCTGATGTTCAACATCCTGCGGGTCGGCGGCAGCCTGGAGATCGCCATGCTGACCTGCCCGCAGGTGTTCGACCGGGCCGAGACCGAGCAGTTCGCCCGGGGGCTGCTGACCGTGGTCCGGGCCGCGGCCGACGGGCCCGTCCCGCTGGCCGGGATCGGTGCGCTGACCGGGATCGAACCGGGCGTCAGAAAGGGCGACTGGCAGGTGCTCGACGGCTCCTGGATCGATCTGGACGCGGTGCGCGACCTGCTCGCCTCGGTGCTGGGCCCGGCGGTGGACCTGCGGCTGGAGACCGCCGGCGGCCGGCTGACCGCGCACCTGGTGGGCGACGCCGCGGCGCTCGACCCGGTCGCCGTCCACCGTGCGGTGGTGGCCGCGCTCCCCGGGCGGGACACGGCGATGGCCCCGCACCACTACGTGCTGCACCAGGGGGACCTCGGCGGCCCGGTCGCCGTGCGCGGCAGCGGCCGGGACGAGGCGGTCACCGACTGGGCGACCCTGCTGGCCTGACGGATCGTCACACCTTCAGCGGCTCCAGTCCGAGCCGGCCCAGGCCGCCGGGCCGAGCTCGGTGCGGGCCCGGGCCGGCGGGTCGGGCAGCGCCGCCGATCGGCGGACCGTGCCGCCGGAGCCGAGGAAGCGGGCCACCGGCAGCGTCGCCGCGCCGCGGGCCACCGCGTCCGGGCCGAGCTGGCAGAGCTCGATCGTGGTGCGGGAGAAGGGGTAGTGCAGCGCGTGGTCCCGGGCGACGGCGCGGATCCGCGGCAGCAGCCGGTGGCCGAGTAGTAGTCCGGCCCAGCCGCCGATGATCACCCGCTCCGGGTTGAACAGGTTGACCAGGTTGCCGATGCCGACCCCGAGGTGCAGCGCGGTGGTGTCCAGCACCTCGGCCGCCGCGGGTGAGTGGGCGTCGGCGAGGATCTGACGGAGCGCCGCCTCCTGGCCGGCACCCTCGGTGAGGGCGCTGCCGCCGGCCTCCCGGTAGCGGGCGATGACGGACTCGGCGCTGGTGTACGCCTCCAGGCAGCCCCGGGCGCCGCAGCGGCAGCGCCGTCCGCCGATCACGGCGGTGATGTGGCCCCACTCGCCCGCGCTGGTGGTGGACCCGCGGTAGGGCACCCCGCCGACCATCACCGCGGCGCCGACCCCCGAGCCGACCAGCAGGAACACACTGTCCGAGGCCTGTCGCCCGGCGCCGAACCACATCTCGGCCTGGCCCATGGTGGTGGCGCCGTTGTCGATGAACAGCGGCAGCGCGGTCACGCCGCGCAGCAGCGCCGCCAGCGGGACCCCGTCCCAGTTGAAGGTCTGGCAGTGCACCACCGAGTCGGGCCCGCCGTGCACGATCCCGGGCACGCCGATGCCGACGCCGAGGATCTGCTCGGCGCCGGGCCCGTCCTGGTCCGCGCCGACGGCGGTCAGCCCGGCGGCGATGCCGGCCACCACCGTCTCCGGCGCGTAGCGTCCGGCGGTGACCGGGATGTCGCAGCGCGCCAGCTCGTTCAGGGCCAGGTCGAAGCGCTCCACCCGGACATGGGTCTCCCCGACGTCGACGCCGACCACCTGGAACCGGGAGGCGTCGATCTCCAGCAGGATGCGCGGGCGCCCGCCCTCGGACTCCACCGCGCCGGCCTCGACCACCAGCCCCTCGTCGATCAGCTCGGTGACCACGTTGCTCACCGAGGCCGTGCTGAGGCCGGTGGCCCGGCTCAACTCCTGACGGCTCACCCGCTCGTGGAAGTAGAGGTGGCGCAGCAGCAGCGATCTGTTGGACCGCCGCAGGTCGCGGACGTTTCTGCCGGCCTGCTCTGCCATGTGTCTCCTTATCGACAGCGGCACGGGACCGCGCTGCACCCTATCGCCCGGGGCAGCGCAGCCTGCTGAACCCCTTGACTGACAACTCCCCCACAAGTTAAATCACAGCTCGAACTAAGGCGAAAGAAAACCAGCGGGAAATGTCCCGCCGGATGCACGAGGCCACTCCACCCTCCCACCTCCCCGGCGCGGTTCCGGAACCGGGGTGTGCGCTTTCGAAAGGTTCGTCCATGGGCAGATCTTCGAACCACCGCAGGAACGCGCTGGTCGCTCTGGCCACCGCCACCGCCTTCGTCGCCACCGCGTGCGGCAGCAGCGGCGGCAGTAGCGGTAGCGGGTCCGGCGGCAGCAGCAGTCCGCAGACCATCACCTACTGGGCCAGCGACCAGGGCAGCTCCATCGCCGACGACGTCAAGGTCCTGACTCCGCAGCTCGACGCGTTCACCAAGCAGACCGGCATCAAGGTGAAGCTGGAGGTCATCGGCTGGCCCGACCTGCAGAACCGGGTGCTGGCCGCCGCCGCGTCGGGCCAGGGCCCCGACGTCCTCAACATCGGCAACACCTGGTCCGCCTCGCTCCAGGTCACCAACGCCTTCCTGCCGATCACCGACGACGTGATGAGCACCATCGGCGACACCGGCCGCTTCCTGCCCGGCGCGCTCGCCGCCACCGGTGCGCCGGGCAAGCCCCCGGTCGGCGTGCCGCTCTACTCGGTGGCCTACGGGCTCTACTACAACAAGGCCATGTTCGCCGCCGCCGGGATCAGCAACCCGCCCGCCACCTGGGAGGACCTGGTCGCGGACGGCAAGAAGCTGACCCACGGCAACCAGTGGGGCATCACCGTCGAGGGCGCGAGCACCCCGGAGAACACCCACCACGCCTTTGTGCTGAGCCAGCAGCAGGGCGGCAGCTTCTTCGACGCCTCCGCCAAGCCGACCTTCAACACCCCGCAGAACGTGGCCGCGATCAAGCAGTACATCGACTTCATCGCCACCGACAAGATCGCCAACCCCAGCGACGCCGAGTACTCCAACGGCACCGAGGCGGTCCAGGACTTCGCCAACGGCAAGGCCGCCATGCTGATGTGGCAGGCCGCGGGCGCGTCGCTGGCCAAGTACGGGATGAAGCCCACCGACTACGGGGTCGTCCCGGTGCCCTTCCCGGCCTCCCCGCCGGCCGGCGGCAAGCACGTGGACTCCATCGTCGCCGGGATCAACCTGTCGGTCTTCGCCAAGACCAAGCACAAGGACGCGGCGCTGTCCTTCGTGAAGTTCATGACCAGCAAGCCGACCCAGATCGCACTGAACAAGGCGTACGGCTCACTGCCCTCGGTCACCGACGCCTACACCGACCCGGCGTTCCAGATCCCCGACGACAAGGTGCTGCAGAACGTGCTGGCGACCTCGGCGGCGGCGATGCCGCCGATCCCGGCGGAGAGCCAGTTCGAGACCGCGATCGGCGCGGTGATGAAGGACCTCTTCGCCGACGCGGCCAGCGGGAAGGCCGTCACCGACCAGGTGATCAGCGGCGAACTCACCCAGGCCGAGCAGAAGATGCAGGCCGGCGGCTGAGCCGTCGGCACGCCCCGCCGCCCCGGCCGCACCGGCCCGGGCGGCCCCCCGCCTCCGCTCCGGAAGGAATCCGTTCGCCGATGGCCACCGCCACCCGAATCGGCAGATCCGCCACGACGCCGCCCGCACCCCGGCGACGGCCGTGGGCCCGTACCCGCCGGACCTGGCTGCCCTACCTGCTGCTGCTCCCGGCCGTCCTCTTCGAACTGCTGGTGCATGTGATCCCGATGCTGGTCGGGATCTGGATCAGCTTCGAGCGGCTGACCCAGTTCTTCATCGGCGACTGGGGTGCGGCTCCCGGCGCCGGGCTCAGCAACTACCGCTTCGCGCTGGACTTCGACAACGCGGTCGGCAAGGCCCTGCTGCACTCCTTCGGGATCACCCTCGCCTTCACCGTGCTGGTGGTGGGGCTGTCCTGGCTGCTCGGCACCGGCGCGGCGGTGCTGCTGCAGGACCCGTTCCGGGGGCGCGGGCTGCTGCGCACCTACTTCCTGGTCCCCTACGCCCTGCCCGCCTACGCCGCCGCGATCACCTGGGAGTTCATGTTCCAGCGCGACGACGGGCTGGTGAACCACGTGCTGGTGCACCAGTTGCACCTGACCGCGCACGCGCCGTTCTGGCTGATCGGCAACAACAGCTTCGCCGCGCTGGTGATCACCGCGGTCTGGCGGACCTGGCCGTTCGCCTTCCTGGTGGTCACCGCCGGGCTGCAGAACATCCCCGGCGACCTCTACGAGGCGGCGGCCATCGACGGGGCCGGCGTCTGGCAGCGGATCCGCCGGATCACCATGCCGTCGCTGCGGCCGGTGAACCAGGTGCTGGTGCTGGTGCTGTTCCTGTGGAACTTCAACGACTTCAACACCCCCTATGTGCTGTTCGGCAACGTCGCGCCGCCGCAGGCGAACCTGTTGTCGCTGCAGATCTACGACACCTCCTTCCAGAGCTGGAACTTCGGCTCGGGTTCGGCGATGTCGGTGCTGCTGCTGCTGTTCCTGCTGGTGGTGACCGCGATCTACCTGCTGGTCACCGGCCGTGGAAGGAAGACCGCTGATGTCTGACGGCACGCTCCGGAGCCGCCGCCCCCGCTCGCCGATGGCGCCGCCGCGCTCGTTCCTCTGGGTGCGGCGGATCGTGCTGACCCTGCTCGGGGTGTTCACCGCGGTCCCGCTGTACGTGATGGTCAGCAGCTCGCTGAAGCCGCTGCAGGACGTGCAGTCGGCGTTCCAGTGGTGGCCGTCCCGATTGACCATTCGTCCCTATGTCGACATGTGGAGCACGGTGCCGCTCGGGCACTACTTCCTGAACAGCCTGCTGGTCGCCACCTGTTCGACCGCGGTGTCGGTGGTGATCGCGGTCTTCGCCGCCTACGCGGTCAGCCGCTTCCGCTTCCCCGGGCGGCGGGTCTTCAGCGTGACCGTGCTCTCCACCCAGATGTTCCCCGGGATCCTGTTCCTGCTGCCGCTGTTCCTGATCTACGTCAACATCGGCAACAGCACCGGCATCGAACTGTCGGGGACCCGGCTCGGACTGATCATCACCTATCTGACCTTCACCCTGCCGTTCTCGATCTGGATGCTGGTCGGCTACTTCGACTCGATCCCGAGGGAGTTGGACGAGGCCGCCGAGATGGACGGCAACGGGCCGATCGGCGCACTGCTGCGAGTGGTCGTCCCGGCGGCGGTGCCCGGCATCGTCACCGTGGCGGTGTACTCGTTCATGACCGCCTGGGGCGAGGTGCTGTTCGCCTCGGTGATGACCGACGACTCCACCAGGACGCTGGCGGTCGGGCTGCGCAACTACGCCTCGCAGAACGACGTCTACTGGAACCAGATCATGGCGGCCTCGCTGGTGGTCAGCGTCCCGGTGGTGGCCGGGTTCCTGCTGCTGCAGCGCTACCTGGTGGCCGGGTTGACCGCCGGGTCGGTCAAGTAGCGCGCGGGGGAGGCAGGTTGGTCGGCTACTGCGGCGGGACGCGGGCGTAGCGTCCCGCTGTGGCCAGGTCGGCCTCGATCCGGGCGGCGGCCTGCCGCAGGGCGGGCAGCAGCTGGTCGCGGCACTCGGCGAGGGTGTGCCGTCCGGCGTGGGTGGAGAGCCCGGCGGCGGCGACCAGCCGCCCGGTCCGGTCGCGGACCGGCACCGCGATCGAGCGCAGGCCCTCCTCCAACTCCTGGTCGACCAGGGCGTGTCCGGCCCCTGCCACCTGCTTCAGCAGGTCGGCCAGTTCGGCGTGGCCGGTGACGGTGCGGCGGGTCAGCGGCTGCGCCGGAGTGCCGGCCAGCCGCTCGGCCTGTTCGGCGGCGGGCAGCCCGGCCAGCAGCACCCGGCCCATGGAGGTCGCGTAGGCCGGCAGTCGGACGCCGACGGCGATGTCGACGCTCATCACCCGGCCGGTCGCCGCACGAGCGGTGTACTGGATGTCCGCGCCGGTCAGCACCGCCAGCGAGGCGGAATCATGCACCTGGGCCGCCAGTGCGGCCAGATGGGGCTGGGCGAGCTGCGGCAGGGACAGCCGGGACAGCGGGGCGAAGCCGAGGCCCAGCACCGCGGGGGTGGGCCGGAAGCTCCGCCCGTCCGTGCTGACGCAGCCCAGGTGCTCCAGGGTGATCAGCGCCCGGCGGGCGGTGGCCCGGGGGAGTCCGAGCGCTGCGGCGACGGCGGTCAGCGGCAGTTCGGCCCGTCCGCTGCCGAAGGCGGTGAGCACGGTCAGGCCCCGGGCCAGGGACTCGACGAACTCGGGGCCGAGTTCCTGCTTGGACGCGGCCGTCCAGTCGGCGAGCCCGGGGGCGGGTTCGGGCGGTGCCGGTTGCCGGGAGGGGGAGTGGTGCAGCTCCTGCTCCATCGCCGTGACGGTGTTCCGGAGTCGGGGCAGGACGGTGTCGCGCAGTTCGGCAGCGCTGTGCCGGCTGGTGTGGCTGACCACGCTGACGGCGGCCAGTTGACGACCGCTCAGATCCCTTACCGGCAGCGCGACCGCGACGAGTCCCGGCTCGATCAACTGGTCGTCGAGTGACCAGCCCTGTTCGCCGGCCCCGGCCGTGCGCTCCTCGAAGCTCGGCCGGCCGGCGAGGATCCGCGGGGGCGCGGCCGGGAAGCCGAGGCCCTCCGGGTCGGCGGCGCGGCGCCGCCGCCAGCGGCTCCAGTCCTGCGGGGACCAGTCGGCGGCGAAGAGCGGGCCGGGGGCGGTGCGCTCGGCCGGGAGCAGGTCGCCGATCCGGAAGCTGAGCGACAGCGCCCGCCTGCGGGTGGCCTGGTGGACGAAGCGGACGCCGTCCCGGTCCGGCACGGCGATCGAGACCGACTCGTCCAGCAGATCGGCGAGCCGGTCGGCGTGCGGGCCCAGTTGGTCGGGCAGACGGGTGGCGGCCAGGTAGGCGTTGCCGAGCTCCATCAGCCGGGGGGCGAGCACCGCGTCCCGGCCGTCCAGGCGCAGATAGCCCATTCGCTGCAGCGTGCTGAGGATCCGGTCGACGGTGGAGCGGGCCAGCCCGGTGGCCCGGACGAGTTCGCCCGGGCTCCGCCGCCCGCCCGCCTCGGTGAGCCGCCGCAGCACGGTGATCCCGCGGATCAGCGGTCCCACGGCCTCCTCGGGCACGGCGGAGGCGCTGTTCGAGGGCGGCGACGGCATGGGTAACTCCTGGTTGGACCGTTGACAGGCGCGGACCGCGAAGAGCAGACTCCAGGGCGAGTCAGAACTGAACTGTAGTTCACCAGGCGAACATCGTGCAAGGGGTGCAGCTCTCCATGGACAAGGTCATACCGACCGCCGCCGAGGCGGTCGCCGATATCGGCGACGGGTCGTCGCTGGCCGTCGGCGGCTTCGGGCTGAGCGGTGTGCCGAACGTGCTGATCCAGGCCCTGTTCGCACAGGGTGCGAGCGCGCTCCGGGTGGTGTCGAACAACTGCGGTGTGGACGGCGCCGGGCTCGGGCTACTCCTCGCGGCGGGCCGGATCGCCCGGGTGACCGGCAGTTATGTCGGCGACAACAAGGAGTTCGCCCGGCAGTACCTCGGCGGGGAACTGGAACTGGAACTCGTCCCGCAGGGCACGCTGGCCGAGCGGCTGCGGGCGGGCGGCTGCGGAATCCCGGGGTTCTTCACCCCGGCCGGTGTCGGCACCCAGATTGCCGACGGCGGGCTGCCCTGGCGCTATGCCGCCGACGGGGGCGTGGCGGTGGCCTCGCCGGCCAAGGAGGTCAGGGAGTTCGACGGACGGGCCCACGTGCTGGAGCGCGGGATCACCACCGATGTCGCCCTGGTCCGGGCGGCCCGTGGCGACCGGCACGGCAACCTGGTGTTCCGCCGCGCCGCGCGGAACTTCAACCCGCTGGCCGCCATGGCCGGCCGCCTCACCGTCGCCGAGGTCGAGGAACTGGTGGAGCCCGGTGTGCTGGACCCGGACGAGATCCACCTGCCGGGCGTCTTCGTCCAGCGGGTGGTGCCGCTGACCGCCGAGCAGGCCGCCGACAAGGGCATCGAACGGCGCACGCTCGCCGTGGCCGCCCCGGCGGCTCCCGCGCTGGAAGCGAGGCACGGCTGATGGGCTGGACCAGGGACCAGATGGCGGCCCGGGCCGCGGCCGAGCTCCGCGACGGCAGCTACGCCAACCTCGGGATCGGGCTGCCCACCCGGGTGCCGAACTTCCTGCCGCCAGGGGTGGACGTGGTGCTGCACTCGGAGAACGGCATCCTCGGCGTCGGCCCCTACCCGGGCGAGCACGAGGTGGACCCGGATCTGATCAACGCGGGCAAGGAGACGGTGACCGTCCGTCCCGGCGCCTCCTTCTTCGACTCCGCGCTCTCCTTCGGCATGATCCGCGGCGGCCACATCGACGTGGCGATCCTCGGTGCGATGCAGGTGTCGGCCAGGGGCGACCTGGCGAACTGGACCGTCCCGGGCAAGATGATCAGGGGCATGGGCGGCGCGATGGACCTGGTCCACGGCGCCCGCAGGGTACTGGTGCTGATGGAGCACACCGCCAAGGACGGCACCCCGAAGATCGTCCAGGACTGCACCCTGCCGCTCACCGGCATGCGCTGCGTCCACCGGATCATCACCGACCTCGGCGTCCTCGATGTCACCCCGGAAGGGCTGGTGCTGGTGGAGACCGCCCCCGGCGTCAGCCCCGACACCCTCGTCGCGCGGACCGCCGCGCCCGTCCTGGAACGGCAGGTCAGCCCCCGATGACAACAACGGTGCCCACCCAGGCCGACATCGACCGCGAGATGGCCGAGGCGCACGCCGCCCAGGTCGCGTCCGGGACGGTGGGGCCGCACCCGGCCCGGAACTACGCCCCCTACCGCAGCAGTGTGCTGCGGCACCCCCGGCAACCGCTGGTGCCGGTCCGGGATCCGGAAGCGGTCGAACTCGGCGGCCCCGTCTTCGGCCTCACCGACGTCACCGAGCTGGACGCCGACCTGACCCGGCAGTACGCCGGGGAGCCGCTCGGCGAGCGGATCACCGTCAGCGGCCGGGTGCTGGACCGGGCCGGGCGTCCGGTCCGCGGGCAGCTGGTGGAGATCTGGCAGGCCAATGCCTCCGGCCGCTACGCCCACCAGCGGGACCAGCACCCGGCGCCGCTGGACCCGCACTTCGGCGGGGTCGGCCGCTGCCTGACCGACGATCAGGGCGGCTACTCCTTCACCACGGTCAAGCCCGGCGCGTATCCGTGGCGCAACCACGAGAACGCCTGGCGGCCGGCGCACATCCACTTCTCGCTGTTCGGCGCCGCCTTCGCCCAGCGCCTGGTCACCCAGATGTACTTCCCCGGCGACCCGCTGTTCCGGCACGACCCGATCCTGCAGTCGGTCACCGACGACGCCGCCCGCGAGCGCCTGGTCGCCCGCTACGACCACGGCCTCTCCGTCCCCGAGACCTCGCTCGGCTACCGCTGGGACATCGTGCTGGACGGTCCGGCCGCCACCTGGATCGAGGAGGGCCGATGACACTCCCCACCCCTTCGCAGACGGTCGGCCCCTTCTACGGCTACGCCCTGCCCTTCCCCGGCGGCGACAGCCCGGCCCCGGCCGGGGATCCGGCCGCGATCACCGTCCACGGCCTGGTCCTGGACGGTGCGGGGCAGCCGGTGCCGGACGCGCTGCTGGAGTTCTGGCAGCCGGGCCCGGACGGCTCGCGCGCGGGCCGCCCAGGATCGATGCGGCGGAACCAGGTCACCGGCGGCTTCCTGGGCCGCGACGGGGTCGACTTCACCGGCTTCGCCCGGATCGCCACCGACCGGGACGGCCGCTACGCCCTGCACACCCTCCCGCCCGGGGGCGTCCCGTACCTGGCGGTCTGCGTCTTCGCCCGCGGACTGACCCACCACCTGTTCACCCGCGCCTATCTGACGGACCATCCGCTGTACGCCGCCGACCCGCTGCTGGCCACGCTGGCAGCGGAACGGCGGACCTCGTTGCAGGCGGACCGCGAGGATGGACGCCGCTACCGCTTCGACATCCGCCTGCAGGGGGAGAAGGAGACGACCTTCCTTGTCTTCGAATGAGCCCTGGGCCGTGGACGACGTCGGCCTGCTCTCCCCGGCCTGGGCCGGATCGGCCGTCGCGGCGGCGACCGGGGACGCCGCGCTGCTGCGGGCGATGCTGGAGGCCGAAGCCGCGCTGGTACGGGCCCAGGCCGAGTTGGGGCTCGCGCCCGCCGGGGCCGCCGTCGCGGTGACGGAGGCGGTGGCGGCGAGCGCGGAGTGGGCCGACCCGCGCTCGCTCGCGCTGCGGGCCCGCTCCGGCGGCAACCCGGTGATCCCGCTGGTCGCCGACCTGACCGCGGCCGTCGCCGCGCGCACCCCACGGGCCGGCGCGGCGGACCATGTGCACCGGGGAGCCACCAGCCAGGACATCCTGGACACCGCGATGATGCTGGTCACCGCCAGGGCGCTCGACCTCACCGTCGCCGATCTGGACCGCGCCGCGACCGCGCTGGCCACATTGGCCGCCGAGCACCGGGACACGGTGCTGGCGGGCCGCACGCTGACCCAGCACGCGGTGCCGACCACGTTGGGGCTCAAGGCGGTGGGCTGGCGCAGCCTGCTGCTGGCGGCCCGCGACCGCCTGGCCGCCGTCCGGGCCGGGCTGCCGGCCCAACTCGGCGGCGCGGCCGGGACACTGGCGGCGTTCCAGTCCGACGCGGTTGATGAATCCCTCGGCCTGCGGCTGGTCACCGCCTACGCCCGGCAGACCGGGCTCGCCGAACCGCTGCTCCCCTGGCACACCCTGCGCACCCCCATCGCGGACCTGGGCGCGGCGCTGGCCTTCACCGGGGGCGCGCTGGGCAAGCTCGCCGCCGATGTGCTCACCCTCGCCCGCACCGAGATCGGCGAGCTCAGTGAGGGCAGCGGCGGTGAGTCCTCGGCGATGCCGCACAAGTCCAACCCGGTACGGGCCGCGCTGATCGCGGCGACGGCCCGTCAACTACCGGCGCTGGCAGGGATCCTGTTCGGCTCGATGACCGCCGAGGACGAGCGCCCGGCCGGTGCCTGGCACGCGGAGTGGCAGCCGCTGCGGGAGGCGCTGCGGCTGGCCGGCGGGGCGGCCGGGGACGCGGCCGAACTCGTCGAGGGGCTGCGGGTCCATCCGGAGCGGATGCGGGAGAACCTCGACCGCGGCGGCGGCCTGATCGCCGCCGAGCGGCTGGCCGCCGCGCTGGCTCCGCTGATCGGCCGCGGCGAGGCCAGGGCCGCGCTGGCCCGGGCCGCCCGGCGCGTCGTCGCCGAGCGGACCGACCTGGCCCGGGCGCTGCGCGCCGACCCCGCCCTGACCGGCCTGCTCTCCGAGCAGCGCCTCCGTGAACTCACCGACCCGGCACGCTGTCTGGGCTCCGCCGGGGCCCTGGTGGACCGTGCTCTCCAGGAGACCCTGTGACCAGCCCCCTGCTGCACCACCGCAGTGCAGGACCCGCCGCCGCGCCGCCGCTGCTGCTCGGCCCCTCGCTGGGAACCTCGCTGGCGGTGTGGGATCCGCAGGTCCCGGCGCTGGCCAGGAACCACCGGGTGGTGCGCTGGGACCTACCTGGGCACGGCGGCTCCCCCGCCGACCTGCTGCCGGGCGCGGGGGCCGCCGCCATCGCCACCGTCGCCGACCTGGGCCGACTGGTGCTCGACCTGGCCGACTCACTCGGCATCGGCCGCTTCGGCTACGCCGGTGTCTCGCTCGGCGGCGCGGTCGGCCTGTGGCTCGCGGTGCACCACCCCGAGCGGGTGGCCTCGCTGGCGCTGGTCTGCTCCTCGGCCCAGTTCGGCGACCCGGGGCCCTGGTTGGAGCGGGCCGCCCTGGTCCGCAAGCAGGGCACCGCGCCGTTGGCGGCCACCGCCCCGGACCGCTGGTTCACCCCGGGCCACCGCAGCCCGGCCGCGGACGCGCTGGTGGACGACCTGCGAGCGGCCGACCCGGCCGGGTACGCGGCCTGTTGCGACGCGCTGGCCGCCTACGACCTGCGCTCGGAGCTGCACCGGGTCACCGCGCCCACCCTGGTGCTGGCCGGACGCGAGGACCGGGCCACCCCGCCCGTCCACGCCCGCGAGCTGGCCGACGGCATCCCCGGCGCGACCCTGACCGAGCTCGCCGGAGCCGCGCACCTGGCCGGGGTGGAGCAGCCCGCGGCGGTCCTCACCGCGCTGCGGGCCCAGCTCACGCCGCCGTCCCTCAACGACGACGCCCGCCACGTTGCCGGGACCGCCGTGCGCAGGGCGGTGCTCGGCGCGGACCATGTGGACCGGGCCACCGCCCGCACCACCGCGTTCACCGCCCCCTTCCAGGACTTCATCACCCGCTACGCCTGGGGCGAGATCTGGACCAGGCCGGGCCTGGACCGCCGCACCCGCAGCTGCATCACCCTCACCGCGCTGGTGGCCGGCGGCCACCAGGAGGAACTGGCCATGCACCTGCGGGCGGCCCGGCGCAACGGGCTGACCGGCGAGGAGATCCAGGAGGTGCTGCTCCAGTCGGCGATCTACTGCGGGGTGCCCGCAGCCAACGCGGCCTTCGCCATCGCGGACCGCATCCTGCGTGAGGGGGACGAGAACTGATGCTGCGTCATACCACGGTCGGCATCATCGGCGGCGGACCGGCCGGGCTGCTGCTGGCCCGGCTGCTGCACCGGGCCGGAATCGACAGCGTGGTCCTGGAGAGCCGGAGCCGGGCCTATGTGGAGCAGCGCCAGCGCGCGGGCATCCTGGAGCAGACCACCGTCGACGCGCTGCGGGCCTGCGGCGCGGGGGAGCGGATGGACACCCTGGGGCTGGTCCACGACGGCATAGAGCTGCGCTTCGACGGCCGGGCCCACCGGATCGACTTCCCCTCGCTGACCGGGGGCCGCAGTGTGCTGGTCTACGCGCAGACCGAGGTGGTCAAGGACCTGATCGCGCTTCAGCTCGACCAGGGCGGACCGCTGCTGTTCGAGGCCGAGGTCCACGCGGTGGAGGGCGCCGACACCGAACGTCCGCTGATCCGCTACACCCACCGGGGCCGTGAGCAGACCCTGAGCTGCGACTACGTGGTCGGCTGCGACGGCTCGCACGGGGTGGCCAGGGACGCGCTGCCGGAGCCGGTGCGCCGGACCTACCAGCGCAGCTACCCGTACTCCTGGCTCGGCATCCTGGCCGACGCCCCGCCGTCCTACCCGGAGCTGGTCTACGCGCACTCGCCGCGCGGCTTCGCCCTCGGCAGCATGCGCTCACCCACCGTCAGCCGCCTCTATCTGCAGGTGCCCAACGGCACCGACCCGGCGGACTGGCCGGACGAGCGGATCTGGGGCGAGCTCGACGCCCGCTTCGCGCTGCGCGCCGACCCGGACTGGCGGCTGCGGCGCGGGGCGATCACCGCCAAGGCGGTGCTGCCGATGCGCAGCCATGTCACCGAGCCGATGCGGCACGGCCGGCTGTTCCTGGCCGGCGACGCCGCCCACATCGTCCCGCCGGCCGGCGCCAAGGGCCTCAACCTCGCGGCCTCCGACGTCATCATCCTGGCCAGGGCGTTCATCCAGCTCAGCGAGACCGGGACGACCGAGCTGCTGGACGCCTACTCCGACACCTGCCTGCGCCGGGTCTGGCGGGCCGAGCACTTCTCCTGCTTCATGACCACCACCCTGCACACCGACCCCGGACACAGCCCGTTCGAGGCCCGGCTGCAGCTCTCCCAGCTGGCACGCATCGCCGACTCCCGCTCCGCGTCGGCCGAACTCGCGGAGAACTACACCGGCCCGCCGCTCGGCTGACGCCACTGCTATTCGGCGGCGAGGCGTTCCAGGAGTTCCTGGAACTCGCTCTCGACCACGACCCGCAGGCCGCCCTGGCCGTCCTTCTCGCTGAGGCGGACCAGCGGGGCGCCCGGGCGCCACCAGTAGACGGACGGGCTGACCGCGCCGGGCGCCTCCTCGAAGCCGGTGGCGGCGAAGCGGGCCATGGAGTTGAGGCTCGGAATCACCGTCATGTCGCTGATGGCGTGGAAGGCCAGCTGGTGCCGGAAGGGCATGGCGACCAGCGCACCGTCCGGGCCGAGCCGGGCGCCGGCGAACTGCTGGACGGCGGTGTCCAGGATCAGCACCAGGCTGGCGACGAAGTAGGAGTCGCCCATCAGCACGTCGATCCGGGCGCCGTCCTGCTCCTTGATCACCTCATGCCGTTCCACCGGCATCTCCCGCAGGTTCTGCAGCGCCCGGGCCCGCAGCCCGGCCGGGCTGCCGATGGTCTCCACGACGTGCTCCGGCAGGATCTGCACGGTCTCCGGCAGGTCCAGGGCCAGGACCTCGACCAGACCCTCCGTCAGCGGCGGTCCGTAGCAGTAGGAGAGCGGGTTGGCGAGGGAGTCGCTGGGCACCAGCCTCGGGTAGAGCTGGGCCAGCAGCTGCTCCCGGGGCAGGGTCTGCAGCACGTCGGGTCCGTCCAGCGAGCGCAGCAGCTTGGTGACGTGCTCGCGGGCCAAGCCGGGCCAGGCCCGCAGGCCCCGGTCGTCGTTGTGGCACACCGCGGCGAGGTTGTTCAGCCCGAACGCGCGTCCGGCGCTGTCGGTGACATGCGCGGCGAACACCGTCACCTCGAGCCCGCTCTCCGCGAAGGCGGCGCGGACCTGGACCCGCAGCAGCGCGGCCTCCGCCTCGGAGAGCATGGTCAGTTCCTGGTCGCGCGGCGCCTCGGGGCCGTCCCGCTTGAGCCCCCGCCGGAAGATCCCCATGCTGTGCTCCCCCCCCCGTCAGACACCCCCTACGGCTTGCGGCCGACTCCCGCGTACACGGTCACGGTGGTTCCGGGGGGTGTGTCGTCGTCGGGGCGCCAGTCCTGCCCCGGCACCAGGCCGGGTTCCACCAGGGGGAAGCCGTCGAAGAACTCGGTGACCCTGGCCTTCGAACGGAGGGTCAGCGCCGCGGTGGACTTGGACCGGTAGACGTCCACGGCCTGGTCCAGGTTCGCGCGGCGGCGCGCCACGACGGCGTCGGCGGTGCCGTGCGAGATCACCAGGTGGCTGCCGGAGGGCAGCGCGTCGCCGAGGGTCTTCAGGATCCCGTCCGGGCCGTCCTCCTCGGTGATGAAGTGCAGCACCGAGACCAGCATCAGCGCGATCGGGCGGGTGAAGTCCAGGGCGGCCCTGACCCGGCGGTTCGCCAGCAGCTCGGCCGGGTCGCGCAGGTCCGCCTGGACCACCGTGGTCGCGCCCTTGCCGTGGCCGGCCATCAGCGCCCGGGCGTGGGTCAGCACGATCGGGTCGTTGTCGACGTACACCACCCTGGCGGCCGGGTTGATGCCCTGGGCGACCTCATGGGTGTTGCCGGCGCTGGGGATGCCGGTGCCGATGTCCAGGAACTGGGTGACGCCCTGCTCGGACAGGTAGCGCACGGCGCGGCCCAGGAACGCCCGGTTGGTCCTGGCGCCCTCGCGGACGTCGGCGCCGGTGCTGATGATCTTCTCGGCGGCCTCGCGGTCGGCCGGGAAGTTGTCCTTGCCGCCCAGGTAGTAGTCGTACATCCGGGCCGGGTGGGCCACGCTGGTGTCGATGCGGACAGGCTCCCAGGGCTCCGGCTCCAGGGGCGCAGGCTCCAGAGGCTCCGGCGCTGTGTCACTGGTCATCGACAACTTCCCATCCATGGAGACGGTTTCAGCAGTGATCATACTCAGCGTAGGGAGTGTACGGACGCTCGCGCGGGTTATCGGCCGAATCGGTGACGCCGGTCGAGCGGTTACGACCGGCGCACCGCGATGACCGCCGAGCTGGTCGGCGTGGTCAGTACCTCGGTGGCCTGCAGGTCGGGGTGGGTGAGGTAGAAGACCCGGAGCTGGTCCACGTCGCCGTCGAAGCGCGGCGGCCAGCCGGGG
Organism: Streptacidiphilus alkalitolerans; assembly: GCF_042511045.1. Taxonomy (NCBI): domain Bacteria; kingdom Bacillati; phylum Actinomycetota; class Actinomycetes; order Kitasatosporales; family Streptomycetaceae; genus Streptacidiphilus; species Streptacidiphilus alkalitolerans. Next base: position 264,059 of record NZ_JBHEZX010000008.1, read on the forward strand.
GACGGCGTGAAGTCGTCGAGGACCAGGACGCCGCCCGGGGCGAGCAGGTCGACGACCAGCTGCGGGTGGTCCCGCTTGCCGCCGCCGTCGCAGAAGAACAGGTCGAACGGGGCGTGCTGCTCCAGCATCCGCCAGTCCCCGGTGAGGACCCGCACCCGCTGGTCGTCGGCGAAGTCCGCGGCGACCCGGTGGGCCAGCTCCCGGTCCCGCTCCACGGTGACCAGCCGGGCGGCGGCGCCGAGGCCGCTGTGCAGCCAGGCGGTCCCCACACCGGTGCCGGTGCCGCTCTCGGCGACGACCCCGCGGGGCTTGGCGGCGGCGAGCAGGCCGAGCAGCCGCCCGACCTCGGGCGTGCAGCTCATGGTGAACCCCAGCTCGGCGGCCGTCCGCTCGGCGGCAGCCACCCGGGGTGGTACGGCCGGTGCTGCGATCTGCACAACTGCCCCCTCGCACAGGTGAAGTGACAGCGGCTGCCACCGCGGCGAGGATACCCCCGAGCGGCTGGCCTAAGCTGCGGGGATGGGTCGTCAGAAGCAGAACAAGCCGCGCCGCGGGCGTCAGCCCGGCGCGGAGGGCGGGCAGGCCGCGGGGTCGAAGCGGCGGCGGATGCTGGACATCGCCGCGATGCTCGACCTCCCGGCGAGCATCGCGGACGGCTCGGGCGGCGGCCTGGTCGTGGAGGTGGCCGCGGTCGGCTTCCCCGGCGACGGGTTCGCCACCGGGGAGCGGCCGGCCTACGTCCGGCTCGCCGACGGCTCGGTGAAGCTGCTGCCCGAGGGCCTGCGGGCCTGGGCCCGCGGTGTGGTCGAGGAGGAGCTCGAACTGCGGGCGTCCGGCGGGGGAACGATGTTCCCCCGCCGGATCGAGTTCGGGACCAGCGACGGCACGCAGTACGCCCGCTACGTCGAGCCGGTCTGACCCACTCCACCCCCGGCTAGGTGCTACTTCAGCGGCGCGGCCGGGGAGAAGGCCCCGGAGAGCAGCAGGTGCGGGCTGCCGGTGCCGTCGGCCGGGACGGACCAGAGGTCGCTGCTGCCGCTGTCGCCCGGGGTGGGCAGGGCGTAGGCGACGGTGTCGTCGTCCAGCCAGGTGGCCTGGTCGTCCACGCTGTGGTGCTCGGCGAGCGGGGTCTCCTTGAGGGTGCTGAGGTCGAGGACGTACTCGTGCCACAGCGAGGCCTTGGCCAGGATGCGCTTCTTGTAGGCGATCCGGGTGCCGTCGGGGGAGAGCGAGGGGCACTCGACGTTCTGGACCAGGGTGGTGACGGTCTGCCGGGAGATGGAGCCGCGCACCAGGTAGGTGTGGCCGCCGGTGCCCAGGGTGGCGTAGAAGGTGTCGTCGTCGGCGGCGAAGGTGACGCCCCAGAAGTTGACGTCGATGTTGTGGTACGCCTTGCCGTCCAGGGTGATGGCGAAGGACTCCAGGCTGGGGATCAGCCGCCAGGTGCGGGTGTCCACGATCGAGGTGCGGGTGGAGAAGAAGGCCGCGCCGTAGGACTCCCCGCCGACGAAGACGGTCCAGGCGGCGAAGTGGCCGCTGGGGGAGACCCGGGCCCGGCTGGGGGTGCCGGCCAGCGGGAAGGTGTGCAGGGTGTGCAGGTCGGAGTCCACGATCAGGGCCCGGTTGCTCGGGGTGAGCGCGCCGGGCACGGACTGCAGGCAGACGCCGGTGCCGGCGGCGGTGTAGAAGCGCAGGCACTTCAGCCCCGAGGCGGTCCGCTGCGCGGTCGTGCCGGTCCCGGAGGCGGTGGTGGTGGCGCTGCCGGCCGGCACCGAGACCACCTCGTCCAGGTGCGGGCCCTTGGCCGCGTTGACGAAGAGCAGCCTGCCCGGCTGATCCAGCGTCACCCGGCCCGCGGTGATGGCGGGTCCGCCCGCCTGCGGGCGGGTCTTCTCGGCGGCGCGGGAGGCGGCGTGCAGGACCAGCCCGGTGCCGAGGCCGGCGAGCAGCAGGACCGCCACGGCGAGGATCAGCAGGCGGCGGAGCGGTGTCATGGGGTGGTTCCGTTCTCGGTCCGGTCGGTGGGCGTCCGGCCGGTGGGCCGCAGCCGGTTGGTGGGCCGCAGGACGAAGCCCGCGATCGCCGCGCAGCAGAGCAGCCCGGCCGCGGAGCCGGCCAGCGCCGGGCCGTCCCCCCAGACCGTCCAGGCCGCGCCGAAGGCCAGTGAGCAGAGGAAGCGGGCCAGCGCCTGGCCGGTGCCGACCAGGGCCAGGCCGCTGCCGCGCAGTTGCTCGGGGACCACGTCGGCGACCGCCGCCGGCAGCACCCCGTCGGTGGCGGCGTAGAAGGCGCCGTGCAGCCCGAGCACCAGGTAGGGCAGCACGGGGGTGTGCGGGGTCCACAGCAGCAGCCCGTACGCGAGCAGCAGTCCGGCGTGGCCGGCCAGGAAGACCACCCGGCGTCCGATCTTGTCGGCGAGCACCCCGAGCGGCACGGCCAGCAGCAGGAACACGCTGGCGGTGCCCAGCGGCAGCAGCGGGAACCACTGCTCGCCGATGCCGATCCGGTGCTGCAGCAGCAGGTAGACGAAGGCGTCGCTGACGGTGGTGAGGCCGAGCAGCGCGGCGCAGCCGGTGAGCGCGCGCAGCCGCGGCAGCCGGAGCAGGGTGAGCGCCTCGCGCAGGTCGACCTTCTTGACCGGGGTGGTCGCCGCGGCGGGCTGCTTGCCCGGTACGAACAGCACCAGCACCAGGACGCCCAGCACGGCTACGCAGGCGCTGACGCCGAACACCGCGTCGTAGCCGTCCGTCGCCGCGCGCAGGATCAGGAAGGCGGAGATCGGGCCGAGCACCGCGCCGGTGGTGTCCATCGCCCGGTGCACGCCGAAGGCCCGGCCCCGGTGCTCCGGGGTGGTCGACAGCGAGATCAGCGCGTCGCGGGGGGAGGTGCGCAGGCCCTTGCCGGTGCGTTCCAGGGCGAGCACCGCGCCGAGCGGTCCGAGGCTGTGCACCAGCATCAGCAGCGGCTTGCAGAGCGCGGACAGGCCGTAGCCGATCCCGGCGATCAGCTTGTGGTTCCTGACCCGGTCGGCGAGGTGCCCGCCGAGCAGCTGGACCAGGGCGCTGACGCCGTTGTAGACGCCGTCCAGCACGCCGAAGCCGAGCGGGCTCAGGCCGAGGCCGACCACCAGGTAGAGCGGCAGCACCGCGGTGACCATCTCCGAGGAGATGTCGGTGATCAGGCTGACGGCGCCGAGCGCGAGCACGGTCGAGCCGACCGCACGGCCCAGGCCGAAGGGGCTCCTTGCGGTCCTGGTCGGCGTGGTCCCGGTCTTCTCCGGAGCGGAGCGTTCCGTGAGGTACATCGTGAGTGGCCCCCCTTCTCACCTTGCTGCGGACGCGGATGGTGACGCGCGTCCGATGGAACACTGTAGGGCCTGATCTGCCGCTGTCAGCCCTGACGGCTGCTCTCGTCCCGCAGCCAGGTGCCGAAGTCCTGGGCGGTGACCGCCTTCCTGGACTGCCGGCGGGCGGTCACCGCGGCGGCGAGGAAGACCAGGACGGCCGGAATGAGCCTGGGATCGGCCCGCAGCAGCTTGCCGAGGTCGGCCTTGCTGGTCCGGGCCGTCGGTGCGGGTGCGTCCCCGGGGGTCTGCTGTTGCTGCTGCTCCAGTTGGGTCGTGGACGTAGCAGCCCGGACCCGTCGGCGGATCAGATCCGGCCAGGTGCGCGGCGGGTGGACCACGACTCGGGCCTCGCGGACCACCCGGCGCTCGTCCGGGGCGAAGGCCAGCGAGGCGGCGAGGTCGTCCGCCATCAGCGGCGGCAGCGCGGCCAACCGTCGGTATCCGGCCTCCGACACGGCGATCACGCCGCGGCCGAAGAGTCCTTCGCGTACGGCTGGAAGTCTTTGCCAGACCCGGTAGTAGGCGCGGACCCGCCAGGCGCAGCCGGTCAGCGGAAGCTCCCGTTCCGGTGCGGTGGCGAGAACGCCGGCGGGGTCGCCGAGGGCCGCGGTGAGGGCCCGTACGTCCGATGTGGCGAGAACCACATCCGCGTCCACATAGACCCGGGGGAAGCCGCGGGCGTGCTCGTCGCCGAGGCGGAGCGCCGCGTGCTTGGAGGGGACCGGGCTCTCCAGGACCCTGACCGCGGACCCGCGCAGGGCTGCCACCTGCGCGGTGTCGTCCGTGCAGCCGTTGCAGACCACCACGATGTCGATCTCGTCGGGGGCTGCTTCTACCAAGAGGGAGTCAAGGAGCCGGCCGATCACTTGCCCCTCGTTGTGGGCAGGGATCACAATGCTCGTCACCTGCGCCAGTATGACGTCAGAGGCAGGGATGATGCCGACTGTTTCGCCCAAATGTTCCCGACGGTTCCTTCTGTGCTCTAGATTGAACGCCGGTGGGCCGGTTTGGGCGAGCACATTCACTCGACCGACACGGATCCAACACAACATGGGGTGCTCCGGAGCGGCGTCCTCCCAGGGATGCGGTTTCAGCCGATTTGGAGAGTTAGCCCGAACGTACTGATTGGTCATCGGTACGGTGTGGAGCGTTGTTCGTATGCCAGCACTCTTTGGGACGGGTCAGGAACAGCGCGGAACGGACGGAGCAGGTTGCCGACTGCAGGGGGAACACAAGCAGTCGGCCGTCAGCCCGTCCGGCCAGGTGTAAGAGCCAAGTACTCACGTGGGAAAGCCGGTGTCCACCCGCACCGTCCGACTGCCGCGGTCCATCCGCCGGTCGGGCAGACGCGGTGACTCCGAGGGACCGCGCGTGGGTGCGCCAAGCACCGTTGTGGGGGGGTTCCCATGACCATTGAGCCGGTCACGCATGAGCGCTACGTAGCACGACACCGGACCCTAGGGGTCCGCAGACGACGTTGGGAGCGGAAGTACCGTGTAGTCCTGCTGGTCGCGGACGCCGTGGCGGCCGCGGTCGCCGCCTTTGTCATCCACGGCGCGTACGGCCGCTGGTCCGTCGCGCTGGCGATGCCGCCCGCCTGGATCCTGGCGATGTGCGCCTACCGCGCCTACGACCGCAGTGCCCTGGGCCTCGGGACCGAGGAGTACCGGCGGGTGCTGCGCGGCGCCGTCGCGCTGCCGGCCATGGCCGCCTGCGCCTACTGGTGGTTCGCGCACGACCACGAGCTCTTCCACGACATGATGATCGCGGTGCTCCCGGCCGCCGTGCTGTGCCTGGCCTGCCGCTTCGTGCTCCGAATACGGCTGCACCGGCGCTGGTCCAGGGACCGTGACCGCAGCAGCGCGCTGCTGGTCGGGCCCTCGCACAGCGTGGTCGAGCTGGTCGCCGCGCTGCGCCGCGGCGGCACCCAGGAACTGCAGGTCACCGGCGTCTGCCTGACCGACCCGGTGAACTCCGCGGCGGTCAGCAGCCTGGGCATCCCGGTCCGCGGCGGCCTCGACGACGTACCCGCAGTGATCCACACCACCGGCAGCAACACCGTGCTGGTGCTGCCCGCCGCCGAGATCGACTCCACCGTGCTGCGCCGGCTGTCCTGGATCGCCGCCGCCGAGGGCGCGGACTTCCTGCTCGCCCCGGTGGTCGCGGACATCGCCTCCGCCCGGCTGGTGACCAGGCCCTACAACGCGGTGCCGCTGCTGCACCTGCGCGCCCCGGCGCTGTCGAAGACCCGGCGGCTGCCCAAGGAGGTCCTGGACCGCGTCGTCGCCGGATCCCTGCTGCTGCTGCTCGCACCGCTGCTGGCGGTGGTCGCGCTGCGGGTGCGGCTGGACAGCCCGGGGCCGGTGCTGTTCCGCCAGCTGCGGGTGGGCCGCAACGGCAACCAGTTCACCATGTTCAAGTTCCGCACCATGCGGGAGGACGCGGAGGACTACCGGGAGGAACTGGCCCACCTCAACGAGAACAGCGACGGCCTGCTGTTCAAGATGAAGGAGGACCCCCGGATCACCAGGGCGGGCTCCACGCTGCGCCGCTACTCGCTGGACGAGCTGCCGCAGCTGATCAATGTGCTCAACGGCGACATGTCGCTGGTGGGCCCGCGCCCCCCGCTGCCCGAGGAGGTCAGCGCCTACACCTCCGAGGTGCGGCGCAGGCTCCTGGTCAAACCGGGGCTCACCGGCCTGTGGCAGGTGAGCGGACGCTCCGACCTGCCCTGGGACGAGGCGGTCCGGCTGGACCTCGGCTATGTGGAGAACTGGTCCATGGGCATGGACGTGGCGATCCTGCTGCGGACCGCCCCCGCCGTGATGCGCGGCACCGGCGCGTACTGACCCCGTCAGCCCGACGCGACGTCATCAAGCAAGAGTGAAAGGAACACCACCACCGTGACGGAAAACAGCGCGGAACCCCTGGGCGTTGCCGTCGTCGGCGCCGGCTACTGGGGGCCCAACCTCGTCCGCAACTTCCAGTCCAGCCCCGAGTTCCGGCTGCGCTGGCTCTGCGACCTGGACGTGGAGCGGGCCCAGCGGGTGCTCGGCCGCTACTCCACGGTCCAGGCGACCGCCGACTACGCGGCGGTGCTGGCCGACCCCTCGGTGCAGGCCGTGGCCGTGGCCACCCCCGCCGGGACGCACCTGGACGTCGCGCTGGCCGCGCTGCGCGCGGGCAAGCACGTCCTGGTGGAGAAGCCGCTGGCGGCGACGTACGCGGACGGGGTCAGGCTGGTCGCCGAGGCCGAGGAGCGCGGCCTCACCCTGATGTGCGACCACACCTACTGCTACACCCCGGCGGTGAGCGCCATCCGCGGTATGGTCCGCTCCGGCGAGCTGGGCGAGATCCACTTCGTGGACTCGGTCCGGATCAACCTCGGCCTGGTCCAGAAGGACATCGACGTGATGTGGGACCTGGCCCCGCACGACCTGTCGATCCTGGACTTCATCCTGCCCGAGCACGTGGTCCCGGTCGCCGTGGCCGCGCACGGGGCCGACCCGATCGGCGCCGGGCAGGCCTGCGTGGCCTATCTGACGCTGCAGCTGAACACCGGGGCGATCGCCCACGTCCACGTCAACTGGCTGTCGCCGACCAAGGTGCGCACCACCATGGTCGGCGGCGCCAAGCGCACCCTGATCTGGGACGACCTCAACCCGGCCCAGCGGGTCGCGGTCTTCGACCGCGGGGTCGACCTGTCCGCCCCGCAGGAGATAGGCGCGGACGAGCGCCGCGACATGCTGGTGTCCTACCGCACCGGCGACATGGTCGCCCCGGCGATCGGCGAGAAGGAGGCGCTGCGCAGCATGGTCGACGAGTTCGCCGGGGCGATCCGCGAGGGCCGCCCCGCGCTCACCGACGGCCGGGCCGGGCTGCGGGTGCTGGACATCCTGGAGGCGGCTTCCCGGAGCCTGGAGTTCAAGGGCGCGGTGGTCGGCCTGCGGGCCGGGCACTGACCGCCCCTGAGTACGTAGAAATCATGAACGATCAAGTAGGGGAACGAAGTTGAGCAGCGTACGAGGCAAGAGGATCCTGGTCACGGGTGGGGCCGGCACCATCGGCTCCAACCTGGTGGACCTGCTGGTCGACAACGGGGCGCGCGAGATCGTCGTGCTCGACAACTTCGTCCGGGGGCGGATGGCCAACCTGGCCACCGCGATGCCGAGCGGCCTGGTGGAGGTGGTCGAGGGCGACATCCGCGACGCCGGCACCGTCCGCAAGGTCACCGAGGGCGCGGACCTGGTGTTCCACCTGGCCGCGATCCGGATCACCCAGTGCGCCGAGGAGCCCCGGCTGGCCAACGAGGTCATGGTCGACGGCACCTTCAACGTGGTGGAGGCCGCGGCCCAGGCCGGGGTCGGCAAGCTGGTCGCCTCCTCCTCGGCCTCGGTCTACGGGCTGGCCGAGGAGTTCCCGACCACCGAGCGGCACCACCCGTACAACAACGACACCTTCTACGGCGCCGCGAAGGCCTTCAACGAGGGCCTGCTGCGCAGCTTCCACGCCATGTACGGGCTCGACTACGTGGCGCTGCGCTACTTCAACGTCTACGGGCCGCGGATGGACATCCACGGCCTCTACACCGAGGTGCTGATCCGCTGGATGGAGCGGATCGCCTCCGGCGAGCCGCCGCTGATCCTCGGCGACGGCACCCAGACCATGGACTTCGTCGACGTCAGGGACATCGCCAGGGCCAACCTGCTGGCCGCCGAGTCCGACCTGACCGACACCGTGTTCAACGTCGCCAGCGGCAGCGAGACCAGCCTGCGCCAGCTGGCCGACGGCCTGCTGGAGGCGATGGACTCGGACCTGGAGCCGGTGCACGGCCCGGCCCGCGCGGTGAACGGGGTGACCCGGCGGCTGGCCGACACCTCGCAGGCGGCCGACCGGCTCGGCTTCACCGCCGAGATCGACCTGCGCACCGGGCTGCGGGACCTGGTGTCCTGGTGGCGCGCCGAGCGCGAGGCCGACGCCGCCGCTGCCGCCGCCGCGGGCCCGGAGGCCGGGGCATGAGCGCCGAACAGCTCAACCGGGTCCCGGTGATGATCCCCTGGCTGGGGGAGGAGGAGGCGAAGGCCGCCTCCGACGCCGTGCTGTCCGGCTGGGTGGCCCAGGGCCCCCGGGTCGCCGAGTTCGAGCGCGCCTTCGCCGAGCGGGTGGGCGCCGAGCACGGCATCGCGGTCAGCTCCTGCACCACCGCGCTGCACCTGGCCCTGGTCGTGCTGGGCCTCGGCCCGGGCGACGAGGTCGTGGTCCCCTCGCTGTCCTTCATCGCCACCGCCAACGCGGTCCGCTACGTCGGCGCCGAGCCGGTGTTCGCGGACGTCGAGGCCGCCACCGGCAATCTGACCGCCGCCACCGTGGACGCGGTCAGGACGCCCAGGACCAAGGCGGTCCTGGTGGTCCACCAGGGCGGCGTCCCCGCCGACACGGACGCGCTCCGGGCCGCCTGCGCGGACTGGGACCTGGCCCTGGTCGAGGACGCGGCCTGCGCCATCGGCTCCACCGTGGGCGGCAAGTCGGTCGGCCACGGCGCGCTGCTCGCGGCCTGGTCCTTCCACCCCCGCAAGGTGATCACCACCGGCGAGGGCGGCATGATCACCACCGACGACGCGGAGTGGGCGGCCCGGCTGCGCCGACTGCGCGAGCACGGCATGAACGCCTCCGCCGCGCAGCGGCACGCGAGCAGCACCCCGATCCTGGAGAGCTACCTCGAGGTCGGCTACAACTACCGGATGACGGACATCCAGGCCGCGGTCGGCCTGGTGCAGCTCGGCAAGCTGGACCAGATCGTCGGCCGGCGCCGGGCCCTGGCCGCCCGCTACGACGCCCTGCTGCAGGACGTCCCCGGGCTCACCCCGGTCCGCGACCCCGAGCACGGGCAGGGCAACTTCCAGTCCTACTGGGTGCTGCCCGACCAGGACTTCCCGCTCGGCCGGGACGAGCTGCTGGCCGAACTCGCCGACGCCGGGATCTCGGCCCGGCGCGGGATCATGGCCTCGCACCTGGAGCCCGCGTACCAGGGCCACCCGGCGGCGGCGCTGCCGGTCACCGAGCGGATCAGCCGCGACTCGCTGATCCTGCCGCTGTTCCACACCATGACGGACGCTCAGCAGGACCGGGTGGTCGCGGTGCTGCGCAGGGCGGCGGACCGGCCATGAGCACCCCTCTGGTGATCGTCGGCGCCGGCGGCTTCGCCCGGGAGACCGCCCAGGCGGTCCGGGACGCCAATGCCTCGGACGCGGCCCACGGCCGTCCCGAGCGCTGGGAGCTGCTCGGCCACCTGGACGACGACCCCGGGCTGCACGGCGGCAAGGTCGACGGCACCGCCGTGCTCGGCGGCTGCGACCTGGTGCGTGAACTGCCCGCCGCCACCAGGGCCGTGATCTGCGTGGGCAGCCCCCGGGACTACGCGGTCCGGGCCCGGCTGGCCCGCCGGCTCGGCCTGCCGGGGGAGCGCTACGCGACCGTGGTCCATCCGACCGCGGTGGTGTCGGCCAGTTCGACCGTCGGGCCCGGCTCGGTGCTGCTCGCGCACACCGTGCTCACCGCCGCGGTCCGGGTCGGCGCGCATGTCGCGGTGATGCCGCAGGTGGTGCTGACCCACGACGACGTGGTGGAGGACTTCGCCACCGTCGCCTCGGGGGTCAGGCTCGGCGGCGGAGTGCGGGTCCGGCGGGGCGCCTACCTGGGCGCGGGGGCGCTGGTCCGGGAGGGCACCGAGGTCGGTGCCTGGTCGCTGATCGGCACCGGCAGCCTGGTGCTGGGGGACGTGCCGCAGGGGGAGGTCTGGGTCGGCAGCCCGGCCCGCCTGCTGCGCGCGGCGGGGGCCACGGCCCTGGCCGAGATCGCAGAGACATTCGAACCGATGGGGGACATAGCCCGATGAGCCAGATTCCGCTGGTGGACCTCAAGGCCGCGCACGCCGAGGTCGCCGATGAGGTCAGGGCCGGCTTCGACCGGGTCCTCGCCAACACCGCGTTCATCGGCGGCGAGGAGGTCCGGGAGTTCGAGCGCGAGTACGCGGAGTTCGCCGGCGTCGCGCACTGCGTCGGGGTCGCCAACGGCACCGACGCGCTGGAGCTGGCGCTGCGCGCCAGCGGGGTCGGGGTGGGCGACGAGGTGGTGCTGCCCGCCAACACCTTCATCGCCACGGCCGGCGCGGTGGCCAGGATCGGCGCACGCCCGGTCCTGGTCGACTGCCTGCGGGACAGCCTGCTGATCGACCCGCGGCAGGCGCTCAAGGCGGTCGGCCCGGCCACCCGCGCGGTCGTCCCGGTCCACCTCTACGGCCAGTCGGCCGCGGTGGAGGAACTGCTCGCGGAGCTCCCGGCGGGAGTGGCCGTGGTCGAGGACGGTGCGCAGAGCCAGGGCGCGACCCGGAACGGGCGCACCGCCGGCAGCGGCGGCATCGCCGCCACCAGCTTCTACCCCGGCAAGAACCTCGGCGCCTACGGCGACGCGGGCGCGGTGCTGACCGACGACGAGGAGCAGGCCGGCCTGCTCCGGGCGCTCGCCAACCACGGCGGCGTCGCCAAGTACCGACACGACGTGGCCGGTTTCAACAGCCGGCTGGACGGGCTGCAGGCCGTGGTGCTGCGGGCCAAGCTGGCCCGGCTCGCGGAGGGCAACGCCGCCCGCCGCGCCGCCGCCGCCCGCTACGACGCCCTGCTGGCCGACCTCGCGGCGGACGGCCGGGCGGTGCTGCCGGTGACGGCCGAGGGCAACGTCCACGTCTGGCACCTCTATGTGGTGCGGATCGGCGCCGCCGAGCGGGACCGCGTGGTCGCCGCCCTCAACGCGGCCGGGATCGGCGCGGGCGTGCACTACCCGGCGGCGGTCCACCTCACTCCGGCGTTCGCGCACCTCGGCCATCGGCGCGGCGACTTCCCCCAGGCCGAGGAAGCGGCGGACCGGATGCTCTCGCTGCCGCTCTTCCCGCAGATCACCGCAGACCAGCAGCAGCGCGTGGTGGAAGCGTTCACCACCGCCCTCGGCTGACGAACGGCACCATTGCCGCCCCGCCTCACCGGGACGGCGTCGCACCACTGAGAGGTATAGACGATCATGCACAGACGGAACAGACTCCTCCAGGGCGGCTTGTTCGCCCTGGTCGTGGCTTTGTTGACGGCGGTTCTCCCGATGACCTGGGCGTCCAACGCCGCTGCCGACCCCTGCGGGACCGGCAGCAATCCCATCGTCTGCGAGAACTCCAAGACCGGTTCGCCGATGTCGGACTGGTTCTCGCCCAACGCCTACGGCAACGTCCAGGGCTTCTCCACCCAGGAGAGCGTCCAGGCGGGCGACACGGTCCAGTTCAAGGTGCAGTCGCCGACCCCGTACCACGTCGAGATCTACCGGCTCGGCTACTACGGGGGTGACGGCGGGCGCGAGATGTCGACCGCCGCGCAGGCGTCCGCGACCTACCCGGCCAACTTCACCAAGAACGGCACGGCCGGCAGCCCGATCGACACCGTCGTCAACGACGGCGTCCCCGACGGCAAGCCGCTGAACTGCGCCAGCAACGCCACCGGCCTGGTGGACTGCGGCAGCTGGCCGGTCACCGCGACCTGGACCGTGCCGAGCGACGCCGTCTCCGGTCTGTACATCGCGAACTTCGACCAGTCCGACGGCAACGGCGTGATGCCCTACCCGTTCGTGGTCCGTGACGACTCCAGCCACTCCGACATCGTGGTGCAGACCGACGACGAGACCTGGCAGGCCTACAACATGTGGGGCGGCCAGAACCTCTACCAGGGCGCCGGTCCCGCCCCCGACGGCCGCGCCTACCAGGTCAGCTACAACCGCCCGCTGGACATCGGCGGCGACAACGGCGTCTACGGCTCCGAGTTCGAGATGATCTCCTGGCTGGAGCAGAACGGCTACGACGTCAGCTACCTGTCCGGGCTCGACACCTCCACCAGAGGCGCCGACCTGCTGAACCACAAGATGTTCATGTCCTCGGGACACGACGAGTACTGGACCGCGGACCAGTTCCACAACGCGCTGGCGGCCAGGCAGGCCGGGGTCAACGAGACCTTCTTCAGCGGCAACGAGGTCTCCTGGGAGACCCGGTTCGCGCCGAGCATCGACGGCACCAACACCGCCAACCGCACCCTGGTCAGCTACAAGGAGACCAAGCTCGAACTCCCGTCGCCGGACGGCATTCCCGACCCCAGCAACGTCTGGACCGGGGCCTTCCTCGACCCGGGCAGCCAGGCCAAGACCGGGGTGTTCCAACCGCAGAACATCCTCACCGGGTCGCTGTTCCAGATCAACGGCTACCGCGCCGACGCGATCACCGTGCCTGGCTCCTACGGCAAGAACCGGCTCTGGCGCAACACCACCATCGCCAACCTGACCTCCAGTCAGACCGCGACCTTCCCGACCGGGACGCTCGGCTACGAGTGGGACAGCGACTTCGCCGACGCCACCAGACCGGCCGGCGAGATCGACCTGTCGTCCACCACGGTGACCGTCCCCAACGGCCTCTACCGGATGGACTACGGCAACATCTACGGCTCCGGCACCGCGACCCACAACCTGGTCGAGTTCCGGGACCAGACCTCGCACGCCCTGGTCTTCGGCACCGGCACGGTGCAGTGGTCCTGGGGCCTGACCAACGTCCCCACCAGTGACCCGGCCGACGCCGTGGTCACCGTGGACAAGCGGATGCAGCAGGCGACCGTCAACATCCTCGCCGACATGGGCATCCAGCCGAAGACCCTGCAGTCGGGCCTGGTCGCCGCGACGGCCTCGACCGACACCACCGGGCCGACGGTCACCGTCAGCACCCCGGCCGCCAACACCACCGTGGCCGCGGCGCACCAGCTGACCATCAGCGGTACCGCGGCCGACACCGGCGGCGGCGTGGTGGCCCGGGTGGAGGTGTCCACCGACGGCGGCACCGTCTGGTCCCCCGCCACCGGACTGAACACCTGGTCCTACACCTGGACGCCCACCACCACCGGACCCGCGCAGATCAAGGTGCGGGCCGTGGACGACAGCGTCAACATCGGCGCCGTCACCACGATCCCGGTGACCGTCGGCGGCCAGCAGTGCCCGTGCTCGGTCTGGGCGCCCTCGATCGTGCCCGGCACCATCAACGGCGGTGACGGCAGCCAGATCGAACTCGGCGTCAAGATCCGCAGCAGCGTGGCCGGCTCCATCACCGGCGTCCGCTTCTACAAGTCCCCGGCCAACACCGGCACGCACACCGGCAGCCTGTGGACCAGCACCGGCACGCTGCTGGCCACCGGCACCTTCACCAACGAGACCGCGTCCGGCTGGCAGCAGCTGAACTTCGACTCGCCGGTGCCGATCAAGCCCAACACCACCTATGTCGCCTCGTACTACGCCCCCAACGGCGGCTACTCCTACGACGGCGGCTACTTCAACAGCAGCGCGGCCGGACTGGCCCCGCTGACGGCGCTGCAGTCCGGTACCGACGGCGGCAACGGCGTCTACCACTACGGCTCGGGCGGCGGCTTCCCGTCCTCGCAGTCGTCGGGCAGCAACTACTGGGTGGACGCGGTCTTCGACAACTCGGGGGCCAGCACCACCCCGCCGTCGGTGACCACCAGGACCCCGGCCTCCGGGGCGACCGGGGTGTCGATCACCTCGCCGGTGTCGGCGACCTTCAACGAGGGCATCGACAGCAGCACGCTGACCTTCAGCCTGAAGGACGCGAGCGGCGCCAACGTCCCCGGCAGCACGGTGGTCAGCGCCGGCAAGACGGTGACCTTCACACCGTCCACCGAGCTGGCGCTGAACAGCACCTACACGGCGTCGGTGCAGACCTCCGACCTGTGGGGCAACGCGATGGCGGCGCCGACCACCTGGTCGTTCACCACCAGCGCCACCCCGCCGGCGGTCACCTGCCCGTGCACCCTGTGGCCCGGCAGCACCGTGCCGAGCACCCCCGACGTGACCAATGACGCCAACTCGCTCGAACTCGGCGTCAGGTTCCAGTCGGCCGTGGACGGCTGGGTCACCGGAGTCACCTTCTACAAGGGCACCGGCAACACCGGCACCCACTCCGGCAACCTCTGGTCCGCCAGCGGCGCGCTGCTCGCCACCGGCACCTTCAGCGGCGAGAGCGCGAGCGGGTGGCAGACGCTCACCTTCGACACCCCGGTGGCGATCACCGCCGGCACCTCCTACGTGGCCTCGTACCACGCGCCGAACGGCAACTACGCCGTCGACGGCGGGTACTTCGCCGGAGCGCACCAGTCGTACCCGCTGACCGCGCCCGCCGACGGGAGCGGAGGATCGAACGGCCTGTACGCGTACGGGTCCACCTCCGCCTTCCCGAACAGCTCGGCCGGCTCCGCGAACTACTGGGTCGCCCCGATCATCACCACGACCGCCCCGAGCCCGCAGTCGCAGCCGATGACCGAGGGAGCGACCGCCATGCAGTCGCTGGCCGAGGCCCAGCCGTTTACGGTGACGCTGCCCAGCGACACCAACCCGCTGACGGTCAAGGCGACGGTCACCACCCTGGTGGGCCACGTCAGCACCGAGTCGGGGGTCGGCGCACCCGTGCCGGCCGTCATCTCCTACAACAAGAAGACCCACAAGGCGACGTTCCGGCTGTCCGCCCCGATGCCCTACGGGGCGAAGTACAAGATCACCGTCACGGCCAAGGACACCCACGGCCACGCGGTGAAGGCCCACACCTGGACGCTGAAGAGCAGCTCCGAGCTGAACCCGGCGGGACGGGCCGATCTCGGCCCGCTGGTGAAGCCGACCTCGGTGTGGACCCCGGTCGGGCTCCCGCTGAAGTAGCACCACCCGCAATACCCGCACCACCCTGTTTGCACCCGCACCCACCGGTGCGGCACGGGGGAGGCGGCCCAGCGCAGCACCGGGCCGCCTCCCCCGAGGCCGCCCGGGGATTGGCTGACCTGCGATGAGCACCCTCGGCGTCGTGATTCCCTGCTACAAGTACGGCCACTTCCTGGAGGACTGCGTACGCAGCGTCCTGGACGAACAGGAGGGCCTCGACGTCAGAGTGCTGATCATCGACGACGCCTCCCCCGACGACTCGGCGGCCGTCGCCCGCAAACTCGCGGACGGCGACCCCCGGATCGAGGTCCGGGTCCACGAGACCAACAAGGGCCATATCGCCACCTACAACGAGGGCCTGCTGGAATGGGCCGAGACCGACTACGTCGCGCTGCTCTCGGCCGACGACCGGCTGGTCCCCGGCGCGCTGGTGCGGGCCGCCGCACTGCTGGACGCGCACCCCGAGGTCGGCTTCGCCTACGGCAGGCCGCTGCGGTTCCAGCACGGCGGCCCGCTGCCCGCCGCCCGCACCAGCAGCACCGGCACCGTGGTCTACCCCGGCCAGTGGTGGCTGGAGCGCCGGTTCGGCGAGGCCACCGGCTGCATCACCTCGCCCGAGGTGGTGGTCAGGACCAGCCTGCAGCGCACCGTCGGCGGCTACGACCCCGCGCTGCCGCACGCCGGCGACATCGAGATGTGGATGCGACTCGCCGCCCACGCCGACGTCGGCTACATCCAGGGCGCCGACCAGGCGTACTACCGGGTGCACGGCAACAACATGTCCACCACCGACTTCGGCGGGCAGCTGGACGACCTGCGGCAGCGCCGGATCGCCTTCGAGTCGGTGCTCGCCAAGTGCGGCGACCGGCTGCCCCGGGCCGAGCAGCTGTCGGCCGCCGTGCACACCAGACTGGCCCGCTTCGCGCTGCGCCGCGCCTACCGCGCCTACGACCGGGGCCGCACCGATGTGGTCCCGGTGCAGGAACTGCTGGACTTCGCCCGGGACTGCCTGCCGGAGGGCTTCACCGCACTGCCCGAGTACCGGGCGCTGCGGCTGCGGCAGCGGATCGGCGCCCGGACCATGCCGTACCTTCAGCCGCTGGTGCTCTCGGCGGTGGTGGAACGGGTGCGGGAGTGGTTCTGGTGGAAGTCCTGGGACCGGCGCGGCATCTGATGCTCCGTACCGTCAGCCGCGTCCTGCCGCCGCCGGCGCCGCCGCAGCGCGTAGCGGTCCGTCCACAGCGCCGCCAGCACCCCGCAGAGCCCGCCCAGCAGCAGCGTCCCGACCAGGCCGCGGCTCTTGGTGCCGTGTACCGCGACGGCGTTCGGCGGCACCAGCAGGTCCACGCTCATCGCCGAGGCCGCGGTGATCCGGTGCTCCGCCTGCAGGCTCTGCACATGGACGCCGTAGACGCCGATGATCTTCTGCACGATGCGGTCCGCCTCGGCCGGGTCGGTCAGCTCCGACTGCACCTGGACGGTGGGGATCAGGTACTTCGGGGTCGCACTGGTACCGCTGTTGCGCGGCACCAGGTGGTACGTCCCGTGCACCCCCGCGGCGGTCAGCTCGCGCACCCCGGCCGGCGACTCCATCTGCTGGATCACCGCGTAGGAGACCGCGGCCAGGGTCGGCTGCAGATTGGCGAACTGGTTCGGCTGGTTGCCGGTCACCGGCGGCTTCAGCACGATCACCGCCGAGCTCAGGTACAGCTGGGTGGGGCGCAGCACGTGGTAGCAGCCGGCCAGGGTCAGCAGCATCGCGAGCGCCAGCACGTACCAGCGTCGGAGCAGTGCACGGACCAGCTCGTCGGGCGACACTGGGTTTCCTTCCCTCGGTACCGGTACTGCCTGGTCGCAGCCTATGCTGGCCCGGGGTTCCAGGGGGAGCGGTCCGGTACATCGGCGCCCCGCACACCGACACCGGGGGAGGGCGCATGAGCCTCAGTGAGATCTTCGCCGTGCTGCGCAGGCGCTGGTACTTCATGGTACCGATCACCCTGGTCAGCCTGGTCGCGGGCGTCTACCTGTTCCGCACCGTGCCGCTGTCCTACGAGTCGCAGAGCTCCGTCGCGCTGCTGGACTCCACGGCCGTCGCCAAGGTCGCCCCCACCTACGGCAACCCCATCTCCAACGCCGGCGGCTCACTGGTGGTCACCGCGGACGTGCTGATCAGGACCCTGGAGTCGAGCGACGCGGCCAAGGACCTGCAGGGCCTCGGCGTCACCGACGTGTACACCGTCGACTTCGCCACCGACACCTCCGGGCCGCTGCTCACCCTGACCGTCACCGGCCACGACCAGGCGAAGGTGCTCAAGGAGACCAGCATCTTCACCACCTTCGCCGGGGACCAGATGAAGGCCCTGCAGACGGCGGCCGGCATCCCGCCCGCGTACCTGGTGCAGACCGCGCCCATCGTGCTGCCGCAGATCCCGGTGTCCCAGTCCAAGACCAGGATCCAGGACGTGGTGGGCGTCGTGGTGGCCGGGATCACCGGTGGCTTCCTGCTCTGCTTCGGCTTCGAGGCCCTGATGCTGGCCCGCCGCCGCAGGCCGTTCTTCGGGGCCAGGATCAACCCCTGGCCGCTCAAGCGCGCACCGCGCGGCTTCTTCGGCAAACCGCGCGACGCCACCGCGATCCTCACCGTCTACATGGCGCTGGCCTTCTTCATCCCCTCCGACCTGGCCCTGCCCGCGCTCGGCGGGGTCGGCACCCCGGCCAACGTCTTCGCCCTGCTCGCCCTGCTCTGGTACGTCGCCAACTGGCTCTGCGACCGGATCGTGCCCGCGCCCGGGACCAGGACCCCCCGGCTGGCGATGTGCCTGCTGTCCGCCGCCGTGCTGCTCGCCTACCTGGCCGACGCCACCCGCAACAGCTCGCACAGCGAGGTGCTGGCGGCGGACCGCGGGCTGATCGGGCTGATGGTCTGGGTGTCGCTGGTGGTGCTGGTCTCCGCCGGGATCCAGACCCGGGAGCGGCTGGACACCATGATGCGCAGGATGGTGGTGATGGGGACCGTCGTCGCCCTGCTCGGCTACTACGACTTCTTCTCGGCGACCAATATCGCCGACTCCATCTCCATCCCCGGCCTGCACTCCAGCGTCACCGGCATCTCGGCGATGGACCGGGGCTCGTTCACCCGGCCGCGCTCCACCACGGCGCAGCCGCTGGAGTTCGGCGGGATGCTCGCCATCCTGGTGCCGTTCGCGATCCACCAGGCGCTGGACCCGGTACGCCGGCACACCAGCCTGATCCGGCGCTGGGGGCCGGTCGCGGCGATGGCGGGGGCGCTGCCGCTGACCGTCTCCAGGACCTCCATCATCGGCGCGGTGATCGTCGCCCTGGTGATGCTGCCGCGCTGGAAGCCGGCCCGGCGCTGGACCGCGATCGGCCTGCTGCTCGGATCGCTGGCCGGCTTCAAGGTGATCATCCCCGGCCTGATCGGCACCATCACCGGCCTGTTCTCCAGCTTCCTGTCGAACACCGACAGCAGCACCCAGGCCCGTACCGTGAAGTACGCCGAGATCGTCCCCTACATCCTGGAGCGCCCGCTGTTCGGGCGCGGCTTCGGCACCTTCATGCCCGACCTGTACTTCTTCACCGACAACCAGTACATGCTGACCATGGCCGAGATGGGCGGGCTCGGCGTGCTGGCGCTGCTGGTGCTGTTCGCCACCGGGATCCACCAGGGCGGCGCGATCCGCCGACTGGCCAGGACCGACTCCGACCGGGAGCTGGGCCAGGCGTTCTTCGCCTCCGCCCTGGTCTCCCTGGTCATCGCGGCCACCTTCGACGCCCTGGGCTTCGCGATGTTCGCGGGCCTGTTCTTCCTGATCCTCGGCGCGGGCGGCAGCTACCTCGGCTTCATCCGCCGCGAGGCCCGCGAGGCCGCCGAAACCGACGGGGCCGACAGGCCCGCCGCCGGAACCGAAGCGGCCCCGTCCGACCCGCTCCCTGCCGCACGCGCTTCCGAACCCCAGCTGGTGGAGTCCTGATGTCCGCTCAGAGTGCCCCCGTCGCCGTCCTCGTCGTCACCTGGAACAGCGCCGCGGTGATCCCCGACTTCATCGCCGCGCTCCCCGAGGGCATGGCCGGGGTCCCCTGGCGACTGGTGGTCGCCGACAACGACTCGGCCGACGACACCGTCGCCGTGATCCGCGAGCTGGCCCCGGAGACCGTCATCGTCCAGACCGGCCGCAACGCCGGCTACGCGGCCGCGGTCAACGCCGCGCTCGGCGCCGCCGCCGAGTGGGACGGCGGCTACGGGGCGGCCATGGTCTGCAACCCCGACATCCGGCTGCGCCCCGGCTGCGCCGCGGCGCTCGTCAACGCCCTCGGCGCGCCGCTGCCGGACGGCTCCACGGTCGGCATCACCGTCCCGCTGCTCTTCGAGGACGGCGACCCGGCCCCGCAGTACTCGCTGCGCCGCGAGTCCAGCGTGACCAGGGCGCTCGGTGAAGCGGTCATCGGCAACCGCAGGGCCGGGCGCTTCCCGCGCTGGAGCGAACTGGTCACCGACCCCGCCGCCTACGCGCGGCCGACCAGGGCGGACTGGGCCACCGGCGCGCTGATGGCGCTGTCCACGGCCTGCCTGGACGCCTGCGGACCCTGGGACGAGTCCTTCTTCCTCTACTCCGAGGAGACCGAGTTCTGCCTGCGCGCGGGCGACCACGGCTACGCCACCCAGCTCCGGCCCGAGGCCGAGGCGTACCACCTCGGCGGCGAATCCCGGGTGTCGCCCCGGCTGTGGACCCTGCTGGTGCTCAACCGGGTGCGGCTGTACCGCCGCCGCCACGGCCGGGCCGCCTCCGCCGCCTTCCGCGCGGCGGTGCTGCTCCGCGAGTCCTCCCGCGCCCTGCTCGGCCGCGCCCCCAACCGCGCGGCGGCTGCCGCCCTGGTCAGCTCAGCGGCCCTGCGGGCGACCCCGGGGCCGTAGCGGCGGCGCCGTCCCACTCGGTGTAGTAGCTCTGCGGGTTCATCAGATAGCGAACCGTCGGCGACGGCAGGTGCTGGACCCGCCGGCGGCGGCTGTAGCGGCGGATCAGTTCCCAGTCCTCGCGGGGGAGCACCTCGGGGGTCCGCCGCAGCCGGCTGAAGTGCAGCGCCGGGACCCGGCGGGCGACGAAGGCGTTGGTGTCGAGGAAGGACTCGCGGGCCGAGCGGCGGCGGCTGAAGGGGACCGAGAGCACGTCCTGCTCGGTGCCGTCGGCCCGGAGCCGGCGCAGCGCGGTGTAGACGGCGTCGGGGCCGCCGGGCGCCTGCAGCACGGCCAGGGCCTGCGCCAGGTGGTCCGGCTCCCAGAGGTTGTCGTCGTCCAGGAAGGCCACGTAGCGGGACCGGGTCAGCCGGATCCCGACATTGCGGACCACGCCGGCGGTGCCGATGTTGCGGGACAGCGAGACCGCGAACAGCCGCGGGTCGTCCGGGAGTGCGCCGGCCGGCGGCAGCCCGGCCCCGTCGTCCACCACCACCACGACCTGGTCCGGCTCGGTCTGCGCCAGCGCCGAGCGGACCGCGGCGGCCAGGGCCTCCGGGCGGCGGTGGGTGGCGATCACCGTCGCGACCAGGGCGGACGGGACCTGCGCGGTGGCCGGGGCGAGCCGCAGCACCTCGGCGTCCTCGAAGCGGCGCAGCCGGACGGCGGAGGGCGCCAGCAGCACCTTGTTCCTGGCCTCGAAGAGGACCAGCCAGCCGAAGAGCAGCTTGAGCAGCTCCCAGGGGGCCCGGGCGATCCGGCGCATGACTGCCTTTCAGGGTGGTTCAGGGTGGTTCGGGACGATTCGTGATGGTTCAGGAGGAGCCGGGGGTGACGACCCGGCCGTCCGACATCCTGTTGTTGCTCCACACGTTTCCGGCGCCGCCCGCGTTCCAGGCCGCCACCGCACCGTACTCCCCGCAGTTGGGGTGGTACTGGGTCGAGAAGATGTTGTTGGTGACCTTGATCCCGGTCGCGCCCGCGCCGCCCCCGTACAGGGCGTAGGAGCCGCCGGCGATCCAGTTGCCGTCCACCACGGCGTTGGAGACGGTGCCGGTGTCCGCGAACAGGCCGACGCTGCCGCTGGCGCCGTGGTCCACGCCGACCGGGTTGAGCAGGGTGTTGTGCCGGATGACCAGCGAGCCGGAGTTGCCGCCGTCGCTGATGATCGCGTCGGCGTGCTGCCAGCCGCCGCTCTGGTTGATGAACTCGGAGACGTCGTGCAGGTAGTTGTCGTGCAGATCGCCCTGGCCCATCGACAGCATGTTGCCGAACTCGGAGATGTTGGTCCAGCCGACCTCGATCGAGCTGCCGCCCATGTTGGAGACCGCGTAGTCCTCGCCGCCGTTGTCCGGACCCTTGCCGGGCAGCCCGGTGATGGTGGTGTGCAGCACCCGCAGGCCGCTGAACCCGGGCCGGAGGTTGATGCCCCACCAGTTGTCGGACCTGATCCGGCTGTCGATGACGGTGACGTTGTTGGCGTAGATGTCGAGCGAGCCGGTGATGTCCCAGCCGCTGATCACCGTGCCGTTGGTGTTGATGCTCAGCGCCCCGGTGTTGTGCGGCTTGAGGGCGATCCGGGGACCGGTGTTGCCCGCGTTGGGGAAGCCGCCCGCCTGGATCTGCCCGGTGGCGTCACCGCCGCCGCTGGACCCGCCGGGGGTGGCGGCGCCGCGGTCGGCCGGCTTCTTGGTGGGCGAGGGGCTGGAGGTGGCGTTGCCGATCGCGGGGGAGGGGGTGCTGCTGCCGGGTGAGGGAGTCGCCCCGGCCGACGAGGAGGATCCCGCGGAACCGGACGCCCCGGTCGGGCCCGCCACGGTACGTCCGGCCCCGGTGTCCGCGGCGCCGCGGGACAGGAACACAGCGATGGCCACAAGTACGACAGCCAGCAGGGTCCCGATGAGCAGGACCCTTCCTCGTGCTCTTAACATGTGCCAACCTTGGGCTCTCGTAGGGCTATCGGGATTTTCGGTGCTTTCCGCCGTGCCTGCCGCCCTTCCGCGCGGCCGTGGTGCCGCGGAGAAAGCCCAGGCTGGGCAGCACGCACACGGCGTAGACGACCATGGCCGCCGCTCCGATGACCACCAGCGCGATCTTTCCGTGGCCCAACGCGTGCTCCAGCAGCAGGATGCTCAGGGCCATCACCGCCCCGCCGAAGAACGGCCAGGAGCAGGCCCGGACGATCGAGCCGATGCTGATGCCGCCGCGCCGGAGCGCCAGCACGAACACCGGCACCACCAGCCCCCCGGCCACCAGCACATGGCCCTCGGAAACGCCGACGATACCGTGCACCCGCGCCGCGACGATGAGAACCGGGACAAGTGCGACCAGCCAGAGCCCCTGAACCATGATCAGCAGCCGTCGGCGGCCGATCGCCACCAGGCAGTCGTAGGCGAGTTCGCAGCCGATCCGGGCCAGCCCGAGCACCATCAGCCAGGGCAGTGCCGCCGCGGCCGGGGACCACTTGTCCCCGTAGACCAGGTCGATGACCGGACCGGCGAGCACCGCCAGCAGCACACACAGCGGGACCGTGCCGGTGACCAGCACCCCCAGGGCCCGGCTGAAGCCCTTGGCCAGCGCCTCCGGTGACTCGGCCAGCCGGGAGAAGCCGGCGAAGGACACCCGGCGGGCCGCCTCGGAGATGATCCGCACCGGCCAGCCGGACATGTTGAAGGCCAGGACGTAGAAACCGAGCGAGACATTGCCCAGCGTCGAGCCGACGACCAGGGTGTCCACATTGACCACGCCGAGCGCCAGCAGGCTGGCCCCGGCCAGCGGCAGCCCGAACCGCAGCAGCGCGCGGGCCTGGTCCGGGTTCCAGCCGAAGCGCATCATGTGCGGCGCGGCGATCCAGAAGCCGATCAGCGCGGCCACGTTGCCGACCACGGCCCCCCAGGCGAAGGCCATCGCGCCCATCCCGGCGAAGGCCAGGACCAGGGTCGTCGCGGTGCTCAGCACGAAGTTGAGGGCGTCGATGACCATCCGCTGGCGCTGCGCGAACTCGCGGGTGAGGAAGCCGGCGGGCACCTGCGAGAGCCCGTCCAGGATCAGGCAGAGGCACATCACCCGGAGCACCCCGGACGCCTGCGGCGAGCCGAGCATCCCGCCCACCGTCGGCGCCGCCACGAACAGCACCAGGTACAGCAGGCTGCTGGAGATGGTGCTGAGGCTGAGCACGGTCGGCGCGAACCGCCGGACGTCGCCGTCCCAGCGGACGATGGCCAGGCCGACACCGAGTTCGTTCGCCGACAGGAGCACCAGCAGCACGGTCTGGGCGATCCCGTAGACACCCCAGGTCGCCGGGTCCAGCACGTAGCGGGCCAGGATGATTCCGGTGGCGAAGTTGCCCAGCCGCATGACCATGGTGTTGATCAGGCTCCACCGGGCGGCGGAGCGGACCTGCTTCCCCAGCGAGGCCGGGGCGGGACCGGGCTCACCGGGCCGCTCGGGCGGCTCCTGTGCCTGGTCGATCGGCTCGTCGGAGGCGAGGGTCACGGCGCGAACCACGGTGCTTCGGTGTCATTGCTGCTCTGCTTCTTGGCCCGGTCCTGCTGGAGTTGGAGCACCGACAGCTGTACGGTCGGCTGCTCGACGTCCTCGTCCTGGCGCCGGCGCTGCCGGGGGGCCGGGCCGTAGGCCAGGTCGTCCCCGTCCCCGCCCGACTGGTGCTCGTCGCTCCGGTCGCCGTTCCGGTCGCTGCTCCGGTTGTTGTTCCTGCGGTTGTCCGGGCGGCTGTCCGGCTTGTCGTCCTGGTCGTCGTCCTCGTCCTCCCCGTCGACCACGGGGGCGAGTTCCTCCTCCGCCTCCGGGTCGACCGTCCGCGGACGTCGGCGGGCCTCGATGTAGAAGCAGCCGAAGAGGCTGGCCACCAGGCCGACCAGACCGGCCATGATCACATACTCGATCTTGGTCTTCAGCTGCGCCACGGGGTTCTGCGGGGGCACGATGGTGGTCATCTGGATCATGGCGCTGGTGGGGACCGACTTCTGCGCCTGGAACTGCTGCAGCCGCTGCGCGGCGTAGGCGGTGAGCAGGGTGTCCGAGTGCAGCACCGCGGCCGGGTCGGTGCCGGTGGCGGTGAGCCAGAGCAGCGGCCCCTGGGCGTTGTCCGCGATCATGGCCACATAGGTTCCGGTGAGACCCTGGGCCTTGAGGTCGGCGATCGAGGCGTCGGAGTTCAGGTTGCGGGCCAGGCTGTCGGCCATGCCGGTGAGCGAGGTCTGGGTGCTGAGGAACGGGTTGCCGTCGAAAGCCTCGGTCGCCTTCTGCGAGTTCAGCATCTCGACCGTGCTCTGGGACTGGTACTTGGTCGGAACGACCACAAGGACCGCGACCACCAGCGCCACGGTGACCAGCAGCCCGGGAAACAGCACATACCAGCGCCTGCGCATGACCCGAAAGATCTCGGCGAGATCCATGGTGTGCCCCCTCACTGCCCAGAACCCTGACTGACTCTGGATCAGACTCAAACAAAAGTGCGACGATCAAGCATATGGTCCAGGGCGATCAGCTGAGAACCGTTTCGGCCTCCCCTTCACCGGCCGGTGACGGAACCAGCAGGTCGGTCGGCCGCAGCCGGGAATCCGCGCTGCCGCCCCCCAGCAGGACCTCGGCGATCCGGTCGCTGGCACGGCCGTCCCACAGCGCCGGGCGGCGCGGCGCGGGCGGGTTGTCCAGCACCCGGTTGACGGTGGAGACGATGCGCTCGGGATCCCGTCCGGCCAGCACATTGGTGCCCTGCTCGACGGTGATCGGCCGCTCGGTGTTGTCCCGCAGGGTCACGCACGGCACGCCCAGCGCGGTGGTCTCCTCCTGCACCCCGCCGGAGTCGGTGAGCACCACCCGGGCCGAGTCCTGCAGCGCGATGAAGTCCAGGTACCCGGCCGGGGGGACCAGCCGGATGCCGCCGGGGACGCCGAGCTCGGCCAGCCGTCCGGCCGCGCGCGGATGCACCGGCAGCAGCAGCGGGCAGCGGCCGGCCACCTCGCCCAGCGCCTTGAGCAGCGCGGTGAGGACCTCCGGGTCGTCCACGTTGGCCGGACGGTGCAGGGTGACCAGGCCGTACTCGCCCTTGCTCAGCCCGTACCGCTCCAGCACGTCGGACTGCCGGGCCCGTTCGAGATTGCTGAACAGGGTGTCGATCATGACATTGCCGACCAGGTGGATCTGGTCCTCGCGGTAGCCCTCCGCGCGCAGGTTGTCCGCGGCGTCGGGGGAGCTGGCCAGCAGGTAGTCGCTGACCCGGTCGGTGGCGACCCGATTGACCTCCTCCGGCATGCTCCAGTCGCGGCTGCGCAGCCCGGCCTCGACATGGGCCAGCAGCGGCCCGGCCTTCGCGGTGACCAGGGCGCAGGCCAGGGTGGAGTTGATGTCCCCGACCACGACCACCGCGTCCGGGGCCACCTCGTCCAGCAGCGGCTCGAAGGCCGCCATCACCCGTCCGGTCTGCTCGGCGTGGCTGCCGGAGCCCACCCCGAGGAAGCGGTCCGGCGGGCGGATCCCGAGGTCGCGGAAGAACACGTCGTTCATGGACTCGTCGTAGTGCTGCCCGGTGTGGACCAGGACCACCTCGGCGCCGCGGCGCTCCAGGGCGTCCATCACCGGTTTGATCTTCATGTAGTTCGGTCGCGCACCCGCGACGCAGACGATCCTCATCGGAGCTCCCACGGCTCAGAGCACCTCGACATTCGGGCCCGTCAGCCGGTGCCGGGTGTCCAGCACCAGCCGCGCGTGCGCGGTGACCAGGTCGTAGTCGTAGGAGTCGTGGTCGGTGAGCAGCACCACCGCGTCGGCCTCGGCCAACTCCTGCTCGGTCAGCTCGACCCGGACCAGCCGCGCGTCGATCTTCGTGCTCTCCACCACGTGCGGGTCGGCGGCCCTGACCTCGGCCCCCATGTCCAGCAGCAGCTGCGAGATCCGCAGGGCCGGCGACTCCCGGGCGTCGCCGGTGTTCTTCTTGTAGGCCAGGCCGAGCAGCAGCACCCGCGAACCGTTCACCGAGCGGCGGCGGGTGTTGAAGGCGTCGATCAGACGCCGGGTCACATACTCCGGCATATGGCTGTTGATGTCGTTGGCCAGCTCCACGAAGCGGAAGTTCTGCCCCAGCTCGCGCTGCACCCGCCAGGACAGGTACGAGGGGTCGATCGGCAGGCAGTGCCCGCCGACGCCGGGCCCGGGCGTGAACTTCATGAAGCCGAACGGCTTGCTGGACGCCGCGTCGATGGCCTGCCAGACGTCGATGTCGAGGTGGCGCGCGAACATCGCTATCTCGTTGACCAGGGCGATGTTGACATGCCGGAAGGTGTTCTCCAGCAGCTTGGCCAGCTCCGCCTCCTTCGGCGAACCGACCGGGACGGTGGTGTCGACCAGCTGGTCGTAGAAGCCCTGCACCGCCTTCAGCGAGGCCGGGTCCACCCCGGAGACCACCTTCGGGGTCTGCTGGAAGCCCCAGACCGGGTTGCCCGGGTCGATCCGCTCCGGGCTGTAGCCGAGGTGGAAGTCCACCCCGGCGGCCAGGCCCGAACCGCTCTCCAGCAGCGGGCCGAACAGCTCCTGGGTGGTGCCGGGGTAGGTGGTCGACTCCAGCACCACGGTCGCCCCGGGCCGCAGGAACCGGGCCAGGGTACGGGCCGACTCCTCGATGTAGCTGAGGTCCGGCACGCCCTCGCGCAGCGGCGTCGGCACGGTCACCACGGCGACGTCGAAGCCGCCGCAGTCCCTGGCCAGTTCGCTGGCCCGGTAGGTGCCGTTGGCCAGCACGGCCTGCAGCCGCTCGGCCGAGACGTCCTCGACGTAGGACTCACCCGCGGCGAGGCTCTTCACCCGCGGGGCGTCCACGTCGTACCCGATGACCTCGTGCCCGACCTCCGCGGCGCGGACGGCCAGCGGCAGCCCCACATATCCCTGTCCGACGACAACGACGCGCATCTCTACCTCCTGGTGGCGGAACGGGGATCGGCAGTCGGTGTACGGTGCACCAGCTCGCGGACGGTCATCAGCAGAAACAGCACATTGGTGGTCAGGTAGCGGCGGCCGAGACGGCGCGGCTCCTGCAGCGCCCGGTACAGCCACTCCACGCCCAGCCGCTGCCAGAGCACCGGGGCCCGCTTGGTGACCCCGGCCAGGATGTCGAAGGAGCCGCCGACCCCGTGCACCACGTTGACGCCGGTCCTGGCGCCGTAGCCGGCCGTGAAGATCTCCTTCTTGGGCGAGGTCATCCCGAGGAACAGCAGCTGGGCCCGGCCGGCGGCTATCGCGTCGGCGACCTCGCCCTGCTGGGCGTCCTCGAAGTAGCCGTTCCGGCTGCCTGCCACCTTCAGCTTCGGGAACCTCTCGGCGATGTGCAGCAGCATCAGGTCGAGCACCGGCTGCTTGGCGCCGAGGAAGTAGACCGACAGGCCCGCCGTCTCGGCCTCGGCCAGCAGCCGGGTGAACAGGTCGATGCCGGCCACCCGCTCCGGCAGCGGGGACCGCAGGATCCGGGCGGCCCAGACCACGGCCTGCCCGTCCGCCAGCACCAGGTCGCAGCCGGTCACCGCCGCCGCGAGGGCGGGGTCGCGGCGCATGTTGACCAGCTTGGCGGCGTTCACCACGCCGATCTCCAACTGCTCGCCGTCCCGCACCGCGTCGACGCAGCGCCGCACGGTCTGGTCCATGGTCAGCGGGTCGAGCCCGACCCCGAACAGGCTCCGCCGGGGCAGGGCCGGCACCGGGGGAGTTGTCGTCGTGTCCGTCATGTCGGTCACCCCTGTTCCCCGCCGAGCCAGGCGTGCAGCATCCAGCCGAACTCGTAGGGGCGGCACTCCCGGTCCACTGCGGCCGGGCGGAACACCCGGTCCAGCGGCGAGAGCCGCAGCCCCGGAGCCACCCGGGTGGTCACCCCGCGCGCGGCCCTGACGGCCTTCTTGGGATCGCCGCGGTAGACCTTGCGCCAGGTCACGCCCAACTCGTCCAGGATCATCGGCTCCTGCGCACCGGCCGGCGCGGCGGCCAGCTCCGGCACCTCGGTCATCCAGCCCAGGCCGCGCCGGATCGCCGGGCCGAAGTCGCTGCCGCCCGCGTCGGTGACGTCGAACAGGGCGGTCGGCGCCATCGCGTGCTGGTGCACGCTGTAGACCGGGTAGCCCTCCACGACCGTGCCCTTGCGCGCGTCGTAGTGCCACCACCACTGTCCGCCGTCGCCCTGCAACGCGCAGATCCGCTGCGCGCAGGCCTCGGCCGCGGCCAGTGCCTCGGGATCGCCGGCGCCGCTCGCGCCACCGGCGCGGTCGCCGCTGGCGTGGGCCCGGGCCAGCGCCTGCAGGGGGTAGGTCTGGTCGGCGAAGCAGCCGATGTGCGAGCGGTACCAGGGCACCAGCCCCGGGCCGGTGGCGTGCGGGAACAGCGGGCTGTCGCCCAGCCGGGCCGCCAGCAGCCGGTCCCGGGCCGCGGCGAAGCGCTGCTCGACGTCCTGGCTGCCGCGGGCGGCGGCGAGGGCCGAGAGCACCCAGGCCGCCTCCACCGTGTACCGGGGGCGGCCGTCCGCGTCCAGAGCGGCGACCCGGTCCAGGGCGTCCGACAGCTTGGGGTGCGCGGTCTCGGCGGCGGCCCAGGCGATCAGCGCCGCGTCACCGAGGTTGACCACCTCGGGCAGCCGCTGCACCAGCAGGCCGGTGAACTCCTCGGCGGTGTGCCCGCCGAGCACGGCCCGCTGCCGCTCCAGCGGCAGGAACCGGGCGCCCAGCGCGGTGATGGCCGCGTAGCGGGTGCTCGTCCCGCGCAGCTCGAGGCCGCCGGAGGCGTTGTTGCCGACGGCTGCACTGCCGGCGGCGGCGCTGTCGGCGGCGGCCTGGGCGCGGGTGAAGGCGAAGGTGTCGGCCTCGGCGAGGTACATCGCGGGCAGCCCGGCCTCGGCCACGCCGAGCAGCCGCTCGGCGAGCGCGTGCAGCGCGGGGTCCTCGTCGGCCAGGGCCTGCAGACGGCTCTTGCGGCTCTCGGTCATCGGGCACTCCGCAGGGCCAGGGCCGCGGGCATCACTACGGGCGCGTTGGCAGTCCTGTTGTCTCTGCTGTTCCTGCTGTTCCTGCTGGTACTGCAGTTGCTGTGCAAGCTGTGCACGTCAAAGCAACGTGGCTTCGGCACACCCACCCCCCTCGGGTCGGTCCTCTGGTTCTGTGTCGCGGACCGGGTACGCCTGAACAGGCGGCAACTGTCGAAGCGATTCTCGCTCCGACTCGTCGTCGCCCGCCGGTACCCCCACCGCGTCCCCCTGCATACAGGTCCGTCGCCGTCCCCGACACAGACCGTACACACATACCGTAGGGCCATGGATGTCCGCTGACTGACGTTTTGAGGAAATACCTCCCCGCGATCGTTTGACGCGCCGTCAGCCCTGCGCATGGCCCGTGCCGCCGCAACGGTCCTTCGTGCCGGAACCCCTGTCACCAGCGAGAAGTCGCATGCGTCACACAACCCCCACACAACCCTCACGTCGTGGATCGACGCCATTTGCGCAGGTTTCATTGACAGGTTCGTTTCATCGGTCAATTCTGAGAGCGCTCTCAAGAACCCCATCAAGGGGAGACAAGAGTGTCGATAGGTCACATTCAACCCAGGTAGCCACCCGGGTACCCACCCACCCAGGAGGACGCACATGCACGCCAGAAAGAAGAAAGTGCTGGTCCCGGCTGTTGCCGCAGCGCTGATCGCCTCGGGGCTCGCGGCCTTCGGGGTCGGTTCGAGCGCGGACGCCGCGGTGCCGGCGACCATCCCGCTAACCTTCACCAACAACTCCGGCCGCAGCGACCAGGTGTACGTCTACGACATCGGTACCCTGCTCTCGACCGGCCAGCAGGGCTGGGCCGACGCCAACGGCACGTTCCACGCCTGGCCGGCCGGGGCGCAGCCGCCGATAGCCGCGCCCGACGCGTCCATCGCCGGTCCGGCCAACGGCCACTCGATCACCCTGCGGATGCCGCAGTTCTCCGGCCGGGTCTACTTCTCCTACGGGCAGAAGCTGGTCTTCAAGCTGACCACCGGCGGCCTGGTCCAGCCCGCGGTGCAGAACCCGACCGACCCCAACGAGAACATCCTGTTCAACTGGACCGAGTACACGCTCAACGGCTCGGGCCTGTGGATCAACAGCACCCAGGTCGACATGTTCTCCGCGCCGTACGCGGTCGGCGTCAAGCTCCCCGACGGGACGACCAAGAGCACCGGGCACCTCAAGCCGGGCGGCTACACCGGATTCTTCAACGCCCTCAAGGGCCAGCCCGGCGGCTGGGCGAAACTGATCCAGACCCGCTCCGACGGCACGATCCTCCGCGCCCTCGCCCCGGGCCACGGCATCGAGAACGGCGCCCTCCCGGCGACGGTCATGAACGACTACGTCAACCGGGTCTGGACGAAGTACAGCAGCTCGACGCTGACGGTCACCCCGTTCGCGGACCAGCCGAACACCAAGTACTACGGCCGGGTCTCCGGCAACACCATGAACTTCACCAACAGCGCGGGCGCGGTCGTCACCAGCTTCCAGAAGCCCGACTCCGACAGCATCTTCGGCTGCTACAAGCTGCTGGACGCGCCCAACGACCTGGTCCGCGGCCCGATCTCGCGCACGCTCTGCGCCGGCTACAACCGGGCGACGCTGCTGACCAGCTCCAACCAGCCCGACAACAACGCGGCGGACTTCTACCAGGACGTGGTGAGCAACCAGTACGCCCGCAAGATCCACGCGCAGATGGTCGACGGCAAGGCCTACGCCTTCGCCTTCGACGACGTCGGCAACTTCGAGTCGCTGGTCAACGACAGCAACCCGCAGCAGGCGTACATCACGCTGGACCCGTTCAACTAGGGCGGGGGCGGGGGCACGGGGCTGCCGTTGCTGCATACTGAGTATGCAATCATGGCGACATGCCCGACGACCCACAGCTGCGCACCGAGCGACCCTCCCGGATGCGTGCCGAGGCCGGTGGCGCGGCAGGTAGTCCGGCAGGTGCCGCTGCCGGTTGCACTGCCGGAGCCGGTGCCGGTGCTTCGGCGTGCACCCCGTGGCGTCAGTGGCGTCAGTGGCGTACCCCACCGGTCCTGACCTTGGCCGCGCTCGGCGGACTCGCCCTCGGCGCGGTCACCAACATCCTGCAGGGTGTCCTCCCCGACAGCCTGCAGATGTTCGCCAACTCGGGCGCGGTCTGGGTCGTCGCCGCCTACGTCGCAGGCCTGCTGGTCCGGTGCGGCCCGGACTGGCGGACCTTCGCGGCCGGGGCGGCGACCCAGGTCGGGGCGGTGGTCGGCTACTACGGCTACGCGCAGTTCGCCCGCGACGGCATGGGCGCCCTGCACGCCCCGGCCGTATGGCTGGCCTTCGCCCTGGTCGCCGGTCCCCTGTTCGGCACGGCAGGGGCCTGGTGGCGGGCCGCAGCACAGTGGCGCCGCGTGGCCTCGCTCGGCGTGATCGGCGGTGTCTTCGCCATGGAGGGCTTCTGGCACCTGCTGCTGCTCCACTACATCGCTGACGGCGTCGTCCTCCTCGCCATCGCCGCCCTGCTCCCACTCCTGCTGGGCCGCACCGCCCGCGACCGCCTCCTCGGACAACTCGCCGTCTGGCCCCTGGCCCTGGCCGCCGCCGGCGCCCTCTACGGAGTGATGACCGCCACCGGCCTCAACTGAGGCGTCGATAGCAACGGACAGTGACATCAACGCCGGCGCTTCGGGATCCCCCCGATGATTCGCTCGTTCGAGGGAATTGATGGAGTGTCCGATTCCCGGTAGTCGGCACATGCCAGGATTGGCCACAGAACCCATGCTGAACAGGCATGTTGCCCCGTCTGCGGTGGTGGATTCCAACGGCGCGTGAGGGTGCCCGCAGGGCTCGCGAGCAGTTGCGGGCGGCGCGGGCGGGTTCCCTATGATGGTCACGCGAAGTAATCACATGGGTGGACAGGGGGCCGCAGTGGGAGCTGGATACAGGGTAGATGTGAGTTCCCTGGAGCAGACGGTCGCAAAGCTGCACGCCATCGCCGACGAACTGTCAGGCACCAAGGGCAGTGCCACATATGACACCACCATCGCCGAGGGTGTACTCGGCCAGAACTTCGCCGCCGCGAACGGCCTGCTGTCGACGCACGACTCGATGCAGACCTGGATCGCCTCCATGATCAGCAAGCTGCAGTCCTTCATCGACGAGTACGGCGGCCAGACCAAGCAAGTCGCCGCCAACTACACCCAGCAGGAGGCCCAGACCAAGCAGGACTTCTACAGCAACAGCTAGCAGAACGCGGACGGGGAACGGGGAACGGGGGCGCGGATGTCGGCAGCAGCAGTGGCCTCGGGCAGCGGCGGCGGGAACGGTCCCGCCCAGTTCAAGACGGACTTCGCCGGGGGTGACGGCGGCGGGCTGGTCGGCCTGCGCGCGATGATCGAGGGCGCGGAGCCGGAAACGCTGGACGGCGTCTCCTCCCGGTGGACAGCCATCAACCAGGCTTTGTTGGCCGCCCAGGCCGATCTGGAGGCCCACACCACCGCTGCGCTCGGCCACTGGGAGGGCGACGCCGCTGACGGCTTCGCCACCCGCGCCAAGCAACTCTCCCAGGCCCTGAGCAACGGCGCGTCCTACGCGTCCAACGCCAGCTCGGGCGTCTCCACCGCGGCGGCGGCCCTGCGCCAGGCGAAGCAGCAGATGCCGTCCATGCCCAGCGGGTGGGACCGCTTCACCCGCAAGCTCACCAGCGAGACGAACGACCACGCGTTCAAGCAGGACCTGGACAGCGGCATGTCGCGCACCGACGCAATCAAACAGGACGGCGGAGAACTGTCGCTCCTGGAAGAGCGCCACCAACAGGCCGTCGCCGTCATAGAAACCCTAGAAGCCTCCTACAACACCGCCGCACAGATGATCGGCACCGAACCTATGGCGGACATCGGTGGTCAAACGGTCTGGCCCCCGCCGCCTACGACGACTAAGGGCCGTCCGGTGACCAGGAGGGACTCTGCTGGGGTCGGGGGCCCTAAGGCGGAGGGTGGCATCCGTGCGATCGATGACAAGGGCACGTCGACTGCGGGCCTTGCTCAGTCGCCTGATCCGTCAGGGCCATCATCTGTTACTGCAGTTGGCGACAGCAGTAACGGAGATGGCGTATTGGGTGGTGAGCACATTCCGGCCTCGCCTAGTTCGGGGACCACGATCCAGGATGTTACGGCTGGCATCGATGACACAGGGACGAATGGCCCCGTTGACGATGTGTCCAGCGGTGGACTTGTGCATGAGGCTGGCAGCGGCGCCCACGGTGGTCTCTTTGGCGATAGCAGTTCGAAGGGCGTTTCAGGTGGCGCGTCCATCGATACTGTGGCAGGACATCAGGGAATTGAACCCGACAAAATGAGTTGGTTCGGTTCGCCCAGTAGGTCTGGGGGTGTACCCGCGGGGACTTCAGTGATTGGGCACAGAGAGGTCACGGAGTCCGGCGGGGCGATTGAGGAGGAATTCGCACGGACCGGAGCGGATGTCCAAGGCAGGTTGGGTGAGTCCGACGGGCCGGCTCAGGGCAGTGCTATGGGTGTAAATGAATCTAGTGGCCTTGGTACGGGCCAGGGAGTCAACGAGGAGAGTGCCGACCTTAGGAATGGCGGTGCAGCGGGTGGTGGCGCCGGGCAGGGAAACATAGGGATGATGGGTGGAGTTGGAAACGCGGAGAAGCAAGGCAGGAAGCGCAGGCGTCGTCCACGTCCGCACTACCTTGTTGAGGACGACGAGCTGTGGGGATCCGGCATTCATGCGAACCCTCCGGTCATCACCTGACTGTGGGTCAGTGTGTATTGTCCTTCACGTCAGGTATATCGTGACGGGGTTTGCTAGGAACGAGGACTAGAGCATGGCATTGAAGCGTTCGCTGCGGACCCTGGGTGCTGTTACTGCAGTCGGGGTCCTGCTGTTGACAACTGCCCTTACTGCCCATGCTGACGCGGCTCGCAACAAGCAGTGGGCGCTTCAAGCGTTTAAGGCTCAGCAGAGGATTTGGCCGCTATCGACTGGCAAGGGCGTCGTTGTAGCGGTGATCGACAGCCCGATTCGAGTCACGCACCTGGATCTCACAGGGCAGTTGCTCGTCGGAAAGGATTTCGCGAGCAGCTCCGCGCCTGCTGTCGCGAGCGATGGGCACGGCACGATGGTTGCTAGCCTCATCGCTGGGCGGGGACACGGGCCCAACCAGGCGGACGGCATCATGGGGCTGGCGCCGAGTGCCAAGATTCTGCCCCTCACTGTCAATGTCAAGGCAGCAGGGATCTATCAGCAGATCAGTGATGCAATTCGCTTTGCCGTTGATCACGGAGCAGGTGTCATCAATATCTCATTGGGTGGTGTAGGTAAGGATATTGCTGAGCAGTCAGCGGTGGCCTATGCCGAATCAAACAACGTAGTTGTTGTCGCGGGGTCAGGAAATGATGGCGCTGATGCGATCTGTTACCCAGCAGCCTTCCCTGGAGTGGTTGCGGTGGGCGGAGCTGCGGAGGACGGTAGCATTTGGGCTGAGTCCAATCGCGGGCCCGGGTTGGTACTTGTGGCTCCCTCGACTGGCATTCTGGGTGACGACAGCGGGACAGACAGCCAATACTCCCTTGGCAACGGTACGAGCTACGCAACTGCGTACGTCTCTGCGGCGGCGGCGCTTGTTCGGGCGAAGTTTCCTGGGCTTACGGCTGGGCAGGTCATCAACCGTCTTGTTAAGACGGCTAGGGACCCGAACGCCGTGGCGGGTCAGACCACGCCTGATCCGCACTATGGGTACGGGATCCTGCGGCCTGATGCGGCGTTGAATACGACTATGGCGGCAGGCCCGGCGGCTGGGCCGTTGCCGCAGGTTAGTGATCCGCTTGCCGGCGGGGTGAAGGGGAACAGCGCTGCGGTCAAGCAGGGCGGCAGCAGCGGGATTG
Source organism: Streptacidiphilus alkalitolerans (assembly GCF_042511045.1). NCBI lineage: Bacteria > Bacillati > Actinomycetota > Actinomycetes > Kitasatosporales > Streptomycetaceae > Streptacidiphilus > Streptacidiphilus alkalitolerans. Next base: position 299,077 of record NZ_JBHEZX010000008.1, read on the forward strand.
GTGCGGGGGCGGCCGCTGTTGGGGGCGTGGTTCTGCTTGCGCTGGTGGCGGCAATGGCGGTGGGTGTCTCGCGGCGGCGTCGTAGGTCGCGGGCGTAGGGGGAGAGAATGCCACTACTGCTGAGGATGGCTCAGGAGCTGGCTGCTAGGCCGCGGATGGGGCCGTCGATCAGCAGGGTGGCCAGGCCATGGACTCGGCGGCGCTTGGCGCCGGGGGCTTTCGGGAAGCTTTGGAACGGCAGGCTCGAGGATCCTGCCTCCGCGTCCAGGCGGGCCGCGAAGCTGCTCGGCTCGCGCTTCGGCGGGTCTGCCGACCTGGTGCTGCTGGTCCGCCTGGCCAACGGGGCCGGATCGACGCGCCCGCCGCGAGCTCGGCCGGTCGCGTGCTCACCGCACGGCTCCACGCCGAGCCCGCTGCGGTGGCTGCACGACCGGATCGGCCTCGCCGGGGCGGGGCCGGCGGCCGTTCGACCACTGAACCTCAGTGTGAGGGGGACGGCTTGACCCCCGGCCAGTCCAGGACAAGCTGCTGCTTGCGCGGGAACTTGGCGACGATCAGGTCGTAGGAGTCCTCCAGCATCTCAAGCAGCAGTTGGTCCGAGATCGATCCGTCGAGCGTCACCGTGTTCCAGTGCCGCTTGTTGAGGTGCCACCCACCAGTGATCGCCGGGTGCGCCTCACGCAGCTGCACGGCCACCTCGGGGTCGCACTTCAGGCTGATCTGCAGTGGCTTGCCCTCCAGCGCGGTCAGCGCGAAGATCTTGCCGCCGACTTTGAAGACCGAGGTCTCCGGGTTGAATGGGAAGGTCTCCTCCGCTCCGTTGAGCTCCAGGCAGGCGGTCTTCAGTGCATCGGGCGTCATTCGAACAGTGTGCCGGTGCAGACTGGGGTGGGACGAGCGGCGCGCCCCAACCGGGCCGCGCCGTGCCGAGGGACGTCGGTCACAGTCACGACGTAAGTCACAGTTTCGGGGAGACAGACGATGGAATTCTTTGAGCCGCTACCGCCGGAGTCCGAGTTCGAGCCGTCCCCGAGGCGGGCCCGGGAGCCGTGGGAGCAGCCGGACTTCGTCCTGCCGGGGACGGTTGCGCAGCACATCCTGCTGCTCCGGACGGATACCGCCGCCGTCTCCCTCGGCAGTATCCGTGCCTACCCGACCGGCTTCGAGTTCACGGTGCATGCGCGGCGGCGCCCTTCCGCGGCACCGACGCACGGCCGCGACCGGCTCGCCTGGTCCCGGGGGCTGGAGGGAGGTCGCGGCGGCCTGCGCCTCGGCCTGCTCTTCGCCGACGGCCGCCGGGCCACCAACGATGGTTTCCCGCACGCTGGTTGGGGCGAGGTTGGCGACTCCGTCCACTTCATCGGTCAGGGAGGCGGTGCCAGCGAGAACAGTTGGGACGGTGGCTTCTGGGTCCATCCGCTGCCGCCCGAGGGTCCGTTGGCCTTCTTCGCCACTTGGCCCGATCAGGGCGTGGACGAGGTCAGCGCGGTGATCGACGCAGCGGTGGTCCGACTTGCGGCGGCTGACGCGGTGGAGCTTTGGCCGGAGGACGAGGAATGGACGGACGAGGGACGGTCCACCTACCGCACTGTCAGTGTGTCCGTTCCCGACCCGGGCCCCGACGAGGACCCCGCCCGGGCCCCGGGCGGAGAGAACTGAGGTGCCTTCCGGTCCATGAACCGGTAGGCGCCTCAGTCGAAACCCCGAAGCCAGAACTCCGAACCCCGAACCGTCAGCTCAACGGGCGGCTATCGCCGGGTCGGTGACGCTCTCGCGTCCCGTCTCCACGTGCCCGGCCGCACGGCGCGAGAAGTGGGCGTCCTGGTCGGAGACGACCGTCAGGTCGTACCAGCCGTGGGTGTCGTTGGGGTGTGCCGTGTGGGTGACCTGCGCGCCGGGACGGAGCTGGTGGCTGATGGTCCGGCCGCCGTAGCCGTCCTTGACGCTGAGGTGGACGGTGGTGTCGCCGTGGTTGACCAGGTCCAGGTACACCACACCGTCGTTCCCGCTGTCGCCGCTGTGGCGAACTGTCACCTCGGCGCCCGCCGTCCCGACCTTGCCCTTGAACACGCGCAGGAAGCCGTTCGGCCCGTGAACGGTGAAGTCGTACGCCCCGGCCGCAACCGCTCCCGACGCGTCCGCACCGACCGCCCAGGTCCCGGTCAGCTTCGCACCCGCGCCGACCGTGTAGGTCCAGGGGCCACCCGCGTGGGTGGTGGAGGTGACGAAGAAGTTCGCCCCGGCGGTGCCGTGGGCGGCGAACTCCACCGTCAGGCTGCCGTTCGCCGCACTGGTACGGGCGTCCGCCGCGAGGTCGTACGGCAGCGCGCGGGCCGGACGGCCGCCGGGCTCCTGCCGGGGCAGTTCCGGGTGGACGGGCACGGCGGGCACGTAGTCGGCGTGCCGGTCCCGGTCCGGCGGGAAGTAGCCGCTGGTCCCGGGCAGGCTGGGGACCTTGACGTCCTTGCGCGAGAAGTCGAAGGCGGTGGTCAGGTCGCCGCAGACGGCCCGGCGCCAGGGCGAGATGTTGGGCTCGTGCACGCCGAAGCGCTGCTCGATGAACCGCACGATCGAGGTGTGGTCGAACACCTGCGAGCAGGCGTAGCCGCCCTTGCTCCAGGGCGACACCACCAGCATCGGTACCCGCTGCCCGAGCCCGTACGGGCCTGTCGCGAAGCCGGTGGAGGCCGGCGGGGCGAGCAGCTCGCCGGTGGTGTCCACGGTGGAGCCGCCCTGCGCGGCGGACGCCGGGGGGAAGGCCGGAACGACGTGGTCGAAGAAGCCGTCGTTCTCGTCGTAGGTGATGAACAGCGCCGTCTTCGACCACACCTCGGGGTCGGCGGTGAGCGCGTCCAGCACCTGGGAGATGTACCAGGCACCGTAGTTGACCGGCCAGTTCGGGTGCTCGGTGAACGCCTCGGGCGCGACGATCCAGGAGACCTTCGGCAGTTTCCCGGCCTTGACGTCGGCCTTGAGGATGTCGAAGTAGCCGTCGCCGTTCTTGTTGTCGGTGCCGGTGCGGGCCTTCTCGTAGAGCGGGTCGCCGGGCTGCGCGTTGCGGTAGTTGTCGAAGTAGAGCAGCGAGTTGTCCCCGTAGTTGCCGATGTAGGCGTCGTTGGTCCAGCCCCAGGACCCGTCGCCGTCCAGGCCGTCGCCGATGTCCTGGTAGATCTTCCAGCTGACCGCCGCCTGCTCCAGCCGCTCCGGGTAGGTGGTCCAGTTGTAGCCGGCCTCGGCATTGGTGATGACCGGGCCGCCACCCTTGCCGTCGTTGCCGGTGTAGCCGGTCCACATGTAGTAGCGGTTGGGGTCGGTCGGGCCGATCAGCGAGCAGTGGTACGCGTCGCAGACGGTGAACGCGTCGGCGAGCGCGTAGTGGAACGGGATGTCGTCCCGGGTCAGGTACGCCATGGTGCTGGAGGTCTTGGCGGGCACCCAGCGGTCGTACTTCCCCTGGTTCCAGGCGTCGTGGCCGCCGTTCCAGTCGTGGTTCAGGTCCTCCAGGAACTGCAGCCCGAGGTTCTTGGCGTCCGGGTGGAACGGCAGGATGTCCTTGGCGCCGACGCTCTTCCCGTCCGACTGGTACCAGACCGGCTTGCCGCTGGGGAGGGTGACCGGATGCGGGTCCCCGAAGCCCCGGACGCCGCGCAGGCTGCCGAAGTAGTGGTCGAAGGAGCGGTTCTCCTGCATGAGGACGACGATGTGCTCGACGTCGTCGAGGGTGCCGGTCCTGCGGTTCGCCGGAATCGACGCGGCGCGGGCGATGCTGGTGGACAGCGCGGTCGCGGCGGCGGTGCCGCCCGCGAGTTGGATGAACCTGCGGCGGTTGATGTCGCTCATGGGTGGCGCGCTCCTGGGCTCTCGTCCGCGACCGGGGGGTGTGTCGACCGGGGATGTCGACGGAGGGCGGACGGCACAGTGTCACCGGGGCAGGTGGAACCGACCGCGACCTCGGGACGGCGCGGAGGGGAACGCTCCGCGAACCTTGCGCGGCGGGAGCTTGCGCGGCAGGAGCCTGCGCGGCGCGGTGCCGCTCACCCACTGCGTGGGGCAGCCCACTGCGTGGTGCGGCTCACTGCGTGGTGCGGGTTACTGCGTGGTGCGGTACGGGTCACTGCGGAGGGCAGCGAACCTCGGAGGTCGGCACGGTGCATGCTGGGGCTTAGGGAACCCGCAACCGAGGAGCCGAACCACCCATGGCGTTGACCCTGCCCCGCGCGGTGAACCGCGCGCTGCTGAGCACCTGCAATGTCGTCTACCGGGCCAGCGGCGGCCTGCTCGGGGCGAACTGGTTCGGCCAGCCGATCCTGCTGCTCACCACCGTCGGCCGGAAGAGCGGTCGACTGCGCGTCAGCGGCCTGGTCTTCCTCCGCGACGGTGACCGCTATGTCGTTGTCGCCTCCGACAACGGGGCCCGCCGCAACCCCGGCTGGTACTACAACCTGCTCGCCACGGGCAGTGGCACGGTCCGCTACCGCCACGAGGTCTTCCGAGTCGCCGCCGTCGAGGCGCAGGGCCCGGAACGGGCCCGGCTCTGGCCGCTGCTGCTGGAGGTCTACGGCGGCTACGACCGGCACGAGGCCCTGGCGGGCCGCCGGTTGCCGGTTGTGGTCCTGACGCCGGAGGACCGGACCCGCAGCTGAGCGCAATGGTCATAGCAACGCAGCAGCGGGTCCGGCCCGTTCCGGCCACCGACCGACCGGCCACCGACCGACCGACCGGCCACCGACCGACCGGCCACCGCCCAAGCGCCCCAGCGGCCGAGCCGTCAGGGCAGCAGGCCGTCCAGGAAGGAGTTGCTGTAGACCCGGTTGGGGTCGTAGCGGTCCAGGATGGACAGCGCGGTGTCCCAGTTGCTGCCGGACGGCTGCCCGGCCCGGTACGCCGCAGGGATGGTGCTGCCGAGGATGGTCGGGTCGGCCCAGGCGGCGGTGCCGGAGTAGGCCCAGCCCTTGGACCACTCGGGGCGGACGGCCGCGTAGCTGCCGGTGTAGTTGCCGAGCACCCACTGCTCGGTCTCCCGGTAGAACTGCTGGGACTGCGGCGTTCCCGGGATGGTGAGCAGGTCCATCCACACCGCGGTGTCCCAGTTGGGGTGGTCGGGCCGCGGGCGCAGCGCGCTGAGCAGCGGCTGTACCGCGCCGGCGACTCCGCTGTCGGCGGGGTTGTCGAGGCCGGTGACCCGGACCTCCCAGGGCCCGTTCATCGGGTACTGGCCGCGGGCCTTGTAGGTGTTGAGCGCGCCGTTGAGGTAGCTGTAGAACTCGCTGACCACCCGCTGCACGTCGGACCTGGCGCAGAGGATGGCGTAGCCGTTGGCGGTCACCCGCAGCGTGGTGGGCTTGACGTAGAGCTGGGTGTTCTTGGCCCAGCCCCAGATGTCCCAGGTGCCGGTGACGATGAGTCCGGAGCCGACGATGCTCATCTCGAGGTTCTCGAACGTGGGGGTGACCGAGACGTCGCCGGAGACGATCTGCGAGATCAGCGAGGACTCGTCCGGGGTGACCGAGTCGGCGAAGCTGAACGGGAAGGGGCTGTCCACCTCCTTGGAGAACAGCGGCTTCCTCGGTGTGACCGACCAGACCTTCAGCCAGGGCACGGTGGTGAACGGGAACCAGATGGTCTCCACCCGTCCGCTCTGGTTGACCAGCGCGGCGAAGGAGTTGGACCCGGCCGAGGCCGGCGGCGCGAAGAGGGTGTTGACGTTGGTGGTGTAGGTGCTCTGGCAGCGGAGCCGTACGTTGGCGCCGACCCGCAGCGTTGCCTCGGTGATGAAGGCACGGCCCACGTGGACCAGGAACGCTCCGATGTCGGGGTTGTTGCGCTGGAAGGTCTTCAGCACGTACGCGCCCGCGCCCGAGTCCCAGACCACGGCGGTGAGCGAGATGACCAGGTTGCTCACGGACCCGAAGGTGTGTCCGGCGGTGTTGCTCTCGCCGCTCGCCGGGACGGAGCTGCCGTGGCCGTCGATGGCGAGCACCCCGCCGAGGCTGAGGTCGCCGGGGGCGGGAGTGTTGGTCATCCCGTAGCCGGCGTTCTCCAGGGCTGTCATCAGGTTCAGCATGGTGATGCCGGCCTGGGCGGTGACGCTGGGGCTGCTGCCGCCGTTCACGGTGACGGCGGTGAGGTGCTGGGTGGTGTCGACCAGCAGGATGTTGCCGGTGGCGCCGTTGGGTTCCAGCAGCGGCGACCAGCCGTGGCCCATGCCGCGCGCCCGGAGCTTCCAGCCCTGGGCGTTGGCCCAGTTGGCGAGGGTGACCACATCGGCGGGCGTGGAGGGGGCGCAGGTCCAGGTGGGGCTGACGGCGATTTCGCCGGACCAGTTGGACCAGGCCTGCTGGTAGACGCTGATCCCACTGGGGAAGCTCGGTGGGGCGGGGGTGTCCGCCTCCGCCGGCGACACTGTGAACGCGGGCGTCCAGGTCAGGGTGGTGAGAGCGGCAGTGGCCCCGGCCGCGCCGAGAAACGTGCGCCGGGAAAGGTTGGATGATCCCATGAGTGACCTCCGCAGAGAGGTGGGCATGCGCGACCGGGTGGGGGCGGGCATGGCGGTGCCCCAGGCACGGGCCGTGGGAGGACGGCGGGCCGGGTGAAGGTGACAGTGGAGCCGCACAGGGGCGCGGGCCTGTGCCGGACGGTTCCGTACAGCGGCGGCGGGGCCGCACCGTGCTGGACCGTGGTGGAACCCGAGAATCCAACCGGCACCGCGAGAAGTCAATGACGGTGCGTCAGATACTGAATGACTACCAGTCAGTTACTGCGAAAATCAGGCAAGTTGGTCATCCGGCCCGGAAGGTTGAGGAGACGATCTGGTAATAGCGGTCGGCCTGGTCGATGTCGCCGGTCGGCGCCGAGACCCAGAAGTCGTAGGTCCGGCCACCCTCGGTCCAGCTCAGGTCCTGCACCCGGCGCGAGCCCCAGGGATCGACATCGGCGGGGTAGCCGTTCCAGGTCCACTGCATGATCGCGGCGTCGTCGGTGTTGTGGAACGACGTCGGCTGGACGGTCGACTTCTTGTAGCCGGGGTAGTTCTTCGGACCGGCGGCGTCCTGGCCCTCAAGGGTCGCCAGCACACCCTTCGGGGACACCGCCTGGGGCGGATGGATGCCGATCCGGTACTTCTGGTCGGGGGAGATGTAGAAGATGCGCCCGCCGGCACCGATGCTGCGGCCCCAGCCGTCCGGCACCGCGAGCGAGAAGCCCTTCGGATCGTGCCGGAAGGTGTACCCCGCCGGGACGGCGACAGCGGCCGGGGTCGTCGGAGCAGCGGTCGTGGACGTTGCCGAGGGCGTGGCCGTGGCAGTCGGCGAGGCAGTCGGCGAGGCGGATACGGAAGCCGACGCGGAAGAACTTGCCGCGCCTCCCGCCGGGCCTCCTGCCGTGTTGGCACCGTTGCCCGAGCCGTGCTGGAACAGCAGGACGCCGCCCGCCGCCAGCGCCGCCGCGGCGACCACCACCCCCGCTCCCACCAGCACGGATCTCCACACCCCGCGCTCCCGCTCCGCCCCGGCCCCACCCAGCTCCGGCAGCGTCCGGTCCCGAACGGGCTCCGGCCCGGGCTCCCGCCCTGCCGACGCCACCGCAGGTGCCGCGGCCGTCCCCGCCGCGGTCCTCAGCGTGTCAGCCGTCGGCGACACGCCGCCGGACTCCCGCTCCAGATAGTCGCTGAGCAGCCAGGACGCCTGAACCGCCGTCATCCGCTGGGCCGGGTCCCGCTGCAGCAGCCCCCGCACCACATCGGCCAGCGGTTCCGCGCTCGCCGGGAGGACGATGTCCTCGTACAGCACCGCGTACAGCACCCCCGACATGGAGTCGCGGCGGAACGGCGAGCGGCCCTCCAGCGCCGTGCACAGCAGCACGCCCACCGACCACAGGTCGGACTCCGGCCCTGCCTCGCCGCCCGCGGTCCGCTCCGGGGCGGTGAACTCGGGGGAGCCGAGGAAGGCCCCGGCCTCGGTCAGGGTGGCGCTGCCGTCCAGCCGGGCGATGCCGAAGTCGGTGAGGACGACCCGTCCGCTGTCCCGCTCCAGCAGGACGTTGTCCGGCTTGACGTCACGGTGCAGCACTCCGCGGCTGTGCGCCGCCTCCAGCGCCGACAGGACGGCCAGGCCGAGGGCTGCCGCCTCCCGCGGCGGCAGCGGGCCCTCGGCCGCGAGCCGGCCGCCCAGACTGGTACCGTCGACCAGCTCCATCACGATCCAGGGCTCGCCGTCCTGCTCCACCACGTCGTGGATGCCGACCACCGAGGGGTGCCGGACCTGGGCGACGGCGCGGGCCTCGCGCAGGGTGCGCCCGCGCTGCTGCTCCCGCTCCACGGCGGAGCTCTCGCCGCGCAGGTGCACCTCCTTCACCGCGACCTGACGGTTCAGCAGTTCGTCCTCGGCGCGCCAGACCGTCCCCATACCGCCGCGCCCCAGGCGCGACAGCAGGCGGTAGCGACCGGCGACAAGCCGGTCGCTACCGCCCCCGTTCCCCATGCTCATACCGAACATCATCCCGTACCCGGGACGCGGCTCAGCTCACCTGGCAGATGTCCGTCAGCCGACCACCGTCCAGACGAAGGAGGCCGTGTCGCGGGCGCCGGAGGAGTCGGTGCCGGTGACCGCGACGGTGCTGGTCCCGGGAGTGGTGGCGGTGCCGGAGATGACCCCGGCCGCGCTGATGGACAGTCCGGCCGGAAGCCCGGTGGCGGTGAAGGTGACCCCGTTGCCGGTGGCGCTGATGGGCAGTCGGGCGGCGGTGTGCGCCCTGCTGCTCATCCCGTGCGGGTTGTTGACGGCGACGCCCTTCGCCGCCGCCGCGAGGCCCGCCGAGCCCGACACCGAGCCCGACACCGACGCCGACACCGACGCCGTCAGAGCCGGGCTGATCGTGCTCCCCAGCGTGAACGACCCGGTCAGCGGCAGGCTGCGGGAGGAGTCGCCGACCGAGACCTGGTAGGCGCCGCTCGCCGCGGTCCAGCCGTTGCTGGTGGTGTTCCAGTACGCCAGGTCGTGCGCGGTGAGCGCGAAGCTCACCTGCTGGCTGGCGCCCGGCTGCAGGTCCACCCGCTGGAAGCCCTTGAGCTGCCTCGCGGGCTCGCCGGTGGAGGCCGGGTCGCCCAGGTAGAGCTGGGCGATCTCGGCGCCCTCCCGGGTGCCGGTGTTGGTGACGGTGGCCTTGACCGTGACGTTCCCGGCCGCGTCGGGGGTGCCGACCTGGAGGCCGGAGAACCCGAAGCTGGTGTAGGAGAGGCCGAAGCCGAACGGGAACAGCGGGGTCTTGTTCTTGGCGTCGTACCAGCGGTAGCCGACGTCCAGGCCCTCCGAGTACTGGACCGTTCCGCCGGTGCCGGGGAACTGCGCGGCGGAGGCGGCCGGCACGTCGGCCAGGCTCTGCGGGAAGGTGATCGGCAGCTTGCCGGAGAAGTCGGCGTCACCGAAGATCAGCTGCGCCAGCGCGGTGCCGACGCCCTGTCCCGCGTACCAGTTCTCCATGACCGCCGAGACCTGGTTGACCCAGGGCATGGTGACCGCGGAGCCGGTGTTGAGCACCACGATCGTCTTCGGGTTGGCCGCCGCGACCTGGGTGATCAGGGTGTTGAGGCTGCTCGGCAGGTCGATGCTGCCGATGTCGCTGCCCTCGCTCTCGCCGTAGCTGGCGAAGACGATGGCCACGTCCGAGGACCTGGCCAGGGTGGCCGCCGTGGTGGCGTTGCTGCCGTCGTTGTACTGGACGCTGACTCCGCTGCCGGCCCGATTCTGAATGCCCGTCAGCGGGGTGACCGTGCCGGAGCTGTTGACCCCGGCGCTGCCGCCGCCCACGCTCAGCACCCCGGTACTGGCGTCGCTGCCGATGACCGCGATGGAGTGGGTGGTGCTGGTCGACAGCGGCAGCACGCCGGAGTTCTTCAGCAGCACCGTGCCCTGCTGGGCGACCTGGGTGCCGGTCGCCTGGTGCGCGGCGGTGGTGACCGTCGCGCCGGACGAGCCGCTGGGCGCCTTGTCGAACAGGCCGAAGGCGAACATCTGCGTCAGCACCCTGCCGACCATGGTGTTCAGGGTGGCCTGGGTGACGGTGCCGGCCGACAGCGCGCTGGTGAGCGCCGCGCCGAAGTAGTCGCTGCCCGGCATCTCCATCGTCATCCCCGCGTTGATGGAGGCGGCGGTGGCGTGGGTGGCGCCCCAGTCCGAGGTGACGAAGCCGCCGAAGCCGGCCTGCTGGTAGAGGGCGGTGTTGAGCAGGTAGGGGTTCTGGCAGGCGTAGACGCCGTTGATGCTGCTGTAGGCGCACATCACCGACGCCGTGGCGCCCTTGCTGACGGCGGCCTGGAACCCGGGCAGGTAGATCTCCTGCAGGGTGCGGGTGTCGATCACGGCGTTGTCGGCCGGGGTGTTGCGGTTGGTCTCCTGGTTGTAGACGGCGACATGCTTGGCCTGCGCCATCACGCCCTGGCTCTGGATGCCCTGGATGTCGGCGGTGGCCATCTGCGCGGTCAGGTAGGGGTCCTCGCTGAAGGTCTCGAAGGCCCGGCCCCAGCGCGGATCGCGGTCGATGTTGAGGGTCGGGCCGAGGCCCACGTTCACGCCCTTGCCGGCGAACTCATTGCCGGCCACCGCGCCGTACTGCTTCTCCAGCGAGGTGTCCCAGGTCGCCGCCGCGGCCACCGGGGCCGGCAGCTGGGTGACCCCGTTGAAGCCGTCGCCGACGCCCTCCGGGCCGTCGTGCAGGGTCAGTTGGGGGATGCAGAGCGAGGGGATGGCGCTGACGTTGCCGACGTAGGGCGAACTGCCGCCCCCGTGCAGCATGGAGACCTTCTGAGCCTGCGTCATCTGCCCGAGTAGTTGCGCCACCCGGTCGGCCACCGGAGCGGTGGAGCCCACCCAGGGGCAGCTGGACGGGGTGGTGTTGTTGCCCGGGGTGAACACGGCCAACGTCCACAGCGAGTAGCCGTAGGCGGTGCCGCGCTGCGTCCCGTACATCCGGAGGTAGCGGCCGGTGCCGCTGACGGTGAGGTTCTCGGTCCCGCCGGGCCCGTTGGTGGTGGAGTAGAGCGAGGTCCAGTTGGTTCCGTCGGTCGAGATCTGCACCTGGTAGGCCTTGGCGTAGGCGGCCTCCCAGGCGAGTTGCACCCCGCACACGGTCTGGCTGGAGCCGAGGTCGACCTGGAGCCACTGCGGGTCGCTGAAGGCCGAGGACCAGCGGGTGCCGCCGTCGCCGTCGACGGCCGCGGCGGCCGGGGTGGTGTCCTTCTCGGCGGACGAGGCGGTCGCCGGGTGCCCCTGCGCGATGTCGGCGTTGCCGCAGGTGGTGGGCACGGTGCCGCCGCCGTAGACCTGGAACTCCCACAGCGAGTAGCCGTAGCCGGTGGTCCGCGCGGTTCCGTACATCCGGACGTAGCGCCCGGTGCCGGTGACGTTCAGGGTCTCGGTGCCGCCGGCCCCGGTGGTGGTGGAGTAGATCGGGGTCCAGGTGGTGCCGTCGGTCGAGGTCTGGATCTGGTACGCCTTGCCGGCGGCGGTCTCCCAGGTCAGTACGACCTGGCTGATGCTCTGACTGGAGCCGAGGTCGACCTCCAGCCACTGCGGGTCGCTGAAGGCGGACGACCAGCGGGTGCCGGTGTTGCCGTCCACGGCGGCCGAGGCCGGGGTGCCGGCGTTCTCGGTGGAGGAGGCCGTGGCCGGCTTCCCCTGCGAGAGCAGCACCGGCGCGGCGGCCGCCGCCCCTCGCGGGACGACGACCAGCGCGGCGAGCAGCAGCACGCCGACGAGCACGGCGAGCGCCCGCCAGGGTCGGCTGGTTCCGGGTGGCACGGGGACATCGTGGGGTAGGTGCGTCATCGGAACTGCCTCTCCCTGACGGGTACTCATTTCACGGGTGGGTCAATGGATGTGCCGGGTCGCGCTGGTCACTGGGACACCCGTACGTAGTCGACGAGCATCTTCTGCGGGAAGACGGAGGTGGCGTCGGGGGATCCGGGCCAGTCACCGCCCACCGCGTTGTTGAGGATGATGTAGAAGGGGTGGTCGTAGACCCACGGGCCCTTCGTCAGCTCCAGTTGGGTGCGGTCCACGGTGAAGAAGGCGTTGCCGTCGACCGAGAAGGTCATGTGCGAGGAGTCCCAGTCCACGGCGTAGGTGTGGAACGCGTTGGCGAAGTCGCTCCCGGCCACCGTGTACGGCGAGCCGAAGCCGTTGCCGCCGAAGTAGGCGGGGGCGTGCAGGGTCGAGTACACCGAGTCCGCGACCTTGCCGACGTGCTCCATGATGTCGATCTCACCGGAGTTGGGCCACGGCGTGCCGGTGGTGAAGTTGGAGCCCAGCAGCCAGAAGGCGGGCCACAGGCCCTGGGTGCCGGACACCTTGATCCGGGCCTCGACGTGTCCGTAGGTGAAGTTGAAGTGCGCGGCGGTGTTCAGCCTGGCCGAGGTGTACTGGCACGGGCCGCCCGGGCAGGCGCTTCCGGCCGTGACCTCCTTGCGGGCCTCCAGCACCAGGTTGCCGGTGCCGTCCTGGTAGGCGTTCTTGTTGTCGGTGTAGTACTCGAGCTCGCCGTTCTGGCCGGAGCCGGCGTCGGCGGTCCACTTGGAGGCGTCCGGCAGGGTGCCCGCGGCGCCGTTGAACTCGTCGCTCCACACCAGGTGCTCCGGGTTGCCCGGGTTCGGCGGCAGCGCGGGCGGGGCGACCGGGTTGCCGCCGGTGCCGTAGACGTCGAAGGTCCAGAGCGAGTAGCCGTAGGCGGTGGCGCGGGCCGTCCCGTACATCCGGATGTAGCGGCCGGTGCCGGAGACGTTCAGGGTCTCCTTGAAGCCCTTGCCGGTGGTGGTGGAGTAGATCGGGGTCCAGTTGGCGCCGTCGTTGGAGACCTGGATCTGGTAGGCGCTGGCGTAGGCCGGGTCCCACTGCAGCACGACCTGGCTGATGGTCGCGGTCGCGCCCAGGTCGATCTGGAACCAGGCGGGGTCGGACCAGCCGGTGGTGTCGCTGGTGGCCCAACGGGTGGCCGGATCCTCGTCGACGGCCTTGGCCGGGGTGCAGCCGCCGCAGTTGGCGTCGTCCTGGTAGGAGGAGGCGGTGGCGGGCTTGTTGTACGACAGCAGGGTGGCGCCACCGGCGGGCGGCGGGGGTGTGGTCGGCGGGGGCGTGGTCGGCGGAGGTGTGCCGGTTCCGCCGGTGAAGACCTGGAACTCCCAGAGCGAGTAGCCGTACTGGGTGGCCCGGACCGTCCCGTACACCCGGATGTAGCGTCCGGTGCCGAGCAGCGAGATCAGCTCGGTCGCGCCGGGCCCGTTGGCGGTGGAGTAGACCGTGGTCCAGTTGGTCCCGTCGGTCGAGACCTGGATCTGGTAGGCCTTGGCGTAGGCGGTCTCCCAGGCGAGCTGGACCCCGCAGACGTTCTGCACCGAGCCGAGGTCGACCTGCAGCCACTGCGGGTCGCTGGCGGCGCTGGACCAGCGGGTGCCGGTGTCGCCGTCCACGGCCGCGGAGGCGGGGGTGCCGCCGTTCTCGGTGGAGGAGGCGGTGGCGGTCTTGCCCTGGGCCGCGTTGGCGGTGCCGCAGGCGGTGCTCGGCGGCGGGCTGGTGGGCGGCGTGCTGCCGCCGGTGCTGCCGTAGACCTGGAACTCGTAGAGCGAGTAGCCGTACTGGGTGGCCCGGGCAGTGCCGTACATCCGGACGTAGCGGCCGGTGCCGCTGACGTTCAGGGTCTGGGTGCCGCCGGTGCCGGTGGTGGTGCTGTAGATCGAGGTCCAAGTGGTCCCGTCGGGGGAGGTCTGGATCTGGAACGCCGAGCCGTAGGCGGCCTCCCACTGCAGCACGACCTGGCTGATGGTGGCGGTCGCGCCCAGGTCGACCTGGAGCCATTGCGGGTCGCTGAACGCGGACGACCAGCGGCTGGTGGTGTCGCCGTCGACGGCGGCCGAGGCGGGTGTGCCCACGGCCTCGGCGGATGACGCGGTGGCGGGCTTGCCCTGCGACAACAGCGTGCCTGCTGCGTGCGCGGGGGAGCCGGCCAGGGCCAGCAGCAGGCTGACGACAAGCGTGGCCGCGAGGGCCAGCGCGAGCATCGGTCTGCCCATGCGTCGGTGCTGATGGCGGGTCAGCACCGGTGCGGGAGCGGGGTGATCGCCAGACATGGCGGTCTCCTGTTCGGTGGTTGCAGTATCTCTGAGAGCGCTCTCTCGGATTCCTTGAAGGTTGCGTACCTGTTAACACCATGTCAAGCAGCTGGACGGGTTCCGGAACCCTGGGGCGCGCCACGCTGGTCGGGGCCGGTACTTCTCGCGGCGGCCGTGCGGGCGTTATGGTCGAGGCAGGCGCGTCGGAGCGCCCCCGGTCCGCGGGAAGGGCACAGCCCATCCGGAAGCACCTGTGCGTACGACCCCTGCACTCCTTTCGGCCTGACCATGCGGACACCAGGCAAAACGAGAGGAGGCCGTTGTGCCGACCGATTCACCCTCCGCACGCCCGCTGCTGCCGCAGAACCCGGACCTGGACCATCTGCGCGGCCAGGCCCGCACGCTCCAACGCGCGGTGCGCGGCGGCGATGCCGACGCCGCGCGTCGGGTCCTCGCCCACGGGCTGGCCACCGAGGCGTTGACGCTCAGTTCGGCCCAGTTGGTCGTGGCCCGGGAGCACGGCTTCCCGAGCTGGCCCAAGCTCAAGCACCACCTGGACACCATCACCCGCTACCGCTGGGATCCGGCCGACGCCAAGGCCGACACTTCGGCTGAACCCCCGGCCGACCGCTTCGCCCGGCTCGCCTGCCTCAGCTACACCGACGCGGACGGCCCGGACCGCTGGGACGAGGCCGCCCGGCTGCTCGCCGAGCACTCGGCCCTCGTCGACCGCAGCCCCTGGGCCGCCGCAGCCGCCGCGGACCTGGACGCCCTGCGGCGCCACCTCGCCGCGGATCCGGCCACCGCGACCCGCCGCGGCGGCCCGAACGGCTGGACACCGCTGTTCCACCTGGTCTACTCGCGGCTGCAGCGGACCGACTGGCCCGGACAGGGCGATCCGCTCGGCTGCGCCCGGCTGCTGCTCGGCGCCGGCGCCGACCCCCACGAGGGATACCTCTGGCACGGCCTGCCGACCCCGTTCACCCTGCTCACCGGCGCGTTCGGCGCGGGCGAGCTGGGCCCCGAACGGCAACCGGGCCACCCCGACTCGCTCGCCCTGGCCCGGCTGCTGCTCGACGCGGGCGCGGACCCGTCCGACGGGCAGACCCTCTACAACCGGATGTTCGGCTCGGACGACAGCCACCTGCGGCTGCTGTTCGAGTACGGGCTCGGCCAGGGCGACGGCGGAGTCTGGAAGGCCCGCCTCGGCGACGCCCTGGACACCCCGCAGGAGATGCTGCGCGGCCAGCTCGGCTGGGCCGTCAATCACCGCCTCGGGGCGCGGGTGCGGCTGCTGACCGAGCACGGCGTCGACGTCCGCACCCCCCTGGCGGACGGTCGCACCCCGGCGGAGCGGGCCCGCCGCAACGGGGACCCGGAACTGGTCGCCTACCTGGTGGCGCACGGTGCCGAGACACCTGCCCCGGACCCGGTGGAAGCCCTGCTCGGCGCGGCTCTGGCCGGCGACGCCACGGAGGTCGCCGCCCTGTGCGCCGCGCACCCGACCGCCGCGGCGGGGGCACGGGCGGCCCGTCCGTCCGCGATGGTCTGGGCAGCGGCTCACGACGGCCCGGGTGCAATGCGGATCCTCGCCGAGCTCGGCTTTGACGTCAACGCGCTGGGCCGGAGCGACATCCCGTCCGACCAGCCCTGGGAGACCGCACTGCATCGGGCGGCGGGCGATGGTGACGTGGCGTCAGTTCGGCTGCTGCTGGAACTGGGAGCCGACCCGGCCATTCGCGACCGGCGCTTCGACGGGACGGCGCTGGACTGGGCCCGGCACTTCGGCCACGGGGCAGTGGAGGCGGCGTTGCTGGAGTTGGTGAAGCGGGAGGAGCGGGAGGAGTAGCGGGCCGGGTAGGCGGGGGCGCCCTTCGCCGCCCACGGTGGACAACCTGCCGCAGTGGCCCCGGCGGTAGTGGGGCGGCGGCGTGCGTTCCCGGCCCATGCTCCGGGCCATGGACGCTGTCGGTCTCGCTGCCGCTCGACGGCCAACTACGCGGGAGCGGGGCGGTGGCCCGGGCGCCGTTTCTCTCCTGCGGGGCCGTGGGGCCTCTTCTGTCTTCCGTGCCGTCCCCGTGCCGTCCCAGTCCTCCACGCCGCCGCCCGGCAACGGCGCCCAACCTGGCGCCGCCTCCGCGTAGTTGGCTGCTTTGCGTCGGAGACGCGAGACGGCGCGGGACTGGGCGACGGCGAAGGCCGACCCCACCGGCTCATAGCAGGACCACGCAGCCCCGTTGTTCCAATCCGCACACCCACGCTTCGGTCTCCCGTCCCAACTCCAGGGGGTTCCAACGGAGGTCGAGTTTCTCCAGCAGTGGCAACGCCGCCAAGGCGTCTTCCGGGAGGTGCTGCAGCCGGTTGTTGCGCAGGTCGAGATGGGTGAGCGCGCGAAGGCCGGCCACCGTGCCGGGCAGTTCCGGGAGTTGGTTGTTGCGCAGGTCGAGGCGGGTGAGCCGGTGCAGGTCGCCGAGGGAGCGGGGGAGGGCGCGCAAGCGGTTGTCCATCAACCGCAGCTCCCGCAGATCAGTCAGCCCGCCCAACTCATCCGGCAGGAACTCCAGCTGGTTCTCCATCAGATGCAACTCGCGCAAGGAGGGCAGCCGTCCCAGGGAGGCCGGCAACGTGGCGATCCGGTTCCGGTAGAGCCGCAACTCGCACAGCCCGGCCATCGCGCCGAGCTCGGACGGCAGTGTGGTGAGGCGGTTGTCCGTTGCACCCAGGTAGCGGAGACGAACGAGACGGCAGAGCGCGGACGGCAGTGCGCTGAGCTGGTTGTCGGCGACATAGAGGTAGCGGGTGAGACCACTGAGATCGCCCATCTCCTCTGGCAGTTCGGTGATCTGATTGTGTGCCAGATCGAGCGTGTGCAACGTCCGCAACAGGCCCAGTTCGGACGGGACCGCCGTCAGTCGGTTGTCGGCCAGATTGAGGGTGTGCAGGGTGGGTGCGAGCCGGGCGACGTGTGGGGGCAGGAAGCCGATCCGGTTCTGATAGGCGGAGAGCAGTTCCAGCCCCTCGGAACGGAAGATCGCCGGGTCGAGTGCGGTGAGGCCGCTGCTGTCCAGGCGCAGTTCGCGCACCGCGCTCACGCCGCGAACCGGCGGGTGAAGGCGTCCCGGTTGGCGGAGGGGTCGGCCCGGTCCCACACGGCGAAGACGACCTGGTCGAAGGCTCCGTGCAGGTCGCCGTCCTCGGCGTAAAGGTGCTGGTGGAAGGCCTGCGCCACGGTCGCCGGGTTGTTGCCGAAGACCCCGCAGCCCCAGGCTCCCAGCACCAGCCGCCGTACGCCGTGGTGCGCGGCGACCGTGAGCACGCGTCCGGCCCGGCGGTGCAGCGCGGCCTGAATGCCCGGGCCCGCGTCCGGGTCCCGGCGCAGCAACTGCGTCGCGTTCGGGGCGGGGCTGGTCAGGAAGGACACCGGGTACGGTTCGGCCAGCAGCGCCTCGTCGTCGCCCCGGTGCACCGGCACCCGTGGGGACCAGATCACCCGGTCGCTGTAGTGCAGGTCGTCAGACGCGCGGTGTGCCGCGTAGTACTCGGGCGCCCGGACCAGGCAGCTGTAGAGCAGCGACTGACGGCAGAGATCCTCCTCCTGTGCCTTCGCCCCGCGCAGGTAGCCGCCGCCCGCGTTGCGAGCCGAGGCGAAGTTGAGCACGGCCACGTCGCCGGGCCCGCTGTCGCAGAGCCGCCGCGCCGCCTGCAGACTGCCCTCGGCGGTCACCTCGACCTCGAGGGGCCGGCCGACGGCGGAGCGCACGGGCGCGAGCTGCTCGTCCGGCTGGTGGCACCGGGTCCCATCGGCCGCCGCGGCGAGCATGCCCCGCACGCTGACTGACGTACCGTCAGGCAATCCATACCCGCCCGCGGCTGCGATGTCCTCGTTCTCCGCCGCGATGTTGCGCATTCTGCTGCTCATACCGGTGAACGGTAGGGGAGCAACCCATGACTACGCATCGCCGACCCGGTCTCAGACGAGCGCCGGCAGGTCCAGGGTGACCGTGCCCGCGTCCGCGTCCAGGACGGCCGGGATGCCCAGGGGGACGGTGAGGCTGCTCGGGCCGTGTCCGAAGCCGAGCTCCCAGAGCAGCGGGACGCCCAGCGGGCCCAGCCGTTCCAGCATCAGACTGCGGATCCGGTCGGGCGAGGGACGGCAGTCCTGCCAGGAGCCGAGGGCGATGCCCGCGACGCCGTCCAGCGCGCCGGAGCGCAGCAGTTGGGTGAGCAGCCGGTCCAGGGCGTACAGGTCCTCGTCGACGTCCTCGATCAGCAGGATCGCGCCGGCGAAGCCGGGTCGGGCGAACGGGGTGCCCCGGTCGGCGGCGAGCAGGCTGAGGCAGCCGCCTGCGGTGATGCCGTGCGCCCGGCCGGGGACCAGGCCCTCGGCGGTCGCGGAGGAGAGCCGCTGCGCGCGCTCCGGTTCGAAGAGGGTGAGCCGCAGGTGTTCGGCCGTCGCCGGGTCGCTGCCGAACACGGCCGCCGCCGCCATTGGCCCGTGCAGGGAGGAGAGCCCGAGCCGGACGGCCAGGGCCTCGTGCAGGGTGGTCACGTCGCTGTAGCCGACCAGTGGCTTGGGTGTGGCGGCAGCCATCGCGGTCCAGTCGAGCAGGTCGACCACGCGTTGGGCGCCGTAGCCGCCCCGGGCGCAGATCACGGCGGCGACGTCGGGGTCCTGCCAGGCCTGTTGCAGGTCGGCGGCGCGGTGCTGGTCCTGGGCGGCGAGGTAGGGCAGGTCCGGGTGCTCGGACAGCACGTGCGGCATGACCTCGACCCGCAGCCCCCAGGATTCGAGGATCCCGACCCCGTGCTCCAGCCGGTCCGGCCGCACGGTTCCACTGGGCGCGACCACGGCCACCCTGTCCCCGGCGACCAGCCGCCTCGGCCGCAGCAGAGCCCGGACAGCAGGAGCGGCAGGAGCAGCTGCAACAGGAGCGGGTACGGCGGGCACGGCGTCAACTCCTCGTGACTCGTGATCATGACGATGCCCCCACCGTACCCGTCCCCGCCCGCCCCGGTTCAGCGGGACGTACGCAGCCACACCGCCGACTCGGCCGTGAGCTCGCCGCTCCAGCCTGCGCCGTCGACCTCACCACCGCTGGACAGCAGCAGCTCGCCAGGCACGGCGATGCTGACGGACTGTCCGGTCAGGTTGACGGCGCAGACCAGGTCCTCCTCCCGGCGGAACACCAGCGTCCCGGCCGGGGAGTCCAGCCACTCCAGCGTCCCGTCGCCGAGCGCGGGCTGTGCGCGACGGATCCGCAGGGCGGTGCGGTAGAGCTCCAGGGTGGAGCCGGCCACCCCGTCCTCCGCCTCCGCCGTCAGCGCGGCCCACTCGGCCGGCTGCGGCAGCCACGGCGCGGCCGTCGCGCCGTCCGGGCTGAAGCCGAACGGTGCCTCGCTGCCGGACCAGGGCAGCGGGACCCGGCAGCCGTCGCGGCCGAGTACCTCGCCGTCGGTGCGGTGGAAGTAGGGGTCGTCGCGCAGCGCGTCCGGGATGTCGTCGACCTCCCAGAGGCCGAGCTCCTCGCCCTGGTAGAGGTACGCGGAGCCGGGCAGCGCCAGGCTGAGCAGGGTGGCCGCCCGGGCCCGCTGCGTGCCGAGGTCCAGGTCGGTGGCGACGTGGTACTGCCGTCCGTTGTTGCCGAAGGAGGAGTCCTCGCGGCCGTAGCGGGAGACGTGCCGGGTGACGTCGTGGTTGGACAGCACCCAGGTGGCGGGCGCGTCCACCGGGGCGTGCGCGGCCAGGGTCGCGGTGATGACGCGGCGCAGGTCGTCGGCGTCCCAGGCGCAGTTGAGGTAGTCGAAGTTGAAGGCCGTGTGCATCTCGTCGGGGCGCAGGTAGGCGGCCAGCCGCTCGGGCTGGTCCAGCCACACCTCGCCGATCAGCGCCCGGGGGTCGGGGTAGCTGTCGGCGACGGCGCGCCAGGCGCGGTAGATGTCGTGCACCTCGTCGCGGTCCACGAAGGGGTGCGGGAACGGGGGCGCGGCCTCGTCGAAGTCGGGCAGTCCGGCGTCCTTGGCGGGCATGGTCGCCGAGTCGATCCGCACCCCGTCCACACCCCGGTCGAACCAGAACCGGAGCACGTCCTCGAAGTCCTCGCGGACCTTGGGGTTCTCCCAGTTGAGGTCGGGCTGCTCGGAGGCGAAGAGGTGCAGGTACCACTCGCCGGGGGTGCCGTCCGGGTTGTCGGTCCTGGTCCAGGCGTCGCCGCCGAACACGGACTTCCAGTTGTTGGGCGGCAGTTCGCCGTTCTCGCCGCGTCCGGGGCGGAACCAGAACAGCTCCCTGGCCTCGGCGCCGGGGCCGGCCGCCAGTGCCTCCAGGAACCATTCGTGCTGGTCCGAGCTGTGGTTGGGGACGATGTCCACGATGATCCGCAGGCCGAGGCGGTGGGCCTCGCCGATCAGCGCCTCGGCCTCGGCCAGGGTGCCGAAGCGCGGGTCGATGGCGCGGTAGTCGGCGACGTCGTAGCCGGCGTCGGCCAGCGGGGAGGCGTACCAGGGGTTGAACCACAGCGCATCCACGCCGAGGTCGGCCAGGTAGGGCAGCTTGGCCCGGACGCCGGCCAGGTCGCCGACCCCGTCGCCGTTGCCGTCCGCGAAGGAGCGGACGTAGACCTGGTAGATCACGGCGTTGCGCCACCATGCCGTCGCGGCGTCGGTGTGCACGGGGTCGGCGTGCTCGTCGTCGGAGCGGGGAGCGTCGGACATGGCGGGGGATCTCCTTGCGGGGAACGTGACGTGAGCGGAGGGCGTGCGGTGGGACGGGCGGTGCCGGCGGGGGGAGGTCAGCCCTTGACCGCGCCGGCGGAGAGGCCGGCCAGGATGTGTCGCTGGAACACCAGGAAGACGACCACCATCGGCACCGAGGCGATGGCCAGCCCGGCGATCATCTCGGTCGGCGGGACCTGGGTGGTGGCGGAGAGCCGCTGCAGGGCCACGGACAGGGTCTGCGCCTCGGGGTCCTGCAGCACGAGCATCGGCCAGAGGAAGTCCTTCCAGATCCCGATCACCGAGAGGATCGAGATCACGGCGAGGACCGGCCGGGAGAGCGGCAGGATGATCCGCCCCAGGATCTGCAGCCGGGAGGCGCCGTCGATGGACGCGGCGTCCAGCAGCTCGTCCGGGATCTGGTCGAAGAAGCGCTTCAGCACATAGACGTTGAAGGCGTTGGCGGCGCCCGGGAGCCAGAGCCCCCAGGGCGAGTTCAGCAGGTTGAGGTGGATGAACGGCAGGCTGGTGATGTTCAGGTAGGCGGGGACCAGCAGGGCCGTGGCCGGCAGCATCAGGCTGGCCAGCATCATCCCGAAGACCGCCCGGCCGAACACCGGCCGCAGCTTGGACAGCGCGTAGGCGGTGGTGACGTCCACGACGATCTGGATGAACCAGCCGCCGGCCGCGTAGTAGACGGTGTTGAGGAAGAAGTGCGCGATGTGCATCTCGTTCCAGGCGTCCGCGTAGTTGGACAGCTGGAACGAGGTCGGCACCAGGCTGCCGACGGTGTTGTCCGCCATCTGCGCCGGGGTCTTCAGCGCGGCGGTGACCATCCAGTAGAGCGGGAACAGGAAGGCCGCGGCGAAGACCACGACGGTGCCGGTCAGGGTGAGGAAGTAGAGCACCCGGGCACGCGGGCGGGCCAGCTCCAGGTCGGAGATCAGGCTGCGGGTGGCGGTGCCGCTCTCAGCGGTGCGGCGTCCGCGCCGGCGGCCCGACCGGGGTGTTCCGGTGGCGGCGGTGGTGGGCCCGGAGCCCGGCAGGGCGCGCTCGGGCTCGGTCAGCAGAGTCATGGTGGCGTGCCCCTCAGGCGGTTTCGCGGGTGAGCCGCATGTAGAAGGCGGAGAAGACGGCGAGCACCGCGAACAGGATCACGCTCATCGACGCGGCCAGGCCGAAGTCGTTGTTGACGGCGAAGGCGTAGCGGTAGATCAGCGTCATCACGGTGATGGTGGACGGGTCGGTGAACCCGGTCAGCTGGAACGGCTCGATGAACACCTGCATGGTGGAGACGATCTGCAGGAGCAGCAGCACCAGCATGATGAACCGCATCTGAGGCAGCGTCACATGCCGCAGCCGCTTCCAGACCCCGGCGCCGTCCAGCTCGGCGGCCTCGTACAGCTCGCCGGGGATGGTCTGCAGCGCGGCCAGGTACATGATGGTCGCGCCGCCCATGTTGGCCCAGGTGGAGACCAGCACCAGCGAGATCATCGCCATGTGCGGGGACTGCACCCACTGCGAGGTCGGCAGGTGCGCGCCCCGGAGCAGGGTGTTGAACAGGCCGTTGCCGGGGTCGTAGAAGAACTGCCAGACCATCACGCTGACGATCGGCGGCAGCATCACCGGCAGGTAGACGACCACCCGGAAGTAGGCCTTGAAGTGCCGCAGTTCGTTCAGCAGCACCGCGATGCCGAAGGGCACCAGGTAGCCGAAGACCAGCGCGAGGCCGGTGAACTCGAAGGTGTTCTTCCAGGCGGTGAGGAACAGCGGGTCGGCGAAGAGGTGCCGGAAGTTCTCCAGACCGATCCAGGTCGGCGGGGTGACCAGGTTGTCCTGCTGGAAGCTCAGCATCAGCCCGCGGACCAGCGGATACCAGGAGAACACGGCGAAGCAGAGGATGCCCGCGGCCATGAAGCTGTAGGCGAGGGCGTTGTCGGCGAGCCGGCGCCGCAGTCGGTCCCGGCGCTGTGCGCGCAGGTCGCGGGACGGACCCGCGGTGGTGGTCGCCATGGGGGAGTGCCTTTCTGCGGGGGCGGGCGGGCCGCGGTGCCATGGGGAGGGCGGCCCGCCCGGTGTGCCGACGGACCTACTGGACGGTGGAGAGGATCGAGTTGACCTGCTTCTCCGCGTCCGACAGCAGCTTGTTGACGTCCGCGTTCTTGTTCGTCAGCACCTGCGCCATCGCGGTGTCCAGGACGGCGTAGATCTGCTGCGCGTTCGGCGGCTCGACGTCCAGCGGGACATTGGCGTTGCCGGTGACGAAGGGCTGGTAGTTCTGCACCGGGACGTTGGCGTTGGCCGCGACCAGGCTGGTCCGGGTGGCCTCGGCGGCGCCGGTCCACAGGTCCGGCTCCGGCAGGCCGACCGGCTGCTTGGCGGCGGAGGCGCGGGCGTAGTCGTACTCGCCCTGACCCGGGGTCAGGTACTTGTAGCTGAGCCAGGCGATACCGGCCTTGACCTGGGCCGGGGTGTCCTTGGGGTTGAACATGAAGCCGCCGCCGCCGGCCAGGGTGCCGCCACCGCCGGGGATCGGGCCGAGCCCGTAGTCCGCCGCGTTGCCCTTGTACTGGTTGGAGATGGTGGGGATGTTGTCGGAGGTGGCGACGTACATCCCGAGCTTGCCCGCGCCCATCATCTGCAGCAGGTCGGCCCACTCGAGCAGTTGCTTCTGGCCCATCGAGTCGTCGACCCAGCGCATGTCGTGCAGCTGCTGCAGGACCTGCCTTCCCTTGTCGTTGTTGAAGTCGGCGGTCCACTTGCCGTCGCTGCCCTGCTTGGCCACGTCGCCGCCGAGCGAGTACATCTCGGCGGTGAAGTGCCAGCCGCCGGTGTTGGACTTGCTGTAGTCGCCGTAGCCGGCGATGCCGTTGCCCAGGGCCGCGATCTTCTTGGCGTCGGCGCGGACCTCGGCCCAGGTGGTGGGCGGTGAGTTCGGGTCCAGACCGGCCTTGGTGAACAGGGTGCGGTTGTAGACCAGGCCCATCGAGTAGTTGCCCTGGGGGATGCCGTAGACCTTGCCGGCGCTGTCGGAGTAGACCTTCATCAGCTGCGGCTTGACCGTCTTCACCAGCGGGAAGGCGGAGAGGTAGCTGGTGATGTCGAGCGCCTGGTGCTTGGCGATCAGCCCGGCCGGGTCGGTGAAGTAGGTGTAGAAGACGTTCTCCAGCTGGCCGCCGGCGATCTTCGCGGAGAAGGTCTTCGGGTCCATCTGGCCCTCGTGCGGTATGACCTTGATCTTCGGGTTCTTCGCTTCGAAGGCCGCGATGTCGGCGAGGAAGTTCTTGCGGTTGACCGCGTCGGTGCTGGCCGGCTCGTCGTTCACGGTGATCGTGGTGATCCCGTCGGCAGAGGTGGAGGCCGTGCCCGACTTGGAGCTGCCGCAGGCCGCGGCGGTGAGACAGCAACCTGCTGCGAGGGCCATTGCGAGCGCCTTGCGGACTCTGACGCCAGTCCCGTTGGTCATCATCTGTGGGTTCCCGAGTGTGTGAGGGGAGGCAGGGTGGGGTGGTGACGCACCGTCGGAAACGATCAGGACATCCGGGGGAGACCCCGCTGTCATCCGGCGTGGCCTCAACGTACAGACGCGTCACACATCTTGCAAGAGCCTGCTTGAGATCTGAAAGAAGACGACGAATTGCATCGAGCGGGCCGTGAAGGCCTGTCACGGCCCATGGAAGCCCGAGCCTGCCCCGGGCGGACTGGGTGACCCCGGGTTGTGCTCAGTGCGAGGCGCTCACCTGCACGGGGGTCTGAATCGCGGGAACCTCTTGATCTGCAAAAGATGAACTCGCTGGGGCAATAATTTCATCGCTCAAGCTCATGGGGCCCTTTTCGGAGGCCGAGGGCCGCCATCGATCACGCAAGTACGGCAACACATCCGTCTCGTTCTTCCTGAACCATGCCGGAACCCTTGCGCCAGGGCGGTCTCGTTATTACCGTCCCCACGACTCATCGAGCCGTCCCACCCTTCAAGCCCGCTCACACAGAGAGTCGAGTCATGCCTCTGCGATCCCCCCGTCGCACGTCCCCCAGGCTGAGCGCACTGCTCGCCCTGATGGCGCTCCTGGTCGGCCTGGCCGCCTGGGCCGCACTGCCGGCCACGGC
This sequence comes from Streptacidiphilus alkalitolerans, assembly GCF_042511045.1. Taxonomy (NCBI): domain Bacteria; kingdom Bacillati; phylum Actinomycetota; class Actinomycetes; order Kitasatosporales; family Streptomycetaceae; genus Streptacidiphilus; species Streptacidiphilus alkalitolerans. The sequence goes on from NZ_JBHEZX010000008.1 coordinate 323,990, forward strand.
CGCGTCCACCACCTACGAGGCCGAGTCGGCCGCCCTCTCGGGCGGCGCGACGGTCGGCACCGACCACACCGGTTACACCGGCTCCGGCTTCGTCGGCGGCTACACCGACGGCAACAAGGGCGCTGCGGCGACCACCTTCACGGTCACCGCCGGCGCGGCCGGCAGCACCACGACCACGCTGCGCTACGCCAACGGCACCGGCGCCGCCATGACGCTGTCCCTCTACGTCAACGGAACCAAGCTGCGCCAGATCGGCCTGCCGGCCACGGCGGACTGGAACACCTGGGGCACCGAGGCCGAGAGCGTCACGCTGAACGCCGGCAGCAACACGGTGGCCTACCGGTTCGACAGCGCCGACTCCGGCAACGTCAACCTGGACAACCTCACCGTCGCCGCCGCGTCGCCGCCGCCCAGCGGCCAGTACGAGGCCGAGTCGGCCGCCCTGTCCGGCGGCGCGGCCATCGCCACCGACCACTCCGGCTTCACCGGGACCGGCTTCGTCGGCGGCTACACCGACGGCAACAAGGGCGCGGCGGCCACCACCTTCACCGTCAGCGCGTCCTCGGCGGGCACCGCGACGGCGACCCTCCGCTACGCCAACGGCAACGGGTCGGCCAAGACGCTGTCGCTGTACGTGAACGGAACCAAGCTGCGCCAGGTCAGCCTGCCGGCCACGGCGGACTGGAACACCTGGGGCACCGAGGCCGAGAGCGTCACGCTGAACGCGGGCAGCAACACGGTGGCCTACCGGTTCGACAGCGCCGACTCCGGCAACGTCAACCTGGACAACCTCACCCTGGGCGCCGTCTCGACCCCCACCCCCACGCCGACGCCGACGCCCACGGCGACCACCACCCCGCCGCCCGGCTCCGGCCAGGTCTACGAGGCCGAGACGGCCTTCTTCTCCGGCGGACCCAGCACCGCCACCGCGACCAGCGGCTACACCGGCAGCGGCTACCTCACCGGGTTCACCGCCCAGGGCTCCCAGGTCGTCATCGACGTGGACACCCCCGCGGCCGGCAGCTACCCGGTGGTGCTGCGCTACGGCAACAGCACGGGCACCGCGCAGACCATCTCGCTGAACCTCAACGGCATCCGCGACAGCCAGCGCAGCCTGCCGGCCGGCAGCGGCTGGCTGACCGCCACCTTCAATGTGACCCTGCGCTCCGGCCTCAACCTGGTCGGACTGCAGACCAACTCGGGCGACAGCGGCAATATCGCCGTGGACAACGTCAGCATCGCCGGCGGCCTGGCGCTGGCCGCCCAGGGGGCGACCGTCCCCTACACCGAGTACACCGCCACCACCGTGCAGACCAACGGCACCGTGCTGCCGGCCAGCATCTCCTACCCGAGCCTGCAGTCCGAGGCGACCGCCCGGCAGGCCGTCCAGCTGACCGCCACCGGCCAGTACGAGCAGCTCACGCTCACCAAGCCGGCCAACTCGATCGTGCTGCGCTACTCGATCCCGGCCAACAGCGACGGCTCCACCGCCACCGCCAAGCTCTCGCTCTACGCCAATAACAGCAAGGTCCAGGACCTCAACCTGACCACCCAGTACTCCTGGCTGTACGGGCCCGGCTACTACGACACCCGCACGCCGAGCACCGGGGTGGCGCACCACTTCTACGACGAGACCCGCGCGCTGATCGGCAACTGGCCGGTCGGCACGGTGCTCAAGTTCCAGCGGGACGCCGGCGACACCGCCGCGAGCTACACCCTGGACGCGGTGGACGCCGAGCAGGTCGACCCGGCGCTGACCATGCCGGCCAACTACGTGTCCATCACCGGCTACGGGGTCACCCCCAACAGCGGGGCCGACGACACCGCCGCCATCAACAACGCCATGTCGGCGCTGTCCGGCACCGGCAAGGGCCTCTGGTTCCCGGCCGGGACCTATGACATCTCGGGCCGGATCAGCCTCAGCAACCTGGCCGTGCGCGGCGCGGGGGAGTGGTACACCACGATCCAGTCCACCGCCGTCAACGGCGCGGGCGGCTTCTACGCCACCGGCGGCACCAACCAGATCGCCGACCTGTCCTTCCTGGGCGACCAGACCTTCCGCAACAACGACAGCGGCGCGGCCGGCATCGAGGGCACCTTCGCCAACGGCTCGCTGATCTCCGACGTGTGGATCGAGCACGTCAAGGTCGGCATCTGGGCCGTGCCCGGCAACGGCCTCGACATCTCCGGCACCCGGATCCGGGACGTCTTCGCCGACGGCATCCACGTCCACGGCGGCAGCAGCAACACCCGGGTCGAGCAGTCGGTGGTGCGCAACAGCGGCGACGACGGCGTGGCCCTGGACACCGAGGGCGGCAATGTCACCGGCTCGGTGGTCGCCTTCAACACCGTCGCCAGCCCGATCCAGGGCAACGGCATCGGGGTCTACGGCGGAGGCGACAACACGGTCCGCGACAACCAGGTCCTCGACATCGTCGCCTTCGGCGGCGGCATCAAGCTCGGCACCGACTTCGGCGGCGGCTTCACCGGCCCGACCACGGTGCTGGACAACACGCTGACCCGGGCCGGCTCCTACAACTCCAACTGGGGCTCAGCGCTGGGCGCGATCTGGATCTACGCGGTCAACTCGGACATCACCCAGCCGGTGAACGTCACCGGCAACACCCTGCTGAACAGCGGCTACCAGGGGCTGCTGCTGAGCTTCGGCAAGCAGATCAGCAACCTGGCGCTGACCGACGACACCATCAACGGGGCCGGCACCTACGGCATCGACATCAACAACGTCACCGGCAGCCTGACCGCCACCGGCGTCACCGTCACCGGGGCGAAGTCGGGCGGCCTGAACAACCCGGGCGGCTACACCATCGTCCGCGGGGCAGGTGACAGCGGCTTCTGAGGCGACGTCAGAACCCGCCCCGGCTCCGGCCGGGGCGGGCTTTGGCGTGCCCGTGATTCTGTCTATAACTTGCAAGAAACATTTCAAGTCTTGCGTTGAATCGGGTAGATTAAGACCCATGACGAGACTCTCCGAAGTTGCCAAGTTCGCCGGCGTGAGCGAGGCATCCGTCCGCCGGGTACTCAACGAGAGGCCAGGGACCACGGAGGCGACCCGGAACTCGGTACTGACCGCGATCGACGTGCTCGGCTACACCCGGCCGACCCCGATGCGCTCCAAGAAGTCCCGCCTGGTCGGCCTGGTCGTCCCCGACCTGCAGAACCCGATCTTCCCCGCCTTCATCGAGGTGCTCTGCGCCGCGCTCAACAAGCGCGAGCTGCTGCCCGTGCTGTGCACCCGCACCGCCGACGGGGTCTCCGAGAGCACCTACATCGACATGCTGCTCAAGCAGGACACGGCCGGCATCGTCTTCGTCGGCGGCAGCTACGCCGACGCGGGCCCGGAGCAGTGCGCCAGGCTCCGCGAGATCGGCCTGCCCACCGTGCTGATCAACGCGGCGGACGAGAACACCGACGTCTGCCAGGTCTGGGTGGACGACGCCATCGCCGTGGACCAGTCGCTGGACCACCTCACCGCCCTCGGCCACGAGCGGATCGGCCTGATCCTCGGCCCGGCCGGCCACATGCCGTCCATGCGCAAGCTGGCCGCCTACGTCGGCTACTGGGAGCGGCGCGGCGTCGACGTCGACTGGCGCCGGCTGGTCGCCCACACCGTGTTCTCGATGGAGGGCGGCAGCACCGCGGTCAACCGGCTGCTGGCCGAGGGGGTCACCGCGGTGGTGTGCGGCAGCGACGCGCTCGGCCTCGGCGCGATCCGGGCCGCCCGCAGGCGCGGGCTGGAGATCCCCGAGGACCTCTCGGTGGTCGGCTTCGACGACTCCCCGCACATGGTCGTCACCGAGCCCCCGCTCACCACCGCCCGGCAGCCGGTACGGGCCATGGCGGCGGCGGTGATGGCCTCGCTGATGTCGCAGATCAACGGCCGCCCGGTACCGACCGAACCGCTGCTGTTCGAGCCGGAGCTGATCGTCCGCAACTCCACCGGGGTCCCCCGCCCGCGCGGGTGACCCGCCGTCAGGCCGGGCTGCGCCGCCGCGGTTTCGGCAGTCGTCGCCGCGGCGGTCGCCGCCCCAGCAGCCGCTGCCACCAGTGCCGGTGCCCCGGGTGGACCCGCAGCGACAGGTAGCGGCCGACCGGGACGTACCCGATCACCGCGCCGATCGCGGCCAGGATCAGGTCGTCCACGTCGAAGGACCGGCCCTCGATGAAGTAGTGCTGCGCCAACTCCAGGACCAGCACCACGAAGAGGGTGGTCAGCAGCACCCGCAGCAGGCCCCGGGCGCGCGGGGTGATCATCGGCAGCAGCAGGCCGAAGGGCACCCCGATCAGGATGTTCCCGCCGATCTGCAGGATCGCCTGATGGACCGAGGGCTGGTTCAGGTACAGCCGGATCGACTTCCCCGGATGCAGATTGGTGTGCGCGATCCCCACCGAGGCGGGGGACGGGGTCAGCGTCAGCTTCACCACCACCGCGGCGCACACCGCGAAGGCCAGCAGCGCGACCGTACCGACCAGGGCCCGCAGGATCTGCGTCCCCAGACTGCGCACGGGGCGCCGCCGCTCGGGCGCCGGCGCTGCCTTCGCTGCCGCGACGGGAGCACTCCCTGCCACTGCCGTCCTGCGTCTCATCCCTGTGCCTTCCCCAGTTCGAACTCCCGCGCGGCACCGATCGATCTCCCGCCCCGCACACCGTCTACCCAGGACCGGGCGATCCACCCTTCGGCCCGGGTGCAACCCGATCGGGTGAGAATCCAGCACCGGGGCTCCCGGCTTGGAGTGTTCCGCTCCTGGACATGCCGTTTTCATGCAGACTGGGCACCCTTATCCTGGCGCCCCGCGCCGTCGGGAGCACCGACGGCCGGCCCCGACTGCGGACTGTGGAGTGAGATGCGGACGATCAGAGTGGAACCGGTGAAGGACCACAACCGCCTGGCGGCGGCCGTCGTCCTTCACCGGGACACCGTCCTGCTGGTGCGCCGCAGTGAGCGGGAGCTGTTCCTGCCCAGGGTGTGGGGGGTCCCCTGCGGCAAGGTGGAGCAGGGGGAACTCCCCGAACACGGCGCTCTGCGCGAGCTGCGGGAGGAGGCGGGCCTCGCGGGGGAAGTGCTGGCGGCAGCCGGCGAGCGGAGTTTCGCCAGCCAGTGGAACGGCCGGACCGTGCACAACATCCAGTCCAACTTCCTGGTGCGTCCGCTGACCTTCGACATCGTGCTTCCCGCGAGCGATCAGGCCTACGAGTGGCTGCCGCTGCGCGCGTTGGAGTCGCGCGGCCTGGACGCCCACAATCTGGGGACGATCCGCCAGGCCCTGCGCGCGGCTCAGCCGAGCAGTGACCTCAGCGATCTGAGCGCCTCGACGTAGTCGGCCGGGTCCAGTGGACGCTTCGGCGCCGTCGGCGGCACCGGCGTGCCGACGGCGGTGTAGACGTCGGTGTGGGCCCGCTCGGTCGCCGTCTCCAGGAACAGGGTGACCGTGCGCACGTCGGGATTCCGGACGATCCGGTGCCGTGCCTCGGCTTCCAGGCAGTACCGGGTCCCTCGGGCCAGCCGCAGATCGGCCCGGAGCCGCAGCCGGGCCGGGCCGCGCGGGCGGATCAACCACTCCCCGGTGGTGATGCGCTCCTCGTGTGCCGCGAACACCTCGCCGGCGGGATCGGGTTCGTAGAGCCGCATCCCGAGGTCGCCCAGCAGGACGGCCGAGGCGAAGCCGAAGCGGTGGTTGTGGATGTGCTCGGTGGTCCCGGGCTCCGCGGTCGGCCCGGTCCTCGGCCAGATGTGGGCGCGCAGCATGTAGTGCGGCTCGCCGACCAGCAGCATCAGCTTCTCGAAGCCCAGCGCGTGGCGATAGGAGAAGGCCGCCCGCGCGGCGGTCTCCGGGCTCGGGGCGTCCTCCACCAGGGCGTCCAGCAGCGGGGCGGTCAGTCCGCTGCCGACCAGGGCCCCGAGCGCGCCGAGCGCGGCCTGGGCCGAATCCGCGCCCTCGACGATCCGGCGAACCGCGCCGATCGCTCCCGCCCCGGTCACGGCTTGAGCTCCAGGGTCACCGCGCACAGGGCGTGGTCGGAGAACCCGAACCGCACCGAACTGCTCCGCAGCAGGAACTCGGGTCCGAACAGGACGTCGTCCACCGCCATGCCGATCGGTGACGTCCCGGCCGTGACGGCGCTCCGCAACGGGCGTTCCGGCAGCCGGTCCATGAGCAGACTCCTCCGTTCGCTGTTGAGGTCGGCGCAGACCACCAGCGGCCCGGCCGGCAGCGCGTTGATGAACGAGGCGAGCCCGGTCCAGACCCCGCGCACCGAAGGGTCGTCCGGTGCGGTCCGGAAGAGATGGAACGGCGGCAGGTGGACGCAGCCGACCCAGACCTGCCGGCCGCCGAGCGACTGGCGGCCGAACAGCATCCCCTTCTCCCAGGTGACCAGTTCCCGGTCGGGGGTGGTCCGGCGCAGCCCCGGATTGGGCAGCAGCGACCGCACCCCCTCGCTCCACGGCTCCCGGCCCAGCAGGGCCAGCCCGGCCCGGCCGCCGGCCAGGTGCATCGCCGGGGAGTAGGGAAAGTACAGCCGGTGCGGCAGCCCGGCGGCCACAGCCACCGCGTCCAGCAGCGGCGACCCGCCATCGGGGTCGAACGGGGCCTCCTGTACGGCGAGCACGTCCGGACCGTGCCGGTGGACGGCCTCGGTGAGTGCGTCGGCCACGGTGCCCCCCGGGTCGCGGACCGGTACCCCCTCGCGGATGTTCCAGCTGACCACCCGCAACTGACCGGCCGTCACCGGGTGGTTCCCAGGCCGTTCAGCGCCCAGGCCTGGAGCACCGCGAGGCCCTGGTAGGTCATCCAGAGCGGCTGGGCCTCCCGGTCGTTGCGCCACTCCCAGACCCCGTCGCGCTGCTGGGCGTACACCTCGGCGACGGCCTGTTCCAGGCGGGAGCGCAGGGGCCCGGCGAGGTCCGGTGTGCCTCGTACCGTCTCAGGTCCCGCGCTCATCAGCGCCTTGGCCACCCAGGCGGCGGTGAAGTGGCTGATCATGGCGTGGTCCACTCCCACCGCCGGGGGTATCGCCGGCCGGCGCAGGTGCTCGGTCTGCGGGGTGAACCGGTCGTTCTCCACCAGCCAGGCGACCGCCTGGTCGAGGGCATGGCGGGAACGCCCCTCCTCGCCGAGCACCCGGGCCGTCCTGGACAGGGCGAGGACGGCGTGGGCGGTGTGGGCGGGAGAGGGCAGCGACTGGTAGTGGGAGCTCGTACCGGTGCGCAGCGAGTGGCCCCAGCAGAGCAGTCCGCCGTGCTCCGGATCGGGCACGGCCCCGGCCACCAGCTCGGTGCGCAGCCGTCCGAGCAGCGGGGACCGCGGCATGGCCCTGAGCAGGCCGCGCATCACCGCCGTCACCACATAGGTCCGGGACAGCCCCTCCGGATCCTCCCCCGGGGCGGTCATCCGCTCCAGCGCGGCAACGCCGTCGGCGATCCCGGCGCTGTCGGCGCCGGCCCGGCTGAGCGCGCCGAGCACCAGCGCGGTGACCTCCGGACGGCCGACCCCGGTGCCGGTGCGTGCGGCCCAGCCGCCGTCCGGCAGCCGGAGCCGCCACAGCGTGTCCACCAGGCCCGAGGTCTCGAGCAGGCCGTCGGCACCCCCGAGGGTGAGCACGGTGTGCAGGCCGTAGGCGGTGCCGATGGCGGTCGGGCGCTGCCCCGACTCGCTCTCCTCGATGAAGTGCGCCCACCCGGTGAGCCGCCCCTGCTGCGGATCGTCCACGGTCGACCGGCTTCGCAGCAGGGCCTCCGTGGTACCCCGCAGCAGCGGAGCGAGCGAGCCGGGCGACCGGTCGGCGCCGGTCGCCGGCGCCGGCTGCGCCGTGTTCCGCTGCTCGGCCCGGCTCCTGGCCAGCAGGGCGCTCAGCAGTACCAGGGCGCCGGCCGAGAGTCCGGCGGTGCCGGCCAGCCCGTAGCGGGCCGCGTCGCCGGACAGCGAGTCGGGCAGCACACCGACCAGCGACTGGAAGACCGTGTACGCCGCCGCGAGCGGACCGTACCGGGACAGCTGCAGCAGGACGAGCGCGCTGCGATCGCGCTGCCCGACGGCCGGTGCGACGACGGTCGGCGGAATGGGTGGAAGTTGACGGACGGCCATGGAATCCCCCGCTGTTCACGGCCGACGGCCCCTGTCAAGCGGTCCTGTCCCACCAGTGTAGGGCTGGTGACGCCCTTTCAGGTCGGTCCGCGCAATGGCGGGCAACGGCACGTCATGGCAAAGGGTCGGTCCAGGAAATGACCACGGCATATTCATCCGGTGGGATCGGCATCTACATTGAGAACTTGCTCCGTAGGGGGAGGTGGGCAGCATGGCCGACAACGGCCGCCTCGCGGTCCTCGTCCTGGACGAGCGGCGGAGGGCGCAGATCCTGCTCGCGGGCGAACTCGACCTGGACGCCGCCGGACTGCTGGAGCAGAGCGTGGCGACCATCCTGGAGAGCCCCCGGGTCCGCCAGATCGAGGTCGACGTCGCCCTGGTGCTGTTCTGCGACGCGGGCGGCCTCAGCGCGCTGCTCGGCGCGCGGCACCGGGCCGAGCAGCGGCAGGTCCCGTTGTACCTGGTGCAGGTACGGGCGGTGCTGCAGAAGGTGCTGGACGCGTCGGGTCTGAATGGAATGTTCCGCCGCCCGGCCGAGTAGCGGGACTCCCGCCGGGCGTCAGCTGGAGCGGCGGACGATCAGCTCGGCCGGGGTGACCACGGAGGTCAGCGCCGCGGCCTCGTCCGGGCGGCCGTCGAACTCCAGCTGGAGCCGGTTCAGCAGCAGCCGGGCCATCAACCGGCCCATCTCCTCGATGTCCTGACGCACCGTCGTCAACGGGGGGCTGGCCCACTGGGCGGCGGTGTCGCTGTCGTCGTAGCCGACCACGGCGACGTCCTCCGGCACCCGCAGGCCGCGCTCGGCCAGCACCGCGAGCGCGCCCGCGGCCATCAGGTCCGAGCAGGCGAAGACCGCGTCCAGGTCCGGGCTGCGGTCGAGCAGCCGCTCCATGGCCCGGCGCCCGCCGGGTGCGGTGAAGTCGCCCTCCACCAGCAGGTCGGGGTCGCTGTCCGGGAAGTTCGGGAAGACGTCGCGGAAGCCGTCGAGCCGGTCCACCGACGAGGTCTGGTCCAGCGGTCCGGTGATCACCGCGATCCGGCGGCGGCCCCGGGCGACCAGGTGCTCGGCGGCGGCCCTGGCCCCGCCCCGGTTGTCGGTGTCGACATAGAGCGGAATCGACCCGGGCTCGCCCCACTCGGGCCGACCGCCGTAGACCACGGGCAGGCCGAGCCGGTCCACCATGACCGGCAGCGGGTTGTCCCGGTGCAGCGAGAAGATCAGCGCGCCGTCCACGTGCCCGGCCGCCAGATAGCGTCCGACCTGCGCGTAGTCCCCGGCGTCGGTCACCAGCAGCAGCACCAGCTGGACCGCTGCGGCGGACAGCTCACGGCCGATGCCGCGCAGCTGCTGGGCGAAGAACGGGTCGGAGAAGACCCGGCTCTCCGGTTCGGCCACCACCACGGCCACCGCGTCGTGCCGACGGGTCATCAGCGTCCGGGCCGCCGGGTTGGGGACGTACCCCAGTTCCTCCACCGCTTTGCGGACCTTCGCCTGGACGTGCAGCCGCACCCCGGCCCCACCGTTGACCACCCGTGAGGCGGTCGCCCTGGACACCCCGGCGAGCGCCGCGACCTGCTGCAGGGTCGGCCGTCCGAGGGCGGCCGAGCCGGGGCCGGGCGGGCTGGTGCGCGGTGCGCTTGGCTGGGTGTCGTCGGACTGCGTCGTCATCGCACCATCATCGTTTGCGCGGGCGCGGTGGTGTCCACCGGGTCGCAATCGTTGGCCAAGCGTGTTCAATGGCGTTGCCGGGAGATTTCCGCCCAGCTCAGCCGGTGTGCGGACACTGCCTTCCTGCTTCGCGCGTAGACAACGCGCATAGACAGCTCTTGACCGGCTCTCACCTGGACCCCTACGGTCTGTCAGATCTCGACCCTCCGAAGGAGCCAGCACTCCATGAGCATGAGCACACGCACCCTCGGCAAGCACTCGCAGAAGTTCGGCATCCTTGCGATCGGCGTCGTCGCCGGCGCTGTGGTCGCAGGTGGCAGCTTCGCCATGGCCGACACCTCAGCGCCCCGGTCCGACAAGCAGATCACCAACATGACCGACGAGGTCTCGCAGATCAAGGCGTACTACGGCGACACCGTGGACGCCGGCGGCGAGCACTTCGCCTCCGCGGACAGCAACTACGCGATCCAGGTCAACGGGATCGAGGCCAAGGCCGAGAAGTACCTGGCCAGCAAGATCAAGCACGACAGGACCGGCAAGAAGGCCATCGTCCTCGATGTCGACGACACCTCGCTGTCGACCTACAACTACGAGATCGAGACGACCTTCGTCTACAACCCGACCAGCAACGCCAACTACATCGCGACCAAGACCATGCCGGCCGTGTTCGGCATGAACACCCTGGCCAGCTGGGCGCAGAAGCAGGGCTACACGGTCTTCTACATCACCGGCCGCCCGGAGTCGCAGCGCTCCTACACCGCCGCCAACCTGGCCGCCGTGGGCTTCCCGACCGCCGACGTGTCGCACCTGTTCCTGAAGAACAGCGCGGCCCCGCCGTCGTACCTGACCTGCGCGACCCCGACGTACACCTGCACCACGATCCAGTACAAGTCGCAGACCCGCGCGTACATCGAGAGCCAGGGCTACGACATCGTCGGCAACTTCGGCGACCAGTACAGCGACCTGTCCGGCGGCTACGCCGACCAGACGTACAAGATCCCCAACCCGATGTACTTCCTGCCGTAGCGTTCCCGCGTCAGCGCACACGGCCCCCGCCATCCGGCAGGGGCCGTTGCTGTGCCTGCGGCTACTCCTCGACGGGCGCGGGTTCCGGCCGGGCCATCCGGGGGAGGCCGAAGCCGACCGCTGCCGCGACCAGCAGGGCGGCGGCGGTGCAGCCCATGGTCCAGCCGGTGGCCTGGACGAAGCCGCGGCTGGAGGCCCAGCTGAAGAAGCCGGTGCCGAGCGCCGCGATGCCGATGGAACCGCCGAGCTGCTGCACGGCGTTGAGCACGCCGGCCGCCGAGCCGGACTCCTGGTCGGTGACCCCGGCCAGGGCGATGTCGAAGAACGGGGCGATCAGCAGGCCCATGCCGAGGCCGGTGACGGCGAGCCCGGCGATCAGGTCCCAACTGGTGATGTGCAGGCCCCAGTGGGAGTAGGAGGCCCAGAGCCCGAGCACCCCTGCGGTCATCACCAGCATGCCGACGTGCAGCACCTTGCGTCCGTACTTCGGGCCGAGCACGGCGCCGGACAGGCCCGCGCCGACCGCGATGCCGAGCGACATCGGGATCATGGTCGATCCGGCGTGCATCGCGGTCCAGCCGGAGCCGAGCTGCATCATCAGGGTGAGGCCGAACATCAGGCCGGACATCGCGGCGAAGAAGAAGATGCCGACGCCGAGCGCCGAGGTGAAGGCGCGGTTGCGGAACAGGCTGGGCTCGACCAGCGGCGAGCCGCCCGAGGTCCGCAGCCGGCGCTGGTACCACCCGAAGACTCCGAACAGCGGCACGGAGCCGGCCATGGACAGGTAGGTCCAGATCGGCCAGCCGAGGTCGCGGCCCTGCACCAGCGGGTAGATCAGCAGCAGCACGGCCGCGCTGAGCAGCACCATGCCGACCAGGTCGAGCCTGGTCGCACCGGGGGTGCGGGTGTTCTTCGGGAACAGCTTCCAGGCCAGCACGACTCCGGCGAGGCCCAGCGGGATGTTGATCAGGAAGACCATGCGCCAGCCGGTCCCGAGGATGTCCGCGGTGACCAGGAAGCCGCCGAGGACCGGGCCGAGCACCGAGGACAGGCCCATCACCGGGCCGAAGGCGGCGAACGCCCCGCCGACCTCCTTGGGCGGGAAGACCTCGCGCATGATGCCGAGGCCCTGCGGGATCATCAGCGCGGCGAAGGCGCCCTGGACGGCGCGGGAGCCGATCAGCATCCCGGAGTCCACCGAGACCGCGCAGAGCGCGGAGAAGAGGGTGAAGCCGAAGGTGCCGATCAGGAACATCCGGCGGCGGCCGACCAGGTCGCCGAGCCTGGCCCCGGTGATCAGCAGCACGGCGAAGGTCAGCGTGTAGGCGGCGCCGATCCACTGGAGTTGCGAGGTGCCGCCGCCGAAGTCCTCGTGGATGGCGGGGGAGGCGATGCTGACGATGGTGGTGTCGAGCAGGTCCATGACCTCGGCGACCAGGATGGTTCCGAGGATCCACCACCGCCAGCGGTAGCTGGGGCCCGGCGGATCGGGCTCCGGAGCGGAGCCGGCTATCGGTGCGGTGGCAGGTGCGGCCGTTTCGGTCTGGTTGGTGGACATGGGTACCCCCGGTGGACGGACAGTGAGAGGGCGAACGCTGTTCGTAGTAACGAACGGTGTTCACTTACGAACACCGTTCTACTGGCGAACGCCGTTCGTGTCAACTAGGGTGGGAGCCGATCAACCAGATCCGCGCAGCGCGAGGAGCCCGTGTGAACGCAACCGCCAGGCCCACCTGGCCCAGCCCGTGGGCCGCGCCGGAACCCCGGAACCCCAAGCGCCGCACCCTCAGCCGTGAGCTGATCGTGGAGACGGCGCTGGCCATCGTCGACGCCGAGGGCCTGGACGCGCTGAGCATGCGCCGGGTCTCGCAGGAGCTGAACACCGGCCCCGCGTCCCTGTACGCGCATGTCGGCAGCAAGGACCAACTGGTCGAGCTGGTGCTCGACCTGGCCCACGCCGACCTGGTGCACCCCGTGGCCGACCCCGGGCAGTGGCGCGAGCAGGTGAAGGAGTTCCTGAGCCAGGCCCGGGACAACCTGATCTCCCACAACGACCTGGCCAGGGCGGCCCTGGTCTCCAACATCCCGACCCTGCCGCACCAGCTGGACGCGGCCGAGACGCTGATCGTGCTGCTCAGGACCGGCGGGCTGCCGGAACAGGTGGTCGCCTACGGGGTCGACCTGCTCGCCCTCTACCTCGTCGCCTCGGCCCATGAGGTGAGCCAGCGGCGCGGCCACGACAACGCCCCGGCGGATCAGGAGCAGACCGAGGCCTATCTGGACGGCGTCCGCTCCTACTTCGGCTCACTCCCGCCGGAGCGCTACCCCGCGCTGCTGTCGATGATCGGGCCGCTGACCCGCAACGTGGGCGACGAGCGCTGGGAGTTCGGCGTCGACGTCATCCTCGCCGGACTCGAGCAGGCCGCCCGGTCCGGAGGTGCCGCTCAGGCCGAGCGCCGCTCCAGCGAGGCCAGGTAGGCGTTGTAGGCGTTCAGCTCGCTGTCGCCGTCCCGGTCCGCGGTGCGGTCCTTGCGCCGGGAGACCCGCTCCTCCGACCTGGCCCACTGGAAGGTCAGCGAGATCAGCACGATGAAGGTCGGGATCTCGCTGAAGGCCCAGGCCAGGCCGCCGGCCAGGTGCTGGTCGGTGATCGGGTCCACGTGCAGCGAGGCCATCGGGTGCGCGAACGAGGTCACCATCAGCCCGGAGGCCATCATCACCGCGATGCCGAAGAAGGCGTGGAACGGCATCCCGATGAACAGCTCCAGCATCCGCATCAGGTGCCCGGGACGGTGCGGGCCCGGGTCCACGCCCATGATCGGCCAGAAGAACAGCAGTCCCACGCCCAGGAAGTGGGCCATCATCAGGGTGTGCCCTGCGGTCGAGCGCATCAGGAAGTCGAACAGCGGGGTGAAGTAGAGGCCGTAGAGGCTGGCGATGAACAGCGGGATGGTGAAGGCCGGGTGCGAGACCACCTTCACGTAGCGCGAGTGCAGCAGCTTCACCAGCAGGTCGCGCGGGCTGAACCGGCCCTTCGCGGCCGGCAGCGCCCGCAGTGCCAGGGTGATCGGCGCGCCCAGCAGCAGGATGATCGGCGACAGCATCGACAGCACCATGTGCTGCATCATGTGCGCGCTGAGCAGCTGCATCCCGTACTCGTCCAGCCGGGTGCAGGTGACCAGGGCGACGGTGACCGTGCCGAGGACCCAGGCCACGGTGCGGCCGGCCGGCCAGGAGTCGCCGCGCCGCCGCAGCCGCAGCACCCCGCCGAGGTACAGCACCAGCATCAGCACGCAGCCGACCAGGAACGGCCAGTCCGCCGACGGGTCCAGGGCCAGCGCCCGGCCGAGGGTCAGCGGGGGGAGGTCGTGTCCCATGCCCGGCATGTCACCCATCAGCTGTCCCTGCTTCCCTGGTCGTGCCACTGTCCTGAACCAGGGTAGGACTGTCCGCTTTGCTCCCTGTACGCACCCCTCTACTTGCGTGGGATCAGCGTGTTCTCGCTCGTCCGTCCGGCCAGGAAGTCGTCGACGTTGGCCAGGGTGGTGTCGATGATCTGGCCCACCGCGGTGCTGGTGAAGTACGCCTGGTGCGAGGTCACCAGGACCTGGGGGAAGGTCATCAGCCGGGCCAGGGTGTCGTCGGTGACCACCTCCAGCGAGCGGTCGAAGAAGAACAGCCCGGTCTCCTCCTCGTAGACGTCCAGGCCGACCCCGCCCAGGTGGCCCGAGCGCAGCGCCTCGACCAGGGCGGCGGTGTCGACCAGGCCGCCGCGGCTGGAGTTGACCAGGATCGCGTCCCGCTTCATCCGTCCCAGCGCGCTGCCGTCCACCAGGTGGTGGGTGTCGGGCAGCAGCGGGACGTGCAGGCTGACCAGGTCGGACTCGGCCAGCAGCTGCTCCAGCGGGGTGTACTCCATACCCAGCTCCAGGCAGGCCGGGTTCTGCGCCACGTCCCAGCCCAGCAGTCTGGTGCCGAAGCCGTGGGCGATCCGGGTGAAGCACTCGCCGATCTTGCCGGTGCCGATCACCCCGACCGTCATCCCGTGGATGTCCCGGCCCATCAGCCCGTCCAGGCGGAAGTCGAACTCCCGGGTACGCAGGGCCGCCCGGGTGATCCGCCGGTTCACCGCCAGCGCCAGGGTCCAGGCGAACTCGGCGACGGCGTAGGGGGAGTAGTAGGAGACCCGGGCGACGGTCAGGCCCAGCTCCTCGGCCACCGCGAGGTCGATGTTGTTGAAGCCGGTGGAGCGCTGGGCGATCATCCTGGTCCCGCCCGCGGCCAGGATCCGCAGCGCGGAGGCGTCCAGGCTGGCGTTGACGCTGGTGCTGATCACCTCGTGTCCGGCCGCCAGCGGCGCGGTGTCGGTATTGAGGAACACCTCCAGGCAGTGCACGTCGTGCCGCCCCGCGAAGGCCTTCTCGATCAGGGGCTTCTCATCGGCCTGTACGCCGTAGGCGAGGATCTCCATGGGGCCACGCTAAGCGGAGGCCCCCCGTCCGGCATTCCGGACGGGGGGCCTCCGCGCAGTCGGCGGTGCGTCAGATGACGGTCTCGGCCTCGGCGTAGCGCTCGGCCGGGACGGTCTTCAGGTCGGCCACCGCCTCGGCCAGCGGCACCAGGTTGATCTGGGTGCCCTGCAGCGCGGTGATGTGCCCGAAGGCGCCCTTGTGCACCGCCTCGACGGCGTGCCAGCCGAAGCGGGTGGCGAGCACCCTGTCGTACGCGGTGGGGGTGCCGCCGCGCTGGACGTGGCCGAGGATGACCGGCTTGGCCTCCTTGCCCAGCCGGTGCTCCAGCTCCATGGACAGCTGGGTGGCGACACCGGTGAAGCGCTCGTGGCCGTAGATGTCCACGGTGCCCTCCTCCCAGTGCATGGTGCCGGGCTCGGGCTTGGCGCCCTCGGCGCAGACCACGATGGCGAACTTCTTGCCGCGCTCGAACCGCTCCCGGACCACCTCGGTGACCCGGTCGATGTTGAAGGGACGCTCCGGCACGATGATCGCGTGCGCCCCGGCGGCCATGCCGGCGTGCAGCGCGATCCAGCCGGTGTGGCGGCCCATCAGCTCGACCACCATGACCCGCTGGTGCGACTCGGCGGTGGTCTTCAGCCGGTCCAGGGCCTCGGTGGCCACCGAGACCGCGGTGTCGAAGCCGAAGGTGACATCGGTGCAGGCGATGTCGTTGTCGATGGTCTTGGGTACGCCCACGATGGGCAGCCCGCCGTCCGACAGCAGTCGGGCGGCCTTGAGGGTGCCCTCGCCGCCGATCGGGATGATCCCGTCGAGGCCGAGCTCCTTGCAGTAGTCCCTGGCCCGGGCCACCCCGTCCCTGAGGTGGCTCGGCTGGACCCGGGTCGAGCCGAGGATGGTCCCGCCCTGGGCCAGGATGCCGCTCACCGAGTCCAGGGTGAGCTCGCGGTACTGGCCTTCGAGCAGGCCCTTCCACCCGTCCTCGAACCCGATGATCTCGTCGCCGTGGTCGACCACGCCGCGGTGGACCACGGAACGGATCACGGCGTTCAGACCCGGGCAGTCCCCGCCGCTGGTCAGCACACCAATACGCATCGCTTTACAACTCCCGAGCAGAACCGGAAAACCGGACATTTGCCCCATCGTGATGATAACGCCGCGGCCTCCGGTCGGGCTCGGGCGCACGTGGAACGGCTCCTTCGCCATCCACGCGGGGGTTCTTCCCTGCTCTGCGCGTCCGCACGCCCCTGACGGGAGCGGCCCTGCTCCCTGACGGGCGGTGCACAGCCATTGTGCCGGACTACTCGCCGGAGCACTGACCTACTGGGTGGGACTACTGGACCGGCAGCTGCACCGCGGCGATGCGCTCGGCGCGCAGCGCGTCGTACCAGGTGTTGTCGGCCGGGGGCAGTGCGCTGACGTCCAGTGCGAGCTTGATCAGCAGATCCGCCACGGCCGGGTTGCGGGCGAGGATCGGACCGTGCAGATAGGTGCCGAAGACGGTGTCCCGCCAGGCGCCCTCGGTACCGTCCCCGGTACCGTTGCCGCCGCCGACGGTGACCCGCGCCAGCGGGGACACCCCCTGGCCCAGGTGGGTGATGCCCTGGTGGTTCTCGAACCCGGTCAGGGTGGGCAGACCGAGTCGCGGGTCGGGCTCGGCCAGGATGTCGCCGACATTGCGGACGCCCTCGCCGCGGGTGCTCCAGACGTCCAGCAGGCCGAGGCCCGGTGTGCGCTGGCCCCGGTCGTCGATGAACTCGTGGCCCATGATCTGGTAGCCGGCGCAGACGCCGAGCACGATCGCGCCGTTCTCGACCGCGCGGTGCAGGCCCGGGTCGGCCCGCAGCCGCTCGCCGGCCAGCCGCTGCGGCCGGTCCTCGCCGCCGCCGATCAGGTAGATGTCGCCGCTGGTCGGCACCGGCTGGTCGGACCGGACGTCGATCCTGGCCACGTCCAGCCCGCGCTGGCGCGCCCGGCGCTCCACGACCAGGACGTTGCCCCGGTCGCCGTAGGTGCTCAGCAGGTCCGGGTACACCCAGACCAGTCGCAGTGCGCTCTCGCTCATGTCAGTGAGTCCTCTTCGTCAGCCGCGCACGTCGCGGCGCAGCTGCTGGAACGCCGTGTAGTTGGCGATGGCCTCGATCCGCCCGGGCGGGGCCGAGGCCACCGCCTGCGCCAGCGAGTCCACCACCTGGAAGTGGACCCCGGCCACCTCCAGCCGTACGGCCAGGTCCAGCTTGCGCTGGCCCATCACGAAGACGGGGTGGCCGACCAGGCGCTCGTAGTCGACGTCCCACAGCCAGGAGGTGTCGGTGCCGTCGGCGGACAGCGCGTTCACCGACAGGATCACCGGGGCCGGGGCCGGGTCGATCAGGGTGAAGGTCTCCAGCCAGCCGGCCGGGTTCTTCGCCAGCAGCAGCCGCACCTCGCGACCGCCGACGTTCACCGACTCGTAGCGCCCGGCGACGGCCTGGACCGACTCCATCCGCTGCAGCGCCACCTGCGGGTGCACCCCGAAGACGGCGGCCACGGCGGCCGAGCTGGTGGCGTTGGAGAGGTTGGCCCGGCCGGGGAGCTGCAGCCGGATCGGCCAGGACGAGCCCTGCGGGTCCAGCACCTGGTCGTTCTGCAGCGCCCAGTGCGGCTGCGGGCGGCGGAAGCCGCAGGAGGCGCAGAACCAGTCCTCGCCCGGACGCTGCATCACCCCGCCGCAGCTGGGGCAGGACCAGGCGTCCTCGCGGTAGGCCTGCCCGGCCGCCACCCAGACCACCTTGCGGCTGGAGGAGGCAGCCCAGGTGACCAGCGGGTCGTCGGCGTTGGCGATGATCACGGCGTCGCTGCCCTGCAGGCCCTCGCGCCAGTGCTCGGCCAGCATCCGGGTCTCCGAGGAGCGGTCCAGCTGGTCCCGGGAGAGGTTGAGCAGCGCGATCGCCTTGGGGGCGGTGTCCCTGGCGACGCCGACCAGGTACTTCTCGTCCACCTCGATCACGCCGAAGCGGGCCTCGGAGCCGTCGGCCAGGGCGGAGGTGATCCCGGCGGGCATGTTGGCGCCCAGCGCGTTGGAGACCACCGGGCCCGCCGCCTTCAGCGCCTCGGCGATCAGCCGGGTGGTGGTGGTCTTGCCGTTGGTCGCCGAGACCAGCACCACGTCCAGGTTCTCGGCCAGGCTGCGCAGCAGGTCCGGGTCGAGCCGCAGCGCGACCTTGCCGCCGATCACGGAGCCGCTGCCGCGTCCGGCGGTCCGCGAGACCGCGGCCGCGACCTTGCCCGCCGTGACGGCGAGTTTGGCGCGCGGGGGCAGCGTGGCCGAAGGGGCGGCGGTGCGGAAGCCCGGCTCGGGGTTCGCTGGCATCGTGGTGGCTCTCCTCCTCGGATCAGACGGGGTCAGCCTACCGGCACCGGCGATTCCGCCAAGCGGCAGCACCGCGAATAGGCTCTGCGGCATGGCACGCAACCGTCCCCGGATCCCAGGCAGCAGCGGCACCGTCCACCCGGTCACACCCTGGGCGGAGCCGGTACTCCGTACGGCTTGCGGGACCGTCACCAGCTTCGACGACCAGCTCGGACGCCTGGTCGAGGACCTCTTCGCGACCATGTACGCGGAGGACGGGGTCGGACTGGCGGCCAATCAGATCGGGGTCGGGCTGCGGGTGTTCGTCTACGACTGCCCCGACGACGAGGATGTCCGCCATCTGGGACACCTGGTCAATCCGGTGCTGGTCGAGGCCGACGGGGTGCGGGTGCGCGGCGAGGAGGGCTGCCTCTCACTGCCGGGGCTGCGGGCGCAGACCCCGCGCTGGGACCGGGCCCTGGTGCGGGGTCAGGACCTGGACGGCGCGGAGGTCGAGGTGGAGGGGACCGGCTTCTTCGCCCGCTGCCTGCAGCACGAGACCGGGCACCTGGACGGCGGGGTGTTCCTGGACCACCTGGGCGGCCTGCGGCGGCTCCGGGCCGAGCGCGAGGTGCGCCGCGCGAGCTGGTACCGGCCTCAGGCCTGAACCTCAGGTTTAGGGTGAGAGTCGGGGTTGATCTCGGGCTGAGGTTCTGGTTCCGGCGCAGGTCCCGGCGCTGCCGCCGGAGGCCGCTCGGCCGCCGCGGCGAGCCGGCCCCAGAGCAGTTCGGCCAGCGTCTGCACCATCCGCTCGCGCGGGAAGGGCCGCTGCTCCAGCCACCAGTCGCCGGCCGCGAGCACCATCCCGGTGATCGCCTGGCCCCAGGCCTCGGCCACCACGGCGCTGTCCGGGCCCAGGTCCACCTGCGCGTTCATCGCGCCGCTCAGCTCGTCCGCGATCAGCCGCAGCGCCGGCGCCAGCGGGCCGGCCGGGGAGAGGCCGTCCGCGGCCGGGTCGGGGTGCGCCAGGAAGCGGTAGACCTGCGGCCGGGCCTCGATCGCCGCGAGATAGGTGTCGAGCACCGCCTCCACCCGGTCCCGGCGCTCCAGCGGCAGCGCCAGCGCGGCGCGCACCGCGTCCAGCAGTACGGCGGTGTGGCGCTCGGCGAGGGCGCGGTAGAGGCCGTGCTTGTCGCCGAAGTGGCGGTAGAGGATCGGCTTGGTGATGCCCGCCTCCGCCGCGATGGTGTTCATGCTGGCCCGGGGCCCGTCGCGGCGCACGACGCGGTCGGCGGCGTCCAGCAGCTCGCTGCGGCGGTCGGGCATTGACATTCCTTACTCCTGGGTAACAAGATGAGTACTCAGTTACCCAAGGTAACAGCAAGCCAGCCCCACACCACGTGCGACCAGCCCGGGAGACATACCGACCATGACTGCCTTCAGCCTCGACCTCAGCGAGGACCAGATCGCCGTTCGCGACTGGCTGCACGGCTTCGCGGCCGACGTGATCCGCCCGGCCGCGGCGGAGTGGGACGAGCGCGAGGAGACGCCCTGGCCGGTGATCCAGGAGGCCGCCAAGGTCGGCATCTACTCCCTGGACTTCTTCGCCGCCCAGCAGTTCGACCCCACCGGCCTCGGCATCCCGATCGCCATGGAGGAGTTGTTCTGGGGCGACGCCGGCATCGGCCTGGCGATCGTCGGCAGCGCGCTCGCCGCGGTCGGCGTGGTCGCCAACGGGACGCCCGAGCAGGTCGGCCTGTGGGCCCCGCAGATGTTCGGCACCCCGGACGACGTCAAGGTCGCCGCCTTCTGCTCCTCCGAGCCGGACGCGGGGTCGGACGTCGCCGCGATGCGCACCCGCGCCGTCTACGACGAGGCCACCGACGAGTGGGTGCTCAACGGCACCAAGACCTGGGCCACCAACGGCGGCATCGCCCACGTCCATGTGGTGGTCGCCTCGGTGGACCCGGCGCTGGGGGCGCGCGGCCAGGCCTCCTTCATCGTCCCGCCCGCGACGCCGGGGCTGAGCCAGGGTCAGAAGTTCAAGAAGCACGGCATCCGCGCCTCGCACACCGCCGAGGTCGTGCTCGACAACGTCCGGGTGCCGGGGGACTGCCTGCTCGGCGGCAAGGACAAGCTGGACGAGCGGCTGGCCCGGGCCCGCGAGCGGGCAGCGGCGGCGGCCCGCGGCGAGCGCGCCGAGCAGGTCAAGAACGCGGCGATGGCGACCTTCGAGGCCTCCCGCCCGGCCGTCGGCGCCCAGGCGGTGGGCGTGGCCAGGGCCGCGTACGAGGTGGCGCTCGACTACGCCAAGACCCGGGAGCAGTTCGGCCGCCCGATCATCGACAACCAGGGCATCGCCTTCACCCTCGCCGACATGCGCACCCGGATCGACGCGGCCCGGCTGCTGGTCTGGCGGGCCTCCTGGATGGCGAACAACAACAAGCCCTTCACCGCGGCCGAGGGCTCCATGTCCAAGCTCTACGCCGGCGAGACCGCCAAGTGGGTCACCGCCCAGGCCATCCAGATCCTCGGCGGCAACGGCTACACCCGCGAGTACCCGGTGGAGCGGATGCACCGCGACGCCGCGATCTACACGATCTTCGAGGGCACCAGCGAGATCCAGCGCCTCGTCATCGCCCGCACCCTCTCCGGTCTGCCGATCCGGTAGAAACTCGAGGGAGATCGGGTCGGCGGGCTGTTAGCCTCGGGGGTATGGACGTCAGTACGCGCAGCTTCGCCGCAGCCGCACGAGCTATCCGCTCGTCGGTTGCCGCCGCCTGACTCCGTACGTTCAGTCTCCCGGTGACCGGAAACGGTCCGCCGGTGTGAGGAAACACGACGCCAGCCGCAGGCCCTTCCGGTCGTCCATGACCCGAAGGGCCTCCGCTGTGAACACCGAACAGACCGTCAGCACCTTTCTCGACTTCTTCCGTGAGCGCGGGCACCGGCCCGTCACCGGCAGCACCCTGCTCCCGCCGCCCGGCGACCCGGTGCTGTTCACCACCTCGGGGATGCACCCGCTCACCCCCTATCTGGAGGGCCGCCCGCACCCGCTCGGGCGGCGGCTGCTCAACGTCCAGCGCTGTCTGCGCACCACCGACCTGGACGAGGTCGGCGACCGGACCCATCTGACCGTGTTCGAGATGCTGGGCTCCTGGTCGCTCGGCGACTACGGCGGCCCGCAGAGCCTGCGCTGGGGGTACGAGCTGCTGCGCGACGGCTTCGGCATCCCGCACGACCGGCTGTACGTCACCGTCTTCGGCGGGGACGGGCAGGTGGGCCCCGACACCGGGTCGCTGCGGACCTGGGAGGAACTGGGGGTGCCGGTCGAGCTGACCCGCGAGGACAACTGGTGGTCCAACGGTCCCACCGGCCCCTGCGGACCTGACTCGGAGATCTTCGTCTGGACCGGCGGGGACGGCACCCCGCCGCAGGGCACCCCGGGCAGCGACCCGCGCTGGGTGGAGGTGTGGAACCACGTGATGATGCGCTACCGCCGCCACCAGGACGGCAGTCTGGAGCCGCTGGGCCAGGTCAATGTCGACACCGGCATGGGCCTGGAGCGGCTGGTGACGGTGCTTCAGGGGCAGCGCTCGGTGTTCGGGACCGACCTGTTCGAACCCTGGATGCGCATTCTTCCCGGGCTCTGGGGCCTGGCGGACGAGCCCTCGCTGCGCCTGGTCTGCGATCATCTGCGCTCCGGCGTCGTGGTCGTCGGCGACGGCGTGCTGCCGTCCAACACCGGGCGCGGCTATGTGCTGCGGCGGCTGATCCGGCGGGTGCTGACCACGCTGTGGCGCGAGGACCCGTCCCGCACCCTGTCCGACCTGCCGCCGGAGCTGCTGGAGCACACGCTGGACCGGTTCCGGCAGCCGTCGGACCAGGTCGACCGGATCCGCCGGGTGCTGCTGGACGAGGAGCGGCGGTTCTCCTCGCTGCTCGAACGCGGCCGGGTGGTGCTGGGCCGGCTCGGCCTCGGCGGCGACCTCACCGAGCAGGAGTACCGCTATCTGCACGACACCCACGGCCTGCCCCGCGATCTGGTGACCGGCCTGCTGTCGGGTACCGGTCTGGTACCGTGAGGGCATGCCAGCGCTCAATATCGAATTCACCGCCGAGGAGCTCGCCGCCGTCCGCGAGGAGGCCGCCGCTGCCGGCAAGTCCGTCAAGTCCTACGTCCATGACCTCTCGGTGCGGGAGCAGCAGCGCCGCGCGTTCGTCGCCGGGGCAGGGGAGTGGTACGAACGGCTGCTGCCGGAGTTCCAGGACCTGTGGCCCGAGAGTCTGCCACCCGAGTTGCGGAAGCCCGAAGGTGAGCAGGCCGCCGCCTGATGATCCTGCACATCGATCTGCCCTGGCTGCTCGACGTCCAGGAGCGCTTCCTCCCCGACCACATCACCGTCAGCGACTTCTCGGCCCTCGGCGCGGCGGTGGAACGCCATCGCTTCGCGCCGGTGACCCTCGGCCACGAACCCGACGCCGCATGGCGGGCGGCGGCCCTGATGCACACCATCCTCCGTCTTGAACCCCTGCCCACCATGAACCCGGTGTTCGCCTGCATGGTCGTCGGGCAGTACATGCACCAGTCCGGCGAGGGCATCAACCCGCCCTACGGGGCCATCGTCGAGCTGGCGAAGGAGATCGACGACAAGCTCGCCGGGGTCTTCCAGGTCGCCGAACGCATCCGGGCCTGGAAGATCTGACGTCAGACCGCGGCGCCCTCCGGCTCGGTGGTGGGCGTCCCGGTGGTCTCCTCGGTGGTCGGCGGCTCCGTGTCGGCCGCAGGGGCGGCGACCGCGCGCCACCAGGGGCGGAACTCGGGCAGCGCGGACGGTTCGAAGGGCTCGCCGGGCCGCGGGGTGGCGACCCTAACGCCCTCCGCCGCCGCGGCGGCCAGGGTGCGTTCGATCGGCTCGTCCCACGGGTGCGGGGCCAGGTCGAAGGTGGCCCAGTGGATCGGCAGCAGGACCGCGCCGCCGCCCAGGTCGCCGTGGGCGCGGACGCCCTCCTCGGGGGTCATGTGCACCTCGGGCCAGAACTCGCTGTAGGCGCCGATCTGCATCATGGTGGCGTCGAACGGGCCGTGCTGGGCGCCGATCTCGGCGAAGCCGGGGAAGTAGCCGGTGTCCCCGCTGTGGAACAGCCGGTGCTCGTTCCCGGCCACCACCCAGGACGCCCAGAGCTGGTGGGTGCCGGTGCGCAGGCCCCGGGCGCAGTAGTGCCGGGCCGGGGTCGCGGTCAGGGTGAGCCCGGCGACCCGGGCGGACTCGTTCCAGTCCAGTTCGACGATCCGGTCGGCCGGCACGCCCCAGTGCTCCAGGTGCGCGCCCACGCCCAGCGGCACGGCGAAGTCCGCGCCGGACCTGATCAGCTCGATCACGGCGTTCATGTCCAGGTGGTCGTAGTGGTCGTGGGACACCACGACCAGGTCCACCGGTCCGAGTTCGGCCAGCGGGATCGGATTGGGGTGCAGCCGGCGCGGCCCGAAGGCGGGGAACGGGGAGCAGCGCTCGCCCCAGACCGGGTCGAACAGCACCCGGCGGCCCTGGATCTCGGCCAGCACGGTGGCGTGGCCCATCCAGGTCAGCCGCAGTCCGTCGGCCGGGGCGACGGCCAGTTCCTCGGCGGTGACCCGGTGCACCGGGACGGCCGCGACCGGTCGGCTGCGCTTCTTGGTGAGTCCCGCCCGCAGTGCCCCGGGGACCGATCCGGGGACCAGTCGGCGGGTGCGCACCGGGTTGCGGAAGGCGCCGTCGACGAAGTGCGGAGAGCGTTCGATCCGGGCCAGCCGTTCGCCGGTGGGTTCGGCGCCGAAGGCGGTCGGCCGCAGATCGGCCGGTCGCAGGTCGGTGATGCGGGAGTACCACGGGCGGGGGCCGGGCACGGCGCCTCCTCAGACGGGAATCCTCGGGTTCCTGGGCAGCGTACCCGCGGCCGGCGGACGACGGCGCGTCAGCGTCAGGTGTAGAGGCGGGTGATGGTGTCGGCGACGCAGTGCGGCTTGCCGCCGTCCTTGCCGCTGATGGTGAACCGGACCACGGCCTGGACGCCGCCGGGGACCTCGCTCACCAACACCAGTTCGGCCGTCGCCCGGACGGCCGAGCCGACCGGCACCGGGGAGGGGAAGCGGACCTTGTCCGAGCCGTAGTTGACGGCCATCCGGATGTCGCCGCCGACGCTGTAGCACTCCTTGGCGAGCACCGGGATCAGCGACAGCGTCAGATAGCCGTGCGCGATGGTGGTGCCGAACGGGCCGTCCTTGGCGCGCTCGGGGTCCACATGGATCCACTGGTGGTCGCCGGTGGCCTCGGCGAAGAGGTTCACCTGCTGCTGGTCGATCGTGTGCCACTCGCTGGTGCCCAGTTCGGTGCCGACGGCGGCGGTGAAGTCGGCGAGGGAGGCGAAGGTCGCCATACGGACGCTCCTGTTCACGTGCGGTGCTGTGCCCAGGAGGCTACCGGCTATGCGCCGACCAGCACCGTGCCGCAGAGCATCTGCGGCACCAGCCGCAGCTCCTCGCCGTCGTCGAGGGCCTCGGCCCGTCCGTGCAGCATGACCGAGTGGCCGCGCAGGGTGGCCGGGTCCAGCTCCTCGGCCTGGAAGGCGACGATGCTGCCGTCGACCCGTTCGGCCAGCTGGGTGCCGGGCGGCGCGGCGAGCACCACCGCGCCGGAGTAGTCCAGCCGGAAGCGCACGGGCAGTACCACCGGCAGCGCATGCCGGGTGTAGACGACCCGTCCGATGGTGGTACGTCCGAGTAGTCGTAGACAGGCGTCCGGGGTCAGGGTGTCAGCGGTCAGATGGTTCGGGTCCATGTGTTCGAGTCTGTCCGCGAATAGTTCTTGGGACCAGGGCACATAGTCCTGTCTCAAGTGGGGAAAGGGGCACGAGTCGAGGAGGGGGAGACGGGCATGGTGGTGGAGCTGGTGCTGCTGGGGGCCGAGTGCCCCCAGGAGCGGGCCTTCACGGGTTCGCTGGGGGCGGCGGCCGGCGGGGAGCTGTTCGCGCGGGTAGTGAGCGGCGCGCTGTTCGACGCCGGGGCCGGACGGTGCAGGGTCACCGCGGTCCCGCCGGACGCGGACGCGAACACGCTGCTCACCGTCGTCAAGGAGGCGGTGGAGCGGGACAGCAGACTGCTGGTGGTCTACCTCGCGGGGCAGTTCACCTGGGACGTGCGCCGGCGGCGTCCGGTGCTGGTCACCGCGGGCAGCGGGCGGGACAACGCGCACGGGCGCGGCCTGGCCTGGGACTGGGTGGTCAGCGCGCTGGCCCATGGCGCGGGCGCCGCCCGGGGGGAGTCGCTGCTGGTGGTGGACGCGGTGGTGGGGGCGGAGGCCTGGGCCAGCGCCACCTTCGACGCGGTCGGGGTGCGGCTCTGGGGGCGGCTCCAGCCCTATGCCCCGTCGCGTTGGGGACGCGGCAGTTCCGGTTCCGGTTCGTCAGGTTCCGGTCCTGGCCAGGTGGTCGGGGTCGGCGCGGTCACCGCGACCGCCGGTGGATTCGCGGCGCTGCTGGCACAGGCGTTGCGGGAGGGGCTGCCGGGGCTGCCGGCCGTGCTCGACCCGGCGGCGCTGCATCCCACCCTGGAGGCCCGGGACACCCCGGGTTCGCGCTGGCTGGGGCCGCCCGCGGCTTCAAGACTGCTGTTGCGCAACCGCGCGGTGCTGCGCGGGGCACTGGGAAGGACGACTGGGGATGTTTCTGGTGAACGGTGATGACCCCGAGGTTGTTGTGGACATTTCGTAACCACAAAATCGGCCACATCCGGGACACTACGCCGTACGAGGAATAGTGTGCATATTCACCGCCAGTTGGGGAGAACGCGGCGAGGAGGCATCAATGCGACGCAAGAGCACAGCGCGGAGGTGCGTGATCGCTGTTGTCGTGTTCGCGCTTAGTGGGCTCGGTCTGGCCGGTGTGGCCGGCTGTTCCAACGGGGGCGGCGTGGAGACTCTCGACGGAGCCCCCGGCACCCGGGCCCCCGACGCCCCCTCGGCCGGGATCTCCACCGGCCCCGCGTCGGCCGCACTGCCGTCGGGGACCACCAAGGTGCTGGTGCTGCGCGCCTACCAGGGCTACTGGACCGCCCAGGTCAAGGCGTTGGACAGCGGCAAGGTCTCCGGCAGCGGTCTGCAGACCTACACCACCGGCGCGGCGCTGAGCGCCGTCAACGCCAACGCCTTCCGGCTGACCCAGGCCGGACTGCGGATGTCCGGGCAGCCGAGCCGCAACCCGTCCGTCACCGCGCTCGGTCCGGTGGCGCCGGGCTCCGGTGTGCAGACCGCCACCATCACGGACTGCCTGGACGTGACCGCCTGGCACCAGATCGATGCGACGACAGGTCAGCTCCGGGACCCGGCCCAGCGGTTGACCCGCTACCGGACGGTCGTCTCGGCGCGAACGGTGGGAGGGGTCTGGATGATCTCCGCAGTGCAGAACAAGACGGGGCAGTCGTGCTGAGGGCCGGCCGGCTGCTGCCGGTGCTGACGGTCTTAGCGCTGTTGGCGGCGCTGGGATCGGCGCTCTGGCTGAGCGGCGCCAGCGCCCGGGCGGACGGCCCGGTGGGCCCGTGCGAGAACACCAATGTGTGCGTGGGGGCGAGCACCCCGCCCACCGACGGCTCGGGCGGCAGTGGCGGGGGCGGTGGGGGCGGCGGCGGGGTGCGGGTGTGCGAGTACCAGGGCACCACGTACCCGTGCAGCACCGACTTCGGCACCTTCGACCCCGACGACGGCTGCTACTACGAGCAGGTCGAGCCGCAGCCCCCGGCCGGCGACCCGGACTGGCACGGGCACGCGCCCGGCGACGGCGGGGTCTACCTGAAGACCTGCCCCTACACTCCCGGCGGCGGATCGGCCAACGTCTGGATGGCGGCGGCCCCTGCCGTCCCGCCGGTGGTGACCCCGGCCGAGCTCGCCCAGCGGGCCCTGGCCATGATCCACCGCACCGCCGCCGGCGTCGGCACCGCGCCCAGCAACGACGGCAAGCGGACCGCGCTGGTCGGTTCGCCGATCTGGCTCTGGATCAACAAGGACGGCACCGACTACGCCACCAAGGCCGATCCGCTGAGCGCGACCGCGGCCGTCCCCGGGCTGTCGGTGACCGCGAACGTCTATGTCACCGAGGTCGACTGGGACATGGGCGACCAGGGCGCCGCGCCGAAGTGCGGGGCCGGCACGCCCTACCGGGACTCGGACGGCGCCAAGCCCTCACCGGACTGCGGCTACTCCTACACCCAGCCCTCGATCGGCCAGCCCGACGAGCGCTACGCCATCACCGCCACCGTGCACTGGTCCGTCACCTGGGTGGCGACCAACGGGGCCGGCGACACCTTCGCGCTGGACCCGATCGCCACCCCTGCCACCACGCTCCGGGTATCGGAGCTGCAAGTCCTGAACTGATTCACCATCAACTGCATTGTCCGGAAACATTGTTGACCACTCGACTGAGAGGCGACCGAACGGTGGACACCCCCAACGGGCCGCTGACGGACACACGCCGGCCGATCGCCCCGCCCAGCACCCCGTACCGGCTCGGCAACGCCAGGCGAAGGCGGCCGGCCGTGCTCGCGCTGGCCGTCGCCCTGGTCGCGGCCGGCGGCCTCGGCGGCGCCGCCCTCTACACCGCGACCGGCAAGCGGGTCGCGGTGATCGCCCTGGCCCGCAACGTCCCGGCCGGGCACACCCTCACCAGCGACGACCTCTCCGAGGCGAGGATCTCGCTCGACCCGGCGCTGCACCCGCTCTCGGTGCACAGCAAGGTGGTGGGGATGCGGGCCACCGCCGACCTCAAGGCGGGCAGCCTGCTCACCGGCGCCGACCTCACCAACGACCCGCTGGTGCTGGCCGGCCAGCAGGTCGTCGGCATCCCCGCCAAGCACACCCAGCTGCCCGCGGTCCGGCTGCAGCCGGGGACCAGGGTGGTGCTGGTGGCCACCCCGTCCGGGCCCGGCGTCAGCGGGTCGAGCAGCGGCTCGGGTTCGGCCGGCTCCTCCGGGGCCGCGCTGACCGCGATCACCGTCCGGGTGGTGGACGTGGGCCCGGCCGACTCCGACGGCACCGTCGTGGTCGACCTCGCCGTCCCCTCGGCCCAGGGCGCGGCGGTCGCCGACCTGGCGGCGAGCGGCAAGTTCGCCCTGCTGATCGCCGCGCAGGGGAGTGGCTGATGCCGGTCGTCACCATCAGCGGCGGCCCGGGCGCCCCCGGCGCGACCACCACCGCCCTGGCCCTGCTGCTCGCCTGGCCGCTCGCCGAGGGCCGGCGGGTGGCGCTGCTCGAATGCGACCCGGACGGCGGCGCGATCCTGGCGGGCGCGCTCCAGGGGCGGGTCGAGTCCGGCTACGGGCTGCGCCACCTGGCGGTGGCCGACCGGCGCGGACGGCTGGCCGAGACGCTCTGGGAGCAGCTCGTGGACATCTCCCCGGACGGCGGCGGCCGACGGCTGCTGCTGCCGGGGCTCACCGATCCGGCCCAGGCGGCCGGTCTCGCCTACACCTGGGAGCCGATGGTGACGGCCTGCCAGGACCTGGACCGGGGCGGCTGCGACGTGCTGATCGACCTCGGCCGCTCCGGCGCCCACGGCCCCTCGGGCGTGCTGGCCAGGCGCGCCGACGCGGTGCTGGTCACCGTCCGCTCCACGCTGCGCGGGCTCAGCTCGGCCAAGCCCCGGGTCGCCGCGCTGGCGGCCGACCTGGACACCGAGGGCACCGGCGCGGACGCGCTCGCGCTGGTCCTGGTCCAGGAGGGCCCCTACGCCCCGGCCGAGGTGGGACGGGCGCTGGGCGCGCCGGTGCTCGGCCTGCTGCCGTACGAGCCGCGCAGCGCCACGGTGCTCTCCGACGGCGGCAACAGCGCCGACCGGCGGTTCCTGCGCTCCGGGCTGATGCGCTCGGTGCGGTCGACGGCGGACGAGATCCGGCTGCTGACGGATCGTCGGCGGCTCCGGCTCAGCCCGGTGCCGCAGGCCCCGGCGCAGCCCCAGCCGGCCATGTACCCGCAGCAGCCCCAGCAACCGCAGCACCCGCAGGCCCCGCAGCAACCGGGACCGCACCAGCAGCCGCACCAGCAGCCGCAGTTCGTACCGCCGCCGCCCCCGGCGCCGCAGCAGGGCCCGCAGCACGGCCCGCAGCCCGCGCCGCTGGCCGGCTACGCGCCGCGTCCGCCGGTGCCGCAGGCGTTCGCGCCGCCGTCCCCGGACGGGCCGCACGGCCCGAACGGTCCGACCGGACCCGGGCAGGAGGTGGCCCGTGTCTTCTAGGCATGCGGCACCGAACTCCACCGGCGAGCCGGTGAACGGCGAGGCCAGGG
Organism: Streptacidiphilus alkalitolerans; assembly: GCF_042511045.1. Taxonomy (NCBI): domain Bacteria; kingdom Bacillati; phylum Actinomycetota; class Actinomycetes; order Kitasatosporales; family Streptomycetaceae; genus Streptacidiphilus; species Streptacidiphilus alkalitolerans. The sequence continues at coordinate 353,900 of NZ_JBHEZX010000008.1, forward strand.
TGGTGCTGGGGGCCGCCGACGCGCGCCCCGACTGGTCCCCGACCGCGCTGCGGCACCCGCTGCTGCAGCCGACCGCCGCACCCGCCAACGCCCCCGGCCGCGACGGCCACGGCCCGAACGGGGCACCGCCCCGCGGAACCAACGGCGGCGCTCCGGCGAACGGGGTGACCCCGGTCGCCGACCCCGAGGTGGCCCGGGTGCTCAAGCGCCAGGTCGCCGCCGAACTGCACGAGCAGCTGGCGCTGCTCGACGACCAGCGCGGCACCGCCGCCGACCCGGCCACCCGGCGCCAGCGCGGCCGGGCGCTGATCGAGGACGCCGTCGCCCGCTGGTCCGACGCCTATGCGCTGACCCACGGCATGGCGCCGACCCGGGCCCAGGACCGGGCCCTGGCCGAGGCCGTCTACAACCTGCTGTTCCGGGCCGGACGGCTGCAGCCCTACCTGGACGACCCCGACATCGAGAACATCCTGATCAACGGCTGCGACGACGTCTGGATCTCCCGGGTGCACCAGCCGATGCGCCAGGTCCCGCCGGTGGCCGACAGCGACGAGGAACTGATCGAGCTGCTGCAGGACCTGGCCCGGCGGCACGGCGGCGGCGAGCGCAGCCTGTCCACCTCCAGCCCCACCCTGGCGCTGCGGCTCGAGGACGGGATGCGGCTGCAGGCGATGACCGGGGTCACCCCCCGCCCCTACGTGGCGATCCGGCGGCACCGGGTGGCCAGCGCCACCCTCGGCGACATGGTCGCCCTGGGCACCATCGACAGCACCCTCGCCGCCTTCCTCGCCGCCGCGATCCGGGCCAGGAAGAATGTGATGATCACCGGCACCCAGGGGGTCGGCAAGACCAGCCTGCTGCGCGCCATGGCCGGCGAGATCCCCAGGGACGAGCGGGTCGGCACCCTGGAGTCCGAGTACGAGCTCTGGCTGCACACCCTGGGCCACCTGCGCCAGGTGGTCCCGATGGAGGCCCGCGAGGGCAACGGCGAACGGGTCGACGGCCGCTCCGCGGGCGAGCTGACGATCGGTGAGCTGATCCCGGCCGCGCTGCGGATGACGCTCACCCGGATCATCGTCGGCGAGGTCCGCTCGGCCGAGGTGGTGCCGATGCTGCGGGTGATGACCAACGGCGAGGGCGGCTCCATGTGCACCCTGCACGCCCGCACCCCGCACATGGTGATCGACCGGATCGCCGAACTCTGCCTGGAGTACGGCTCGCAGATGACCGACACCCTCGCCTACCGGCTCACCGCCAACGCCCTGGACTTCGTGGTCCACGTCACCATGCTGGACGAGACCCCGATCGGCGGTCGGCGGCACCGCTTCGTCTCGCACGTGCTGGAGGTGGTCGGCATGGGCGAGAGCGGGCGCCCGGCCCTCAACACCGTCTTCGGCCCGGTCGGCCCCGAGCTGCGGGCCGTCCCGCAGACCCCGCCCGCCTGCCTGGACGACCTGCGCCGGGTCGGCTTCGACGCCCGGGCGCTGGGCTCGCCGACCGGCTCCTGGAGCAAGCCGCTGGACCTGCGGATCCAGGCGGGAGGTGCCTGGTGACCCTGCTCTTCATGCTGACCGGGGCCGTGTTCGTCGGCGGCTTCGTCGCGGTGGTGCTGTTCCTGCGCGGCAGCTACGCCGTTCCCGACCCGGAGCTGACGTTCCATCAGCCGGGGCGGGTCGAGCAGTTCGTCCTCGACCTGGCCCGGCGCCGGCTCCAGCTCGGCATCGCCGTCGTCGGCGGCGCCGCCGCCTGGCTGTTCACCGGCATCCTGCTGACCCCGCTGCTGGTGGTCGCGGTGGTGTTCCTGGTGCCCTGGCTGCTGGACTCCACCAGCTCGCACACCGGCCGGGTCGAGCGGATGGAGGCCCTCGCCGAGTGGACCCAGCGGCTCGCCGACGTGCTGCTGCTCGGCGTCGGACTGGAACAGGCGATCATCAGCAGCCGCCGGACCGCGCCCGCCGCGCTGGAGCGGCCGATCGACGACCTGGTCGGCCGACTGCAGTCGCGCTGGGCCCCCGGCGACGCCCTGCGCGCCTTCGCCGACCAGCTCAACGACTCCACCGCGGACAAGGTGCTGGCCGCGCTGCTGCTCAGGGCCGCCGACCGCGGTCCTGGCCTGGCGGGCGCGCTGGCCGACCTGGCCGAGGCGGTCCGCGAGGAGGTGCGGCAGCGCCGGGCGATCGAGGCCGACCGGGCCAAGCACCGGGCGACCGTGCGCTGGCTGGTCGTGATCATCCTCGCCGTGGTGGTGGTCGGCTCCTTCGACACCTCCTATGTCGCCCCCTACAACAGCCTGCTGGGGCTGATCGTGCTGCTCGCGGTGGGGATGGCCTTCGTCGGCGTGGTGGCCTGGATGCGCAGTCTGGCCAGCCACACCCCGACCCCGCGCTTCTTGGAACGGGACCGGCGCAGCCGCACCGGGCGCTCCCCCGAACCGGTCCACGAGCCCGACCTGGCCGACCCGGCCCTGGAGTTCGACACCATGAAGGGCGGGCCGCGCCGATGACCTGGCTGATCGTCGCGGGGGTCGTGGTCGGCCTCGGCATCGCCCTGCTCGCCGCCGAGCTGCGGCCCGCACCGCCCGACCTGGACACCGTGCTGGAGCGGCTGCACCGCGAGCCGGTGCGCCCGCACCACGGCCGCCCGCTCGAACCGCCCGGGCCGCTGGACCGGTTCGGCGCCCGGCTGGTCGGGGTGCAGGGCAAGTGGATCCCGCTGCCCGAACTGGCCCTGATCGGACGCACTCCGACCAGGTTCATGGCGCACAAGCTGATGTTCGCCCTGGTCGGCCTGGTGATCCCGCCGGCGCTGACGGCGGCCTGCTCCCTGATGGGGGAGTCGCTGCCGGTGACCCTGCCGGTGGTCGGATCGGTGCTGCTGGCTGGCGCGCTGTGGTTCGTCCCGGACGGCATCGTCCGCGGCGAGGCCAAGGAGGCGCGGGTCGAGTACCTGCACGGCATCGCCGCCTACCTGGAGCTGGTGGCCCTGGAGCGGGCCGCCGACTGCGGGCCCGCCGAGGCGCTGAGCCGGGCCGCGACGGTCGGCCGCGGCACCGTGTTCCGCCGGATCGCCGACGCCCTGGACCGCGCGACGCTGGACCGGCGGCCGCCCTGGGACGGGCTCGACTCCCTCGCCGATGAGCTCGCGCTGACGCCGCTCCAGGACGTCGCCGACATCATGCGGATCTCCGGGACCGACGGCGCCGCCGTCTACCGGACCCTGCGGGCCCGCGCCCGCAACCTACGTTCCGAACTCCTCGCCGAGGAGCTCGCCAAAGCCAACGTCGACAGTGAGCGCATGGTCGCCCCGGGAACCGCCCTGGTGACCCTGATGACGGTACTCATCGGCTTTCCGGCCGTGTACCAGATCTTCCAAGGAGGCTGATATGAAGCACATCCCCGCCACGTTCGACAGCAGGGCGGTCACCGCCCTGCTCCCCGACATCGCCCTGCCCGCGGTGATGGCCGTGCACCACGTCCGCTACCGGGCGATGCGGGTCAGCGCGGCCCGCGCCGACCGCGACAAGGGGGCGCTCAGCATCGAGATGGCGATGCTGGTCATCGTCCTGATCGCCGGCGCGGTGCTGGTGGTCGGGGCGATCTGGGCGCTGGTCCAAACGAAGGCCACCAAGATCGGCACCACGGACACCAGCGGCCAGTGAACCCCAAGGCTCCCCGAGCGGAGGACAGCGGGGTCATGTCGATCAGTCTGGCGATGGTCTTCCCGCTCGTCCTCACCTTGATCCTGCTCACCGTGCAGGGCGCGCTCTGGTGGTACGACCGCCAGATCGCGCTCAGCGCTGCCCGCCAGGGCAGCGAGGCGGCGCGCAGCTTCCAGGCCGACCCGGACGCCGGGGAGACCGCGGCGAACACCTTCCTCGACCAGGTCGGCGACGGCCTGACCGAACGTCATGTCACGGTGTCGCCGGTGACGGCGGGGGTCCGGACGGTCACCACCACGGTGACCGTCCGGACCCAGTCGCTGCTGCCGTTCCTGCCCGGGATCCTGATCACCCAGACGATCGAGGCCCCGGTCGAGCGCTTCGTCCCGGCGACGCCGTGAACCGGGCCGAGGAGCCGTCCGCGGGGACCGTGGACACGTCCGCGGAGCAGGGCAGCTTCGCGATCGAGGCCGCGATCCTGGTGCCCGCGCTGCTGCTGTTCCTGCTGATGGTGATCGCCGCAGGACGGGTCGAGACCGCCGGGGGAGTGGTGGACGCCGCCGCCCGCGAGGGGGCCCGCAGCGCCTCGCTCACCCGCACCACCGACGCCGCGATCCAGGCCGCCCAGGACTCGGCCGCGACCACGCTGAACCAGGAGGGGGTCTCGTGTCGGAACCAGCAGCTCGCCGAGGTCGACACCAGGGACTTCGCACCGCCGGTCGGCCAGACCGGGCGGGTCACCGTGACCGTGCGCTGCACCGTCTCGCTGGCCGACCTCGCTGTTCCGGGGCTGCCCGGCAGCATCACCATGACCAGCACCTTCACCTCGGTCGTCGACGCCTACCGGGCCCGATGAGCAGCCGCCGGGGGCTATGGGGCCGCGGGGACGCCGAGGCGGGCACCCTGTCCATCTTCGTGGCGATCACCGCCACCATGCTGCTGATGCTCACCGGCCTGGTCCTGGACGGCGGCGGACGGCTGCGGGCGATCGAGCGCGCCGACGCCCTGGCCCAGGAGGCGGCCCGGGCCGCGGGCCAGCAGATCGACCAGGCCGCGCTGCTCCAGGGCCAGGGCCTGCGGCTGGACGTCGGACCCGCGGAGGCGGCGGCCAGCAGCTACCTGGCCGCCAACGGCATCACCGGCAGCACCTTCCAGCTGGTCGACAACACCATCGTCAAGATCACCTTCACCACCAAGTACCACACCGCACTGCTCGGCCTGGTCGGCCTGGACGAGATCTCGGTGCAGGGCTCGGGCCAGTCCCGCCTGGTCCCCGGCGTCTCCACGGCCGACCCCGCACCGACCGGCGGCCCCTGACGACCGCTCAGCACCCCGACCCCGCAACAGCACCCCGACCCCGCACAGCACCTCTCCCCCGACCCCTTTTCCCTGGAATGGTCCTGATGCTCCGTAACCTCTGCCGCGGACTCGCGGCCCTGGTCGCCCTGGCGCTGCTGCTGGTCGGCCTGCCCGCGCTGTTGGCCGTGGGCACGCTCGCGGTCACCAAGCAGGCGGACCCGCAGCAGTCCGACCTGGTCCACCTGCTGACCCGGCCCGACAACGGCAACCTGTTCCTCTGGGCGCTGGTGGTCGTCGGCTGGATCGGCTGGCTCTGCTTCGCCGCGTCCGTGCTCGTCGAGATCCCGGCCCAGCTGCGCGGTCGCCGCGCCCGCCGGGTGTTCGCCCTCGGCTGGAGCCAGCGGATGGCGGGCGGCCTGGTCGGCGCGGTGCTCGCGCTGCTGCCGACCGCGGGCGCCTCGCTCGCCGCGACGCCGGCCGCCGCGACCACGACGGTGGGCGCGCACGCACCGGTGCTGGCCCCGGTCACGAGCGCGCCCGCCGGGGTGCCCGCCGCGGCCGGGACGGAGCACAGCGCGGTGCAGCACCCGGCCCAACCCACCTACCGGGTGCGGGAGGAGCGACCGGCGGAGAGCCTGTGGAGCATCGCCGAGAAGGAACTCGGCTCGGGCGAGCGCTGGAAGGAGATCGCCCGGCTGAACCAGGGCCGCACCATGGACGGGGGCGGGCGCCGCTTCGACGCGGACCGTCCGATCCACCCGGGCTGGGTGCTGCTGATGCCCGCCGACGCGGCGTCCTCCGCTGCTGCCGGGCACAGCGCGGCGGCGCCTGCCCAGGGCGCTCAGGGCGCGAAGGACCGGACGGAGGTCGTGGTGCGTCCGGGGGACACCCTCTCCGCGCTGGCGCAGGAGGAACTCGGCAACGGGGCGAAGTGGCCGGAGCTGTTCGCGGCCAACAAGGGCGTACGGGCCCCGGACGGGGTGCGGCTCGAGGACCCCGACCTGATCGAGCCCGGCATGGTGCTGACGGTCCCTCAGGCCGGCGGCGCCACCCCGCCCGTCGCGACCCCGCCGGTCACGCCGCCTCCGGCGACCACCCCGCCGGTGACCACCCCGCCCGTCACCGCAGCGCCGACGCACACCCCGCCCGCGACCCACAACCCGCCCGCGACGGCCGCTCCCGCGCCCACCCGCTCGGCGCGGCCGACCCAGGCCGCGCCCACCCAGCACGCCTCGGTCGCCCCCTCGGTGCCGGCCCCCTCGCCGCCGCCCACCCAGGCCGCCGCGCCGACCCACCCCAGCTCCGCGTCCTCCTCGTCCTCGCTGGCCGAGGGCGGCCTGATCGGCGGCACCGCGCTGCTCGCCGCCGTCGTCCTCGGCGCGGTCGCCCTGCGCCGTCGCCGCCCCGGCGGCCCCACCACCGGCCAGCACACCCGCAACCGGCCGCCGCGGACCGACCCGGCCGCGCCGGTGCTCCCCGCCTCGCTGCTGGAGCCGGTGCCGCCGCCGTTCGCCGGAGTGCACCCGTCGGCCCTCCCGGCCCCGGAGGCACCCGCCGAGAACGGCTTCAGGACCGGCGAGAGCGGTCTCGCCTTCCTCGCCGCCATGTCCGCCCGGCAGGACGCCACCGGCCTCGACCTGCTCGACCGCGCGCTGCGCAGCCTCGCCCGCACCGCGACCGCCGAGGGCCGCCGCCTGCCCGCGCTGACCGTGGTCCGGATCACCCCGGCCCACACCCTGGAGCTGCACCTCTCCACCCCGGCCCCGCCGATCCCGCCGTTCCGCGCCGCGCACGCCTCCACCGTGTGGTGGTGCACCCCGGACGCCGAGGACCTGCTCTCGGCGGAGGAGGCCGCGACCGTCCCCGCGCCCTATCCCGCGCTGGTCAGCCTGGGCACGGCGGCCGAGGGCAGCATCATCCTGGTCGACCTGGAGGCGGTGCGCCTGGTGCACCTGTCCGGCGCCCCCCGGGCGGTCACCGAGGTGCTGCGCACTCTCGCCCTGGAGCTCGCCTTCACCCCGCTCGCCGACCAGGTCACCATCCACACCGTGGGCGTGGCCGAGGAGTTGGAGCCGGTCGCCGAGGGGCGGCTGCGGGTGCACGAGAGCCTGGAGGACGCGGTGGCGGCCGTCTCCTCCCGCGACCAGGAGGTGCGCCGGGCACTGGCGGACGCCGGTGCGTCCACCCCGCGCGAGGCCAGGAGCCGCGGTGCGGCGGGTGGTGCCTGGGCCCCGGAGATCGTGCTCTGCGCGACCGTCCCGGACGGGACGATGCCCGAGGAGCTGGGCAGGATGCTGGACGCCAGCCCGCGCGGCAGCGTCGCCGTGGTCGCCTCCGCGCCGCCGCCCGGCGCGGGCCCGATGGCCAGGTGGACCCTGCCGGTGACCGGTTCGGCGGCGCTGCCCGGGCTCGGGATGAGCGTGGAGCTGCAGCATCTGAGCGACCATCAGTACCTGCAGTGGCTCGGCCTGCTGGGCACCCCGGCGAGCGAGCCGGACCTGCCGGAGATGCCCGACCTGCACGATCTCGCGGACCTGGCCGAGCTGGCCGGCGAGCAGGACGACCCGCACGCGGCCCCCCGCCACGGGACCCGGCCGCAGCCCTGGCCGGAGCCGCGGCCCGAGCCGGGCTCGGGCTTCGAGCCGCGTCCGGAGCCCCGCGTCGAGCCGAGGGAGGAGCCCCGGCTCGACCTCGCGCCCGCGCTGGACCCCTGGGCCGTCCGCAGCCCCTGGCCCGACCCGCCCTCCGCCGAGGTCCAGGACGCGTACGAGTCCGTCGAGGCCGCCCATGAGCTGACCCTGCGTCGGCTCCGGGCCGGCGACCACCAGGGCGCCGAGGCGGCGGCGTTCGCGGGGCTCACCCCCGCCCCCGAGACCGAACTGCTGCACCGCGACCTGCTCTGCGTCTACGCCGACGCCGGGGCCATCGACCAGCTCCACAAGGCGGTGACCCGGCTCGAACGCCTCTCCGCCCGCAAGGGCCGTCCGCTGGAGCCGGAAACCGACGCCTTGATCGCCGAACTCCGGGGGACGGGTGGCGCGGCCTGACCGCGACGGTAGGGTGACAGGCCAGGCAATGGCCATACGGTTATGACGAGGTGACACGCTAGTGGTGACGAGCGAGACGGCGGCCCTGGGGGCCGGCCCGCGCGGACGGATACTGGTGGTCGAGGGCGGTGCCGGGCGCAGCCCCCGGCGCTTTCCGCCCCGCAGCGGACGCCCCGCGCCCGCCCTCTCGGTGATCCTGGCCGCCATCTCGCCGCAGGTGCTGCTGGCCGCGGAAGCGGTGGACACGGTCCACCTCCCCGCTGCCACCGACGCCGCCGGGGTGCTGGCGCACCTGCGCGCCACGGTGCGGCACCCCGGCCCGGTGCTGGTGCACCTCGGCGGACACCTGGTCAGGAACCGCCGCACCGGCAGCGCCGAACTCGACCTCGGCAGCACCCGGCTGCCCTGGCAGACCCTGGTCGACGAACTGCGGCTGCGTCCCGTCGAGACCGCCTCACTGGTCATCGCGGACCTCAGCGCCGACGAGGACGTGCTGCCGCCGCTGCGGGTGGTCCCCTCGCCGCTGGGCAACGGGCTGCCGCTGTGGGCGGCGGTCAGCCCGGACCCGCAGCAGGTCGGCACCTTCACCCGGGCCCTGGTGGAGACCCTGCACGGCGGACGCCCGGGCGCGGACGGCGCGCTGACGCCGGAACAGCTGCACCAGCAGGTGCACTCGGTGCTGCGGCCCGAGGTGCTGCTGGTCGCCTCGCACAGCGCGGGACAGCAGATCTTCCGCAACACCGCCCGCCGCCTCGACCCGGCCCCGGGTGTCGGCTCCGGCTCCGGCCCCGACATCCCTCCGTTCGACACCCCGCCGCTGCCCGCGGACCCGCCCACGGTCCACCTCGCGGTCGCCGAGGGCGCCGAGGTCGCCCCGGTGGACGACACCGCCGACGCGGCTGCCGAGGCCGCTGCCGACGACGACTACCAGCAGGCCATCGGCGTGATCGTCGCCGCTGCCGACGCGGGGGAGCACGCCCGCGCCGCCTCCTTCGCCCGCGAGCTGGAACGCGAGGCGTTCGCCGCCCACGGCCCGGACGCCGAACCGTCGCTGAGGGTGCGTCAGGTCCGCGCCCATGTGTCCCGACTGGCCGGTGAGCAGGCCGAGGCCGCCCAGCTCTACCGCGAGGTCGCCCTCAGCCTGCTCCGCACCCGCGGCGCCGACGACCAGGAGACCCGCCAGGCCACCGCCAACGCCGAAGCCTGCTGGCGCGCCATCGAGGACGACGCCGAAGCCCACCGCCTCGGCCGCGACCTCCTCGCCCTACGCCGCGACGTCCCCGACCCCCGCCGCCTCCGCGCCGTAGAAAAACACCTCGCCCGCCTCGACGACTCCACCACCCCGGCCCGCTGACCCGCGCCCGTCGTCGGTGCCCGGGTAGGTCAGAGCGTGCTGCGGTGGGTGAAGGGCCACTGGTGGGGTGGGCGGGAGAGGAGGTCCGGCGGGGGAGCGGGGAGTGGGGGCGGGCGGTGGCCGGGGGTGTGCAGGATGACGACGACGCGGTCGTCGGCCGCGGTGTAGACGTCGGCGCTGCCGCCGGGCGGCGGCGGGAGGAGCTGCACCCAGGCGAGCAGCTCGGCGAGCCGCCCCGGCGCGGAGCGGACCTCCCACATCAGGGTGTCGGGTCCGCCGCCTTCGGTCACCACGGGGAGGGGGCGTAGTCCTTGAGGAACACCCCGAGCAGGTCCTCGCCCTGCTCACCGCGGACGATCGGGTCGTAGACCCGGGCCGCGCCGTCGACCAGGTCCAGCGGGGCGTGGAAGCCCTCGTCGGCGAGCCGCATCTTGTCCGGGTGCGGGCGCTCGTCGGTGATCCAGCCGGTGTCGACCGCGGTCATCAGGATGCCGTCGTTGTCCAGCATCTCCTGCGCGCTGGTGCGGGTCAGCATGTTCAGCGCGGCCTTGGCCATATTGGTGTGCGGGTGGCCAGGGCCCTTGTAGCCGCGACTGAACTGGCCCTCCATCGCGGAGACGTTGACCACGTACTTGCGCCGGGCCGGCGAGGCCGCCATCGCCGGGCGCAGCTTGCTGACCAGGATGAACGGCGCGGTGACATTGCACAGCTGCACTTCGAGCAGCTCGATCGGGTCGACCTCGTCGATCTTCTGGCTCCAGCTGTTCACCGGGTCCAGGTCCGGGACCAGTCCGCCCGCGTCGATCGCGGTTCCGGCCTCGACCAGCGCGGCCGAGGCCGAGCCGCTGGTCAGCGCGAGCGCGGTCAGGGTCTGCGCGCTGAGCGCCCCGCGCTCGCCGCGGGACTGGCTCGGCAGGGCCGGCTGGCGGCTGAGGTCGAAGCGGCCCAGCACGGTCGCCTCCGGCAGCTCCCCGGCCGGCAGCGGCGCGTCCTCGGCGGTGATCAGCTCGGCGTAGGCCCCGGCGCTGCGGCGGACCGTCTGCGCGGCGTTGTTGATCAGGATGTCCAGCGGTCCGGCCGCGGCCACCGACTCGGCCAGCGCGATGACCTGCGAGGGGTCCCGCAGGTCGATGCCGACGATGTGCAGCCGGTGCAGCCACTCGGCGCTGTCCGGCATCGCGGTGAAGCGGCGGATCGCGTCGTTGGGGAAGCGGGTGGTGATCGTGGTGTGGGCGCCGTCGCGCAGCAGTCGCAGCGCGATGTACATCCCGATCTTGGCCCGGCCGCCGGTGAGCAGCGCGCGGCGTCCGCTCAGGTCGGTACGGGCGTCGCGGCGGGCCCGGTTCTCGTGCGCGCAGGGCTGGCAGAGCTGGTGGTAGAAGGCGTCGACCTCGGTGTAGCGGGTCTTGCAGATGTAGCAGGAGCGGGGCCGCTCCAGCACGCCCGCGATCGGCCCGGTGGTGACCGCGGTGAGCTGCAGGCCCTGGGTCTCGTCGTCGATCCGGTCCGCCGCGCCGGTGGCGGTGGCCTCGGTGACGGCCTTGTCGTTGGCGGTCTTCGCGGCCCGGCGCTCCTGCCGGCGGCGCTGCTTCACGGTCCGGTAGAGGCCCGCGGTGGCGAGCCGGACGGCGATGGCGTCGGGGTGGTCGATCGGGATGGTGTCCAGCTCGGCGAGGACCGCGAGCGCCAGCTTCAGCCGCTCCGGGTCGATACCGGGGACGTCCGCGTAGTCCTCGGCCGGGACCTCGGTGAGGGTCGTGCCGCCGTCGGGTCCTGCGCTCATGCCGCTGCCGTTCCGTCGATCAGATCAGGGGGTTCCGGGAGGGGTGTTGGGATACGCCAACTGAGACACCTTACGCAACCGCGCGGGACAATCCAAAACAGCCGCCGTGCCCCCGATGGCCCACCCGCCGGGCGTCCCGGTCGCGAATCACGGAGAGTGATGGCATGGCGACTAACAACACGGCGACATTCCAGGTCAACAAGCGGCTGCTGGCCGCCGGAGCGGTACTCACCGGTTCGGGGGCGCTGCTGGCCCTGGTCGGCACCGCGATCGCGGGCACCGCGCTGGCCACGGCCGGGCGCGGCTGGGTGCAGAACCTGGAGACCCCTCCCTCCGAGCTGGCGACCCGGGCCCTGCGCCAGGCGAGGGCGGCCTCCCAGGCCGCCTCCCAGGCAGGCGCGGACGCCTGGCGCTCCCAGGCCCAGTAGCCTGCGGCGGCCCGGGGGAGTTCCCCGGAACGGCCGGTTTCGCCGTTGGCGGAGTTCTTCCGCCGACGGCGGAACGGCCTTTCGCCGGTCCGCCCGGAGCGCTGACACTCACTCACATGAGACTTCTCGTGCTGGGTGGTTCGGTGTTCCTCGGTCAGGCCTTCGTCCGTGAGGCGCTCGCGCGCGGGTGGGAGGTGACCACCTTCAACCGCGGCCAGTCCGACCGGGACGAACCCGGCGTCGAGGCCGTCCACGGCGACCGCGAGCGGCCCGAGGACCTGGCCCGGCTGGTCGGCTCCGGCCCCTGGGACGCGGTGGTCGACACCGGCTACGTCCCGCGGGTGATCGGCGCCTCGGTCGCGGCCCTGGCGAAGTCCGCCGCGACCTACCTCTATGTGTCCAGCATCAACGCCTACCCGGGCTTCCCCGAGGTCCCGGTGGACGAGGACTCCCCGCAGCACGAGTGCGCCCCGGACGCCGGGCCCGAGGACGGCGACTACGGCACCCTCAAGGTCGGCTGCCAGCGCGCGGTCGAGGAGGGGTTCCCGGGCCGGGCGCTGATCATCCAGCCCGGGCTGATCCTGGGCCCCGGCGACCGGGCCCGGCGCACCGCCTGGTGGCTGCGCCGCGCCGCGGAGGGCGGCCGGATGGTCGCCCCCGGGGCGCCGGACCGGGAGATGCAGATGATCGACGCCCGCGACATCGCTATCTTCGGCCTGGACCGGATCGCCGCCGGCGACAGCGGGCGCTACCTGACCAGCGGCACCCCGGCCAACACCAGCTGGGGCGAGTACCTGGGCACCTGCGTCGAGGCCACCGGGAACAAGGCCGAGCTGGTCTGGGTCGACGACCAGCTGCTGTTCGAGCACGGGGTCGAGCCCTGGACCGAGCTTCCGCTCTGGTCGCCGCTGCAGGAGGACTTCGCCGCGGTCTGGAAGCCCTCCTCGGCCAAGGCGATCGCGGCGGGGCTGCGCTGCCGCCCGATCGCCGAGTCCGTCCGCGACACCGCCGCCTGGCTGTTCGCCCCCGGCGGTATGGACATCGCCTTCGGCGACCACCGCGGCACCGGCCCCCGCGGCCTCACCCCGGAAAAGGAGACCGCCATCCTCGCCGCCCTCGACGCCCGGGGCTGACGAACCGCCGCAACCGGCGGGGGCCGGGCGGGGAGGTCAGGCGCTGTAGCGGGTGCGGAGTTCGCGTTTGAGGACCTTGTGGCTGGGGCCCAGCGGGTAGGAGTCGACGAACTCCACCCGGCGCGGGTACTTGTGCTTGGCGAGGTGCTGCTTGGACCAGTCGATGAGCTGCTGCGCGGTCGGCGGCTCGGCCGCGTCCTTGGCCAGCACGAGGACGGCGCAGACCTCCTCGCCGTGCAGCGGGTCGGGCAGGCCGATCACCGCGGCCTCGGCCACGGCCGGGTGCCGCAGCAGCGCCTCCTCGACCTCGCGCGGGTAGACGTTGTAGCCGCCGCGGATCACGATGTCCTTCTTGCGGTCGACGATGGTGATGAAGCCGGCCTCGTCCTTGGTGCCCAGGTCGCCGGTGCGGAACCAGTTGTCGACCAGGGCCTCGGCGGTCGCCTCCGGGCGGCCCAGGTAGCCGAGGAAGACATTGTGGCCGCGCACCACGATCTCGCCCAGCTCGCCGGCCGGCAGCAGCTCGATCCGGTCCTCGACCTCGGCACGGGCGATCTCCACGTCCACGCCCCACACCGGGTGGCCGACCGTGCCGGCCCTGGTGCCGAAGTCGGGCTGGTTCACCGAGGCGGTGGGGGAGGTCTCGGACAGGCCGTAGCCCTCCCAGATATTGGTGCCGAACACGGCGTCGAACTTCTCCAGCACCGGGACGGGCAGCGAGGCGCCGCCGGAGATGCACAGCCTGAGGCTGGGCAGCGCGGCGGCGGTCCGCGACGCCTCCAGCAGCGCGATGTACATGGTCGGCACCCCGTGGAAGGTGTTGACGCCCTCACGGACCATCAGTTCCAGCGCGGCGGCGGCGTCGAAGCGCGGCAGCAGCACCAGCGCCGCGCCGGCGCGCCAGGTGGAGTTCATGCTGACGGTCTGTCCGAAGGTGTGGAACAGCGGCAGCGCGCCCAGCGCCACGTCCGTCTGCTGCACATGGTTGGCGTCGAAGGCGTTGACGGTGGCGTTCATGATCAGGTTCAGATGGCTCAGGATCGCGCCCTTGGGCTGGCCGGTGGTGCCGCTGGTGTAGAAGACCACGGCCGGGTCCTCCGGCTGCCGCGCGGTGAAGTGGGTCAGCGGCGGCACCCGCTCGGCCAGTTCCTCCAGCCGCCCCAGCGCCCCGGGCACCGGCACCGCCGGACCCACCGTCACCAGCGGCACGTTCGCCAGTTCGGCCGCGCCCGCCGCGACAGCCGCCGTCGCGGCATGGCTGACCAGCACCGACGCACCGCTGTCCCGCAGCACGTAGGACACCTCCTCCGCGGTGAGCAGCAGGTGCACCGGCACCACCACCCCGCCCGCGGCCAGGATCGCGTAGTACGCCCGGGGGAACTCGGCCACGTTGGGCGCCATCAGCGCGACCCGGTCGCCGGGCCGCACGCCCAGCTCGACCAGCGCGGCGGCCTGGGCCAGCGACTGCTGCCAGAGCTCGCCGAAGGTGTAGCGCCGGTCGCCCTCGACCAGGGCCAGGGCGTGCGGACGGCGGCGGGCGTTCTCGGCCAGGATGGAGGCAAGGGAAAGCGTCATAACTGTGATGGCTCCGGTTCCGCTGGTTGTGTGCCGGAAGTGACGGGGAGTCAGCGGGCTCCGCCGTTGACGTACAGGGTCTGGCCGCTGACGTAGGACGAGTCCTCGGAGGCCAGGAACGCGACCACGGCGGCGACCTCCTCCGGCTGTCCCACCCGCCGCAGCGGCGTACGCTCGGCGGCCTGCTCCTGGTGCTCCTCGGCGGTCGCCCCGACCCGCTCGGCGGTGGCGGCGGTCATCCCGGTGGCGATGTAGCCGGGCGCCACGGCGTTGACGTTGATGTTGAACGGGCCGAGCTCGATCGCCAGGGTGGCGGTCAGCCCCTGGATCCCGGCCTTGGCGGCGGCGTAGTTGGCCTGGCCCCGGTTGCCCAGCGCGGAACGCGAGCTCAGCGAGACGATCTTGCCGTACTTCTGCTTGCACATGTACGTCTGCGCGACGTGGGAGCAGTTGTAGGCGCTGGTCAGGTTGACCGTGATGACGGCGTCCCAGTCCGGCTTCGCCATCCGGAAGAAGAGGTTGTCACGGGTGATCCCGGCGTTGTTGACCAGGATGTGGATCCCGCCGAGATCCGCCACGACCTGCGCGAACGCCGACGCCACCGCGTCGTAGTCGGCCACGTCGCAGCCGTAGGCACGCGCGGTCCCGCCCTTCGCGGTGATCGCGTCCACCGTCCCCTGCGCGCGCTCCGCCGTCAGATCCACGACGGCCACGGCGGCGCCCTCCTCGGCCAACCGCAGGGCGGTAGCCGCCCCGATCCCCTGCGCCGCCCCAGTGACGACAGCGACCTTCCCAGTAAAACGCGTCATAACTTCTTCTCCCGGATCAGACAAGCGACGACCTCAAGTTGCAGCTCCCTCAGGGGCGCGGGGAACTGCGCGAACAACCACCCACAAACCCGCACCTACCCACGGTCAACAAGCACGGCCGTGCCCTGCCCCACCCCCACGCACATCGTCGCCAGCCCCCGTCCTGCCCCCGTCCGGGACATCCGATGCAGCAGCGTGGTGAGGATCCGTGCCCCCGACCCGCCCAGCGGATGCCCCAGCGCGATCGCCCCGCCCTGCGGGTTCACCCGCTCCGGGTCCACGCCCAACTCCCGCACGCACGCCAGTGCCTGCGCCGCGAACGCCTCGTTGAACTCCGCGGTGTCGATGTCGTCGATCCCGCGGCCGGTCCGCGCCAGGACCCGCCGTACCGCCGGCACCGGCCCGATTCCCATCACGTCCGGATTCACCCCGGCGCTCGCGCCCGCCACGTACCGTCCCAGCGGCTCAAGACCCAGCTCGGCCAGGGCGTCCTCGCTGACCAGCAGCAGGCCCGCCGCGCCGTCGTTCATCGGCGAGGCGTTCCCGGCCGTGACCGTCCCGCCCTCGCGGAACACCGGCTTGAGCGCGGCCAGCTTCTCCAGCGTGGTGTCGGGCCGGATCGACTCGTCCTCGGTGACGGTGCTGCCGTCGGCCAGCACCACCGGCACGATCTCGGCGTCGAAGAGCCCGTCCTTGCGGGCCGCCGCGGCCCGCTGGTGGCTGCGCAGGGCGAAGGCGTCCTGCTGCTCCCGGCCGACCCCGTACCGCTCGGCGACCTCCTCGGCGGTCTCGCCCATGGAGAGCACGCCGTGCAGTTCGCGCATCTTCGGGTTGGTCATCCGCCAGCCGAGCTTGGTGTCGAAGATCTCGGCGCCGTGCGGCAGGGCGACCTCGGCCCGCGGCAGCACGAACGGGGCGCGGCTCATCGACTCGGACCCGCCCGCCAGCACGATGTCGGCCTCGCCGGAGCCGATGGCGCGGGCGGCGGTGGTGACCGCCTCGAGCCCGGAGGCGCAGAGCCGGTTGAGGGTGGCGCCGGGCACCGTGTCCGGGATGCCGGCGAGCAGCAGCGCCATCCGCGCGACATTGCGGTTGTCCTCGCCGGACTGGTTGGCGGCGCCCCAGTAGACGTCGTCGATCCTGGCCGGGTCCAGGCTCGGCACGCTGTCCAGTACGGCCCGGACCGCCGCCGCGGCGAGGTCGTCGGGCCTGACCGTGGACAGCGCGCCGCGCAGTCGGCCGATGGGGGTGCGGCGGGCCGCTGCGAAGTACACGGGGCGCATCGTCGGGCTCCTTGTGACGGATCGTTGGCGGGTGGTTCAGAAGGCGTTGATGCCGGTCAGCGCCCGGCCGATGAGCAGCTTCTGGATCTGGCTGGTGCCTTCGTAGAGGGTCAGCACCCGCGCGTCGCGGACGTACTTGCCGACCGGGTACTCGTCGATGAAGCCGTAGCCGCCGAACACCTGCAGCGCGGTGTTGGAGGCCTTCACCGCCGCCTCGGAGGCGAACAGCTTGGCCACCGACGCCTCGGTGGCGAACGGCTGCCCGCGGTCGATCAGGTCGGCGACCCGCCAGACCAGCATCCGGGCGGCGTCCAGCTCGACCTTGATGTCGGCGAGCATCTCCTGCACCAGCTGGTGCGAGGCGATCGGCTTGCCGAACTGCTCGCGCTGGGTGGAGTAGGCGACGGCCGCGTCCAGCGAGGCCTGGATCAGGCCGACGCAGCCCGCGCCGACCGACATCCGGCCCTTGGCCAGCGCGGCCATGGCGACGCCGAAGCCCCTGCCCTCCTCGCCGAGCATGGCGCTGTGCGGGATCCGGACGTCCTCGAAGACCAGCTCGGCGGTGGGCTGGCCGCGCAGGCCGAGCTTGCCGTGGACGGTGGTCCGGGTCAGCCCGGGGGTGTCGGTGGGGACCAGGAAGGCGCTGACGCCGCGGTGCCCGGCCTGCGCCGGGTCGTCGCCGCCGGTGCGGACGAAGACCAGGGCGACCTCGGCCCAGGTGCCGTTGGTGATGAACATCTTGGCGCCGTTGACCACCCACTCGTCGCCGTCCCGAACCGCCCGGGTGGTGAGGTTGCCGGCGTCGGAGCCGGTGCCGGGCTCGGTCAGTGCGAAGCAGCCCAGGGCGTCGCCGGCGGTGAGCCGGGGCAGCCACTGCTGCTTCTGCTGCTCGGTGCCGAAGTGGTTGATGGTCTTGGCGACCAGGCCAAGCGAGACCGAGACCAGCCCGCGCACCGAGGAGTCGCCGCGGCCCAGCTCCTCGGTGACCAGGACGTAAGCGAGGTGGTCGCCGCCGGAGCCGCCGTACTCCTCCGGAATGGTCAGCCCGAGGAAGCCCAGCGCGCCGAGCTTCTTCACAATCCCGCGATCGACCTGCTCCGCCCGGTCCCATGCGGTGGAATGGGGGATGATCTCACGGTTGACGAAGTCGGCCGCCAGTTCGCGGACGGCTGCCTGCTCTTCGCTGAGCTCCAGGTTCACGGTGGTCCTCGGGAGGCGTGAGGCGGGTGGTGCGGTGTCGGTGCAGCCAATAAACTAGCGCTGCAAGTTTTTGGACTCTAACCCGGTTCCAGGTGTGATGTGAAGTGCACTGCGTCACGCTGTGCCGCAGATCTCGAAAACCGGATCTCGAACGGAGGTGTGCCGTGGCCCGACCGCGCAACCCACTGCTGAGCCGCGAGCGCATCGTCGCGGCGGCCCTGGAGCTGGTGGACACCGAGGGCCTGGCCGCGCTGTCGACGCGGCGGCTCGCGGCCGTGCTCGGCGTCAGCGGGCCCTCGCTCTACAACCACTTCGCCACCAAGGACCAGCTGCTGGACGCGGTGGTGGACGAGGTGGTCGGCGAAGTCGACCTGTCGATGTGGGAATCAGTCGACCTGGGAGCCTGGGCCGGGCCGGTCACGGCCTGGGCCCGCTCCTACCGGGCCGCCCTGGTGGCGCACCCCAATCTCGTGCCGGTGCTGGCCCAGGGGCCCGGCCGCAGGGCGAACTCACTGCGGCTGGCGGACGCCGTGTTCGGCGGCCTGGTCGACGCCGGCTGGCCCCGGGGGGACGCCACCCGGATCGGCGCGCTGATGCGCTACTTCGTCTACGGCTCCGCGCTGGGCTCCTTCGCCGGCGGCTTCGTCGACGACCAGGAGATCTACGCCGCCGAGTACCCGCACCTGGGCCAGGCGCACCTGCTGGCGGAACACAGCCGCAGCGTGGACCAGGGCGCGTTCGACACCGGGCTGACCGCCCTGGTCGAGGGGCTGGCGCTGCAGTACCAGCGGGCCCGTTCGGCCAGGGCGGGAGCCTGACGTCACGTCAGTCCGCGGTCAGATCCACGCAGACGGACTCCCGGGCCCAGCGCAGCACCGTCCGCTGCGCCTCGGTGGGCGCGCCGACGGCGGCGGTGACCACGCAGTCGATCTCGTCCGGCGCGGCGAACGCGCTGAGCGAGGTACGGCCGCACTGCGCGGCCGTGGCCAGTACGCAGGTGCGGGCGGCCGACTGGACCAGGGCCCGTCTGGTCTCGCCGTCGGCGAGCGAGTCGGTGGAGGCGCCGTGCGGCCCCTGCAGCCCGGAGCAGTCGAAGAAGGCCAGCTCCAGGCGCATGCTGCGGATCACCATGGCACTGATCGGGCCGTGCAGCATGTCGTCCCTGACGCTGTGGTAGCCGCCGGTGAGGATCACCGTGGGCCGCTCCCTGGACCGGCTGGAGCGGCCCAGCACCGAGGCGGTGAGCAGCGAGTTGGTGACCACGGTCAGCCCCGGCAGCTCCCGCAGGTGCACCGCGAGCTTGTGGATGGTCGGACCGCCGGACAGGCCGATGATCCGCTGCCCCTGCGCGGTACGGGCGGCGGCTGCGGCAATGGCCTCCTGTTCGGACGGGTGCGCGGGCACCGGGGCGGGCACGGGCGGTCGCTGGGATGGGGTGTCCGCTGCTGACACGTCAGCCCTTGCTCGAACCGAGCGACAGGCCGGCGATGAACTGCTTCTGCAGCAGCACATAGACGACCAGGGTGGGCACGGCGGCGATCAGCGCACCCGCCGCGATCAGGTTCTGGTTGCTGACGAACTGGCCCTGCAGATTGGCCAGGGCCGAGGTCACCGGTCGTTTGTCGCCCGAGGACATCAGCGTGATCGCCCAGAAGAAGTCGTTGTAGATCCAGGTCGTCAGCAGGGTGGCCAGGGCCGCCAGCGCGGGGCGGCAGAGCGGCAGGGTGAGCCGCCAGAACCGGGTCCACAGGCCGGCCCCGTCGACCAGCGCCGCCTCGTACATGTCGTCGGGGATGGACTTCATGTAGTTGCTCAGCACAAAGACGCAGAAGCCGAGTTGGAAGGCGACGTTGATGGTGATCAGGCCGAAGGCCGAGTTGTACATCAGCCCGCTGCCGCCGCTGAGCCAGTCCGGCAGCGGGATCAGCAGGAAGATCCGGTACAGCGGGGTGATGATGACCTGCTGCGGCAGCAGGTTGCCGGCCGTGAAGACGATCAGCAGGGCGATGTTGACCTTCACGTCCACCCGGGTCAGTACGAAGGCCACGCCGGAGGCCAGCACCAGCACGATGATCACCGCGGGAACGGTGATCAGCACCGAGTTCCAGAGGAAGTGCAGCATGCCGGACTGGGTCCAGGCGTCGCTGAAGTTCTTCAGGGTCAGGCTGTGCGGGAGCGAGACATAGCCGTACTTGCTGGTCTCCGAGTACGGCCGCAGCGCCACGTAGAGGGCGAAGGCGATCGGCAGCAGCCACAGCACCGAGGCGCTGACCAGGAACAGCTGGGAGGCGATCTGGCCCCAGGGCCGCGGCTTGGGCCGCGGGCTGCGCGGCGCGGTCTCGGTGGTCATCGCGGGAGCGGTCATTTGGCGGCCTCACGGCGGAACGTCTGGAACAGGAAGATGCTGATCGGCACCAGGGAGATCACCAGCAGCACCACGCCGAGCGCGGAGCCGAAGCCGACCCGCTGGGTCTCGCCGACGATGTTGGAGGTCACCAGCACCGACAGCAGTTCCAGCCCGTTGACCCCCTTGTTGGTGATGTAGACCAGGTCGAAGGCGCGCAGCGACTCGATGACGGTGACCACCATGATGACGATGTTGATCGGCTTCATCACCGGGAAGATCACCCGCCAGAAGGTCTGCCAGGCGTTGGCCCCGTCGACCAGGGCGGCCTCGCGCAGGGTGGGGTCGACCGCCTTCAGCCCGGCCAGGTAGAGCACCATCACGTAGCCGGCCTGCCGCCAGGTGGCCTCGACCAGCACCGCCCAGAGGTTGAGGTGCGGATTGCCGAGCCAGTCGATGGCGTTGGTATTGCCGTTGCGCCCGATCACGGTGTTGATCAGGCCCAGGTTCTGCGAGTACATGAACTCCCAGATGATCCCGATCAGCGCGAGCGACAGCATCACCGGCAGGAACAGGATGCTCTGGTACATCCGGCTGCCCTTGATGCCGCGGTCGATCAGCACCGCGAACAGCATTCCCAGCGGGGTGGCGATGAAGATGAAGACGGCCAGCCAGATCAGGTTGTGCCTGACGGCGGGCCAGAACTCCGGGTAGATCGTGGCGGCCTGGTGGTAGTTCTGCACCCCGTACAGGCAGCCGTTGTTGACGATGGAGGGGACGTTGGGCAGGCACGCCTTGCTGTGCAGGCCGCCGACGCCGTTCCACTTGGTGAACGACAGCAGCACTGTCGCCAGCGCCGGGACCCAGACGAAGGCCAGGTCCAGCAGCAGCGGGATGCCGAGCAGCAGGGCGACGACCACCCGGTCCCGGCCGGAGAGCCTGCGCAGGCCCCGGCGACGGCGGCGGGCCGGGGCCGCCTCCGCCGTCGCCGGGGTGCCTGCTTCGGTGGTGGTGGAGCTCATGAAGTGTAGATCGCCTTCGCCTGGTCCTCGGCGCTCTTCTGCAGCGCAGCGATGTTGCTGGTCGAGGGGTTGTCGATGAACTTCTGGATGATGGCGATCATCGCGGTGGCCATCGCCGGGTCGGCGTCGCGGTCCATGAACTGGGCCACCGCCTTGCACTTGCCGATCTCGGTGACCGACTTGGTCTGGATGGCGTTGTAGCTGGGCACGGACAGGCCGGTGGCCAGGCCGACGTCCCACTGGTCGGTCTTCAGGTACGCGGCCTCGGCCGCGCCGGTGCCGATGTACTCCAGGATGGCCTTGGCGGCGTCGACGTTCTTGGCCTTCTTGCTGAGCATGAAGCCGTCGGTCGGGGCGTCCATGTAGTCCTGGCCGTACGTGGGGTTGATCGCCGGGAAGACGAAGAAGTCCAGGTCGGCCAGGTCCGCCTTGTCGCTGACGTACTGGGCGGCGACCTGGTTGGTGCCCTGGAACATCATTCCGGCCTTCTTGGACTCCAGGTCCTTCGCCGCGTCCTGCCAGATCCGGCCGTTGGCGCCGGTCTGCATGTAGGGCATGATCTCGGCCCAGTGCTGGAAGACCTGGGTCACGCCCTGGTCGGTCCACGGGATCTCATGCTTCATCAGCTTGATGTGGTAGTCGTAGCCGTTGATGCGCATGTTGAGGATGTCGAAGGTCCCCAGCGCCGGCCAGCCGTCCTTGTCGGCGAAGGCGATCGGGATGATCCCGTCGGCCTTCATCTTCTTGGCCAGCGCGACGTAGGAGTCCCAGTCGGTGGGGACGGTGTAGCCCTTGGCCGCGAAGACGCTCTTGTTGTAGAAGACCACCCAGGGGTAGTTGTACAGCGGCACCAGGTACTGGTGGCCGTCCAGGCCGGTCGACAACTGCTTGGCCGCGGGGCCGAAGTTGCCGCCGATCTTCTCCCACACGTCGTCGATCGGCAGCGCCAGGCCCTGCGCGGCGAAGTACTGCATCCGGTAGCCGGCGAACCAGGTGAACAGGTCGTCCGGGGTGCCCTGGAGGTAGCTGGTGATGTTGTTCTGGAAGGTGTTGTGGTCGACCGTGTTGATCTTGATCTGGCTCTTGGTCGCCGCGGTGGCACCGGCGGTGAGCGCCGCGAAGGCGGCCTTCACGCCGGGGTCCGAGTAGTTCGATCCGAAGGTCACCGTGCCGCCCCCGGAGGAACCCGAGGAGCCGCCCGTACTCGGCTTGCTGCTGCTTGAACTGCCGCAGGCGGTCAGCAGGCCGCCGGCCGCGACCAGCCCGGCCCCACCGGCGATACCTCTGAGCAGAGTCCGGCGGCTCGGTGACATTCCGGCGTCCGACATGTTGGTTCCTCCGTGCGCGGGTGGGTGTGGAGTTGCCTGGCAGCCCCGGAAGCATCCATCTGTTTCCAACAGAACTCACCAGGATGAAACGTGGTCTCGATCGCACGGGTAGTTCTACGCCGGAAGAAAGGGGGCGTCAACGACCTGATCCGGATGCGTTGCGAGACCGTGATCTGCCCACCGTTCCGGTCTGTGGCCGTCCGTGTCCGTTTCGCCGAATCCTCAACAAGATCGAACGCGTTGCCTCAAGAAGCACCAGGAAGGATGCACAGCGCCCAACCAGCGCCCCACCAGCGCCGCGCCCTGTTCAGGAGCCCGTTGCCCAGGGGTCCTCGGATGGCCGCCGCAGGAACGCCGGGCGCAGCTTCTCGTCCGGCGGATCGTAGGAGCGGTGGAACACCGCGGTCGCCGACCCCGACAGCGGCGGCACGATCCAGCTCCAGTCCGCGGGGACCGGACGGCCGCTGCGCCGCTCGCGCTCGATGTGCGACAGGAAGCGGGTCGACTCGGTGTGGTGGTCGGCCATGGTCACCCCCGCCTCCTGGAAGGAGTGCAGCACCGCGCGGTTCAGCTCCACCAGCGCCCGGTCCCGCCACAGGCTGCGGTCGCTGGCGGTGTCCAGCTCGAACAGCGCCGCGACCGAGGGCAGCAGGTCGTAGCGGTCGGCGTCGCCGAGGTTGCGCGACCCTATCTCCGTCCCCATGTACCAGCCGTTGAAGGGCGCGGCCGGATAGCTGACACCGCCGATCTCCAGGGTCATGTCGGAGACGGCGGGCACCGCGTACCAGCGCAGGCCGAGGCCGGCGAAGCCCGCGTGCTCCGGGTGCCGCAGCGGCACCTCGAGCACGGTGTCCTCGGGCAGTTCGTACCAGCTCGGGGCGCGTTCCGGCGCGGACTGCACCAGCAGCGGCAGCACGTCGAACTCCTCCTTGCCGCCCTTCCAGCCCAGCTCCCGGGCCAGCGCCAGCCGCCGCCGGCTCAGCGGGTCGTCCGCGTAGCGCACCAGCTGCTCGCCCAGCAGTCGCGCGGCCGGCCGGCCCGGCCGGTCCGGGGCGAACACGCTGACCACCGGACGGATCCGGCCGCCGTTGGTGGCCTGCCGCAGATGCTCGAAGCACTGCTCGGCGATCTCGTCCGGATGCCGAAGCTGCCGCAGGTCCCGCACCACCAGGCTGCGCCAGTACAGCCGGCCGATGCAGCGCGCGGCGTTCCGCCAGGCGACCCTGGCCCCGAAGGTCAGCTCCTCCGGCGTGTGCTCGTAGGTCCCGGACGACTCCACGGCCCGGCGCACCTGCCGCCAGCGCTGCTCCGGATTCCCGGCCGACTCCGGGTTCTCCGCGGCGAACTGGCGGATGAACGATTCTGCCGCCGACAGCTTGTCGACCAGCGCGGGCGGCCGGCGGCGGGCGATAGCGGTCCGTTGAAATAGCAAGTAGGTTCCCTCCCGCCCCATGAGTACCCCAGGTGACCGATCGGGCGCGGAGGGTATCCGGAACTTCGCCCGCCGCCCGCCGCCACCGGCTACCCTGCGCGGGTTCGGCAACGGGTTCGGGTGGGGGAGATGGCGCGGCGCAAGGGCGCGATACGGGTGGCCTGGAAGGTGTACCGGCTGCGGCCGTCACTGGCGGTGGTCCCGGCGGTCGGACTGCTGTGCCTGCTGGCCGCGGTCGGCGTCCTGCTGCTCGCGGCGCAGGGGATCTGCCGCACCGTGGCGGACGGGCACGGCCTGTCGGTCCGTCAGCTCTGGCCGGCCGCGGCCTTCTACCCGCTGTTCACCACGGTTTCCGTCTGCTTCCGCGCCGCGCTGCTCAAGGCCGTCGACGGCGTCCTGCGCCGCGAGCCGCTCCCGCTCCGGGCCGTGTTCGCGGCGACCGCGCGGCGGCTGCCGGTGTACGCGCTGTGGGGCCTGGTGGCACCGGCCGTCGACCTGCTGGAGGGCCTGCTCGGCGCCCAGGGGGTGGGACTGGTGCTGGAGGCCCTGCTCGACTTCAGCTGGTGGACCATCAGCTACTTCATGCTGCCGGTCCTGGTCGTCGAGGGCCTCGGCCCGGTCGCCGCCGGCCGCCGCTCGATCCGGCTGAGCCTGCCCGCGCTGGGGGAGCGGGTGGCGGGGGCCTTCCTGCTCCAGCTGCTCACCCTGGTCCTGGTGGTGCTGCCCGGGATCGTCGCCCTCATCTACGGCGCGGAGTCCGGCAGCACCGCGGTGCTGCTGCTCTCCCTCGGCCTGGCGGTCGGCTGGGGCGTCCTGGTGACGGTCCTGCTGACGACCGTGAACGGGGCCTTCCGCATGGTGCTTTACCACCGTGCGCTCCGTGCCCTGCCGGCCGGCCCGAAGGCCGAGCCGCAGCAGGCCGGGGCCGCACCGCTCCCCGTCTGAGGCCGGGTCCGGCGGCGGGGTCAGCCGGACTCGGTCCCGGGCTCGGCCTCGGGTCCGGCCGTGGCTGCGGGCTCGGCCTCGGGTCCGGGCTCGGGCTGGTGCAGGACCGGGCCGGCCCAGTGCGACAGCGGCGGTTCGGTGGCCAGCACCTGGCCCAGCGCGATCCCGCCGACGATCCCCACGCAGAGCACGATCAGCCAGGACAGCATGGTGAAGACCGGGCCGAGGCTGCCGAACTTCTGCTGGCTGTTGTTGATCGCGAGCGGCATGTAGATCAGCGCGGTCATGCTCAGCGCGGTCATCGCCACGGCGGTGAGCACCGCGCCGGGGAGCAGTGGCCGCCAGCGCGAGCGCGGGCCGAGCAGCAGGTGCTGGGTCCACCACCAGACCAGCGCGCTGGCCAGGAAGGACAGCGGGATCCCGAGCCACAGGCCGGCCCCGAACCCGGTGCGCAGCGGCTGCTGGGCGATCAGGATCACCAGCCAGGAGCAGATCCAGGCGAACCAGCGCCAGACCGCGATCCGCGCCCCCGCCTTGGGCAGCCCCCAGGACTTCTCGCAGAGCCGCTGCACCACCCGGGAGCAGGCGGTCGCCGACATCAGCGCCATCAGCGCCCCGATCACCCCGGTCGTATTGACGAACGCGTCGTCGGTGTTCCGGTAGAGGTCGGTGAGCTGGTCCAGCGGCTGGCCGGTCAGCCCGAAGACGGTGCGCACCGACTCCACCAGCTGGTCCCGCACGAACTGCGGAGCGAACGCGGCGATGGCGAAGAGCAGCGGCACCGAGGTCAGGAACAGCTGGGCGGCGAGCCTGGTCGCCACGTCCAGGATGTTGATCACCAGCAGCTGGGCGGTGAGCCGGGTGATCACCGGGAGCCGCTGCTCGGCGGTGACGCGCAGGCGCTGCGCGGTGGCGGGGAGCTCCTTGAGCGCCTGGCGGGCCGGTCGGTGCTTGCGGGGCGGGGGCAGCGGCGTCACCCGCCAAGCCTGCGGCAGTCGGCGGCCCGAACGGGGGATGCGCGACGGGGTGTCGCGACCGCGCCGGGCGCGTCGCACAGCAGCACGCCCCATCCGGACTGCCCGGACGGGGCGCTGCCGCGACCTGCTACTTCACGGTGCGGACTACTTCACGGTGCGGAACGGGGCCGAGCCGTCGGAGATCCCCGACACGGATGTGCCGAGCGCCTGCGGCGTGGCCAGTGGTGCCACGACCCCGGACCGCTTCGCGGTCACCGCGGCGCCGCCCAGGTCCCGGTTCAGGGCGAGGGTGATCCGCTGGATGGTGTCGACGCCGTACTGCATGGTCCTGTTGTTGTCGGTCAGGACCGCCATCACATAGCTCCGGCCGCCGCCGGTGATGGCGCCGATGCTGTGCACCCGCCAACCCCGGGTCGCCCGCGGCAGCCAGCCGTTCTTGTTGGACACCAGCGAGCCCTTCGGCGCCCCGTACGGCACGCCCCACCGCTGCGACGGCGTGACCTGCGACATCAGCTTCAGCGCGTCGGCCCGCCAGGTGGCGTTGAGCACGGTGTGGTTGCTGGTGAACGTGCTGAGCAGCTTCACCTCGTCGTGCGCGTCGATCTGGGTGAGCCCCCAGTAGCCGCCCGAGCCCGGCACCGTGCCGGTCATCCCGGCCAGCTTGAGGTACGCCTTGAAGCGGGTGCGCCCGAGACTGTTCCAGAGCCTGGTCGCCGCGTTGTTGTCGGAGTGGGTGATCATCAGCCGAAGGTTGGACGACTCCCAGCTGGTGAGACCGCGGTGCTTCTCCTGGGCCCGCCGCAGCACGGCGGCCATGATGGTCGCCTTCACCGCACTCGCCGAGTCGAAGTGGCGGTATATGTTGCTGGAGCAGTAGACCGAGTTCTTCTGGTCCCAGACGTAGACGCCCACCGTGGACGACCGTCCGGACAGGGCCTTCTTGAGGTCGCGGGCCGTCTTGGCGGCGAGTGCCGGATGCGACTTCGACGCGCAGAGCGGTGCCGCCGCCGCGTGCGCGGGGACGGCCGTCCCCAGCGGCAGCAGTGCCGCCAGGGCAACACTGCCGAGCAGGCCGGAGACCAGCCGTCGAGAGCGGGGCCTGCGAGGTGGAGCCATCTGTGGTCCTCTCTGATGGGAACTGACGTTCAGTCTGGAGCCGGTGCGGCTCCCGACAGCGCAGACTTCCCGAAGGACCCGGATGGTTGCGTGATTGTGAAGAACGGTGCCCGAACAATCCGCCCCGGGCAAGCACGGTTTGACGGAAGGTCAGGCTTGGGCGGTCAGGCCCGGGGGCCAGTCCTGGGCGGTCAGTCCCGACGTCCCGTCACTGCGACCGTCACACCGAGGCCGATCATCGCCAGGCCGCCGGCCCCGCCGACCATGGAGAGCCGCTTCGGCGACCGTGCGAACCAGGACCTCGCCTGCGAGGCGGCCAGGCCCCAGACACTGTCCGAGACCAGCGCGATGACCGTGAACACCACGCCGAGCAGCATCAGCTGCCCCGTCACGTCCCCGGCCGCGCGGTCGACGAACTGCGGCAGCACCGCCGCGAAGAAGACCATCGTCTTGGGGTTGGCGACACCGACCACGAACCCCTCCCACATCGTCCGCGGGACGCCGCGCACCGGCGCCTCCCCGGCGAACGACTCCTGCAGCGCGCCCCGGTGCCGCAGTGCCTTCACTCCGAGCAGCACCAGATAGGCGGCGCCGGCCAGCTTCAGCGCGGTGAACACCAGCACCGACCGCTGCACCACCGGGCCGATCCCGAACGACACCGCGAGAACCAGCGCATACGCGCCGACGGTATTGCCGAACACCGACAGCAGCGCGGTCCGGCGACCGTGCGCCAGCGCCCGGCCGACCACGAACAGCACGCTCGGACCGGGGATGACGATCAGCAGCAGCGACATCCCCGCGAACGCGGCCAGACGATCGGCGGACACCATGAAAACCCCCGGGGCGGGCAGCGGAAAGCGGACAACTGGCCGCAGCGTAACCGCGGAGCGGGCCTCGTCGCCCCTGAATTTCCGGGTGGCTCCGTCGCCACGGCACGCCCCTGCGGACCTTGGGCTACTCCGGTGGCAGCTGGTCCATGTGCTTCATGGCGTTCACCACGTCCAGGACGGTCAGGCTGCCCACCGGGCCGACCGGCGCGAACACGTACACCGTCCCCGAGGTCGCGAAGTTCAGGTCGAGCTGGATGGTGTCGCCGAGCTTGGGGACCCGCTTCAGGTCCGACAGCGCCAGTCGCTGCGCATCGGCCTTCAGCGTCACCGAACCGTGCGCGGGCACGGTGATCCACGGCACCGCCGCGGCGGAGGCGCCGTTCACCACGGTGATCTTCCCGGCCCACGGGCTGGACGCGCCGACCAGCTTGTCGGCCGTCCCGCCGTTGTTGCGCACCGTCACATAGGCGTAGACCGGACCGCCGCTGCTCGACGGCGGGTCCAGATGGGCGTCCGTCATCCCGATCAGCGGCGGCGAGGGCGTCGCCGCCGTGGCCTGCTGCGGGGTGCTACGGCCCCACAGCAGCATCACCACGGCCAGCGCGACCAGGACCGGCGCCTGCACCTGCAGCGCCCGCCGCAGCCGCGGCAGCCCGCCGCGGCGCTGCGCCCGCGCCTCCAGGAGGTCGGCCTCCTGCTCCAGCGCGGCCAGCTCCCGCTCCTCCGCGGTCTGCGGCTGCGCGGTCTGCGGCGCTGCGTCCGGTTCCGGGTTCATGCGGCCTAGTACCCCGACGGCCAGGTGAAGTCCTTGTAGGCGGTGTCCGTGCCCACGTCGAGCTGGATCTTCTTGAACTCGGTCAGCTCGATCGACCGGGGGTCACCGGTGAACTTCTTGCCGTCCACGTAGACGATGACCGTGCCCTTGTTGGGGCCGACCTGGGTGCTGCTCAGCGGCTGCTTCCACACGTCGAAGAAGTTGCCCAGCGTGTACTGCAGCTTGCTGGGCGACTCGACGTGGATGACGCCGGTCTCGTCGTGGGTGTGCAGGTAGTAGAACTTGGAGCCGCCGCTCACGAACGGGCTGCCGCCGGAAGTGTCCAGGCTGTACGGCGGGACGATGCCGACGCCGTAGGGGATGTTCTTCTGCTTGCCGTCGACGAAGATCTGCAGGTGGGCGTGGATGTGGTAGACCGTCTTCTCCATCGAGTCGCTCTTGACCACACCGTCCACCGGCCCGCCGGTCGACTGCTTGGCAGTGGTGGCGAGGAGGGTGGCGCTCTTGTCGATCGACGGGTCCGACGCCTGCTTGGAGACCTTGGCCTCGGCGTTGGAGTGGTTCATGCTGCTGATCCCGAAGGCGGCGGCCGTGCCCGCTCCACCGATGACGACCACACCCGCCACAACCCAGGCGATCATGACCTTGCGCTGTCGTCGCGCCTCGGCCTGCCGCTGCTCGGCGATGCGCTGCTGGGCTATGCGGCGCCGGTCGGCGTTCGACGGCTTGTTCTGTGTCATCGGTCCTCAGTTGCTTCCGGCCGGGCCTGGTCCGACCACTGGAACGGGTGTACGTCCCCGCGGCGGTCACGTTAGTAGCTGCACTGCTTAGCGTCTCGTAAGTGTGCAGGGAGAAGCAGGGTCGATGATCTTATTTTGTGATGATATGACCGATATAAAGAGGTAACAGGTTGATAACGCCCCAAGTCTGAGGGCTTCCTGTGTGTTCCAACCGCCGTCCGCGGGACGCGGGAAGGGGCGGGAGGGGCGGGGAGGGATGCGCGGGAAGGGGGGCGGGATGCGCGGGAAGGGGGGCGGGAAGACTCTTGAGTCGTGGTCCCTCAGCAGTCCTGGGACGCCGCGCCGCGGTGCGAGCTGCCGTGCGGATCGGTGCAGTGCTGATCGTCGCTTCGGCCGCCGTCACCGCTCCCCAGCTGGTACAACTCGGGCGTGGCATGGTCCACCTGCAAGGTGGTGTGCTCGATCCCCTGCCGTGAGCGCAGCGAGTCCTCCAGCCGGCCGCGCACCGCGTGGCAGTCCATCCCCTCGCGCACCAGGATGTGCGCCGAGAGGGCCGGATAGCCCGAGGTGATGGTCCACACATGCAGGTCGTGCACCTCGACCACGCCGCGCTCCGCCGCCAGCTCGGCGCCGATGGCATCGGGGTCCAGACCGGCCGGAGCCGCCTCCAGGAAGATCCGCCCCGACTCGCGGACCAGCCCGTAACCGGCATGGAACATCAGCGCGGCCACCACCAGCGTCGCGATCGCGTCCGCCCGGTTGAACCCGGTCAGCAGCACGACCAGGCCGGAGACGGCGGTGGCGATGAAGGCCCAGGCGTCATTGAGGATGTGCTGGTAGGCGCCCTCGACGTTGAGGCTGCTGCGGTTCGCCCGGGAGATCAGCCAGGCCGCGCAGACATTGGCCACGATCCCGACCAGCGCCGTCGCCAGGACGATGCCGCCCTCGACGTCGGGCGGGGAGACCAGCCGCCGGATCGCCTCGTAGGTGAAGATGCCGCCCAGTCCGAGCAGAGTGATCCCGTTCGCCTGGGCGGAGAGGATCTCGGCCCGCTTCAGCCCGAAGGTCAGCGCCCCCTTCGCCGGACGGGCCGCCAGCCGCATCGCCAGCAGGGCCAGGGCCAGCGAGGCCGCGTCGGTCAGCATGTGACCGGCGTCGGAGATCAGGGCCAGCGAGCGGGCGGCGATGCCGACGCTCACCTCGCCGACCATGAACACCGCGATCAGCGCGAGCGCGGCCCGCAGATAGCGCCGGTCGGCGTCGGCGGAGACGCCGTGGCTGTGGCCGGCATGCCCGTGATTGCCGTGACTGGCGTGGTCGGTGTGGTCATCGTGGGTGGAGTGGCTGGTGTGGTCGTCGGGGCTGCTGTGCTCGCTGTCGGCATGCGTCGGACCGCCGTGTTCCGGTCCTGCGTGCGCATGCTCGCGGGTCGAGCCCACCAGATCCTCCTCGTTCGGGACATCGTTCAGCACATCGTCGGTCGCCACCCTACCGGGAATACATGAAGAATCCTTCATGTATCGCGAACCGCGCGGCAAAACCACCCGCCCGCGCCGACCGGCTCGTGCGGGTCCCGCTCGGAGGACTACCCCGTCACCGGGTCCGGCAGTTCCCCGCCGGCCGCGGTGTCTGGCAGCGGCCCGCCCGGGGCCCCGTCCGGTGCTCGGTCCGGTGCTCCGTCCGCGCGCCGGACCCGCAGGGTGCGGACGTCCCGTACCGCAAGCATGGCGAGTGTGCCGAGCAGGATCACGACCGCCGCGCCCAGCAGCGTGTCGCGGACCCCGAATGCCGAGGCCAACGGCCCGATCGCGACCTGGGCGACGGGGATGGCGACGAAGGAGCCGACCATGTCGTAGGAGTAGACCCGGGCCAGCCGGTCCCCAGGCACCTCCTGCTGCAGCGAGGTCTCCCAGGCCACGCCGAACTGCTCCAGGCACATCCCGCAGAGGAAGCCGGCCGCGGCCAGTACGTACACCTGGATGTGCAGCGCCAGTCCCAGCGGCAGCGCCACCCCGGCGCCGACGCAGGCCACTCCGACCAGCAGCAGCCGCTGCGGACGCCAGCGCAGGGCCACCAGCCCGCCGAGCACCGCCCCTGCGGTCTCCGCGGCCAGGACGCCGCCCCACCACGAGCGCCCGAAGGTCGCGTCGGCGACGGCCGGGCCGAGCACCGAGGCGCAGCCGGCCAGCGCGGCGTTGATGAAGCCGAAAGCGACCACGACCACCCACACCCAGGTGCGGGAGGCGAACTCCTGCCAGCCCTCGCGCAGTTCGCTGATCAGCCCGGCGCGCTTGCCGGCAGCGGCCTGGGGGGTGGGCGAGGGTGTGGCTGTGTCCTCGGTGTCGGTGCTGGCGTCGGCGTCCTGGACGTCAGCGTCGGTCGAGGCGGGTGCTGGGGCGGGTGCGATGGGAACCCGGACGCGGAGGAACAGCAGCGCGGACAGCAGGAAGCTGGCCGAGTCCGCGGCGAGTCCCCAGCCGGAGCCGACCGTGGCCACCAGCACGCCGCCGAGCGACGCCCCGAGGATCTGCGTGGTGTTGCCGATCATGCGGTTGAGCGCGTTCGCGGACTGCCGCAGCTCCTCCGGCACGGTCTGCGGCATCAGCGCCGAGGACGCGGGGAGCGCGAAGGCTGCGAACGTCCCGTTCGCGGCGGACAGCACCATCAGCGCCGGGATGCTCGCGGAATGGCTGAGCACCAGCGTCGCGACTACCGCCTGGCTGCAGCCGCTCAGCACCCCCGAGCCGACCATCACCAGGTGTCGCGGCAGCCGGTCGGCGATCACCCCGCCGAAGAGCAGGAAGATCACGTTGAACAGCGTCCGCGCGCCGACGACAAGGCCGAGGTCGTTCAAGGACCCGGTCAGGTCCAGCACGGCGAAGGCCAGTGCGATCGGGGCCACCCCGTTGCCGAGCGTGCTCACCCCGCGCCCGGCGGCCAGGAAGCGGAAGGCCGGATGGCGCAGGGGAGCGAGGGCGGAGCGATGGTCGGCAGGAGGCATCCGGGCACTCTCGCGCGAGCCCGCGACAGGAGTCAACGAGGTTTCGGGCCTGGCACCTGCTGTGGGTAGCCCAGGTCCGGGTGGCCATTGACGCTTCCGGTCACCGCGGATACGGTCACGTCAACAATCTGTTGAAAACTTGGAGGGCTACGCGATGGCGCGTCACGGCGACTCGGACTCGGACACGCACTCGGGCTCCGACACGTACTCGGGCTCGGGCTCGGTGGACAGTGCGGGCTACGGCACCACCCTGTCCAGCACGGTACGGGCCGGAGTCGACGACGCCCTCGCCGCTGTCGACGCGGAGCTCGCCGCGCGCTACCCCGGAGAGCCCAGCACCCGCCAGCCCGTCCACACCGTCTACGTGCCCGCCGACGCCCTCGCCTCGGTCTCGGTGGGCGAACTGGTCCGCGACTGGGGCGCCCGGGCCACCGCGCTGCTCGACCAGCACGCCCCGGACGCCGCCACGCTCGCGGACATCGTCGGCCGCCCCGCGGACCAGCTCGCGGAGGAGGTGTACGACCGGGTGCGCGCCAAGCTGCTCCGGGAACCCGTCGAGGACCTCCGGATCGACTTCGAGGACGGCTACGGCCCCCGTCCCGACGCTGAGGAGGACGCCGCCGCCGTACGCGCCGCGCGGCTGGTGGCGGAGGCGGTGGCCGACGGCACGGCGCCCCCGTACATCGGCATCCGGATGAAGTGCATGGAGGCCGCCGTCCGCGATCGCGGCATCCGCACCCTGGACCTCTTCCTCACCGAACTCCTGTCGGCAGGTCAGGGACGGCTCCCGGACGGGCTGGTGCTGACCCTGCCCAAGGTCACCTACACCGCGCAGGTCGGCGCGATGGTGCGGCTGGTCGAGGACTTCGAACGCGCGGCGGGCCTGCCCGAGGGCCGGATCGGCTTCGAGATCCAGATCGAGACCACCCAGTCCATCCTCGGCGCCGACGGGCGCGCCACAGTGGCCCGCATGATCGACGCCGCCGAGGGCCGAGCGACCGCACTCCACTACGGCACCTTCGACTACAGCGCCTCCTGCGGCGTGGGCGCGGCCTACCAGAGCATGGAGCACCCGGCCGCGGACCACGCGAAGGCCGTCATGCAGGTCGCCGCCGCGGGAACCGGCGTCCGACTCTCCGACGGCTCGACCAACGTCATCCCCACCGGGGACGCGGCGCAGGTCCGCGGTGCGTGGCAGCTGCACCACCGCCTGGTCCGCCGCTCCCTCGAACGCGCCTACTACCAGGGCTGGGACATGCACCCGGGCCACTTGCCCACCCGCTACGCCGCCGTCTACTCCTTCTACCGCGAGGGCCTGGCCCAGGCCGCCGCGCGGCTCACGGCCTACGTCTCCCGCTCCGCCGGCGACGTCATGGACGAGCCCGCCACCGCCAAGGCCCTCAGCAGCTACCTCCTCCGCGGCCTCGACTGCGGCGCCGTCGACCCCGAGGAGATCGAGAAGGCCACCAGCCTCGACCGCCGCCAGCTCGACGCCCTGGCCGGCCGCTGAGGGTGGGGGAGGGCTGAGGAGACAGCGGGCGCGGGTTGCGGCGGGACGATTTGCACGGAGCAGATCCACTGCCGTAGTGTCCTTCGAGTTGCCCTGCAGACCTGCGGAGGCGGCAAACCCCCTGATGAGACAACATGGCTCTGTTTTGCTTTGCCGCTTTTCAGGGAATTAGCGGAATTGGCTTGTGCAGCAAGAATCCGCTAAGGTTTGGAACAGAACGAAGCGCCCGGAGGGTCGGTGTGAAAGCCGCCTGAAGGAAGTGTCCGTTCCTTGAGAACTCAACAGCGTGCCAAAAGTCAACGCCAAATGTTGATACCCCGTCCGCCCGCATCATGTGGGTGGTCGTGGTTCCTTTGGGAAAAAATAGAGTAGTAAACACTAGCGAGGACGCAGTGCACGGGGCTGGCTATTCCGCCGGTCGTCGTGCCGCTCTGCGCGGGTGTATTCCGGATATCCGGATGACATTCACGGAGAGTTTGATCCTGGCTCAGGACGAACGCTGGCGGCGTGCTTAACACATGCAAGTCGAACGGTGAAGCCCTTCGGGGTGGATCAGTGGCGAACGGGTGAGTAACACGTG
>NZ_JBHEZX010000009.1:0-318341 GCF_042511045.1 Streptacidiphilus alkalitolerans
TGTGCGCCGGCGGTGGGTGCGGGGTCGGGGGACACGCTGGGGGCGCCGGGCTTGGTCGGGTCCCAGGTGAAGGTGCACGCGGTGGACCAGCTCTTGGAGGCCAGGGTGCCGTCGCTGCTTCTGGCGATGAAGGAGAAGGTGGTGGCCGCGCCGCCGGCCCGGGCCTTGTAGAAGGACTCGGGCACGGTCAGGACGGCCGACTGCCCGGAGCCGCCGGTCCAGGTGTTGGAGGCGATGCCGTTGGCGGGGGTGAGCAGGTTGGTCTTGGTGCTGTCCGAAGTCTTGTAGAGGCTGAAGGTGGTGGTCAGCGAGCTCTTCATGACGGTGGACTGGACGGCGTACAGGGTGACGCTGGTGTCGCCCAGCACCGTGCTGGTGCAGTTGGTGGCCGGTGAGGTCTTCAGCCCGGTGGGGGTGTTGGGGTACTGGTCGTAGGTGACGGTCAGCTGGGCGGTCTTGGGGTCGAACTGCTTGAAGGCGTAGTTGTCGCTGTGGTCGTCCGCCCGCAGGACCAGGGTCTGGGTGGATTTGGGGGTGGTGCCGTTGATGTCGTTGTTGATCTGGGTTTTGACGTTGAAGGGCGGGGTGGAGTTGGCGGGGCAGCTGGAGTTGTAGCCCAGGGCGAAGGAGTGCGAGGCAACGGAGCTGCCGAGGGCGCCGACCCAGGCGTTCCAGGTGGCATTCGAGGAGGTGAGGACCTGGCTGGGGGCGTAGAGGTCGACGGTCTGGTTGTGGCCGGAGGTCGGGCAGGCCCAGGAGTAGTCCTCCTTGATGCCGAACTCCGCGTCAGTGATCTGGGCGCCGCGCAGGGTCGTGAGGTCGATGGGGAAGTCGAAGATGCTCATTGCCTCCCCCTGCACGTCGCCGCTGTTGCCGACTTCGGTGTCGCCGGTGTAGGAGACGCTCTTCTTCCAGTAGCTGTCGCCGGCGACTCCCGCACCGGGGCTGGACCAGCCGGTGTTGCCGTACTCCGGTGACAGGGTGGGGTCCAGGTAGACCGGCCAGGTGGTGTCCGGACCGGTCAGCAGCGCGCTGGGCGCGTCCAGCACGATCGCGCCCGAACCGGTGTGGACCTTCAGCTGTGCGACGTGCGCACTGCGACCGGGGGCGTGGAAGGTGGAGGTGGGGGCCTGTGTGGCGGCGTTGGCGCGGGGGGCTGCGATGATCGGCTGATGAGTCGTCAGGCTGCCGCTGGTGGAGTTGAATTCGGCTGCGGCCGGTGGCGTGCTGGAGTCCCAGGCGCGGGGGGTGGGTGCGGTGTAGAGGGGGTGGCCGGCGGTGTCGGTGACGGCGAGGTTGCCGGTGGTGTCGGAGTGGATTTTGAGTCCGGGGGTGGTGGTGGTGCGGGTGGTGAGGAGGGTGGTGAGTTGGGGGTTGCGGGCGGCTGTGGGGGTGCGGACGGTGAAGACGTCGCTGACGGCGCCGTCGGTCTGGACGGTGACGGTCAGGTCGATGCCGGGCAGGACGTCGGTGTAGAGGGCGCTGGGTCCGGACAGGGTGGGGTGGGGGAGGGTGACGGGCAGGGTCAGGGAGATGCCCTGGCCGCCGATGTAGAGGGAGGCGAGGGGGGTGGTGCCGCCTCCGGACAGGACGACCTGGTTCAGGGAGGCGGCGGGGGACAGGGTGCCGTCGGGGTTGGTCCTGAGGGTGGCGTCCAGGTTCGTCCACTTGCCGTGCTGGCGCACGCGGGTGGGGACGGCCGACTCGGTCAGGGTCAGGGTGCCGTTCGGGTTCGCCTGGGTCAGTGAGGTCTGCGAGGTCAGTGAGGTGACCTCGACCGGCTTGCCGGTGGACTTCGCGCGCGCGGCGGCCTGCTGCGCGGACAGCAGCCCTGCGGGCGCTGCTGCGGGGGCCGTGGCCTTGTCGGCGGCTGCGGCCACAGCTGTGGGCGCGGTGGCGGTGAGCGTAGCCGCGGCGAGAGCGGCGGCGAGCAGCGCCGTCACCCCTCTACCGTGCGCGTGCAAACGTCGTTGTATCGTCATTGCCCTTTTTGTTCCTATCGGCCCGAGCCGGGGCGCAGGTCGCCCTCGTGTTCGCGAGTATCGCCGGGTGTGGACTTTCCGTGCCGCTGTTGAAGAAGTAGCAAAGGCCCAATAGTCGGATTCACGACTTTCGTCGTCGAATCTTGGGTAAATCTTTACCATTGAATGTGATGCAGCTCACGGGAGCTATTTGCCCAATGGATTCAAGTTATGGGCGAATTGCGCATGAATTCCTCCCCGGAGTTTTCGAATCGCTGCTCGGCGCGACTGCTAGCGTCCACGTGATCAACGCTGACCCGGCATCTGTATGCGGCTGTGGCCCCAGCGTTCGCTGATCGGCGACATGGTCATCGGAACGCAGGGGGCAGTGGTGAAGGCCAGGCTTTGGTGGAGTGGGCACCGGTTGGTGTGGGTGCGGGTCGCGTTGCTTGTTGCGGCGGCGTTGATTGCCCAACTCGGGATCTCCTCCACTGCGTTGGCTGCTCCTGCGGTGGCGGTGGCGGGTGTGGCGCCGAAGCCGGCGTTGGGTCATCCGGTTCCGGTGACGGAGGTCAAATCCAAGGCGGCGGTTGCGCCGAAGCGGCCCAAGAATTACACCGCGACCGCGGCTGCGACGCGTTTTCCGGCGTCTTCGGCCGGGACGGTGCCGTTGAAGCAGGCGGCGGTGAAGGGCGGGTCGGCTGGTAGCCCGGTGTGGGGGCAGGCGGTCCCGGACAAGAAGGGCGCCTACAGCGGTCCGTCCTCACTGGGCGTCAAGGTGCTGGCCCATAGCGCGGCGCAGGCTGTGGGTGTCAGCGGGGTGTTGGCGCAGGTGACGCCGTCGGGTGCGGGGCGTGGTGCGGTGCGGGTGGGGGTGGACTACTCCTCCTTCGCCCAGGCCTACGGCGGTGACTACGTCTCGCGTCTGCACCTGGTCAGCCTCCCGGCCTGTTCCCTGACGACTCCTCAGCTGGCGGCGTGCCGGGTGCAGACGCCGCTGGTGACGTCCAACGACGCGTCGGCGAAGTCCCTGTCCGCCACCGTGACCCTCGGAACTGCTGCCGGGACGGTGAAGCCGCTGTCCGCGACGGTGGCCCCCGCTGCGCAGAGTGGTGCGATGGTGATCGCGGCGACGGCGTCGGTGTCCTCGGGTGACGGTGGCGGTGCGGGTGGCCAGTACGGTGCGACGTCGCTCAAGCCGTCCGGTTCGTGGACGTCGGGGGGTTCGTCGGGTTCCTTCGACTACTCGTACCCGATCACGGTCCCGCCGGCGGTCTCGGCCCTGGCTCCCAGCCTGGGGTTGTCGTACGACTCGGGCAGTGTGGACGGGCAGACCGCTTCCACCCAGTCGCAGTCCTCGTGGATCGGGGACGGGTGGTCGATGGGTGACTCCTTCATCGAGCAGTCGTTCGTGACCTGCGGTGACGATCCGGAGGGGGTGACGCTGCCGGCGGCGGACAAGACCGGTGACATGTGCTACGACGGGCCGTTGCTGACGCTGTCGCTGAACGGGTCCAGCACCCAGCTGATCTGGGACGCGACCAAGGGCACCGGGGGTACGTGGAAGCCGGCGAGCGACAACGGCGACGTGGTCAAGCACGTGACCGGCAGCAACAACGGCTCCGGCACGTACAACACGGACTACTGGACCGTGACCGACCGCTCCGGCACCGTCTACTCCTTCGGCCGCAACGAGCTGCCGGGTTGGACGTCGGGCAAGGCGACGACGAAGTCGGTGGACTACGAGCCGGTGTACTCCGCCAACCCGGGTGACCCGTGCTACTCCGCCTCGGGGTTCACCTCCTCGGTGTGCACGATGGCCTACCGGTGGCACCTGGACTACGTCACGGATCTGCGTGGTGGTGCGATGTCGTACTACTACGGGCAGGACACCAACTACTACGCCGAGGACAACGGCGCGCACACCAACGTCCCCTACATCCGGGACTCGCACCTGGACCACATCGACTACGGCTTCACGGCCGGCAGCGCCTACGGGACGGTGCCGGAGAAGGTGGTCCTGACCGCCGGTGAGCGGTGTGTGTCGGGCACCTGCGACCCGTTGAACGCGACCAACGCCCCGAACTGGCCCGATGTGCCGTTCGACCTGGTCTGCGCGCAGGGTGCGACCTGCAGCAGTTACGGGCCTGCGTTCTTCTCGACGTTGCGGTTGACGAAGATCGAGACGGAGCAGTGGAACGGGACGAAGTACAACACGGTCGACTCGTGGGCGCTGGGTCAGTTGATTCCGACGACGGGGACGTTCAACACCTCGACGCTGTGGCTGAACACGATCACCCACACCGGTGACGACACCACCGCGGGCGGCCCGGCCGTCACGCTGCCGCAGGTCTCGTTCACTCCCACCATGCTGGCGAACCGGGTGAACTTCACCACCGGGGTGGGGGCGGGGCTGGGGCCGTTGAACCGGTACCGGATCGGGGCGGTGACCACCGAGACCGGCAGTGTGATCAGCGTCAAGTACGAGCTGAACAACCCCTGCACCGCGGCCGGTGTCGCCTCGCTGGTGCCGTCGACGAATACGCTGTCGTGTTTCCCGGTGGTGTGGGCGACCAATGGGGCGCCGTACACGGACTGGTTCAACAAGTACGTGGTGCAGTCGGTGTCGCAGTCCGATCCTTCGGGCGGGTCGGCGGGGCTGTTCACCGGGTACAAGTACGTCGGTGGGGGTGCGTGGCACTACGACGACAACGAGTTGGTGCAGGCGAAGTACCGTACCTACGGGCAGTGGCGCGGTTTCGGGGATGTGCAGACCCGGACCGGTCAGGGCACGGATCCGCTCACGGAGTCGGAGAGCTGGTACTACCGAGGCATGGACGGGGACTGGCTCTCCTCCACCTCCAACAGGTCGGTCTCCCTGACGGACTCGCAGGGCGGCAAGCACACCGACAGCGACCAACTCGCCGGGAATCCGCTGGAGTCGGCGACCTACACCTACGACGGTGGGCCGGTCGACCATTCGAGTATCAACTCGTACTGGGTCTCTCCGGCGACGTTGAGTCGCACCCGGAGCGGGC
This sequence comes from Streptacidiphilus alkalitolerans, assembly GCF_042511045.1. Classification (NCBI taxonomy): domain Bacteria; kingdom Bacillati; phylum Actinomycetota; class Actinomycetes; order Kitasatosporales; family Streptomycetaceae; genus Streptacidiphilus; species Streptacidiphilus alkalitolerans. The sequence goes on from NZ_JBHEZX010000009.1 coordinate 5,000, forward strand.
TGCCACCCTTGACGGCGAACGCGGTGGGGCAGGTGGAGACCTGGAGCCGGCAGGCGCTGACGGACACCTCGCCGACGACGTGGCGCACCACGGAGTCCGACAGCAGCTTCGACACCGACCCCAACTCGACGACGTTCGGGATGGAGTTGTACTCCTTCTCCCACGGTGACCTGGGCCTGGTCGGTACCGGGTCCTCGCAGGCGACCTGCACTCGGACGGTGTACGCCCCGGCGAACACGGCGTTGAACCTGGTCGGGCTGGTGGCTGAGACGGAGACCGACGACAAGCCCTGCGGCGGCACCTCCCCGGCCGGCGCCAGCGTGCCGACCGCGGCGCAGACCAACGCGCTGACCGCGCCGGCGGGTCTGAACAAGGCCACTGACGTGGTGTCGGACACCCGCACCTTCTACGACAACCCGACCCTGGCGGCCACCTGGCCCCAGCCCGCCTCGTTCACCTGGCCGCAGGCCGCGCCGACCCTCGGTGACGATTCGGTGGAGCAGGACGCGACCGGGTACAGCGGCGGCGCGTTCACCTACAAGACCAAGTCCGCCACCGTCTACGACGCCTACGGGCGCCCTACCGCGGCGTTCGACGCGAACGGGAACGAGACCGACACCGCCTACACCACCACCGCGTGGCTGACCACGGTCGGGATCCAGGCCACCAACGCCCTGCACCAGAGCGCCACTACCGTCCTCGACCCTGAACGCTCCCTGACCCTCTCGTCGACCGACATCAACAACATCACCACCACGGTGCACTCGGACGGCCTCGGCCGCACCCTCGCGGTGTGGAAGAGCTCGCGCGCCACCAGCCTGCCCGCCAACCAGCTCTACAGCTACTCTTACCCGGCCTCCGGGGTGATCGCCCCGGTCGTGGTGACCAGTCAGCAGATGAACGACGAGTCGGGTTACTCGACCTCCACCATCCTGTACGACGCGCTGCTGCGGGTGCGTCAGACTCAGGAGCAGGCGGTCACCGCCAGCGCTACCGGGCGCATCATCAGCGACACCTTCTACGACACCCACGGCTGGACCTATAAGACCAACGACAGCTACTGGGACCCCACCGCGAATCCGGGTTCCAGCCTGGTGACGGTGGCGGACAACAAGGCCGACCAGCAGACCCTGACCTCCTACGACGGCCAGGGCCGGCCCACCGTGGTCACCTCGCTGGACGACTCGCAGGTCAAGGAGCAGGCCTACACCCAGTACTTCGGTGACCGCACCGTCTCCGTGCCCCCGACCGGTGCCCCGGCCGGAGCCACTGTCGTGGACGCCTTGGGCCGCACTACCGAGAAGGACCAGTACGCGACCGCACCCACCGTCAGTACGGCGGTGCTGGGCGGGTTCACCACGGCGAGCATCACCGGTGGCACCACCCAGGCCACCCACTACACCTTCAACGCCCAGGGCCTGGCCTACCAGACCATCGACCCGGCCGGCGACACCTGGAGCACCGGGTACGACTTCCTCGGAAACCCGGTCACAAAGACCGACCCCGACGCAGGCTCCACCCCGGCCAACTCGCCCACGCTCTACGACCCGGTCGGCAACACCCTGCAGTCCACCGACTCGGCCGGACACACCCTGTCGTTCACCTACGACAAACTGAACCGCAAGACCGCCGAGTACGACGCCACCGTCGCGAACCAGTCCAGCAGCAACCAGATCGGCTCCTGGACCTACGACAACAGCAACAACGCCGTGCCCGGGATGACCTACCCGATCGGGCAGATCACAACCCAGACCTCCACCACCCCCGACGGTACGTTCACCACCCAGGCCCTGGGCTTCAACATCTTCGGCGAGTCCACCGGCGAGGCCTACACCGTCCCTGGCAGTACCGCTCTGGCCGGCACGTACACCTATAAGCACTCCTACACCCCGACCACCGGCCTGCCCAAGTCGACCCTGGTCCCGGCCGCAGGCGGCATGGCTCAGGAGATCCTGACCACCGGGTACTCGGCCTACCGCGGCCTGGACGAGCCCTCCGGCCTGGGCGGGGCCAACGGCTACGTCCAGAACATCTCCTACACCGCACTGGGGCAGGTCGCCCAGGAGGTCATCGGATCGGCCACCAACAAGGCCTCCGTCTCCGATACTTACGATCCGCACACCGGGCGGCTGACCGACCAGAACGTGGTCAACACGGCCGTCTCCTCGACCCCGCTGGACGACACCAGCGACACCTACGACCCCTCCGGCAACATCACCTCCCAGACCGACGTCCGCAACGGCACCACCACCGAGACCCAGTGCTACGGCTACGACGGCCTGGACCGCCTCACCTCCGCCTGGACCACCTCCAGCACCGCCACCAGCTGCAGCACCCAGCCCACCAGCGCCAACGTCACCACCACCGTCGGCGACGGGGTCACCGGCAGCGCCTACTGGACCAGCTGGACCTACGACAAGCTGGGCCAGACCAAGACCCAGGTCCAGCACTCGCTGACCGGCGCCACCGACACCACCACCACCGACACCTACGGCGGCAGCGCCACCGGCTGCCCCACCAGCACCGCCCCGCACACCCTGGCCACCTCCACCGTCACCGGCGCCACCAGTGCCAGCAACACCTACTGCTACGACGCACTCGGCAACACCACCTCCCGCACCACCCCCTCCGGCCAGCAGTCACTGACCTGGAACGACGAAGGCGAACTGAGGAGCGCCACCACCGGAACCAACACCACCACCTACGACTACGACGCCACCGGCGCCGTGATCGAGCGCAGTGATCCGGGCAGCACGACCCTGTTCCTTCCCAGCCAGCAGATCACCCTCAACACCACCACGAACATCCTGACCAACCTGCGCGCCTACGCCCTGCCCGGCGGTGGCCAGGCCGTGGCCTCGAACGTCGGCTACGGCTTCACCCTGTCCGACCAGCACGGCACCGCCACGGTCAGCCTCGACAGCACCGCGAAGAACCCGTCCTGGCAGCAGTACACCCCCTACGGCGCACCCCGCGGCCCGACCCCGGGCAGCACCTGGCTCGATCCCAACGGCTTCCTCGACAAACCCCAGGACGCCAGCGACGGGCTGACCACCGTCGGCGCCCGCCAGTACGACCCCACCCTGGGCAGGTTCATCAGCCTGGACCCGGTCTTCGAGGAGGACCCCCAGCAGGCCAACGGCTACACCTACGCCTCCAGCAACCCCGTCACCTTCAGCGACCCCACCGGGCTGGACAACTGGTGGGCCGATCCCACCATGAACAAGCCCGTCGTCAAGGGCGCACCCCCGATCTCGCAGAGCCTGGCCGACGACCAGGGCTTCGGCGCCCTGTGTACTGCCGAGAACTGCAGCCACTACGACCCGCAGAAAGCCGCAGCCGAACGCGCCAAGGCCGCCGCCGCAGCCGCCGCAGCCAGGGCCGAAGCCAAGGCGCGCGCCGCAGCCGAAGCCAAGGAGAAAGCCGCAGCCGCCGCAGCCCACCGGCACTGCTCCTGGTACAACGTCACCTGCCAGGTCGAGGTCCATGCTGCGGCAATCCTTGAAGCGGCACTGATCGTCGCGGCCGTCGCCGCAGTCATCGTGATCTGCGTCGTCGCCCCTGAAGTTGCCATCGCCGCGGCCAGTGCCTTCGGTGAAGCCGCTCTGGGTGGAGCCACGCTGGAAATGGCCGCCGTGGCCGGCGTCGCCGCAGGCGTGAGCACAGCCGCAACCGGCGCCGGCCTGACGACACTTGCCGTGGGAGCAGCAGTCGTCGCCAACCTCGCGGGAGCGGAAAGCTACGCTGTCGGAGAAGAAGGCGGGGTGACGATGGGTAAATCAGCCCACGTCACCAAGGGCAGGTATCCCATCAGGGGTGGCCAGTACAGTCCGTTTGCTAAGATCAAGACCCCAGAAGGCACGTGGGACACCGCTATCCATGGCGACAACGAAAATGGATTCATGAGGGACCCCGATCTCGATTCATCTGCGGTTTCTGTGCCTGATTTGGCCAAAGAGATGAAGGAAGCCGGCTGGAACGGTGAGCCAGTGCGCCTGCTCGCGTGCAGGGCAGCTTGCGGAACTGGCCCGCAGGATCTTGCCAATGAACTCGGTGTCACTGTCACGGCGCCGCGGGAGGACGTCAGGATCACAAACAGCGGCAAGGTGTTGCTCTGGGACGAGAACGGTAAAACCGTGGAAGGAACCTGGGACACATTTGAGCCGCAGAAGTAGGGAGTTGATTTGAACCTCAAGGCGTTGGGGTACTGGAAGTCCGATGAGATGTCGGACTTTCCAGATCCCCTTGAACTGGTCGATTCCACTTGGGATTCAGGTGAACGGGAGATCATTTCCGACTACCTCTGCCAGGGGCAGACTGCGCGTACTTTCATGGGATCTTCTCGCTGTCGGCTATGCGGAAAATCAAATGGGAGCAGTGAGCTGACCGATGGGGAGTACATTTGGCCGAGTGGCCTCGGCCACTATGTGATGGACCACTCGGTGAGACTCCCTGCTGAATTTGTTCAGCACGTCTTCCGGTCGCGTCAGGTGCTCGATGAAGCAGAGGTCGAGCTCACCTGGTGGATGGAGGAGTCTGCACGGTTCCAGGTGCGAATCAAGCATGATGGATAAGTTCATGAGTGCCCGAGGGGTGGTCAGGACGGCGTCTGCAGGGACCAGGTGCCGCCCTGGGGGAATTGCACCAGGATCCAGCCGGCGGCGGGCACCGGGAGCTCCTTGGCGCCGTCGCCGAGGCCGTGGATCCAGTCGGTGCCGCTGTCACGGGTCGGCGAGCGGTAGTCCACCCGCCAGGTGCCGGTGGTCCTTGCCTGGACGGTGACGGTGGTACGACCGCCGCTGTGCGCCAGCACCTCGTGCGGGGCGCTGCCGTGGGCCAGTCCGTCGAGCGGCAGCGCCTCGCTGATCGGCAGGAACCGCACCGACCAGCGGCAGGCGCCCTCGATGCGCTGCAGTTCCACCTTGAGGTGGGTGGTCGAGTCGTCGATCAAGTGCCGCCCGCGGTAGGCCTTCTGGTAGTTCACCAGGGTCTGCCCGGTCTCGAACCGCGCGTCGGTCCTGATCACCGGCCGGACGAAGAAGTTGCCGTTGCCCTTGAAGCTGATCTCCGCGATGGTGGGCCGCCCCGGCTCGGGCCGGTCCACCAGCACCTCGAAGGTGCCGGGGGCGGTGCCCGAGTGCAGGAAGCGGTCGGCGTCGGCCCGTACGGCCGGGGCCGGGTCGAGCGACCCCTCCAGCGCCTCGATCGGGATCGGGCGGTGCTCGACCCGGGCCGAGAGCCGCACCAGCGCGGCCCGGCCCCGGTCCAGAGTGCGGGCGATCCGCGCCTCGTCGCCGACCGGCAGCAGCTTGGCCCGGTCGTAGGCGTCCAGCGCGGCCTGGTAGTCGGCGAGCATGGCCTCGGTGACCGTGGCCGCGGCGGGGTCGAAGTCCAGGTGCTCCAACTGCTCGCCGAAGGCGGTGACGGCCTCGTCCACACGCGTGGTCCGCCGGTCCGCGCCGCGGGGCCGCCCGCCGCCGGGACCCAGCGCGGGGTGCGCGGCTCGCCGGTCCAGCAGCCGGGTCAGGGCGAACGTCACCGCGCAGCCCGCGAGGAACGCCGCCACCAAGCCGATCATGCGAGGCCTCCGAAGCCGTACGGATGTGCGAGAACGCCTGAACGGCCGAACGCTATCGCGTCCCCGGGCCGGCCGTCCCGGGGAACGGTGAGGTCGTGTCAGATGGGGTCTGGCCAGGTCACCAGAAGCGTGGTTGTGCGGGGATGGACTCCAGGTCGGCGAGGACCAGTTCGCGGTCCTCGTCCTCGGCGATGTCCTCGGCCGCGGCCAGGGCCTGCTCGGTCCAGGCGCGGGCCTGCTCCTTGTCACCGGCCACCGCGTGGGCGCGGGCCAGGGACTCGTAGGCGAAGGCCAGGTCCCAGTCGGCGATGTTGTTGGCCTGGCAGATCTCCAGGCCGCGTCGGGCGTGGTGCAGGGCGGGTTCGGCCCGTCCCAGCACGGCGTAGACCCGGGAGCACTGCCACTCGCCGCGGCTCAGGTTCACCGCGGTGCCGACCTGGCCCCAGTGGTGGCGCGAGGCGTGCGCCATGTGCAGCATCCGGTCCTCCTCCTCGACGCTGCGGGACTCCTTCTCCATCAGCCGCCACACCCCGTTGAACAGGTCCGCGGCCATCCGCCGTTCGTCGCCCGCCGCGGTGGCGGGCGTGTGCTGTGTGTCCTGGTCGGTCATCTGTGCTGTGACTCCGTCCTCGATGAGATGGTCGGTCCGGTGGAGCTCGCCCCGGACCCGGTCCAGCCGGGCCTGGAGCCGACGCCGGTGCGCCGTGAGCAGTTGTTGGACCCCGGCCCGGTCGTCCGGCATCGCCAGACAGGCGCGGACCTGCTCCAACGGCAGGTCGACCGAGCGGAGGGCCTGCACCAGCCGCGCGTGGGCGACCTGCTCGGGCCCGTAGAAGCGGTAGCCCGTATCGGGGTCGACCAGCGTCGGCACCAGCAGCCCGACCCGGTCGTAGTGCCGCAGCGCCTTCGCGGTCAGGCCGACACGGCGTGCCAGCTGACCGACCGTGAGCAGTTCGGGTCCGTCCGCCATGTCCCCAACCTAGGACCTTGCCCCGGGGCAACCTCAAACGCAGCACCAGCGGCAACGCCGAATCACCCGCCCACCGGCCCGGATCCTCCTCCGGGATGACATCCGGGCCCATTTTTGTGGGTGCCCGGGTTCCCCCTCGGGCCGGATGTCCGGGCCCGAATTGCTTGCGATCGTTGCCGGTATGAAGCCCTTACCGGAGGCGAAGCGGGCGAACCGTGCGAAGCGGGCGAACCGTGCGAGCCTGACGACCGCGCGGGCCGCGCTGGGCTGGGTCGTGGTCTTCCTCGCCTGGCATGTCGTCTGGTACGCCACCGGTCTGAGCGCTCCCACGGCCGCGGTGCACCACGGGGCGGCCCGGGTGCTCTTCTATGCGTTCTCGGTGCTGGTCTACCTGATGGTCGCGATCGGGATCGCCGTGCCGCTGGCGTTGGCGGGCCCGGCCTGGGGACGTCGGATTCCGCGCCGGCTGCTGCTGTTCCTGGCCTGGGCGGGGAGTGCGCTGCTGCTCGTGCGCGGCCTTTCGGGCGTCGCCGACGACCTGCTGCGGGCGACCGGGGTGCTCAGGGACGGGCTCACCGGGCTCACCGAGGCCCAGAGCATGGGCACCGACCACCCGTCCTGGTGGGCGGTGTTCGCCGGTGATGCCACCGACGCGCTCTTCCTGGCGGGCGGCCTGGTGTTCGGACTGGCCGCGCTCAGTTTTCAGCGTCTGCGGTCCACCGGGTGAGGTCCACCGACGTCACAGCCACGTCGTCGACAGCCAGACGGTGACGGCGGCGGTGAGCAGCAGCGTCAGGTTGAGCGCCACCTGCCGGTCTCCCCGGCGCAGGTGAACCCGGGTGGCGGCGAGCTGCAGGACCACAAACCCGATCGCGGCGGCCAGGGCCAGCCAGGGCGCGATGCCGGTCCACGGCGGCAGCACCAGCCCGATCGCGCCGAGCACCTCGACCACCCCGATGGCCCGCACGGCGGGCATCGGCGTGGTGTCCACCCAGGCCATCATCGGCAGCAGCTGCTCCTGGCTCCGGACCAGCTTCACCCCGCCGCCGTAGAGGTAGAAGAGGGCGAGCAGGCCGGCGACGATCCAGTAGGCGATGTCCATGGGTCGATTCCACCGCCGGGGCGCGCCGCCTGTCCAAGACCCGTTCGGCGATGTCGATACCCTGCGGGTATCGTGTCGCCATGGAGCTACGCACGCTGCGCTACTTCGTGGCGGTGGCCGAGGAACTCCACTTCGGCCGGGCCGCGTCCCGGCTGCACATGAGCCAGCCGCCGCTGAGCCGGGCCATCAAGCAGTTGGAGGCCGAGGTCGGCGCCGCGCTGTTCGACCGGTCTTCCGCCGGGGTCGCGCTCACGTCGGTGGGGGCGGTGCTGCTGGACGAGGCGCGGGCGCTGCTGGACCGGGCCGACCGGCTCCGGGCCCGGGTGGCCGCGGCGGCCGGCACCGCGACCCTTACCGTCGGCCTGCTGGGCGACAGCAGCGACCCGGGGGCGATCCGGCTGGCCGCCGCCTACCGCCGGCGGTACCCCGGCGTCGAGGTCCGGATCCGCGAGACCGACCTCACCGACCCCACCTGCGGGCTGCACGCGGGACTGGTCGACATCGCCCTGACCCGCGGGCCGTTCGACGAGACCGGACTGACCGTGCGGCAGCTGCGGGCCGACCCGGTGGGGGCGCTGCTGCGCGCCGACGACCCGCTGGCCGGACGCGACCGGCTGAAGCTGGCGGACCTGGCCGACCGGCACTGGTTCCAGTTCCCCGAGGGCACCGACCGGGCCTGGCAGTCGTACTGGAACGGCGGTGAGCGCCGGGAGGGCCCGGTGGTGCGCGCCGTCCAGGAATGTGTGCAGGCTGTGCTCTGGAACGGGACGGTCGGGATGACCCTGCTCGGGCACCGGCCGCCCGAGGGGCTGGTGGTGGTCCCGCTGGTCGACATGGCCCCGAGCCGGGTGGTGGCCGCCTGGAACCGGGGCGACGCCAACCCGCTGATCCACTCCTTCGTCCGTATCGCCGGCACCGCCTACCGCGACTGAGCAGGCTGGATTCGTTCGGTGTTGGTGCCGAAGGGCAGGAAGACGGTGCGGGTGGCGAGCAGCCAGCGGCCGTCGACGGCGCGGAAGGTGTCCTCGTAGTGGCCCACGTTGACCGGGAGTCGGGGCTCGATCATGCCGCCGGTGTAGCCGTCGACCCGATACGTCGTCAGATACGAGACGGCGCGTGCCTCCGTTGCGGACTCGACGGTGACCAGGAGGTTGGTCATCAGCCGACGTGAGAGCCGGTCCGACGGTCGCGAGGCGAAGTAGGTCCGCAGCGCCATACGGCCCTCGATGCGGCGGTCGCCGCCGGGCCAGTGCCAGACGCCGTCGGGTGTGAACAGGTCCGCCACCGAGCCCGGCTCGCCGAGGTCCAGGCGGTGGATGAAGTCCACAATGATGCGCTCGCAGGCGCGTTCTGCGAGCATGCGCTCGATCGGGTCGGTGATCTTGGCTTCCATGCTCCTTCCTACCAGCTCGATCGTGGTGCCGAGCAAGCGGTTTTCCGAGCGACGAGGATGAGCGAATGCCTGCGACAGGACTGATCGGGCTGGGGCGGATGGGCACCCCCATCTGTGCGAACCTCGTCGCCGCGGGCTTTTCGGTGGCGGTGTTCGACGCCGACCCCGGCCGCGAACGGGCCGCGTCGGCCTGCGGCGCGTCCTGGCGGGCCAGCGCCCGCGAGGTCGCCGCGGACGCGGAGGTGCTGCTCACGGTGCTGCCGGGCCCGGCCGAGGTGCAGCAGGTGATGGACGCCGCCGTGCTGGAGGCGCTCGCCCCGGGGTCGACCTGGATCGACATGTCCAGCAACTCGTCCGCCGCCGCGGCCCCGATCCGCGAGCGGGCCCGGGCGCGCGGCATCGGCGTCCTCGAAGCCCCGATCGGCGGGGGCCCGGCCGACGCGGCGGCGGGACGCCTGCGGCTGTTCGTCGGCGGGGACCACGACCTGCTGGACCGTCACCGGGCCCTGCTCACCGCCGTCGCCGACCCGGAGCTGATCACCCACACCGGCGGCCACGGCACGGGCTACACCCTCAAGCTGCTGGTCAACCTGCTCTGGTTCGGCCAGGCCGTGGCCACCGCCGAGGCGCTGCTGCTGGGGAGCCGGGCCGGCATCGACCTGACCGTGCTGCGGGACACCCTCGCGGGCAGCGCCGCGGGCAGCGAGTTCATCCGCCGCGACCTGCCCGCGCTGTTCGCCGGGGACTACCTGGCCTCGTTCGGCCTTGACCACATCCACGACCAGCTCGCCATGGTCACCGCGCTGGCCCGCGACCTGGGCACACCCCACGACCTCAGCGAGACCGTCCGCCTGCTGCACCAGCAGGCCCTGGAGCGCTACGGACCCGTCGACGGCGAACTGCTCGCCGTCGCCCTGCTGGAGGAACGCGCCGGAGTCCAGCTGCGCCCCTGAGTCCCTCCGGACGGGCTTCCTTTAGGATCTTGGGATGCTTCTCTGGATCAACGGACCGTTCGGTGGGGGAAAGACGCAGAGCGCGTACGAGTTGCAGCGGCGGCTTCCGGGGAGTGTGGTCTGCGACCCCGAGCACGTCGGCTTCGGCCTGCACCGGATGATGCCGCCGGGTCTCCGCGGTGACTTCCAGGATCTGCGGTCCTGGCGGCAGGGCGTCTCCGAGGTACTGGACCTGGTGCTCGGCGCGCACGACGGCGTGGTGATCGTGCCGATGACGGTGGTGGAGCCGCGGTACTTCGAGGAGATCATCGGGGGCCTGCGCGCACACGGCCACGACGTGCGGCACTTCGCCCTGCTGGCCGAGCGCGAGACCGTGCTCCGGCGCTTGCGCGAGCGCGGCTTCGGGCATGCGCTGCAGCTCGTCGCGGGGAAGGACGCGCCGCTGCGGCGGGAGTCCTTCGCGGTGTCCAGGCTCGATCTGTGCCTGACCCGCCTCAGCGGCGGCGGGTTCGCCGAGCACATCTGGACCGACCGGCTGACGATCCCGCAGGTCGCCGACCGGATAGCGGCCTCGGCCGGGCTGAGCCTGGCCGCCAACACCGACAGCGCGCTCCGCGGGCGGGCGCGTCGCCTGCTGACCGGCGTCAAGCACATCCGGTTCGACTGAGGCACGCCGGGTGACCGGAACCGGGTGGGTATCTTCGCGTGGCGACCGCCGTCCCGCTGTGCTGCGTTCATCCGCAGGCCATCCTCCTCCGACTAACTGAGCCCCGACTTGTTCAGACAAGTTCATTGGACTTGCGCTGAACTACCCACGAAGGGAACGGGCTCGAATGAGACGAATCACCGCCGTGCTGCTCGCGCTCCTGGCCGCGGTACTGGTCGGGGGCGCCGTGTCCGCCGGCGCCAGCGCGGATGTGAACGGCAGCACCATCACCCTGACCTCGACCGCTCATCCGCTGGAGGGCGACCAGCTCACCTTCCACTTCGTCACCGCCGCGCCCGGTGCGAAGAACTGGGTCGGGATCTACGACGGCTCGCGCCAGCCGGGCAACGGCGCCTCGCTGGTGTGGAAGTACACACCGGGCAGCTCCGGCGACGTCACCCTGGACACCAGCGGGCTGACCGGCGGCCCGTACTCGGCGTACCTGCTCGCCAACGACGGGTACAGCATTCTGGCCACCAGCGCGCCGTTCAGCTTCGCGCCCCGGCCCGCGCCGGTCCTGCCGCACTTCGCCGTCGCCGACTTCAGCGCGCGTGCCCTGACGCCCGGCGCGCCCGCGCGGATCGCGCTCGGCGGGCTGTGGATCCGCCCGTCCGGGAGCACCGGCGGTGCTCCCTCCTTCAGCAGGGTCTCCGGCGACAGTTGGCTGGACGTGGCCGCCGACGGAACCGTGACCGGCACCGCCCCCGCCGACGTCCCGGCGCACCCCGCGCTGCTCACCGTCCAGGCGACCGACAGCGCCGGCCACAGCGCACAGCTCACCGTCGAGGTCCCGGTCCTCGCGGCCACCGAGCACCCGACGCTGAAGACCGCGAGCCTCAACCTCTGGGACGCCGGCACCCATGTCGACGACCCGTTGGAGAAGCAGATCGCGGTCGTCCTCGGCGACGACCTCGACGTGGTGGCGCTCCAGGAGACCGGCGGCAGCGCCGCCCAGAAGCTGGCCGACGCGCTCGGCTGGTACGCCTACCAGAGCCCCGGCGACCTCGGGGTGGTCAGCCGGCTCCCGCTGACGGACGCTCAGCCGCCCACCGCCGCGCTGCCCGCCGCGGCCGTCACCGTCCACCTGGACGCCACCCGCACCGTGCGGGTCTGGACGGCGCACCTGGACGAGGCGGGCTACCCGCCCTACGCGGTCTGCGTCGACGGCGCGTCCGGCGCGCAGGCGCTGGCCGCCGAGCAGAGCAGCACCCGCGCCGCCCAGGCCACGGCGCTTGCCGCCGCGATGCGGGCCGATCTGGCGCGGGCCGGGCAGGTGCCGGTGGTCCTCGCCGCCGACCTGGCCTCCCCGTCGGACCTGGACTGGACCGCGAAGACCAGCGCGGCCCACTGCGGCGCCGGTGCGGTGAAGTGGCCGGTGACCTCGACCCTCGCCAAGGCCGGGCTGCAGGACGCCTACCGGGTGGTCGACCACGACCCGGCGAAGTCCCCGGGCGCCACCTGGTCCCCGGTGCTGACGCTGCACCCGGGCAGCACCACCACCGCCGAGCCGCAGGACCGGATCGACTATGTGGACTTCGCCGGCGGGCTCACCCCGGTGCAGGTGCAGTCGCTGGTCACCGGCTGGCCCAAGACCGAGCCGGACACCGCCGGCAACGGCTGGCCCTCCGACCACGCCGCCGCCGTGGCCCTCTTCTCCGTCAACTAGGATCCGTCGACTAGGAGCCGTACCGTCATGACCCCTGTCTCCCGCCGTGCCTTCGTCGGCACCGCAGCCGGTGCCGCCGCCGCCCTCGGCACCGGCCTCCCGGGCGCAGCCGCCGCCGCGCCCCGCAGCGCCCCGGCCTCCGACGCCGCTTCCGTCCAGGCCGCTTCCGCGAAGGGCCCGGCCGACACCAAGACCGTCAAGGACGTCAAGCACGTAGTCGTGCTGATGCAGGAGAACCGCAGCTTCGACCACTACCTCGGCACCCTCTCCGGGGTGCGCGGTTTCGACGACAAGCGGGTGCTGATGCTGCCCGGCGAGCAGAGCGTGCTGCGCCAGCCCGCCGCGTCCCGCAGCGACGGCGGCTACCTGCTGCCGTACCGGATGGACACCACCAAGTACAACGCCCAGAACGCCGGCGACCTGCCGCACGACTGGGCCAGCACGCACCAGGCCTGGAACGGCGGCGCCTGGAACAAGTGGACCGCCGCCAAGGGCGGGGCCTCGATGGGCTACTTCACCCGCCAGGACATCAGCTACCAGTACGCCCTCTCCGACGCCTTCACCGTCGCCGACCACTACTTCTGCTCGATGTCAGGACCCACCGACCCCAACCGGCTGTACCTCTGGACCGGTACGGCGGGCCCCGGCACGGACGGCACCACCGGCCCGTTCACCGACAACTCGATCGTCACCGAGAACCCGATCGCCGACTGGACCACCTACGCCGAGCGGTTGGAGCAGGCGGGCGTCAGCTGGCGGGTCTACCACAACCCCAGCCTGGACGACCGCTACGGCGACTACGACGACAACGCCTTGTCCTACTTCAAGCAGTTCCACGCCTTCCCGGCGGACGACCCGCGCTACATCAACGCGATGACCAAGTTCGACCTCACCGCGTTCGACGCCGACTGCAGGGCGGGCACCCTGCCGACCGTCTCCTGGCTGGTCGCGCCGTACCTCTTCTGCGAGCACCCCAGCGCCAGCCCCGACTACGGCGCGGACTACGTCAACACCGCGCTGCAGTCGCTGATGTCCAACCCGGACGTCTGGCGCGACACCGTCTTCCTGGTGATGTACGACGAGAACGACGGCTACTTCGACCACGTGGTGCCGCCGTTCCCCCCGGCCGGGACCGAGGACGAGTTCGTCGACGGGCAGCCGATCGGCCTCGGCCCCCGGGTCCCGCTCTGGGCGGTCTCGCCCTGGTCGCGCGGTGGCTACGTGAACTCGCAGGTGTTCGACCACACCTCGGTGCTGCGCTTCCTGGAGCAGGTCACCGGGGTCGAGGAGCCCAATATCTCGGCCTGGCGGCGCGCCGTCTGCGGTGACCTCACCAGCTGCTTCGACTTCACCGAGCGGGACATGACGATCCCTCGACTGCCGGACACCAAGGCGCTGGTGCTGGCCGCCGACGCCGGGGCCAAGCTGCCGCCGGTGCCGCAGCCGGCGCTCGGCGCCCAGGCCACCCCGTCCCAGGAGCCGGGCACCCGGCCGCGCCGGCCGCTGCCGTACCAGCCGGGCGCGGACGTGGTGGTGGACCGGGGGACCGGTCGGGTCACCTGCACCATGACCAGCACCGGGCAGGAGGCCTTCCACTACAACGTCTACCCGCACCTGGCGCTGCCCTTCGCCGCCACCCCGTTCACGGTGCTGCCGCAGACCAGCCAGGACTACCTCTGGGAGGCCGCGCAGACCGACGGCGGCTACGACTTCTCGGTCCACGGGGCGGACGGTTTCCTGCGCCGGTTCCAGGGCACGGTGGTCCGGGACGGGCAGGACGACCAGGGCGTCCCGTCCGTGCGGCTGCGGATCCAGGAGGGCGGCAAGTCCAAGCTGCGGCTGACCCTCGGCAACGACGGCGGCACCGAGGTCCGCTTCACGGTCACCCCGAACGACTTCGGCGGCACGCCCGTGACCAGCTATGTCGCCGCCGGCGACAAGGCCGACGTGGTCTGGCCGACCAACGACGGCCGCTACGACATCACCGTCTCGGCCAATACCTCGGCCCGCTTCGCCTACCGCTACGCGGGCACGGTGCAGTAGCCACCACCCGGTGCCCGCAGTCCTGTTCAGGGCTGCGGGCACCGTCATTGGTCCAGACCTCATTGGTCCAGACCTATTGACGCGCCCGGTCGGCGCTTCTACGATCCGGTCCGGCACAGCCCCCACATGTCCCCACCTCACCCAGGCCCGGGCGCCGCACCCCCACGTACCAGTCATGTCCATGGCGCTCGGCGGGAAGGGAGCACAGCATGTTCCGTCGGAGGTCGCGTACTCCGCGCGTATCGCAGGTGAACCGGACCGGTCGCTCCACGCACGGATCAACCGTCCTGAGGCGCACCCTGGCCGGGGTGAGCGCCGCCGCCGTCATCGGCACCGGCATCGTCGTGGTCGGGACCGGCGCGGCCGGGGCCGCCACCACCAACCTGGTGGCCAACCCCGGCTTCGAGAGCGGACTCTCCGGCTGGAGCTGCACCGGCGGCTCGGGCTCGGCCGTCAGCAGCCCGGTCCACTCCGGCTCGTCGGCGCTCAAGGCCACACCCGCCGGCCAGGACGACGCCCAGTGCACCCAGACCATCAGCGTGCAGCCCAACTCCCAGTACACGCTGAGCGCCTACGTCCAGGGCAGCTACGTCTACCTGGGCGCCACCGGCACCGGCGGCAGCAGCGACCCGTCCACCTGGACGCCGGGCAATACGTCGTACGGCCAGCTCAGCGTGGCCTTCACCACCGGGGCGAGCACCACCTCGGTGACCGTCTACCTGCACGGCTGGTACGGCCAGCCCACCTACTACGCGGACGACGTGTCGCTCACCGGCCCCGGCGGCAGCAGCCCCCCGCCGACGACCGCCCCGCCGACCACCGCACCCCCGACGACGGCCCCGCCCACCACCGCGCCGCCGACCACGGCCCCGCCCACCACGGCTCCGCCCACGACCGCGCCGCCGACCACCACGCCTCCGGGCAGCACCTGTGCCACCAAGCCCAGGCCGGCGGGCAAGGTGCTGCAGGGCTACTGGGAGAACTGGGACGGCGCCCTGAACGGCGTGCACCCCGGCCTGGGCTGGATCCCGATCACGGACAGCCGGATCGCCGCGCACGGCTACAACGTCATCAACGCCGCCTTCCCGGTGATCCTCTCCGACGGCACGGTGGAGTGGCAGGACGGCATGGACACCAACGTCAAGGTCGCCACGCCCGCCGAGATGTGCCAGGCCAAGGCGGCCGGGGCGACGATCCTGATGTCCATCGGCGGCGCCGCCGCGGGCATCGACCTGAGCTCGAGCACCGTCGCCGACAAGTTCGTGGCGACCGTCGTCCCGATCCTGAAGAAGTACAACTTCGACGGCATCGACATCGACATCGAGACCGGCCTGACCGGGAGCGGCAACATCAACACGCTCTCCACCTCCCAGGCCAACCTGGAACGCATCATCGACGGCGTGCTGGCCCAGATGCCCGCGGGCTTCGGCCTGACCATGGCCCCCGAGACCGCCTACGTCACCGGCGGAAGCATCACCTACGGGTCGATCTGGGGCTCCTACCTGCCGATCATCAAGAAGTACGCCGACAACGGCCGGCTGTGGTGGCTGAACATGCAGTACTACAACGGCAGCATGTACGGCTGCTCCGGCGACTCCTACTCGGCCGGCACGGTGCAGGGCTTCACCGCCCAGACCACCTGCCTGAACAACGGCCTGACCATCCAGGGCACCACCGTCAAGGTGCCCTACGACAAGCAGGTGCCCGGCCTGCCGGCCCAGTCCGGCGCGGGCGGCGGCTACATGGCGCCGAGCCTGGTCAGCCAGTCCTGGAACGCCTTCGGCGGTGCGCTGAAGGGGCTGATGACCTGGTCGGTCAACTGGGACGGCTCCTTGGGCTGGACCTTCGGCAACAACGTCAAGTCCCTCCAGGGCCGCTGAGGATCCGCTGAGCCTGCCTCAGTTCCCGAGGCCGTCCAGGTAGTTGAGGACGGCCTCGGGACGGCCGGCCGGTGCGACGAGCGCCACGTGGTTGTCCGGCCGGACCAGCACCAGCGCGTCCCCGGCGGTGTCGTAGGCCGACCTGGCGTGCCCCTGGTGGTCCAGCAGCCCCACCGGGCCGCCGTCCACCGGGCCGCCGTCCACTGCGTACGCCCGCAGCAGGTCGCCGTGCTTCGCGACGGCCTCCCGCAGGGCCGCGGCTGCGCCCCGGCCGAAGCCGAGCAGGGTGAAGTGCGGTCCGGCGAACAGCTCGAACAGGCGGGTCGGAGCACCGGTCGCGGCTTCGCGGCAGGGGGCGTCCGGGGCGCGGTCGCCGGCCCGCAGCCGACCGCCGGTCCCGTCCTGCCCGCGGGAGAGCGAACTCCACCGGTACCCGAGGCCCAGCGTGGTCGTCTCCGGCGAGGCCGCGGCGTCCAGGCCGCCGCCCGGCTCCCTGATGGCTTCGAGCACCGCCCGCAGGCGTTCGGAGGTGACCTCCAGCGTCCAGGCGGCCACCGGCAGCCGCTCCTCCTGGTAGCTGTCGAGCAGGCCGGGACCGGCCCGGCCGGTGAGGACCAGCCCGAGCTTCCAGCCCAGGTTGAAGGCGTCCTGGATACCGGTGTTCATACCCAGCCCGCCGGCAATGGCGTGGACGTGCGCGGCGTCCCCGGCGAGGAAGGCCCGGCCCACCCGGTAGCGGTCGACCACACGCACATTGACCCGGTAGGTCGACAGCAGCGTGGCCCCGGCCAGCCGGAGGTCGGGACGTCGGGCGTGCCGGTCGAAGAGCCGCTGGAAGCCCTCCGGGGACGGTGCGACCGGGCGGCCCGCGTCGTCCCGTTCGGGTCCGGCCTGGAACCACCACCCGGAGCGGGTGCCGGGGATCGGGCAGAGCATCACCGCGCCGTCCGGGTCGAACCACTGGTGCCAGACGCCGCGGTCGAGGCCGTCCAGCTCGACGTCGCCGCAGACCATCACCTGCTCCTCGTGGGTCTCGCCGGCGAAGGGGACGCCCAGCAGCTTGCGCACCGCGCTGTGGCCGCCGTCGCAGCCCACCAGGTAGGACGCCTGGATCCGGCGTCCGTCGGCGATCGTGGCCAGGACCCCAGTGTCGTCCTGGGTGAGGCCGACCAGCTCGGTGCCGAGCTCGACGCCCACGCCGTAGCCGGCCAGGCGGTCCCGGAGGATCTGCTCCAGCCGCCACTGGGGGAGCAGGCAGCCCCGGTCGTAGGGGGCGTCGGGGGTCGGGGCGGAGCCCTGGTACGGGTCGGTGTCGGCGATCGGCCGGCCGTCCCGGTACTTCCGCATGACCAGGCGGTCGGTGCCGGCCGCGCGGACCTCGGCCAGGACGCCCAGGTCCGCCAGGACCTCGAGGCTGCGCGGGTTCGGCCCCTTGGCCCGTGAACTGCGGGGGTGCTCCGGGGACTTCTCGATGATCCGCACCGCGACGCCGCGGCGGGCGAGGTCGCAGGCCAGGGTCAGTCCGGTCGGCCCGGCGCCCACGATCAGCACGCTGGTCATCTGAACTCCGTTCGTTGGGCCTCCATGGAAACACAACCGGGTTAAAAAAGCAACCGAGTAACAATAAAGACCGGGTTGTGGTGCCTGCTAGGGTGATCGGCATGAACGAGGAGCAGGGGGGTCTGCGGGCGGGTCTGCGGGCGCGCAAGAAGGAGCGGACGCACCAGGCCATCTCGGAGGCGGCGATCGCGCTGTTCCTGGCCCGCGGCTACGACCGGGTCTCGGTGGCGGAGGTCGCCGCCGCCGCCGAGGTGTCCAAGCCGACGCTGTTCCGGTACTTCCCCGCCAAGGAGGACCTGGTGCTGCACCGGTTCGCCGACCACCAGGGCGAGTGGGCCCGGGTGGTGCGCGACCGCGCCCCCGGCGAGTCGCCGCTGACCGCCCTGCACGCGCACTTCGGCCGCGGGCTGCGCGAGCACGACCCGGTGACCGGCCTCAACGACCATCCCGCGGTGCTGGCCTTCCTCGGCCTGGTGTACTCCACCCCGGCGCTGCAGGGTCGGCTGGCCCGGTTCCGGGCGGAGGACCAGGACGCCCTGGCCGGAGCCCTGCGCGAGGCCGCCGCCGCAGAGCCGGACGACCTGGCCCCGCGGCTGGCCGCCGCGCAGCTCGTCGCGGTGCACCAGGTCCTCGCGGACGAGAACTGGCGGAAGATCAGCGCTGGCCGCAGCGCGGACGAGGTCCAACCCGAGGCCGTCGAGGACGCCGACCGCGCCTTCGGCCTGCTGGCGGCGGGGCTGGCCGGCCGCTTCGGCTGACGCGGGGTCAGGCCCGTGCGTCGTGGTCAGGCCAGTGCGTCGCGGAGTGCGTCGGCGACCGCCTGGAGGCAGCAGGTGAAGTCCTTGCCGCCGTGCGCGTCGATCCACTGGTCGAAGGCGTTCTGGAAGACGACCGTGCCGAGCTGGGCCACCAACTGTGCCCGGCCGGGTTCGACCCCGCGCTGTTCGAGGGCCTCGCGGACGGCCGGACCGCGAAGTCCGCCGGCGCCCCGTCCGGTGAACTCCTCGCCGCCCAGCGGGCCAGCGGGGCACCGGAGGTCACCGTCACCACCGGCCTGGCCCCGACCTCTCCCGTGGTGCGGGCCGTGCTGCCGCTGCTCGCCGTGCTGCTGGGTGTACCTGGCCTGCGGAGGCTGGCGGTGCGTCAACTGGCCAAGGCCCCGCTCAGGGCGGCGCCCCGGCCGCGCGCCCACTCCTGGGGGCACGCCGTCGTCAGCTGGCCCGACGGCACCGTCCGCGAGGGGTGGCTGCGCGCGGACGACGGCATGGACTACACCGCCGACGTCGCCGCCGAGACCGCCGTGCAACTCGCCCGGGGCGAGGGTCGGCCCGGTGCCCATACGCCGTCGGCCGCCCTCGGCCCCGAACTCGCCACCGCCGCAGGCGGCGCCTTCCTGTTCGACCTCGACGGACGCTGAGTCAGACATGTTGTAGGAAGCCACAAAGTGCTCAACAATCTGTTGACGGTGCGCTGGTGCGGATCTACGTTTCCTGCAAGCGAAAAGAAGTTTTCGCATAGTGGAAATAATCGCGACCATCCTGGAGGCACCAGCGTGGATTCCGCACGCCCGGACGCACCTGACGCCCTATCGGTCCACCCCGTCGACGAACTGCTGCCCGCCCCGCAGCTGGTCGCCTACGGGCTCCAGCACATCGCCGCGATGTACGCGGGGGTGGTCGCGCCCCCGCTCATCGTCGGCGCGGCGGTGGGCCTCTCGCCCGCGGAGATGACGATCCTGATCGGCGCGGCCCTGCTCACCTCGGGCCTGGCCACCCTGCTGCAGACGCTCGGCGTCTGGAAGACCGGTTCGCGGATGCCGTTCGTCAACGGCATGACCTTCGCCGCCGTGGCCCCGATGCTGTCGATCGCCAAGACGACCCAGCACGGGCACGCCCTGCCGGTGATCTACGGGTCGATTCTGATCGCCGGGGCCACCACCTTCCTGGTGGCCCCGTTCTTCGGCAAACTGGCACGCTACTTCCCACCGGTGGTCAGTGGCACGGTGATCAGCCTGATCGGCCTGTCGCTGTTCCCGGTCGCCTTCGGCTGGATCACCGGCAGCGACCCGGCCGCCAAGGACTTCGCCTCGGTCGACCGGATCGTCCTGGCGGGCGTCACCCTGGCGATCGTGCTGGTGCTGAACCGGTTCCTCGCCGGATTCCTGCAGAGCATCGCCATCCTGCTCGGCCTCGCCCTCGGCACCCTGCTGGCGATCCCCTTCGGCCTGTTCGACGCCTCGGCCCTGGACGGCACCCCTGTGTTCGCGGTGCCCTCGCCGTTCCACTTCGGCGGGCCCGAGTTCCAGGCCGGGGCTGTCATCTCGATGCTGATCGTGATGCTGGTGTCGATGACCGAGAGCACCGCGGACATGCTGGCGCTGGGCGAGGTGGTCGACATGCCGGTCACCGAGGACACCATCGCGGCCGGTCTGCGCGCCGACGGCGCGGCCACCTTCGTGGCGGCGCTGCTGAACGGCTTCGCGGTGACCGCCTTCGCGCAGAACATCGGCCTGATCGCGCTGACCCGGGTGCGCAGCCGCTTCGTGGTCGCGGTCGGCGGCGGGATCCTGATCCTGCTGGGCCTGTTCCCGATCGCGGGCGCGATCATCGCCATCGTCCCGCAGCCGGTCCTCGGCGGCGCCGGGATCGCGCTCTTCGGCACCGTCGCGGCCAGCGGCATCCGCACCCTGTCGCGGGCCCAACTCGGCGACAGCAACAACCTGCTGATCGTCGCGGTGGCGCTGGGCTTCGGACTGCTGCCGATCGCCGCCCCCGGCTTCTGGTCCCACTTCCCGCAGGTGGTGCAGACGGTGATGGGCTCCGGCATCAGCGCGGGCTGCCTGGTGGCCATCGCCCTCAACCTCTTCTTCCACCACCTCCCGCTAGGCCGCCGGCCGCTCCCGCCGGCCCCGGTCCGCCTGGCGCAGGAACTGGCGGAGCCGGTGCACTGACCATCCCACGCCGCCCCGCACGGCACGCAGCAGCCGCAGTCGTCAGAGCCGCTGTGTGCCGTGCAGGCGGAGCACCTCCGGTTGCGGAAGGCCGCGCTGCAGCCGGGCCAGGGCCGTCGACTGGCGCAGCCGCACCCGCCGCAGAGTCGCGATGAAGTCACCCTGGATCTCGGCGAGCAGCCGGTCCCAGCGCTGCTCCGCGCAGTTCAGGGCCTCGGCATGGGAGGCCCGCTGACGGGCGCTCAGCTCCTCGTAGCGGCGGCGTTCGGCCTCGCGCTCCGCCTCGCACTGCGCCACGATCCTCCGGTTCGCCGCCAGCAACCGGAGGATCTCCTCGCGCCGGGCCCGCAGTCGGCGCCGGTGCGAGAGACCCATCAGCTGTGTCAGCGCGAGGAGCAACAGGCATGTGACGCTGAGGAATGCAACCATGGCGGCCTCCCTGGGCTCAGGAGGACCATCCTGCTCCGGGCCGCCGCCGATCGCGGCGGATCTTCGCCGACTTCGTCAGCTCCGGCCGCGGTCCGAGCGGGCGGTCCGAGCAGAACGATCAAACGTGATCACTTCCGGTGCTGTCTGCATGGTCGACTTCAAAGGTGGATACGCTCCGAGCAAGCGGATCTTCACAGGGGGTTGTGAACGTTGTCGGTCGTGGACGTGGTGCGTGAGTCTGCCCGGGCGGGCCGGATCGTCTTATTCGAGGAGTCGGCGCGGGACGGGGCTCAGGCCAAGACCCTGATGAGCGCCGACTTCCGGGTGCGACTGGCCCGGGCGCAGGGTGCGGTGTTCGGGGCGGACGGTCCGCGGCACGTGGTGTTCGCGGCCGGGTTCCCGTCGGTGTGCGGGCAGGAGTTCGAGGCGACCCGTCAGGTCGCGCTGGAGGCACAGGATTCGGTGAGCCCAGCGGCGATCTGCCGGGGCACGGCGCAGGACGTTCGTCTGGCGCTGAGCGCCGTCCGCGGCGCGGCGCACGCACGGATCATGGTGATCGTCGCCGCGTCCGAAGCGACGGCTCGGGCCCTGGTGCACCGCAGCGCCGTCGAGGCGCTGGGCCAGGGCTTGGACGTGGTGAAGGAGGCCGTCAGCCTGGCGGACGGTGTCGCGGTGGACGTGTGCCTGGTGGACGCTCCCCGCGCGGACCACGGCCTGGTCGCCGAGTACGCGGGGGCCATGACGGCGCAGGGCGCGGGCACGATCGTCCTGGCGGACACGGTCGGCGACCTGCTTCCGGGGCAGACCCGGGAGCTGTTCCGCCGGGTCGCCGCAGGGGCCGGCCCGGACGCGGTCCTGGTCTCGCACCTGCACAACGACCTGGGCCTCGGTCTGGCCAACACCCTCGCCGCGTTGGAGAGCGGGGTCCGGGTCGCCGCCTGTTCCTGGCTGGGCATGGCCGAGCGCAGCGGCATGGCGGCCACCGAGCAACTGCTGTTCCTGCTCGCCCACGACCCGGACAAGGCCGCGCAGGTCCTGGGGCCCGACTGCGAGCCCTGGTGGACGGCACCGGACCTGACCCGCCTGCCGGGGATCGCCCGGATGGTCTCCGCCGAGACCGGGGTGCCGCTCACGGTGACCACCCCCATCGTGGGCACCAGAGTCGCCACCATCTCGACCGGGACCCCGTTCACCCACCCGCAGACCTTCCAACCGTACGATCCCGAACGGCAGCTGGGCCTGACCCCGACGGTGGTGCTGACCCACCTCGCCAGCCAGCGGGTGCTGCGGGCCGTCGCCGAGCGCCTGGGCCACCGACTGGACCCGGCGCAGACCCGCACGGCCCTGGGCTGGGTCAAGGACCGCGCCTACCGGCTGGGCCAGGCCGTGGTCGCCGACGCCGACTTCGCCGCCTATCTGGACGGCCTCACCGCGCCCGTCCCCGTGCCCGTCCCTGCCCCCGTCCCCGCGCCCTCGTCCTGAACGGAGCACCATGCCGGTCGGCCCTGTCCTGCTCGACACCGGCGCCGCCGCCCTGGCCCTGGCGGCCGGCCGGGCGGCGATCCTGCCGAATCCCAGCCCGCTGACCTATGTGGTCGCCGCCACCGCTGCACAGGCCGTCAATACCGCCAAGGGCAGGCCCGCCGACCAGGAGGTTGCCTTGTGGGTGCACGACGACAGCGTCTGGACCGGGCTGACACCGTCGTTCGGCCTCGCACCGAGAGCAGTGCGGACCGCCTTCGCGCTGCTGCGGGCGGAACTGGTCACGCTGCTGGTGCCGGTGCGCGGCGACGCCCGGCTGCCGGCCTGGGCCGGGCCTGCGCTGCGGGACGGTCAACTCCTGCTCTTCGGCGCCCGTTGGCTGCCCCTGCTGCCCCTGCTGGCGGACTTTCCGCAGCTCTACGTCAGCAGCGCCAACCGCACCGGACACGCCCCGGCAGCCACCGCCGCCGAGGCGCTGACCATGTTCGGATCCGAGGTCCCGGTCACCGCGGCCGAGGGGCTGCGCCGTCCCGACGCCGTCCACGCCGCCACCACCATGCTGCGCATCGCCCATGACGGGGAGTTGGCCCACATCCGCGGCGGCGCCCAGGACCGGGCCCACGGCGCCGACCCGGCCGACTACCTGGCCCACCTCCGCGCCACCTACCCCTGACGCAGACCTCAGGGCAGCAGACCGCCGTCGACGGCCAGGACGTGGCCGGTGATGAATGACGCCTCGTCACCGACCAGGAAGGCCACGGCTCCCGCGACGTCCTCGGGTGTCCCCAGCCGGCCCAGCGGCGTGCGGGCGGCGGTCTCGTCGAGGATCGCGCGCGGATACGGCGCCAGCATCTCGGTCTCGATGGTGCCGGGGGCGACCGCGTTCACCCGGATGCCCTGAGGGCTCAGCTCCTCGGCGGCGCTGAGGGTCAGCGCCGCGATCGCGCCCTTGGCGGCGGCGTACGACGCCATGCCCGGGACCCCGTGCGCGGCGACCAGGGAGGTGAGCAGGACGATGGCGCCCCGGCGACGGGGAATCATGATCCTGGCCGCGCCCTGGAGTACGGCGAAGGTCCCCAGGACGTTGACCTCGACGACCGAGCGCACGTCCTGGGCCGGGATCGAGCCCAGCAGGCCGACCCCCATGATGCCGGCGTTGGCGACCAGGATGTCCAGGTCGGGATGCTCCTCGGCAACCCGCTCCATCAGCGCGTCCGCCGAACCGGTGTCCGTCATGTCCAGGCCCAGGCCTGAGGCCGGAGTGCCGTACCGCGCCTCCAGGTCGCGGGCGGCCTGCTGGGCCTGCTGTTCGTCCCGTCCGGTCAGCAGTACGGTCGCGCCCGCACGGGCCAGGCGGTGGGCGGTGGCCCGGCCGATCCCCCGGGTACCGCCGGTGACCAGGGCCGTGCGTCCCTCCAACTCCCGCGACGTCATCCTGGGCCTGCCTTTCCTGGGTCCGGGGCGCTGTTGCGGTCGACCCAGGAAAGCACGAAGCCCGAGAGCGGCCAAGAGGGCCTCGCGACCGAACTCCTGTGCGCTGCTGAGTCCTTCGGGCCGTACCAGTCGAGACAGAGCACAAGCGAGTCGTCCTCGGCCTCAGCCTCGACCCCGTGGTGCCTCGCGAGGTGCTGATCGCCCGTGCCGGCGCGCGTTCTGAACAAGGGTCTGGGGGCCCTCGTCGATGCCGTCGATTCCGGCGCCCGGTCATGCAGCGGGCAGGGCAGCACGGGTACGGCTTACGATCGGGGAGCGATAGTTCAGCGGCTTGCGGCCCTGACATGAGGGGGAATTTGTTGGGTGCGGGTCAGGCCACAGGTCGCGCGGTCAATACCGGCTGGAAAAAGTGTGCCTCCTCGACACCGTGCCATGTGACGTTGCCGAACCCGCACTCTCGCACAAGCTCCGTCAGCTCCTCCAGCGCCCAGGCCCGCGATGTCGCCCGCCGGACCCGGACCTGCCAGGTATCGCCATCCGGCAGCAGTTGCACGTGATCGAAGTCGTAGACGCCGTCGTCGTGCCAGTGCCAGAGCTGAAACGTGACCACCTGCCCGGCGTCGCTATTTGTCACCTGCGGAACCGTAGACTGCCGCTGACTTTGTCGGGCGTCGCCGTAGTCCCTCGCCGAGAGCACCAGCAGCCCGCTGTCTCGCACGACGCGCCGCATATCGCCCACCGCGCGGCGGACATCGTCCGCGGTCAGCAGGTGCGCCAGTGAGTTGTCCGCACTCAGCACGACGTCGAACGAGGCGTCGGCGAACGGCAGCGAGCGCATGTCCGCCGCCAAGGTCGCTGCTGCCAAACCACGCTGCTGCGCTTCGGCTGCCGCTCGAACCGCGGCAGCCGGACTCAGATCGCTGCCCACGATGCGGTGACCGTGCTCGGCCAGGCCGATCGCCTGCGTCCCGATCCCGCATGAGCAGTCCAGGACCTCCAGCGGCGCGGCACCGTCCAGATACCGACTGACCAACGCGTGCAGGGCATTCCCCTGCCGCGATACCGACAGCGACCAGTCCGCGTAGGTCAGGTGGTAGTCCTCGGCAAGCTGATCGTAGAAATCCTGGGCAGAGTGGGGGGCCATGGCGGAACGCTACAACTGACAGTCTGCCGCCGTAACGTGAATATGGCTGCGCGGGTTGGATCTGTGTGACGAAATCGTGGGCCCGCGCGGCCTTCGCCCATCCTGCCCTGTCCGGTATCAGCCGGGAGCATCTTGGCGAGCTTGTGGCTGAACTGGCCCCGAAGTGGGAGGCGCAGCAGGAGTCGGCTCTGACCCAGCGACGTGGTGGCGATCGGCGGCGCGCCGAAGGAGCTGGCCCGAAACACCAGTTGGTGTTCCTGGATCGGGTGCTTGTGACGCTGGGGAAGCTACGGCCATGACCTGCCGAACGCCGCGCTGGCCGAGCTGTTCGGGGTGGACCGCTCCACGATCTCCGGGGCAGTCCGGCAGATCAGGTCGCTGCTGGCCGCACGTGGATTCGCGGTGCCCGACCGGCCCGGGATCAGACTGTGCACACTGGAAGACGTGTTCGCCTACGCCGCAGCCGAGGGTGTGAAGCTGAGGATCGACGGCACCGATGTGCAGGTCCGCCGCCCTGCGGCTGGGCGGCTGGGCCGCAAGGCGTTCGTGTCCGGCAAGCGGAGGCAGAACACCATCAAAACCACGACGTTCACCGACGGCCAGGGCCGCACCCTGTTCTCCGGTGTGGCTCGGCCGGGCAGGATGCACGATCAGACCGCGGTGCGTGCCGAGGGCATCGCTGAGTGCTTCCGGCAATTCCCAGACGTCCAGGCCGAGGTAGACGAGGGCTACAGGGGACTGGCGAACGAATTTCCCGGCCAGGTCAGCGCACCGCCCAAGGCGATGACCAAGCAGGTGCGGGAGACTGCGCCGCTGGGCGAGCAGTACGCCTGGCGGGAAGCCCGGCGCCGGCAGTCCTCGGTGCGGATCTGCGTGGAACACGCCAATGCCGAGTACAAGCAGTGGCGTCCGATGCAGCGCTATACCGGCAGCCGCGAGGGCTTTGCCGGGACCCAGGCCGCGATCGCCGGTCTGGTCTCCGACCGCTCGGCGCGCCGGGCCACCCACCGAGAAACCAGCGCCGAACTGGTGCTGGCCCGCCCAACGGCCTGCTGATCATGTCAGAGCCGAAACGCTGGACCGCTATGCCCCGATCTCAATCGCTCCCCGAGACGTTAGGCAGTCCGGTCGCACGTCCTCCGCCTTTCCCTGCTCCGAAGCCCTGGTGGGCACGTGTGTCAGCGCGCACGTTCCTGCACGCTCGGGAATGTTGTCAAACGACACATGTTTCCTCTGGGGTTACGGCGTGCGCCACCCCTTCGAACCCGGTATTCCTGCGGTTTGCCGCTTCCGGCCCGCCCGTCTCCGGGGCAGCTGTGAACGAGTTCGACATCGGCTCCATCGCTGACCTGCTGTCCCGCCGCCGGTGGATCCCTGACCTGCAGGAAGTATTCCTCGGCAGGGCCCTGCTCCACCGCTGCGAGCGGATCGAGGGCCAATCCCCTCCGCCCGCTGGGCCGAGCAGTCTCACACCACTGCGGCTGAAGCAGCACTGCAGCTCACCCGTAGGGCGGTCCAGCGCTGGGAGGACCGCCAGCTCGGCGCTGCCGAACTGCGGAGCGTGAACCGGGCGCAGGAGCGGGCCGAGCAGGTCGGCCTGGTCCTCAGCGCAGCCGTGTCGGGCCGTCCTTGACCGCCCGAGTCCGCCGGGGATCGGTCGTGGGCCGTCAGCTCGGCTTGTCCGAGGCCGTTCCTGACGCGGTGGCGGCTTCCTCGTGGTTCAGGGCGTCGAGGAGCCGTGGAGACCGTGCGCCGACGAGTTCCCAGGCCCGGCTGATGCCCATGACGCACAGGATGACGACCAGGACCGCCTGCGTCTTCACATGCCCGAAGTCGGCCGATGTCCCGTGCATCCGCAGGGCGCTGACGAGTTGGACGCAGTAGATGACCAGGAGCCCGCCGAGGAGCGCGGCCCAGCGCAGCAGGGCCGTGGGGCGCTCCTTCGCCATGCCCTCGCGCAGCCCGCTCACGACCAGGGCCGAGGTCGAGAGGATTCCGACGACGGCCATGATGACGGCCCCTGTGCCCAGACTGTCACCGGGGATCAGCGCCACCATCGACACGACCAGGGCGTTCAGGAAGGCCGTCATCGCGGCGGCGGCCCGGAAGCCCAGCTTCTGGCTTCCCGCACGACCCGGGATCGCCGAGGGCGACAGCGAGATCGCGACGAACAGCAGACCGATCAGCGCTCCGACCGCACCGGTCACAGCCAGGAAGAAGTCGTGGAACTGATCACTCACCATGTGCGGAGCCTAGCCGACTCCTCCGGACGGCCTGCCCAGGGCCATGGCCTGATTCGACCGGCGTACGGACTCCTCGGACGGGTAGGCGAGGCCCGCGTCGCGGGGCGGCGCCGGCGCGCTGCTTCTGAGGGAGAGTCAGCGGATGAGGTTCGACGACGATGCTGCCCTGGACAGCTCCGAGGTGCAGGACAACCGGGGCGGGGCGCTGGGTGGGATTCCCGGTGGTGGCAAAACAGTGGGTGGCGGAGCGGTCGGCGTACTGGTACTGATCGCCTCGGTGCTGTTCGGGTTCGACCCGGGCCTGCTCGGTACGGGTGGCACCGGCACCGGGGCGAGCACCGGCACGGGTTCCGGTGGGTCCAGTGCCAGTGCCAGTGACCTGGCCGCGGAATGCCGGATCGGCGCGGATGCCAACAGCAAGGAGGACTGCCGGATCGTGGCCGTGGTCGACAGCGTCCAGGCGTTCTGGAAGCAGACCGAGACGGCGGCCGGGAAGTCCTACACCCAGGCACCGACCTGGCTGTTCACCGGCAGCGTGAGTACCGGCTGCGGAGACGCGACCTCGGAGGTCGGGCCCTTCTACTGCTCCGCCGACGACAAGGTCTACCTGGACCTCGGCTTCTTCGACGAGCTCAGCAGCAAGTTCGGCGCCAAGGGCGGCCCCTTCGCCGAGGCGTACGTCGTCGCGCACGAGTACGGGCACCACATCCAGGATCTCAGCGGCACCATCTCGCGGGGCACCGGCCAGGGGGAGAACAGCGGCTCGGTGAAGCTGGAGCTCCAGGCCGACTGCTACGCCGGGGTGTGGGCCCACCATGCCACCACCACGCCGGATCCCGGCAGCGGGAAGCCGCTGATCACCGAACTGACGCAGGCCGACATCAACCTGGGCCTGGACGCGGCCGCCGCCGTCGGCGACGACCGTATCCAGCAGAAGTACCAGGGCAAGGTCACCCCGGACACCTGGACCCACGGTTCGGCGGCAGAGCGCCGGCAGTGGTTCTCCACCGGTTACAAGTCCGGTGCCGTCGCCGACTGCGACACCTTCGCCTGAGGCTCGTCAGGACCGGTCAGGGCTCGACGGGGCCGCAGTTGTCGGTGAAGAAGATGTTCGCCTGACCCGCGTCGTTGGCGAGTTGGAACTGGTTGTGGGCCGTTCCCTGGCAGGTGTAGACGTAGGTCCCGGCCGTGGTCAGGGTGGCCGGGATCGCGGTGGACCAGCTGCCGGGGAAGGTCCAGCCGTCGCTGATCGGCACGTGCACCCACAGCAGCACATAGCTGTCCTTGCCGGGGCACAGCGGCTGCTGGGTGATGGTGATGTTGGTGCTGCTGACGGAGGTGGCGGCGACCGTTCCGCAGCCGGGCGTACCGGCGCTGGCGGTGCCGGGGGCGATGAGGCAGGCGCCTGCCGCCACTGCCGCCGCAGTGAGAATTCTGAGTTTCATGTGCGTGGTTCCCCTCGTGGTGCGTTCGGTTGCCGGAGGGACGAGAGCAGGGCAGACAGTATCGATGCCAGCAATTCAGAGCAATACATGTATCAGAACCCGAAAATAGTGGTTCATATGGCGCAAGAAATCATGCACACTTCAAATAAATGGGTCTAGACCTAATGGACTAGACCTGAATGGTCCAGACCCTTGACGCGTGCAGTTCATGCTGCAAACGTACAACTGAGCCCTCAGCGGGGTGTCCTGAGAAGCGCTGTCTCGTCGCGTTCCCCCACCGCACCGAGCCCGCGCGTCAGCAAGGTACGACGTCGAAGCGGCGTTCACCGCTGCTCTCGTGGTCCCCTTCCCTGGCACCCTCCGGGCGTCCGCCGGGGATCGTTCGCCCATCCGCGATCGAAGGGATCGATCCACCATGCAGACCAAGTCCACCAGGCGCGGGTTAGGCGCGGGCCTCGCCACCGTCCTGCTGCTCGCCGGAGTCGCGGCGTTCGCCGGCGGGAACTCCGCCGTCGCCGACGCGAACACGACCACCGCGGTCAGCGCCGGGCCCGCCACCTTCACCCAGGCCGTCCCCGCCGGGCAGCCCTCGCAGTACAACCTCCCGCTGGAGCGGTGCGCCAACGGCGTCAACTACCCCATCAGCGGTGCGAATCCGGTTCTCAGTGAGCCGGTCACCACCCAGTTCGCCAGCAACGTGGGGCTGTCGGAGCACGTGACCTTCAGCGGCAACCAGTACTACGGCACCTGGCAGATCGTCTTCACCAACACCTCGAGCGAGGTGCTCTCCACGGACTGCGCACTGCTGGTGTTCCGTGCCCCGTCCGGCTCGGACAACCACGGCTACACCAGCACGCAGCAGTACGGCCACCCCCAGGAGGACTACCTGGAGGTGCCGCGCGGGGACGGGACGTCCTTCTACATCGTCAGGCTCGACTTCCACGACGTACCGCTGAACCAGCGTCAGGTCGCGTCGGGGCAGTCCTTCACCTACTTCCTCGCGGGTGCTCCGAACTCCGCGATCACGCTCGCGCAGATCCGTGACTCGCTGAAGTTCACCGCCGACCTCGACCTGAAGTCGAACCAGTCGCTGGTGCAGCACTACGGCACCAACCGGCTCAGCAACTAGCCGGTCACGCGCCGGGGCGGGTGTCGACCTGACGCCCGCCCCTTCGACCATCACCGGAACCATCCAAGCCATGGAGTGGACGTGCGCCGCGAACCGTACCGGCGGGCCTGCGCCAGGATGACCGCGCCGGCGCTCGGCGCCGTGGTCACAGCGGTCGCTGTGGTCGCTGCGGTCGGCGGGTGCTCGAGCTCCCCCCGGCACAGCGGCCCCACCGCACCGCCCCTGCCCCAGACGATGCAGGCCGACTCGGTCGCCTCGGAGGAGTTCGGGCTGCTGGCCGGCGGCGGTTGGGCCCAGGCCTGGGACCTGTGGACCGCCGGCGCCCGCCAGGTCATCACCCAGGCCGACTTCGTCCGCCTCAACACCGAGTGCCGGCCGTTGCTCGGCGTCCCCTATGTGATCGACACGAGCACCAAGGTCGACCCGACCACGGTACGGGTCGACTGGCACCGCGCCGCCGCCACCGGCAGCAACACCCTGGTCTACCAGGACGGAACCTGGCAGTTCGTGCCCGATCCCGGCTCGTTGACGGACTACCGGCTCGGCGTCGACAAGCTGGTCGGACAACGGCGGGCGGCCGGCTCATGCCACTGACCGCGACGACCGCACCGCTGCGGCGGCTCGCCGCCGTCATCGTCCTGGCGTTCGCCCTCGCGCTCGGTGGGCAACTCGCCCTGGCCGGTCCGGCGGCGGCGCACGCGGACCTGGTCTCCTCCTCGCCCTCGGACGGGGCCGTCCTGGCCAGTGAGCCCGCGCGGGTGACGCTGCTCTTCTCGGAGGAGGTGACCCTGAGGCTCAGCTCCGTCAAGGTGGTCGGCCCCGACGGGCGCCGGGTCGACAGCGGGACTCCCCAGGCTGCGGGATCCGGCGAGGACGGCCTCACCGTCGGCCTCACCGCCGACCAGCAGCAGGGCACCTTCGTCCTCGACTGGCTGGCCACCGCGGCCGACGACGGACACGCCACCTCCGGCACGCTCACCTTCTCGGTGGGTGCGCCCAGCCGGGCCGCGGCGGCCACTGGGTTCGCCGCCCCCGACCGGGTCACCGACGCGGTCCTCGACCTGGCGATCTGGGCGGGCCTCGCCGGGCTGGCCCTGCTGGTCGGCTGCGCGGCGATCCGCCTGCACTGCCTGCCGGCGGTCACCGACGCGGGTACTGACGCGGGTACTGACGCGGGTGCTGACGCACCGTTTGCGGCCGACCTCCGCTGGCCGGCCACCCTCGGCTGGGCAGCGCTGCTCGCCGGGACCCTGGTGCAGCTCTTCAGCTACGGGCCGTCCACCCAACGGGAGTCGCTCGCCCACATCATGGACAGATCACTGCTGTCCGCGACGCTCTCCACCCACGAGGGGCACACGCTGGTGGCCCGGATCATCCTGCTGGCCCTGATCGCGGCGGTGGGCGAGATCGTGCTGCGACGTGCCGCGGGGGTGGTGAGCGTGGTCGCGGCAGCGG
The DNA here is from genome assembly GCF_042511045.1 of Streptacidiphilus alkalitolerans. NCBI lineage: Bacteria > Bacillati > Actinomycetota > Actinomycetes > Kitasatosporales > Streptomycetaceae > Streptacidiphilus > Streptacidiphilus alkalitolerans. The sequence goes on from NZ_JBHEZX010000009.1 coordinate 36,562, forward strand.
TCCTGACGCTGGCTCTGGCCGCGACCTGGAGCGAGATCAGCCACGCGTCGAGCGGCAGCCTGGTGCCGCTGGCCCTCGCGGTGACGACCCTTCACGTCACGGCGATGGCGGTGTGGGCCGGCGGCCTGTTCACCATCGCGGTCCTGCTCACCCGCGCCACCCGGGCCGAACGCGCCGCACCCGCCACCCGCGGCACAGGCGCGGACGTGGGCCCGGACCTCGGGAGCACCACCGCGCGGTTCTCCCGTCTCGCGCTGGGCTCGGTCGCGGTCCTCGCCGCCACCGGCCTCTACCAGGCATTCCGGGAGGTCGGCAGCTTCGCCGCCCTGACCGGCACGCCCTACGGCCGACTGCTGCTGGTCAAGGCAGCGGTATTCCTGCTGGTGATCGTGGTCGCGGCCTGGTCGCGCACCCTGGTGTCCCGAGCGCGGGAGCGGAGCAGCGTGGCACTTCGGCGCTCCATCCTGTTCGAACTCGCCGGGGTCACCGCCGTGCTGGTCGTCACCGTCCTGCTGATCGGCAACGCCCCCGCCCGCGACGCCCGGAAAGCCCAGGTGACGGGGACGGGCACCGGCACGGTGGCGGCCCAGGGCCGGTGACCCGGCGCCGGTGACCCGGGGCGGCCTCCGGATCACACCGTGCTGGGTTCCCCCTCGTCAACGGGGCGCGTACGCGAGGCCACGATCGGTTCGAGCAGGCGTCGTGGGGTGTTGATCGCCCGGGACAGGGGATCGTCGTCGGAGGCGGCCGGATCGAAGCCGGGGCCGGTCTCGATCCGGATCTGCGGGACCGGGACCACCGAGCCGCAGTCCTGGCACCGGCCCTCGCGGTCGAGCAGGCCCCCGTCCTGGTCGTGGCGCAGGGCGCGCTTGACCCCGGCGGGCGAGTAGAACGCATCGCCCCAGTTCATCAGAGCGTGCACGACCGGCCACAGCGCGAGGCCCTTGTCGGTCAGGCGGTATTCGACGCCGGTGGCCGCGTCCTCTTCGCGGATGAGCACGCCTTCCCGCACGAGGGATTTCAACCGGTTGGCCAGGACGGCGCGCGGGATCTTGAGCTGGGCGGCGAAGTCGCCGAAGCGGCGCACGCCGTAGAACGCGTCACGGATGATCATGAGCGTCCATCGCTCTCCGATGATCTCCAGGGTGCGCGCCAGCGAGCAGTTGTCGTCCGCGTAGGTGCTGGGGAGTGTCATGCCTCCGATTCTACTCGCCCAGTTCACTCACTGAACCTGCACGTGCTACGGTCTTCACCTGGGTAGTTCGGTGACTGAACTACCGCTCATGTCAGATGGAGGCCCCTCGTGTACCAGTTCCTTGTTTCTTTCACCGTTCAGCCGGAGCACCGCGACGACTTTGTGCGGGCCGCGCAGAAGACCGCGCGGGACTCCCTCGCGAACGAGCCCGGATCCCAGCGGTTCGAGGTCCTCGCTGACGAGGAGAACCCGGACCTCTTCTACCTGAACGAGGTCTACGCGGACGTCGACGCGTTCACCGCCCACGCCGGCGGACCGTACTTCGCTGCGTTCTTCGCCGAAGCCAGTGCCTACGCCCAGGGCCCCACGTGGCTGATGAAGGGGAACCTGGTCGGCGACCAGGAAGCTGCCTGAGCCGCGTCCGTGCACGAGGCTACAACGCCGGATGCCCCGCCGCCCGGTGTCGGGTGGCGGGGCATCCGTGCAGGGCGGCGGGGGCTGCCGAGCTGTGTGGCGCTGAAGGCTAGCGTTCGCCCGCGGAACTGGTCCGGGCGTCGTCCGCCTGCGGCGTGGCGCCGGCCACGTCTGTGTCCATCTCCACGACGGCGTCCGTCGCCAGGGCGGCCGTGGCTGCTTCGGTCTGGGCGCGGGCCTGGTTGCCCGAGAGCGTGCGCAGCGGGACCTCCTTGAGGAAGGCCGAGAGTACGACCGCGGCCAGCAGCAGCACGGCGACGATCGCGAACACCACGTCCCCGGCGGAGGAGAAGCCGACGAAGAACGGGTGGCTGAGCGGCTTGGCCAGCCCGTTCAGGAACGAGGTGTCGTCCAGTCCGCCGCTCAGATGCTGGTGCAGCGAGGCGAGTTGGTCCGGGTGGGCCTTGGCCGCCGCGAGGAAGGACGGGTCACTGGCCGCCTTGCTGTACTCGCTGCTGATCTTGGTTCCGGCCGAGGAGAACAGGACGGACAGGAAGATCGCGGTGCCCAGGGTGCCGCCGATGGAGCGGAAGAACGTCGACGAGGCGGAGGCCACCCCCATGTCCTTCGCTGGCACGGCGTTCTGCATGGCGAGCACCAGGCTCTGCATGTTCAGCCCGAGGCCGATGCCGAAGACCGCCATGTAGATGTCGGTCTGCCAGAGGGCGGTGTCGGCCCCGATCGTGATCATCAGGCCCATGCCGATGACCATGAGGACCGACCCGATCACCGGGAAGATCTTGTAGCGGCCGGCGCGGGCGATCAGCTGACCCGAGCCGAGCGAGGACAGCATCAGCCCGGCGACCAGCGGAAGCAGCAGCAGCCCCGACTTCGTCGGCGAGGCGCCCTTGACGATCTGCAGGTACAGCGGGAGCACCGACATACCGCCGAACATGGCCATGCCGATGATGGTGACCTGCGCCGACGCGACCGAGAAGGTGCTGCTGCGGAACAGCCGCAGCGGCAGCAGCGCGTCGTCCCCCATCCGCTGCTGGACCCAGACGAACAGGACCAGGCCGGCCGCGCCGATCAGGTAGCAGGCGAAGGAGGCGACCGAGGCCCAGCCCCAGCCCTGGCCCTGCTCGGCGACGACCAGCAGCGGCACCAGGCCGACGGCGAGCAGCACCGAGCCCCACCAGTCGATGCGCCGCTCGCGGCGGACGTGGTCGAGGTGCAGCACCTTGGCGATGACGATCAGGGCGAAGGCGGCGATCGGGACGTTGATGTAGAAGATCCAGCGCCAGCCGGCGGCGCCCAGGAAGCTGTCGGTGCCGGAGAGCAGGCCGCCCAGCACCGGTCCGAGGACGGAGGCGCTGGCGAAGACGGCCATCATGTAGCCCTGGTAGCGAGCACGTTCGCGGGGCGGGATGATGTCGCCGATCACGGCCAGGGCGAGTGGCATGATGCCGCCGGCGCCTATGCCCTGGAAGGCGCGGAACCCGGCCAGTTCGTACATCGACTGGGCCAGGCCGCACAGGGCCGACCCGATCACGAAGATCACGATGGCGAGCATGAACAGCCGCTTGCGGCCGTAGATGTCCGACAGCTTGCCGAACAGCGGTGCGGCGATCGTCGAGGTGATCAGGAACGCGGTGGTCACCCACGCCTGCGCGGACAGGTCGTTGAGGTCGTTGCCGATCGTCTTGATCGCCGTCGAGACGATCGTCTGGTCCAGCGCCGCCAGGAACATGCCCAGGACGAGTCCGGACAGGATCGTCAGGATCTGGCGGTGGGTCAGCGCGCCGTCCGACGGTGAATCCGCCGGATGGGTTGCAGTGGAACTCATGTGGTGCTGCCTTCTTCCGGGTCGCCGGTGCGGGCGGAGTGCCGCGTCGCGTCGGTCATCCAATGGGTGTGGGTCGTGTCGTAGGCCGCGGTGAACCGCTCCAACAGGTGGGCGAACTGGCCCAGTTCGTCGGGCGTCCAGCCGCTGAGCACCTCCTCGAAGAAAGCTGCCCTGGCGTGCTCGTGCGCGGCGATCATGGCCTGGCCGGCATCCGTGACCACCAGCAGGCTGGCCCGGCCGTCCACCGGGTCGGCCCGGCGCTCCACCAGCCCGCGGGTCACCAGCGCGGCCACCTGGCGGCTGACCGTCGACAGGTCGGACTGCAGGCTGCCGGCCAGCGCGCTCGCCCGCATCGGGCCCTCGGCCGCCATGGTGCGCAGCAGCATCTGGGTCGCCGAGTCGACGTCGTCGCTCGCCGCGGCCAGCAGCCGGGCCTTGGACCGCCGCACCGTCCGCAGCAGGTCGAGTACCGAGTCCGCGACCTCGGCCACCGAGGCCGCCGGGGCGACTGTGACCGCCGGGGCCGCCGGGGCCACTGGGGTCCGGCTCGCCATGTGCCCACCTCCGCTCCTATGAGTACTTGTATACCGCAAGTACTTGGGAGGTACAAGTATCTCCCTGGGGGCAGGGGGTCTCTCGGACCTGACACTGTCGTGGGGGAGCAGTGGCTGCGGCGGGCGGCGCTTGGCTACCTTCGCACACGGATCGGGACCGATCCCGGCCTCCACCAGCCCAGTCCCGCAGGGCTTTGAACATTCTCTCCAACGCGTAGGAGGTCTCCGCCGTGACACCCTTCGGCAACGTGGTGCTGCTGCCGCAAACCGATCAGCTACGCGCCCTGCACACCGTCGTCCGCGACCGGAACGCGTCCCCGAGGGAGTTCACGTTCTACTCCCGCCGGATCATTCGGCTGCTGCTCGAGACCGGGATGGACCTGCTGCCCTTCGAGGAGCGTGAGGTGACCACGCCGGTCGGCCAGACCTACCGCGGACTCGGCTTCGCCCGGAACCTGTGCGGAGTGTCGGTGGTCCGCGCGGGCGAGGCGATGGAGGGGGAGCTGCGCGACATGGTGCCAGGGATCGGCATCGGCAAGATCCTCATCCAGCGGGACAAGCAGACCAAGCTCCCGGACGTGCTCTTCCAGAGCCTCCCGGTCGACATCGCCGACGGCCAGGTCCTGCTGCTGGAACCCATGCTCGCCACCGGCGGGTCGACGCTCGCCGCGGTGGAGGTTCTCGGCAAGGCCGGGGTGACGGAGGAGAACATCGTGCTGGTCAACTTCCTCGCCTCCCCGCAGGGATTGGAGCGCCTGGGACGTGAGGCACCGGGCCTGCGGATCGTCACCTCCGCCGTGGAGGAAGGACTCAATGAGCAGGCCTTCATGGTCCCCGGGATCGGGGACTTCGGAGACCGGTTCTTCGGCACGACACCGAGGGCAGTCGCATCATGAAGGACCGCAGCGCGTTCGACTCGGCCATCACCGCCCTGGCGCCGGTGGTGTGGGGCAGCACCTACCTGGTGACCACCCAACTGCTGCCGGTGGACCGGCCGTTGCTCGCCGCCGCGATCAGGGCCCTGCCGGGCGGCCTGATCCTCACCGCGATGGGGCGGACGCTGCCGCACGGACGGTGGCTGTGGCGGGCACTGGTCCTCGGCGCCCTGAACATCGGGGTCTTCTTCTACCTGCTCTTCCTCGCCGCCTACCACCTGCCCGGGGGAGTGGCCTCGCTGGTCGGCTCCATCCAGCCGGTCTTCGTCCTGCTGCTGTCCGCGCTGCTGCTCAAGGACACGATCCGCAGCAGGCAGGTCGCCGCCTGCCTGCTCGGCCTGGCCGGTGTGGCGCTGCTGGTGCTGGGACCGAAGGCCGGTCTGGACACCGTGGGCGTGTTCGCCGGGATGGGCGGAGCCGCGTGCATGGCGACCGGCATCGTGCTGACCAAGCGCTGGGGCCGGCCGCCGGGGGTGGGCCTGCTCACCTTCACCGGTTGGCAGTTGGCCATCGGCGGACTGCTCATCACTCCGGTCGCGCTGCTCGGCGAACCCCTGCCGACCCACCTCACCTGGAACAACGTCATCGGGTTCGCCTATCTGAGCCTCATCGGCGCGTTCCTCGCCTACGCCGTCTGGTTCCGCGGCATCGAGCGGCTACCCGCACTCACCGTCTCGCTACTCGGCTTCGCCAGCCCGCTCACCGCGACCCTGCTCGGCTACATCTTCCTCAGGCAGCAACTGACCCTCCTTCAGGGAGTGGGCGCGGTGGGCGTGGTGGCCGCAGTGCTGTTGGCCCAGCGGCTGCCCGGGCGGGGGAGCCGACGGGCCGAACCGGAACCGGTCCTCGCTGAACCGGTCCTCGCTGAGCCTGTCGTCGCCGCAGCGCAGAACCTCGCCAAGGAGAAGGAGGGGGTCCGGTGACGCGCCGACCGAGCCCGAGCCCGGTGCCGTTGCACTTCACCGAGGAGGTCGCCGAGGCGCTCGACGCCGGCCGTCCCGTGGTGGCACTGGAATCCAACGTGATCACGCACGGCCTGCCCTACCCTGACAACGCCGCCACCGCCCGCAAGGTCGAACAGTCCGTGCGGGGCGGCGGGGCGGTGCCGGCGACGATCTGCATCGAGAACGGCGCGATCCAGGTCGGGATGAGCGACGAGGACATCGAGCGCTTCGCCTCCACGCCGGGCATCCCCAAGGTGTCCAACCGCGACATGCCGGTCGTGCTCGCCGGCGGTGGCCTCGGGGCGACCACCGTGGCCTCGTCCCTGGTGGCCGCAGACCTCGCCGGGATCGCCTTCTTCGCCTCCGCGGGCATCGGCGGCGTCCACCGCGGCGCACAGGCCAGCATGGACATCTCCGCCGACCTCATCCAGTTCACCCGGTCGAAGGTCGCCGTCGTCTGCGCGGGCGCCAAGATGATCCTGGACCTCGGGCTGACCCTGGAGTACCTGGAGACCCACGGCGTGCCGATCGTGTCCTACCGCTCCGACGACTTTCCCGCTTTCTACTGCCTGACCTCCGGCCACCGGAGCCCGCACCGCCTCGACGACGACGCCGTGATCGCCCGTGCGATCGAGGCGCACTGGGGCCTCGGCAACCACAGTTCCTTCCTGATCACCGCGCCCACCAGGCCCGAGGAGGCCATTGACGCGGGCGAGGTCACCACGGCCATCGAGCAGGCGATCGCGGCGGCCGAGCGCGACGGCGTGACCGGACAGGCCGTCACCAAGTACCTGATGCGCGCCGTGGACGCCGCCACTTCCGGGCGGTCGGCAGCCGCCAACATGGCCGTGCTCATCTCCTGTGCCGAGGCGGCCGGACGCCTGGCGACCGCACACGCCCGGTACCGGGCACGAGAGAAGGCGCAGTCATGAAGAGCCTCGTCCTGTTCGACCTCGACGGCACCCTGATGGACACGCCCAACGCCATCGTCGACACCTTCACCGCCGTGCTCGCCTCCCTCGGCGTCCATGACGTCGCCGCCGAGGCGATCCGGGCGACCATCGGGCGCCCCCTCGGCGAGGCCTTCGCGCAGCTGCTCGGCGCGGAGGGCGGCGAGGCCGCGGCAGTTGACGCCGGGGCGGTCGCGGCTGCGGTGGAGCGCTACCAGGCGCTGTACCGGGAGCGGATCGTGCCCCAGGCCCGGGCGCTGCTCTACCCCGGCGTCGCCGAGGGCCTGGCGTCCCTGCAGGCCAGGGGGGCCATCCTCGCGGTGGTGACCAGCAAGTTCACCGCGAGCGCCGAAGTCCTGCTGAGCGCGGGCGGGGTACGCGAGCACTTCACCATGGTCGTCGGCGCCGACGCCGTCTCCCAGCCCAAACCGCATCCGGAGGCGGGGCTGCTGGTCGCCGAGAAGCTCGGCTTCGAACCCGGCCGGACGGTCATGGTGGGCGACACCACCCATGACATCCTGATGGCCCACAACGCCGGCATGCAGTCCGTCGCCGTCACCTACGGCATCCACTCGGAGACCGTCCTCAGCGCCGCCGAGCCGACCTGGACGGCAGAGTCGTTCCCCAGGGCTGTCGACCACATCCTTGATGCTGCGTAGTCTTGTCAAGGAACCTCCACCTTGGGGAGAGGCGGAGGCGGGCTCGGCATCTACCGCGGCGGTGTTTCGCGCAGCGCCATTCTGGGGGAGCGACGGATGGAGCAATCCGAGGAAGTTCCGCTGTGGATTCTTCCTGACCTGGCCGACTTGTCACTGTCGCAGATTGACGATCTGCCGTCGGCGGGACTTCGAGCGTCGGTGCGTCTGCTGTTACGCAGACTGGAAGACGAACAGGAACCCCTCTACTCCTTTAACTCGAACATATGATCCAGATGGCGATCGCCATGCATGGGCTGCCGAAGGCGGACCTGCTCCGGCTCGCCGGGGGTGCCGGTACCTCCGCGACGGTTGGTCGCCTGTGTGCGGCGGAGCGCAGCAAGCACATCCTGCTGCTGCACACCGTGATCGCGGAAGCGGAGTCGCGCTTCCCCGAGGCGCACGCCGCACTGGAGTTGGCCGATGCGTGGGAGTTCCTGAGCCGGGTCCAACGGTGTGCGCCGGCCACGGTGGCCGACGTGCTCCAGATGCCGCAACTGGGAGCCTGGGCCGTCGGCTGCCTGTTTCGGATGGAGCACACGGACGCGGACAGCACCGCGTTGCGGGCGGATCTGGCACAGGTCGGCGCCTTTGCCGCGGTCGCCGGCCTGCGGGCGGGGGTGGCATTCGACCTGCCCGTGGCACCGGTGGACGGCCGACTGGTCCTGCCCGGCCTGGGCCCGCTCTCCACGTCGGTGCGGGGCCCGTGCCGGCTGCTGTATTCAGGCGGGAAGCTGGAACTGGTCACCGGTGGGACTACCGTCCCGGTCACCCCGCCCCGCCCGATCACGGTGGCCGTCCAGCACGCCGGATTGACCTGGGAGGTCGATATCGACTTCTCGACTCCGTCCTTGGACTGCTTTCGGCACCGCCGCCTCGAGACCGTGGACCGGGCGGAGGCGCGGGAGTGGTCCGAGCGGATTGCCGGGGCCTGGCGCATTCTGGCGGTTCACCACCGCTCCGATGCCGAGTCGATGTCCGTCTCGGTACGTACCCTGGTGCCTCTGGAGGCCGACGGACGGGGGTCGACCGTGGCCGCCACCTCCGCCTCGGCATTCGGTGCCATCGCCACGACACTGCCGTCCGACGACCTCGTCCTGGCCGAGACGTTGGTCCACGAATTCCAGCACCTGAAACTGTGCTCCGTTCTCGACCTCCTGCCGCTGGTCGATTCCGTCCCGGGCGGCCTGTTCTACGCACCCTGGCGGGACGACCCGCGTCCACCGGGGGCGCTCCTGCACGGTGTGTACGCCTACCTGGGGGTCACCGGGTTCTGGCGCACCCAGCGCTGGCACCTGTCGCCCGGTCAGGCGTTGCGCGGCCACGCGGAGTTCGTGCGCCGCCGTGCCGAGACCCTGGCGGCAGCCGAGGACCTTCTGGCCTCGGGACGGCTCACCGCCGAGGGCCGGCGCTTCGTGGGGGAGGCCTCCCGGCGGCTACGGGCCTGGGAGCGCGATCCGGTGCCCGAGGAAGCCCGCCGCTTGGGGCTGAACGCCTCGTTAGAGCACCGCGCGGTGTGGGAGGTCCGCCACGTGGCGGTGTCGCCGGACACGGTGCGCAGGCTCGTCGGGCACTGGACCGCCCGCCGGCGCCCCCGTCCCTCGGACTGGTCCGGCGCGCCGCACCGGGTCCGGCCCGCCGCGCGGAGCGGCCCCCGGATCCGCGAGAGGCTGTTGACCCTGCGCTACGTCGACCCCCGACGCTTCCGGGAGCTGTTGGAGACCGAGGGGCCGGTCGGCGGCGGGGGACTGGGCCTCGGCGCGGCCGATGCCGCGCTGCTGCGCGGTGACCTGGACGCCGCGGCAGCGGGCTATCGCGAGGAGATACGACGACACCCGGCCGCACCCGAGGCGTGGGCCGGACTGGTGCTGGCCATGGACGGCCGGTCGGATCCGGCGGCGGCCCTGCTGCGTCGCCGGGTCCCGCTGGTCTCCGCCCTGTATGCCGCGATCCGGGCGAGCGGCGGGGCCGCCGACCCCCTGGAGCTGGCGGGGTGGCTGGCCGGCCGCGCATCCGACGGGAGGACCCCATGACACCGGTGCCCTTCCGGCAGTTCGTCCTCAAGGTGCACAGCCGCTGCAACCTGGCTTGCGACTACTGCTATGTCTACGAGATGGCCGACCAGTCGTGGCGCGACCAGCCGCTGCGGATGAGCGAGGCCACGGCGGACCGGACCGTCCAGCGGATCGCCGAACACGTCGAGGCGCACCGGCTGCCCTCGGTCGCTGTGATCCTGCACGGCGGCGAACCGCTGCTGGCCGGGACGGCGTTCCTGGCCGGCCTCGTGCGGAGGATGCGCGACACGGTTCCGGGGCGCGTGGACGTGAGCATGCAGACCAATGGCGTCCTGCTCACCGAAGCGGGACTGGAGGCGCTGGTCGGGCTGGGCGTGCGGATCGGGGTCAGCCTGGACGGGGATGCCGGGGCGACCGACCGGCACCGGTCCTTCGCCGACGGGCGCAGCAGCCATCCGCACGTCGAGCGCGCGCTGCGGCTCCTGGCCCGGGAGGAGTTCAAGGACGCCTTCGACGGCCTGCTCTGCACGGTCGACGTCGAGCAACCCCCGCTGCGGACCTACCGGGCGCTGCTGGCCTACGCGCCACCTGCGATCGACTTCCTCCTCCCGCACGGGACCTGGTCGCACCCGCCGCCGAGGCGCGGCATCGGATCGAAGGGCACCCCTTACGCCGACTGGCTGCTGGCCGTGTTCGAGCAGTGGTACGACCGGCCGGAGACCTGGGTCCGGCTGTTCGGTGAGCTCGTCCAGTCCGCCCTGGGCGGGACGCCGGCGGTCGAGGGCCTGGGCCTGCGGCCTTCGACCGTGGCGGTCGTGGACACGGACGGGGCGATCAAGCAACTGGACTCCCTGTCGGCCGCCTACCCGGGGGCGGCCGATCTCGGCCTGAACGTGGTGGACGACGCCTTCGACGTGGCGCTCACCCACCCCCTCACCCGGCTGCGCCAGGGCGGGCTGGAGTCCCTGTCGGCGACCTGCCGGAGCTGTGCGGTGGTGCGGACCTGCGGCGGTGGACTGTTCACCCACCGGTACGACTCGGCCACGGGCTTCGCCAACCCTTCCGTCTACTGCGCGGACCTGCTGCGGCTGGTGACGGCGGTTCAGGCGCGGGTGTCGGCGGACCTGGCCCGGCCGGGACGATAGGCCGGCCGGGGTCAGAAGGGCTCGATGTCGACGTCGACCCGGCCGTGCTGCTGCACGATCCGGACGACGGGATGCTGCGGGGACAGTGCCTCCTGGTAGCGGAGCATGACGTCGGCCCGCAGTTCGGCCGCGGCTGCCGGCCGGCCCGAGGCACGCCGGTCGAGGCTGAGGTTGGCGCCCACGGCCAGGGTGTCCGGATGGTTCTCGCCGAGGGAGCGGCGGCTCCGCTCGTACAGCGCCTCGCCCAGCTCGAGAGCGGCCCCGAGATCCCCGACCGCGGCGAGATCGCTCACCAGGTTGGCGGTCGCCTGCAGGGTCAGGGGGTGCTCGGCGCCGAAGATGTCGGCCAGGCCCTGTACCGCCTCCTGGTCCTTGGCGCGGGCGTCCTCGGGTCTGTTGCGTCTGCGGAGGACCACGGCGAGGTTGACCGTGGTGGCCCAGGTGATGTCGCCCTTCGGGTTGTCGACCGTCTTGCACAGCTCCAGCGCCCGGACGCCCAGTTCCTCGGCCTCCCGCAGCCGGTCGGTGACCCTGAGGTCGTTGATCCGGTTGATCGATGCCCGCAGGGTGTAGCGGTGGTCCGGGCCGAAGAACTCGGAGTACCGCCGGACCACCTGCTCGCTCGCCGACAGGGCCTCGTCGTAGTGGCCTGTCTTGCGCAGGGCCACGGCGTAGCTCTTGTAGGCGTTGAGCGAGTCGGAACTCTCCGCTTCGGGACGCTCCTTGAGGACGTCTATGACGTGCTGCGCCACGATCAGGGAGCGGCGGTAGTCGCCGCAGCCCCGCATGTCCACCGAGATCGAGTCCCTCGACCGGATGGTGCGCAGATCGGTGCGACCGAGGGCGTTCATCCGCAGCTCGTAGGTGTGCTCGTCTTCCTTGAGGGCGTCGCGGAACCGGCCCAGTCGGCGGTAGTCGGCACCGATGTTGTTGCGCACATTGAGGGTGCGCGGGTGGTTCGGCGAGAAGACCCGCTCGAACAGCGGGAGCAGTTTCAGGTCCAGTTCCAGGGCCTCGGTGAACTTGCCGAGGGACCGCAGGTCCCCGCCGTAGCTGTTGGCACAGAGAAGGGTGGTGCCGTGTTCGTGGCCGAGCGTGCGCCTCAGCCGCTCGAGGGTCTCCTGGTTCAGCTCAAGGGTTTCCCGGTAGCGTCCCAGCTGCCGGGTGGCGTTTCCCACTTCGACCGCGAGCTGGAGCACCAGTTCGTCATCGGGCCCCGATCTCGCGCGCCACAACTCCAGTGCCTCCTTGCCGAGTTGGTACGCCTCCTCGGGGCCGCCCCGCAAGTGCAGGCGACGGACCTGGCCGATGATGAGCCGGCGCAGTTCGGGGTTGTCGGTGTCCAGGGCCTCTGTGGCCCTGAGGTGCTGGAGCGAGCGGTCGTACTGGGCGTCGTTGAGCTCCTGGTCGGGATTGCCCGGATCCGTGGCGGCCAGCAGCGCGTGCACCGTGGCCCGGTAGGCCCCGCAGTCGTCCGACTGTTCGATCTGCACCTGCCCCCGGGTGACACTCTGCACCACACGGTGCACCGAGACCGCATTGCGCCTGCCGTCCCACTTGACCAGTGAGTAGCGGTTCAGTTCCTCGACGGCCGCCTGGAAGCGGTCGGCGTTGCCGAGTACGCCGGCCAGTTCGGCCCGCACCGCCGGGCCGCCGTCGTGGGTCAGGAACAGCTCCTGGGCCATCGGATCCGGTGAGAAGAACGCGAAGAGCTTGAACAACTCCACGGAATCGTCACCGAGTTGGTCGGTGGAGATGCTCCAGGTGGTAGCGACGGCATGGGGGTAGTCCATGTCGACCTGTCGACTCAGCAGGGTATGGGCGTTCTTTTTGAACATCTCCAGGTAGCTGCTGACCGGTGCCTCGGTCTCGATCAGGTAGGCCGCCGCGTGCTCCGCGGCGATCGGCAGATTGCCCAGTTCCACGGCCAGGCACACGGCGTCGTCGTTGCGCTCGCGATCGGTCTGCCGGGCCTGCGCGTCGCCCGCTTCGGCGCACGGTTCCAACTGGGGGACGCGCTTGCGCAGGAAGCCCACCGTCTCCTCCTGGGCGAGCGTGCTGACCTCGATCATTCCGGCCTTGGTGTTTCGCTGCCACTGCCGCTTGCGCGAGGTGATGATCGCGTGGCAGTGCGGTAGCCCCACGGGCAGGTAGCGCTTGACGACCTCGGAGTCCACGGCGTTGTCGAAGATGAGCAGCCATTGGCCGCAACTGCCGGTCTTCAGCGCATCGATCACGTCCGAGACGGACTTGTCGCGCTGGGCCTCCGCATGGGCGATGCCGAGTTTTCTCCCCAACTTGACGAAGGCGTCGCGCACGAGGTTCTCGCGCTCCGCGCGTACCCACCATACGAGGTCGTAGTCGGCGGTGTGCCGGTAGGCGTACTCGGCGGCGATATCGGTCTTGCCGACTCCGCCCATGCCGACGAGTGCCTGGGTCGGCTGGACCGTGGCGTTCGGGGATTCCGGTTCCAGCCTTTCCCGCAGTGTGCGCAGCTCCTTCTCGCGGCCGGTGAAGTGCGCATTCCTCGCCGGCACCTCCTCGCTGAAGATCGAACTGCGCGTGACGTCGTTCACGAGGGCACTCCAAGGTCGCGTATTGCGGTGCGCGTGTCGAACGGGCGGGCGGCAGAAAAGGAGAATGCGCACGCCGTCATGCTGTCTTTGCATGGTACGGCGTGGCACGCCGCAGAGAGCGGTGTGAGGGGACTTCGTTCTGACGTTCCTGTCACGGACAAACCAGCGAAGCGCATCTGTTCGGGCGATACCACGGAGCTGCGACCGGCTTTTTGTGAACCATGTGCCTGACGGGGCGTCAACCGGTAGGTTGGGCACCGCAGGTGTGCTGGCTCCTCCGAGGCGGCTGGGGGCGGAAAAACGAATGGCTGATACCGGATCGGCGGGGTTCGGAGGCCCTCATGGCGATTGACAAGTCGAGCGACCGCCCGGAACAATGCTGGTCGAATGCCTGGTCGGGGGCCAATAAAGATTCGTACCTCTATCTGCTGGGAGGCGTCCATGAGTGAGGCGCCCGTGCAGTCCGTCACGGAAAATCCCGGCACCACAGGCCTGCCGGGGATCCACATTGCACCGTGGTACGAATTGTCCGCACCCTATCGGGAGCCGGCCCCGGTCCCGCCGAGTCGACGTGGAGATCTGCCGTACACGCCGGATGAACTGCGGGTCTCGGCGGAAGGCGCCTACAACGCAGGTGATTTCGATACGGCCACCCGGTACATTCTGGCCGCCGTCGAGGGCTATCGGAGCAGACACGACGCCTGGGGGGTGGCCGACGCCCTCGCCGTGCAGGGTTCCATCGCCCGTTTCGTCGGGGACGCCGGCGCTGCGGTCGCGCTCTACCGGGAGTCGTTATCGATCTTCAATGTCCTCGGGGACCTGACCTCCACCGGTCGTCTCTACCAGGCACTCGCCGAGGTGTGTTTCGCCACCGGTGCCTACCGCGAATCCGCTGACGTGCAGTTCGAGGGCCTGGCCCTGCTGCCGGACGAGCCGGTGCTGCTGGTCGGACTCGGCTACACGCTGTGGTACCAGGGGCACGAGGCGAATGCCCTCACCTACCTCACCAGGGCCCTGGTCGGCCGACGGGGCAACAAACCCGCAATGCTCGCACGAGGGCAGATTCAGGCCGATCTCGGCAGACCGATCGCCGCCCTCGCCGATCTGGACCCCCTGGTCGGGCCGGCGGGGGAGCAGCCCGACCAGCAGGCCGACCTCAAGTCCGCCCGCGGGGTGTGCTTCAGCGCCATGGGCCGAACGGCCGACGGCGAGGCCGAGTTGAGGGACGCCCTGCTACTCGCTCCGCACCGGGCGCGCACCCATCGAAGAATCGCGGACGTCCGGCTGCGCGCCGGGGACATCGAGCGGGCCGAGGCCGCGTTACGGGCCTCGGTCACCGCGGCCGACGCGCTGCCACCGGTGCACCGTGAGCGGGCCAGGCGTTTGCTCGACCGGCTCGTCGCGACCCACGCATGACGGCTGCGCCAGGAAAGCGACGGGCCCTGCTCGTCGGCGTGTCAGGCTTCCGCGAATCTCCCCAGCAGCCGCTGGCCGACCTCGATTTCGCAGCCGACGCGGTCCGCGGTCTGGCGACGGTGCTCCGGGACGGATTCGGGTTCTCGGTCGACCTCCGTGTCGAGCCGGGACTCACCACGGCCCGCCTCGGTCGGCTGGTGCGAAAGACCTTGAAGAAGGCGGGCCCCGACACCGTCCTGCTGGTCCATCTGCTCACTCACGGGGAGGTCCGGGACGACTCCCTCTACGCCCTGGGCGCCGACGCGCTGCTCGATGAGAGCACCGACATCGGGGGATGGCTGACCGGACTGCAGCACGTCGAGGGCCGGCCCCTCGTCCTGTTCACGCTCGACCTGTGCAATTCCGGGACAGTGACGCAGATTGCCTGGCAGGCACAGTACGACCGGACCGGTCGCCGGGGCTGGGTCGTCGCCGCCTGCGAGCCGGAACGGGACGCCTTCAACGGCCACTTCACCTTGGCGCTCACCGAAGTGCTGGGTGACATGGCGGTGCGGACCGACCTGTCACCCCTCTTGCCCTACATCCCCCTCGGCACCCTGGTCGGCGCGGTCCGCCGGGCCACCGTGCGGCTGGCCGACACCAGCCGGACCTACCGTCAGTACGTCACCGCGAGCAGGGTCGAGGTCGGCGACGAGCAGGTGGTGCTGCCCCTGTTCCCCAACCCGGCCCATCTCGGCGCCGATGCCCGGGCCCTCGTCGGCTCCCAACGGATGCCCGGCACCGACCGCAGCCTCGACGCCCTGCTCGACCGGGCGGAGAACGGCGCGGACCTGCGGCACTTCGTGGATTCCGTGACCGGACTCAACGGCTTCCACGATTCCCGGCAGGGCTTCGGGGCGGCGTTCACCGGCCGCGCCCATGCGTTGCACCTGCTGTCGCGCTGGCTCGGCGGCGAGGACACCGCACCGCTGGCCGTGGTCACCGGCAGCCCCGGGGCGGGGAAGTCCGCGCTCCTCGGCCTCGTGGTGTGCGCCGCGCACCCGAAGCTGCGCGCATCCACCCGGGCAGCGTGGACCAGCGTGGCCACCGCTCCACCACAGCTGGACCGGCTCGTCGTCGCCCATGCCCGGGGCTGCGGCATCGAAGCGCTGGCCGGGAAGGTGGCCCGCCAACTCGGCCTGGAGACCGACACACCCGAGCAACTCCTCGCTGCCCTGGGCACCCAGGACCTGCCGCCGACCCTGGTGGTCGACGCGCTCGACGAGGCCGACGACGCTGCCGCCGTCTGCCACTGGCTGGCCCGCGCGGCGGCACTGACCCGCACCGACGGCTCTGCCGCGATCCGCGTCCTCGTCGCCACCAGGACATCCGAGGAGAGCGCCGAACTGCGCGGTGCTGCCGAGGCTTCCGACCACTGTGTCGACCTCGACCGGGTGGCCCCGTCCGAGCTCGACACCGATCTCCACGCCTATGTCAGCAAACTGCTGCGCGGCACACCGGAGTACCACGACCTCCACCAGACGGTCGGCGCGTTCGCAGGCGCCCTGGCGGGGGCGCTGGTCGCCCACCGCGGCAGCGGCTGGGGCGAGTTCCTGGTGGCCGGTCTCTACACCCGCCACTTTCTGACGACGTTCGACCCCGAGGCGGGAAGCGACCGGGCCCAGCAACTGGGCGCCGAGGTCCCCAGCAGCCTGCCCGAGGTACTCGACCTGGACCTTGCCCACCGGAGCGACGACCCCTGGCTCCGGCCGGTGCTCACCGTCCTCGCCCATGCCCGCGGGGAGGGCATGCCGGTCTCCGTCGTACAACGTGCGGTGGCGCGCCTGTACCCCGGCGGCCCCGCACCGTCCCTGACCGACATCCAGGACGCCCTGACGGCGGGACACACCTACCTGCGCCGCTCGTTCGGTGGCGACGCGGTCGTCGTGCACCGGCTCTTCCACAGCGAACTCGCCCAGCACCTGCGCCGGGACCAGGCCGCAGAGCCGGTCTTCCACTCCCTGCTCGACGGGCTCGGCCCCGCGGAACGCCGTCAATGGTCGGCGGCCGAACCCTACGTACTCCGTCATGCGATCAGTCATGCGGCCCATGGCGCATCGCCGAAGGAGAAGGTCGAGGAGATCGTCGGCGACCCCGGATACCTCCTTCGCGCCGATCCGGAGGTCTACCTTCCGGCGTTGCCGGATGCGGTCCGCCGGGTGGTCAGCCGCTGGCTCGGTGCGGCCCGGGGCGCCGACAGGCGGACCGCGCTGGCCCTCGCGGCGGTCGAGGAGGGGCAGCCCGGCCTGGCCCGGCGGATCGCGGACGAGCCGGGCGAGCCGCCCCTGCTCTGGCTCCCGTTGTGGGCGGCGGGACGGGACGGGGGCGAGTCCGGCTCGGCGGAGCCCGACGTCGCCGTGCTCACCAGCCGCGGCACCCTGCGGTTCTGGCACTGGCGGCAACCGGGTTCCGCTGCTGAGGACCCCGGCTCCGGGGCTCCACGAGCGCTGGCCTTCGGGCGGGTCGAGGGGCAGACCGTGCTCGTGGTCGGCACCTCGCAGGGAAAGCTCCTGGTCACCACCCGCGAGGGAGGGACCACCAGCTGGCCCCGGCACAACGTGGCCGTCACCGCCTTGGCCGTTGCCGACCGTGCCGGGACCGCGGTGGTCGTCAGCGGGAGCAGTGACGGTGAGGTGGCCGTGCACGCGCTGGCGGACGGCGGGCAGGTGGGCCCGACCGTGAGGGTCCCGGACGGCGCCGTGCCCGGCGCGATCGCGGCCGTCGGACACGGCAGTTCGGTGGTCGTGGCGTGTGTCACCGGCTCGGGCCTCATACACAGCTGGTTCTGCAACGAGACCGAGACACCCGTGCCGCACACCTGGAGCACCGCGGCACCGGTCTGCTCGGCGGCGGTCGGCTCCGTGGGGGAGCGCCTGGTCCTCGTGACAGGTTGCGTCGACGGCGCGATCGAGGTGTGGGACATGCAGACCCATGCCCGGGAGCGCCGGATTCCGGGGCAGCACGGGCCTGCGCATGCCGTCGCCGTCGGACTGCTGGACACCCGCTGGGTCGCCGTCGTCGGCAGCGGGGGCGGTTGGCTGACGATGTGGGACCTGGCGACCTTCCAGCAGGTGGGGATGCCGATTCCGGTCGACCGCGAGCCGATCAGGAGTCTCACCCTGACGCCGGGGCCGGACGGTGAACTGTGCTGCTTGATCAGCGGGGACGGCTCCACCGCCCTGTGGAGCCTGGACCGGCGGGCGCCTCTTCGGAACTTCGGCCAGAACGGTGTCGCGCACGCCGACCTGGCTGCTCCCCGGTCCGCGCGAGCTCCGCGACCGAGCTCCGCGACCGCTCCGGTGACCGCCGTCGGATCCATCGCGGCGCCCGCCGGGGCGACGGGCACCACGGTGGTGGCCGTGTACGGGGACGAGGACGGGACCTGTCACGCGGTGGATGCCACGACGGGTCTGCCGGCGGGGGAGCCGCTGGCCGGCGACGGACACGCGGTGGACGGGGTCGAGGAGATCATGCTCGGTGGCACGGCGGCTGTGCTGGTGCGGTCGGCACGGACCCGGCGGGTCTGGGACATCGGCTCAGGGGCCCACAGCGAACGCCTGCCCTGGCAGGAAGGGGACCGGCCGCCGACGGACCCTTGTGCGAGCACCGCCTTCGTGGGCGGAGACCTGGTGACCGTGTCCGTCGGCCCGGACGGGGAGGTCCGGGCCGGGACGCAGGTGATGGGCCGTCATGAGGGCGGGGTCACGGCCCTCCGGGCAGCCCGCCTGGGCGGGCGTCCGGTGGCTGTCTCGGGCGGTGCCGACGGCACGGTGCGGATCTGGGGCCTGGAAGAGTGCCGTCCCCTTGACCTGATCGACTTCGGCCGGCCGGTCCTGTCGCTCGCGACTGCTGCTGACGGACTCCTGCTCGTGGTCGCCGGCGGGCACGTCTACGCGCTCGAGCACCTGTCTAGGCGCGGTCCGTGCTGACGTACGGCACGATCTCGGTGACCAGTTCGGCGCAGCGCAGGTAGTTCTTCGCCCTGTGCGGGTCAATGAGATGGATGCTGGTCTCGACGTCCCGGGAGACATCCAGGAAGCGTTGCGAGATGCCACGTCTCGGAACAGCGACCGGGTCGCCCCGGTCCGCGACGTTCACCCACGTCGCGACCCCGGTCGGCCTGGCCCCGCGCCCTGCGGGCGGGGGAGTGAGCCGGTCGAAGACGACGCTCCGCATCGCCAGGGGGCTGCCCAGGGTGACGAAGAGCTCGACCTCGAGCTCCGGGTGTGCGCAGAGGGCCTCGTAGGCCACGACGCTGCCCAGGGAGTGGGCCAACAGCACGCGGGGCCGGTGGTCGCGCAGCATCTCGGCGACCCGGTCCTGCGACCGTGTCCGCGCGTCCGCCGACTCCGGGTCGAAATAGGTGGCCAGCTCGCTCACTGTCGCGGTGACGACCCTGAGGGCCTGTGAACCGAACCGCTCAGTGAACCACTGGGTCATGGAGCGCAAGGCGAATGTCAACCGACCCTGCGGCACGAGCGCCGCCGCCGTCGCCCCGGCCTCCGCCAGGCGTACTTCCTCGATCCAGGCCGCGAGCAGTTCCTGTCCGAACGGGGTGAGCCGGGTCGGATCGTCCGCTCCCATGCGGTCGCCGCGGTAGAGACAGTCCGCGTAGTAGGCAACCGGCAGCACCCCCGGGCCGGGCAGTTCGACCCCTGCCTTCCGCAGGCCCCGGCCGACCCAGCGCGACCAGTCGGCCCCGATCGCCCCCACGGCCTGCGGCAGTTCACCTGCGGCAGCCTTGACGTAGGAGTAGTTCCAGATTCCGTGGACCCCGGACAACGCACTTGCGGACATGCCGCCCCCCAGCATCGAACGATCGCCATCGACGCTAGCAGCGGCAACCGCCGTTGCGCAGAGGTTCGCCCGTTCGAGGCTGCCCGGTGCGACCGCGGCCGTGCACCGGAATCTCGCGACCGACATGGAGCACCCGGCTCCATATCGAGATATCGTGGTGTGTCGGATTGTCTGGTGAGAGAGGTGGCTTGTGGTCACGACCGCGGGATCGGTTTCGGGCGGGCTGGTCGAGGTGTTCAAGGCCCTCGGCAACCCTGCCCGTTTGCAGATCATGGCGTGGCTGAAGGATCCCGACCAGTACTTCGGCGCGTATGCGCCGCTCGCGGACCGCCACTTGGTGGGCGTGTGCGTGACGCACATTCAGGCGAAGTCGGGCCTCGCCCAGTCGACCGTCTCCAGCTACATGAGCACGCTGGAACGGGCGGGGCTGGTGCGCTCCACCCGCGTGGGCAAGTGGACCCACTACCGGCGGGACGAGGAGCGGCTGGCGGAGCTGGCGTGGGCGATCGGCCACATCATCTGACGACCACATCACCCGAATGGTCTGATTGACGAATCGCAATATGTCGATATGATGCTCTCATGTCGAAGCCTGATGCTGCGCGCACTGCGCTGATCGTTCACGCTCACCCCGAGCCCCAGTCATTCAGCACCGCCCAGATGCTCACGGCGGCCGGGGCCCTGCGCGACGCCGGCTACACCGTCGATGTCCTCGACCTCTACGCCGAGAACTGGCCTCCCGCGCTGGACCGTGACGACTTCACCTCAACGGACGGCTACTTCAAACCACAGGCCGAGCAGCAGCGCGCGGCCGAGGAGGGGACGCTCGCCCCTCGCGTGCAGGAGCACCTCGATCGCCTGCTCACCGCCGACCTGCTGGTGTTCTCCTTCCCGATGTGGTGGTTCTCGATCCCCGCGATCCTCAAGGGGTGGGTGGACCAGGTCTTCGTCATGGGCGCGGTCTTCGGCGGCGACTACGGCCTGTTCGACAAGGCCGCGCTGGCCGGGAAGCAGGCGATGCTGCTGCTGACCACGGGCGGTCCGCGCGAGGCGTTCCAGTCCGGCGGGACCCTCGGGCCGCTGAACGACTTCCTCTTCCACATCCACCGCGGCATGTTCGAGTTCGTCGGCTACCAGGTCCTCGACCCGGTGGTCACCTACGGCCCGGCCCGGATGACCGACGAGCAGCGGACGGAAGCCCTGGAGGCGGTCCGGGAGTCGGTCGCACTCGTCGCGGGGGACTCGCAGCTCACCGTCCACTGACGACGGGCCGTGGCCATGGGTCAGAGGTGGGCCGTGGCCTCATGGTGGCCCAGCAGTTCATTGCAGAGAATGCACTGCATCGCGTTCTGCGGACTGCGCGGATCCCCCTTGCGGACCGGCTTGCCGCAGACGCACACGGCATCGTGCGGAGCCTCCCGGGTTCCGGCGAACGCGGGGAAACAGGTCGTGCAGATGATGTGGCGCAACCGGTCTCCGGGGTCGGTGCTCTGCGACTCCTCACGGGCCGTGTCCTTCCTGACGGGAGAGCCGAAGCCGGTGCGCGGCGCGGTCGTGTCCATCGGATTCCTTACCGTCGTCGCCGATCGTGCGGCGAGTTGCGCCCGGAGGGCAGGGCCCTTCTCCGCTACCCCCTACCAGGCTGCGCATGTCCACTGCCACGGGCATGGGCGGGGTCAGTGGTGCGTGGAACGCTGGGAACGGGTAGGCGCTGCCAGTGAGCGAGAGAGCGAGAGAAGGGGAGGGCTGCCAAGACCATGGGCGAAGCGTCGATCAGGGCAATGGGGTG
Organism: Streptacidiphilus alkalitolerans; assembly: GCF_042511045.1. Taxonomy (NCBI): domain Bacteria; kingdom Bacillati; phylum Actinomycetota; class Actinomycetes; order Kitasatosporales; family Streptomycetaceae; genus Streptacidiphilus; species Streptacidiphilus alkalitolerans. Next base: position 57,872 of record NZ_JBHEZX010000009.1, read on the forward strand.
GGCACGGTCCTTTCCCGCCAGCAGCGGTGTCCGGGCCGGGCGGCGCTGGGCACTGGAGCACTTGGAGCAGCTCGGTTGGACCACGCAGGCACCGGAGACTGTTGACGATGTGCTGCTGACGGTCAGTGAGTTGATCACCAATGCCCATGTCCATGCGCACAGTGACGCGCAGGTCGTGCTGACCTGGGACCGGGAGTGCCTTCACGTCAGTGTCAGCGACTCCTCCACCGACCTGCCCGCACCCCGGACGGCCGATCCCGACAGCGTTTCCGGGCGAGGAATGGCCATCGTCGACGCCCTGGCCGACGATTGGGAGGCCCGTCCGCAGGCGCGCGGCAAGACGATCAGGGCCTGCTTCCATCCGCCCGGCTCGCAGCTCCCGCATCCGCGGTGACCTGGCCCGGAGGAACTAGGCTGGGGGCTCGCTGTTCGTACCGTGGGAGATGCCGTGGATGTCGACTTGCGCAAGCTGCGGTACTTCGTGGCGGTGGCTGAGGAGTCGCACTTCGGACGGGCGGCCGAGCGGCTGCACATCACCCAGCCGGTGCTGTCCCGGCAGATCCGCGCGCTGGAGGGCGAACTCGGCGCGCAGTTGTTCAGCAGGGGCAAGCAGTCCACCGAGCTGACCGGGGCCGGCCGTCAGCTGCTGGAGGACGCCCGGCCCCTGCTGGCCTCCGCCCAGGCGCTCGGACGGCGGGTGCAGCGGGCCGCACGCGGGGCGTCCGTGTTCACGGTCGGGTTCATGCCCGGGATCACCGTGACCCGCGCCGTGCGGGAGTTCACCGCCAGGCACCCCGAGCTGGATCTGCAGGTGGTGCGCACCTCCTGGGACACCCAGGTCCGGGCGGTGCACGAGGGGGTGCTGGACGTCAGCTTTGTGCGGTTGCCGGTCGACCACCGCGGGCTGACGCTGCGCCCGGTGTTCCGCGAGCCGCGCGTCGCGGTGCTGCCCGCGCACCACCGCTTGGCGGGCAAGCAGTCCCTCGGCATCGCGGACCTGGCCGCCGAGCGTCTGCTGCAGGACCCCGACGCGGTGCCCGAGTGGCGCGACCTCCCGGACCGGCGGGTCGACGGGGAGGACGCCGGCCCGGTGGCCGCCTTCCGCAGTGTGGAGGAGAAGCTGGAGCATGTGGCGCTCTCCGGGGGCGTGCTGGTCCTGCCGTTGTCGACGGCGACCTACTACACCCGTACCGATGTCGTCCATGTGGCCATCGACGACATCGGCCCCAATGAGGTGTGTGTGGCCTGGAGCGCCGACCGGAACTCCCCGCTGCTGCCCGAATTCGCCGAGATCGCCGCGATCGCCGTCACCCAGGGCTGATGCCCGCAGGGCATCAGCCCTGACAGAAGAGGTCTTGGACGTCCGCCCCGGCGGGGCCGCAGGGTGGAGGGGCGGCGGAGTTCGATCCCCGTCGCATCGACCGTTGAAGGGATGATGAGGGCGATGAAGGTCTTTGTGACAGGCGGCTCCGGATACATCGGCCGTTCCACCATCCGGGCGCTGACCCGGCGCGGTTTCGAGGTGACGGCGCTGGCGCGCAGCGAGCGGTCCGCACGCACCGTGGCTGAGCTGGGGGCCACCCCGGTCGCGGGTTCGCTGACCGACTACGACGTGCTGCGGGACGCCGCCGGCCGGGCCGACGGGGTGATCCACCTCGGAGTGGACTACGCCGAGGACACCGCGGACGTGGACCGCGCCGCGGCCGAGGCGATGCAGGACGGCGCCGGCAGCCGTCCGTATGTGCATACCGGTGGTGTGTGGGTGTACGGCGACACGGACGGGGTCGTGGACGAGGACGCGCCGCGCAACCCGCCCGGCATCACCGCCTGGCGGCTGGACAACGAGAAGCGGGTGCTCGACCGGGCGGCCACCGGGGAACACCCCGTGCTGGTGATGCCCGGGCTGGTCTACGGCCACGGCGGCGGGCTCGCGCAGGCGTTCTTGGTGGAGCCGGGGCGCGCCGCCGGCGCGGTCCCCTGCATCGGGGACGGCTCCGCCCACTGGGCGCTGGTGCACGTGGACGACATCGCCGAGTTGTATGTGCTGGCCCTGAACGCCCCGGCCGGCTCCAGCTACGCCGGGGTCGGCGGACAGAACCTCCCGCTGGCGGACATCACCCTGGCGCTCAGCCGCGCCGCCGGATGCCCGGGCAGCATCGACTCGCTGACGCTGGACCAGGCGGTGCAGCGGATGGGCCCGATCGCCGAGGCGTTCGCGCTCGACCAGCAGTTCAGCGGCGCCCGGGCCCGGCGCGAACTCGGCTGGACGCCCGCACAGCGCGACGCGCTCGCCGAACTCGCCCAGGCCTGAACCACCCGCCCCCGCTGATAGGTTGCCTCGATGAGGGAGCACCTGCCCGAGGGCGGCACCGAGTTGTCACCGACCGAGATCGAGGCCCTCGGCGCCCGGTGGTCCTCCTGCTGGGCCCCGGGCGAGATCGCAAGCCGCCTGGCCGGCGTGGCCACGCCCTGGTGCGTGGCCGCCGGCTGGGCGCTGGACCTGTTCCGCGGCACGCAGACCCGCGAGCACGGGGACATCGAGATAGCGATCCCGGCCGCGGACTTCCCCGAGGTGCGCGACCGCTTCCCCGGATACGTCTTCGACGGGGCAGGCGGCGGCCGGATCTGGGAGGACGCCGCACCGGAGGTGCTGGCGGCGGTGCACCAGACCTGGCTGCGCGATCCGGCCACCGGCGACTACCTGGTCGACGTGTTCCGCGAACCGCATGACGGCGACACCTGGATCTGCCGCCACAATGAGGCGATCCGGCTGCCCTACCGCGCCATCATCCACCGTACCGGTGACGGGATCCCTTACCTGGCACCCGAATTGGTCCTGCTGTTCAAGGCCAAGCACGCCCGGGAGAAGGACCGGGCGGACTTCGACGCCACCGTCCCGCTGCTCAGCCCGGCTCAGCGCGGGACCCTGGCCGAGCTGATCGCCCGTACCTACCCGGGGCATCCCTGGCTCGCGGCCCTGTGAGCACCCGTGCGGCGGTCAGCCCAGGCGGAACTGCTGGGCCGCGGTGCTGTTGCAGTCGTAGAGCTGCAGCGGATCGCCGGACAGCCCGGCGCCGTTGCGATCGTCCAGGCAGCGGCCGGAGGCGGGGTTGAGCACGGACCCGTCGGCCCGGGTGACCCAGGTCTGCGCGCCGGTGCCGTTGCAGTCCCACAGTTGCACGGCGGTGCCGTTGCCGGTCGCGCCGCCCGCCGCGTCCAGGCACTTGCCGAAGTCGCGCAGGGTCTGGTCGCCCGGCGCCGACCAGCGCTGGGCGTCGGTCCCGTTGCAGCCGGCCAGTTGGACCGGGGTGGCCGAGGCGGGGTCGGCGTTGGCCACGTCCACGCACAGTCCGGCCGGTCCGGTGATCTGACCCGGTGGCAGCTTCCAGAGTTGCGCCGCGGAGCCGTTGCAGTCGTAGAGCTGCAACTGCACCGCGCCCGGTGTGGTGTTGGCGTTCGGGACGTCCAGGCAGCGGCCCGAGGCCGGGTTGACCAGGGCGCCGTTGGACCGGTGGGACCAGCTCTGGGCCGCCGAGCCGACGCAGCCGGCGATGCCGACGGCGGTGTTGTCGGCGGTCCCGCCGCCGCTGACGGTCAGACACTTCCCGAGGACCCCAACGGAGTTGTCGCTCTGGTAGGAGACCTGCTGGGCGGCGCTGTGGTTGCAGCCCCACAACTGGACGGCCGTGCCGTCGGCGGTGAGGCCGCCCCGCACGTCCAGGCACAGGCCGCCGTCGCCGAGGACCTCGCCCGAGGCCGGGTTGGCGGTGGCGCTGCCGGACAGGGTGACGGTGTGCGCGGATGACAGCGGCAGTGCCCCGGTGGTCACGGTGACGGTCCGTCGGTTCACGTTCCAGGACCAGGCCGTCTCCGGCACCTGGACGCCGTCCACCAGCACCGCGGTGGGGGCCGCCGAGTTCGACAGCCGCAGGGTGTAGCCGCGGGCGGTCGGGGCGCCGCTCCAACTGCCGCTCTGTGCGCCCACGGTGAGCGTACGGGTGGCGTCGTTCCAGGCCAGCGGGGCGGAGCTGGACTGCCCGCTCTGGTAGCCGGTGCCCTCGCCGGCGTCCTGGTAGAGCGAGAAGCTGCCGTTCGCCCCGGCCGCGACGTTCACGGTCAGCTGGGTCAGCGGGCGCTGCGCCTGGTTGTCCACGTAGTCGGTCCTGGTCGGCAGGATGCCGCCGGCCTTGACCAGCACCGGCAGTTGCGACAGCGGGTCGGTGATGGTGACCGTCGTCGGGCCGGTGTAGCTGCGGCCGGTGAAGTAGTCGGTCCAGGTGCCCGGCGGCACCCAGACCGAGGCCGAGCCGTTGCCCGAGGCGTCGTCGGGCGAGGTGATCGGCGCGACCAGCACATTGTCCCCGTACAGGTACTCGCCGGTGGCGGTGTACGCGGCGGCCTCGGCCGGGTAGTCCAGGTACAGCGGCTGGACGATCGGCACGCCGGTGCTGTGGACCTGCTGCGCCAGGGTGTAGGTGTAGGGGACCAGGGACTCGCGCAGCCGCAGCGAGGACTCGGCGCTGGCTGCCGCCGCGCCGGTGTAGTTCCACGGCAGCCGGTCGCCGTGGTCCGAGTGCAGCCGGTCCACCGGCTGGAACACCCCGAGTTGGAGCCATCGCGCGTAGAGGTCGTCGGGGAGGTGGCCGCCGTGGAAGCTGCCGATGTCGTCGCTGATGTTGGACAGGCCGGCCGCGGCCTCGTCCGGGGTGAAGCGCGCCTCGAAGGCCAGCATGTCCCAGGTGGCCGGGGTGTCCCCGGTGAACTGCATCGAGTTGCGCCGCTCGGACCAGGGGCCGATGGCGTAGTTGCTGTCGTCGCCGCCCTGCTCGGAGCCGCCGATCCGGGCGAAGGAGAAGCCGCGCAGGCCCTTGGCCGCGGCGTCGTCGGCGTACGCCTGGTTGATCAGGTTGTCGGGCGCGACCTGCGGGTCGGAGGCGGTGGAACCGCCGCAGTTGGTGCAGTAGTCCAGCCACCATTCGCGGACGCCCTGCTGTTCGAAGGGCTGGTGCAGCGCGAAGTAGGAGGCCAGTTGGGCGGGCTTGGACCAGTCGAAGGCGTAGGTGCTGCCGCCGTCCGGCAGCAGGCCGCCGGCCTGGCTGTCGGCCGCGGCGAACTTGGGGTCGGCGCTGTCGATGGTGGGGTGGATGTTGAGGGCGAGGGAGAGCCCCTGCTGCTTGGTCCAGTCGACGAAGGACTGCGGGTCGGGGAACAGCGCCGGGTTCCAGTTCCACCCGTTCCACTGGGAGGGCGACTTCCAGTCGGTGTCGGTGACCAGCCAGTCGATCGGGGTGTTGCTGCTGCGGAAGGCCGGGAGCAGGGTGTTCTCGTAGTCGGCGGTCGAGTAGGCGTAGTAGCGCGAGTACCAGACGCCGTAGGCGGACTCGGGCAGCAGCGCGGTGCCGCCGGTGAGTGTGTTGAGGTCGGCCAGGCCCTGCTTGTAGTTCTGGCCGTAGCCGAAGAAGTAGCCGTCCTGGTAGGGCTGGCCGCCGTGCGGGGGACGGTCGGTGACGGTGTGTCCGGTGCTGCCGCCGGTGCCGCTGCCGGTGCTGGTGAGCAGCGCGGTGCGGGTGTCGTCCAGCAGGTACCAGCCGTCCCGGTCCAGGATGCCCGGGTGCTCCGGGACCGGCAGGGTCTCCGGGTTGTCCAGGGTCCGCGACCAGCCGCCGAGGGTGTCGGTCGGACCGGCCCCGTACCCGGTGCTGGTGAGCGCGGTGGACGCGGCCGGGTAGGCGGTGGTGGACACCGGGGTGACCGCGAGGCTGTCGATGTTGACCTTGCCGGTGTCACCGGCGTTCTGCAGCAGGCCGACGGTATTGCTGCCCGCCGTCAGGTTCACCGTGACCGAGGCGGTGGACCAGGCGTTCCAGGAGGAGGTGACGGGCAGGCTGAGGGCGGGTCCGGCCGCGCCGTTGACCCGGGTGGACAGGCTGCCGGTGCTGCCGTTGGCGTTGGAGTAGCGCACCGACAGCCGGTAGCTGCCGGTGGCCGGGACCTGGGAGACGTCCTGCGACACGCCGCTGCCGGTGCCCTGGAACCCGGCGACAAAGCCCGTGCCGGTGTGCCCGGTGTGGTCGTAGGCCGTCGCCGCCAAGCCGCTGAACAGGCCGTTCTCCGCCTCGCAGGCGTTGCCGACGGTGCAGAAGGAGGGGAACGACGGCGCGGCCTGGACGCTGCTGCCGGCCAGGGTGACGGAGACGTTGGCCGAGGTGAACGGCCCGCTGCCCTGGCGGTAGCGCAGCGTCAGTCCGCTGGTGCGGATCTCGCGGTAGCCGTCCGCGCTGACGTCGGTGCTGAAGGCGGGCACCGGGAAGGCGCGGTTGACGGCGGTGAAGGTGGTCCCGTCCTGGAACGCGCCGTCGCCGGCGTACTCCAGCCGGACCAGGGTCGGACTGAGCACCTCGAAACGGGCGTTGCCGTCGGTCACCACATTGCTCGCGGCCTGGGCGGGTGGCGCTGACGCCAGTCCGGTCGCCGCCAGGGTGAGCAGCAGCGCCAGACAGCTTCCGGCCGAGAGCGCCGACGAACGGCGGGACAACCGGGACAACCGGGGGATCCAGGGGAGCCGACCTAGCCGCATGGGTCCTCCGAACGGGCGGGAGCGGAGCGTGCCTGACCACAGGCCGTCAGTGTGTTGTCATGTCCCTTTAAGTGTCAATGCCCCGAACAGAAGGAACAGAAGCGAACACGCTCATGCCGGCGCGGGGCGACTCGTGGCCAGGAGGTGGCGCCATGCCGCCCGGCGGGCCGACCAAGGCGGCTACCCGGCGGCAGACTTGACCCATGACCACTTCGGATCCCAAAGCCGACCTTCGGTTCTATCTGCAGTCCGCCCGCGATGCCCTGCTGTGGAAGCTCGAAGGGCTCTCGGAGTACGACATCCGCCGCCCGCTGACGCCGACCGGCACCAATCTGCTGGGGCTGGTGAAGCATGTGGCCGGGGTGGAGCTGGGCTACCTCGGTGACACCTTCGGCAGGCCGTCCGGCGAGACCCTGCCGTGGCTGGAGGACGGCGGGGAGCTCAACTCGGACATGTGGGCCACCGCCGCCGAGTCGCGGGAGCACATCGTCGAGCTCTACCGCCGGGCGTGGGCGCACGCGGACGCGACCGTCGACGCGCTGGAGCTGGACGCGGTCGGCCGGGTGCCGTGGTGGCCGAGCGGCGGGGACGAGGTGACGCTGCATCACGCCGTCGTCCGCGTGATCGCTGATACGCACCGGCACGCCGGCCACGCCGACATCGTCCGCGAGCTGATCGACGGCGCCGTGGGGATGAACGAGGGCAATGACAGCATGGCGCCCGGCGACGCGGCCTGGTGGGAGACCTATCGGGGCGAACTGGAACGCGTGGCCCGGCAGGCCGACCTCGACGGCGGGTGACTGCGCAGGGCGCTGGCGATTTTCCGTTGGAAGCTGTCACTCCGGCCACTGGGGTGCGTGGGAGCGTCCGGTTGCTGTACGCCGGCGGGTCGGCCTCCGGCGGAGCGGTGGGCGTGGAACTGGTGTCCGCCGAGGGTCCGCGTGAGGTGGTCAGCGGGACCGGCGGCTGATCCTGGTCCCCGGGGAGGAGGTCCCGCTCGACTCCCTCGCCCTCGACGGAGACCGGCTCAGCTGGAACCAGGCCGTCACCAAGCCCCTGCGGCTGAACCTGGCCTTCGCCGTGACGGTCGACGGCGGCACCCTGACCGGCACCTCCAGGGCCGGACGCCTGCCCGCCGCCAACCTGAGGACATCGCCCAGCAGTGCGGGGTGAGCACACGCACGCTGCTGCGGCGCGTCCGTGAGCAGGTCCGGCAGGCGCAGTTCCTGCTGGGGACCACGGCGCACCCGGTCGACCGGATCGCCGGTGTGAGCCCCCGGGCCTACCGGGACGCCGTCCAGTAGCCGGACGCCGACCGACAAGTTTTCTTGTCTTGACAAATTTTATGGTCGGTCCGATCCTGGAGTGGTGCTGGATATCGCTGTGATCGAAGAACCCGCCGCGGCCGAGTCGTCCCTGGACCCCATACGTTCCCGGATCCTCGCCGCCCTGGCCGCGCCCGGCTCGGCCGCCATGCTGGCCCTCCGCCTGGGGCTTCCCCGGCAGAAGGTCAACTACCACCTCAAGGAGCTGGAGCGGCACGAGCTGGTCGAGCTCGCCGAGGAACGACGCAGGGGCAATGTCACCGAACGGGTGTACCGCGCCACTGCCGCCTCCTACGTGATCTCGCCCACCGCCCTGGCCGCTGTCAGGCCCGACCCCTCCCGCTCGCCCGACCAGCTCTCCGCCGGCTGGCTGCTGGCCCTCGGCGCCCGGCTGGTGCAGGAGGTCGGAACGCTGCTGACCGGGGCCTCCAGGGCTGGGCGAAGGGTGGCCAGCTTCGGCATCGACGCCGAGGTCCGCTTCGCCACGGCGGCCGACCGGACGGCCTTCGCCGAGGAACTGTCCCAGACCGTGGCAGCCCTGGTGGGCCGCTACCACGACGAGGCCGCCCCCGGCGGCAGGAGCCACCGCCTGGTCGTCGGGCTCCACCAGATCCCCGCCGCGAAGCCGATCCCCGCCGCGGAGCCCACGGGGGCGCAGCCGGCCGAATCCGAATCCGATGCAGGACAGGAGAACTGACGATGACGCACCCGTTCGAGATCGAGCAGAGGGTGACCCTGCCGGGGAGTCCGGAGCAGGTCTGGGAGGCGATCGCGACCGGACCGGGGATCGACTCCTGGTTCATGGGGCGCAACGAGGTCGAGCCGCGCGAGGGCGGCGTCGCCGCCATGGACACCGGCGGCCACCGGGAGGAGGCGGTGATCACCGGTTACGAGCCGGGCAAACGCCTCGCCACCCGCACCGCCACCGCCGGCGACGGGCGGTTCATGGCCTTCGAGTACCTGATCGAGGGTCGGGACGGCGGCAGCACCGTGCTCCGTGTCGTCCACAGCGGCCTGCTCGGCGACGACTGGCAGGACGAGTACGACGCCCTGCGCCGCGGCTGGCCGTTCCACCTCCACACGCTCCGCGAGTACCTGGCCCACTTCCCGGCACGCACCGCTGTGCCCGTCTTCGGCTTCGCACCGTCGGCGGACAGGACGGCGCAGCAGACCAGGGCGGCCCTCAACCGCGGGCTGTCGCTGTCGGCCTCGCCCGCGGTGGGGGACCGGGCGCAGGCCGAGCCGGCGGGTCTGCCGCCGCTGGACGGCGAGGTGGTCTGGGCCGACGACGAACGCGTCGGGATCCGCACCGCCGACGGGCTCTACAGCTTCCACCACGGCTCCGGCACCGCACTGATGTTCCACCACCTGTTCGGTCCGGACCCGGACGGAGCCGAGGCCGCCTGGCAGCAGTGGCTGACCGGCGTCCTGGCCTGACCCGAACCACCCACACCGCACAGCAACTCCACACCGCACAGCAACTACAGACCCGAGGAAACCACCATGCGTACTCTGATCAGCTCCGCCTTCATCTCGCTCGACGGCGTCGTGGAGGCCCCGGGCGGCGAGCCCGGCTACCGCAACTCCGGATGGACCTTCAAGGACGTCCCGTTCCTCCCCGAGGCATTCGACATCAAGGGGCGGGAGCAGGAGGAGTCCACCGCGATCCTGATCGGCCGGGTCAGCTACGAGGCGTTCAGCCCGGTGTGGCCGGACATGGCCGAGTTCGCCCATTACCGGACCCTGCCGAAGTACGTCGTCTCCACCACCCTCGGCGACGACAAGCTCGTCGCCAACTGGGGCGAGACCACCATCCTGCGCTCCCTCGACGAGGTCGCCGCCCTCAAGGAGACCGAGGGCGGGCCGATCATCGTCCACGGCAGCGTCGCCCTCAACCACGGCCTCGCCGACGCCGGCCTGGTCGACCGCTACCACCTTCTCGTGTACCCGCTGCTGCTCGGCGCGGGCAAGCGGCTGTTTCCGGCCACCGACAAGGACACCCAGAAGCTGGAGCTGGTCGAGCACGCCGTGTACGCCAACGGCCTGCAGCTGAACGTCCTCGACGTGGTCCGCTGAGCCGTACCCGGACGGCGGCCCCCGGACGCCCCGTCAGGAGGGTTGGATCGAGCGGTAGTACTGGACCTTCCCCCTGAGGTGCAGCTGCTGGGCGCGGAGCAGCGCGATCTGCTCCTCGATGCCCCTGTCGTGGTCCTCCAGCAGGGCTATCCGCTCGGTCAGCGAGTGCGGCTCCTCGCTCCGGGCCAGCTCGGCGTAGCGGCGCATGTCCGCGATGGGCATCCCGGTGTCGCGCAGGCAGCGCAGGATGCCCAGCCACTGGAGGTCCTGCTCGGTGAAGCGCCGGTGCCCGCTGGGGGCGCGCTCCACGGTGTCGAGCAGGCCGATGCGTTCGTAGTAGCGCAGGGTGTCCAGGCTGAAGCCGGATCGTTCGGCGGCCTGGGCCGGGGTCAGGTGGTGCGTCGCGGAAGCGGTCATGGGAGGCATTCTGGCCGCTGCTTGACCTGGAGCGCGCTCCAGTTGTGAGCATCGTGGTGTCGCGTACGGCGGCACCGGCACCACGGTCGCGAGGAATCGCGGGCACACATCGCGATGAACGCGAAGAAGAGGACACCCATGCGCTACCGCACCCTTGGCTCCCGTCGGATCTCCGTTCTCTGCCTGGGCACGCTGCCCTTCGGCTCGGCCGTCGACGACGGGACGTCCTTCGCCCTGCTCGACCGGTTCGTCGAACGCGGGGGCACCTTCGTGGACACGGCCAACTGCTACTGCTTCTGGCGCGAGGGCAGTGACGGCGGCGACAGCGAGCGCCTGCTCGGGCGCTGGCTGAAGGCACGCGGCAACCGTGAGGAGATGGTGCTGGCGACCAAGCTCGGGGCGCTCCCGGCCGGAGCGGGCGAGTGGCCGGCCAACCGCGAGGGGTTGTCCGCGCGGACGGTGTCCGACGCCGTGCGCGGCAGCCTGAACCGGCTCGGCACGGACCGGGTGGACCTGCTGTACGGGCACGTGGACGATCCGCGTACCGCGCTGGAGGAGACCGTCGGCGCCTTTGCCGGGCTGGTCCGGGAGGGCCTGACCGAGCAGGTCGGCATGAGCAACCAGGGCCGGGAGCGCTTCGCCGCCTCCCGGGAGCTGGCCCGGCTGGCCGGTTTCCCCGGCTACGCCGCGCTGCAGCAGCGGCACAGCTACCTGCGGCCCGCGCCGGAGGCCGACTTCGACTACCAGGTGGCGCTGGACGAACCGATGCTCGACTACGTCCGCAGCCAGCCGGAGGTCACCGTCCTCGCCTACGCCGCGCTGCTGAACGGCGCCTACGCGCAGCGGGGGAGGGCGGTGCCGGCCGAGTACGAACACGCGGGTGCGGCGCGGTCGCTGACGGCGCTGGCCGAGGTGGCGGCGGAGACCGGTGCCACGCCCAACCAGGTGGTCTACGCCTGGATGCTGGGTGGTGACGTGGCTGTCGTCCCGCTGGTCGGGGTCAGCAGCCTCGCGCAGTTGGACGAGGCGCTGGACGCGGTCGAACTGGACCTGACCGCCGATCAGCGCGCACGACTGGACGCCGCCCGCTGAGCCGTAGGGTGGGGCGGGTGAGCCTCAATGAGAATCCTGCGGGCACGGCCCGGTTGATGTGGACGCTGTTCGAGCCCCTGCACGCGGTGACCTACTTCGCGCCGCAGGCGCGCGGCGCGTTCGAGCAGGTCGGCCTGCGCGGGTTCTGGCGGGGGTACTTCGCCGGACGGGCCGCACCGCTCGGTCCGGTCGGACCGGCTCCGGTGTTCGCCGCGTTCTACGGTTTCACCCGCCCGATGGTCGAGCGGGCGCTGCCGTCGGTGTGGGCGCTGGCCGAGCCGCAGCAGGTGCTGGACGCCCGTGCCGCCGGCGCCGGGGCCGCGCTGCGGGAACTGCTCGGGACCGCCGCGGCCGACGGGGCCGAGGTCGCCGAGGCGGCGCGGCTGTGCCGGACGGCCGCCGAGGCGGTCGAGGTGACCGGCCGGGTGCTCGCGGCGGCGAACGCCGCGCTGCCCTGGCCGGAGGACCCCCTGGCTGTGCTCTGGCACGCGGCGACCGTGCTGCGCGAGCACCGGGGCGACGGGCATGTCGCGGCCCTGCTGGTGGCCGGCCTGGACGGATGCGAGAGCCTGGTGTGGCGCGCGGCCGTGGACAACGAACGGCGGCTGCTGCAACCCGCTCGCGGCTGGTCCGACCAGGAGTGGGAGGCCGCCGAGGCCCGGCTGACGGCACGCGGCTGGCTGCACCCCGACGGCGGTCCCACCGACCTCGCCACCACCGCGCGGGAAGAGATCGAGGCGCGGACGGACGCGCTGGCCGCCGGCCCGTGGGAGGCGCTGGGCAGCGCGGGCGTGGCCCGGCTGGTCACCCTGCTGCGGCCGATCGCCCACGCGGCGGCCAAGGCGCTGCCCTTCCCCAACCCCATCGGACTGTCGCAGGCGTAGTTTCGAGACAGGAGGATCGCCATGACTGAGCTCAAGCCCGTGCGGACGAAGAACCTCGACGCCCAGTACGGCACCGTGACGCTGGAATGGGACCGGGTGGAAGCGGTGGTCGCCGCCTTCCGGGCCGGCCCCGGTCGTTCCTGGTTCCTGGGCACCGTGCGGCCGGACGGTCGCCCGCACGCGGCCGGGATCGGACACGTCTGGCACCAGGGGGCGATCTTCTTCACCACGCACCCCGAGGCGCAGAAGACCCGCAACCTGCTCGCGGATCCGCGCTGCACGGTCTCCGCCGGCCTGCCCGCCTGGGACTTCGTCTTCGAGGGCGAGGCCGTCCGGGAACGGGACCAGGTTCTGCTGGCCGCGGTCACCGCCAAGTACCGCGAGATCGGCTGGCCCGCGGAGGCGCAGGGCGACGTGGTGGCCGCTCCGTACAGCGCGCCGAGCGCCGGGGCCGGGCCCTGGCACCTGTACCGGATGACGGTGCACACGGTGGTCGCCACCGCGATGGAGGAGCCGAACGGTGTGACCAAGTGGTGGTTCCGCTGAGGGAGTCGAAGCCGGGGACGGCGTAGGGCTCAGTCCGCGTGGCGGCGACGGTAGGCGCGGGTCTTGTTGCGGTTCCCGCAGGCCTCCATCGAGCACCAGCGACCGCCGCCGTTGCGTGAGGTGTCGTAGAAGGCCCAGCGGCAGTCCGTCGAGGAGCAGAGCTTCAGGCGGCTCCAGCCGCCGCCGGCCACGTTCGACGCGACCGTCTCGACGATGGCGTCGAGGCCGGCCGTGCCGCTGGTGGCGGCGAGGCGCAGTCGGCCGGACGAGTCCGGCGCCAGCCGCAGCGGGAAGGCGGCGAGCGCCTGCGCGGTCTTCGCGCCGTCGCCGTCGTCGATGAGCGCCGCCCGCAGGCCGTCCCGCAGGGCGACGGCGGCGGTCAGGTCGGCCGGACCCAGTTCCTGCCCCGCGGTGACCAGGCCGTGCGCCTCGAGCCACCCGGACAGCGCCTGCACCGAGGTCAACCCGTCATGGCCGGTGTGACGCTCACCGTGCCAGCTGAAGGTCCGCTCGTCGAGCGTGTTGAGGAACTGCTCGACCACGACCAAATCCACGGTCACATCCACGATTCCATCATTCACGACACCAGTGTATCCCGAAGCTGGTGTTGACAATTTTCGACACCGGCTATAGCTTTTAGTGGTGTCGAAAACCTGGCAGACCCCGAAGACAGATACCCGCCCCCTGATCGCGGTGCCCGACGCCGCCCTCGACGACCTGCGAGCCCGTCTGCGCGGGACGCGATGGGCGGAACCGTGGCCCGTCGCCGAGTGGCAGGCGGGCACCGACCCCGAGGAGCTGCGGCGGCTGGTCGCGTACTGGGCCGACGGCTACGACTGGCGCCGGCACGAGGCCGCCGTCAACGCGCTGCCGTCCCGGTTCGCCGACATCGACGGCAGCACCGTGCACTACCTGCGCTTCGACGCCGAACGCGACGATGCGCTGCCGCTGGTGCTGACCAACGGCTGGCCGAGCTCGTTCTACGAGCTGGTCGAACTGGCGCGGAGGCTCTCCACGCCGTCGCGTTACGGCGGCGACCCGCGGGACGCCTTCACCGTGATCGTGCCGTCCCTGCCCGGGTTCACCTTCTCCGCCCGGCCCGCGAGCCTGGAGCACACGCTGCCCACGCACGAACTGTGGCACCGGCTCATGCACGACGAGCTCGGCTTCGACCACTACGGCGCGCACGGCGGCGACCTCGGTTCGGGGATCACCGCGCGGCTCGGCCAGGCCCACCCCGAGTGCGTCGTCGGGATCCACCTGCTGGACGTCCTGGGCACACCGCCCGACGCCGCCGCCGAGCTGAGCGACGAGGAGCGGGCCTACCTGGGCGGGTTCGGCGCCTGGGCCCAGACCGAGGGGGCGTACGCCCACCAGCAGCGCACCCGTCCGCTCACCCTGGCCCAGGGGCTGAGCGACTCGCCGGCGGGCCTGCTCGGCTGGATGGTGGAGAAGTACCGGGCCTGGAGCGACTGCGGCGGCGATCTCTCCACCCGGTTCACCGACGACTTCCTGCTCACCCAGGCGTCGCTGTACTGGTTCACCAACACCATCTCGACGTCGTTCATCCCGTACTACGCGTCCGGCCAGGGGCTCGTGCCCAAGGTGGAACGGGTGGAGGTGCCGACCGCGTTCGCGCTGTTCCCCGCCGACCTCGGCGTCGTCGCGCCCCGCGGCTTCGTGGAGCGCACCTACCACCTCGCCCGGTACACGACCATGCCGCGCGGTGGGCATTTCCCCGCCCACGAGGAGCCCGAACTGCTGGCCGCCGACCTCACCGCCTTCTTCCGGGAGCTCCGTGTCGCTGCTTGACGGAGTTACTTATACGAAGCACAATCATTGTTATGACTACAACTAAAGTGCTTCTGATCGGGGCGTCGCGCGGTCTGGGTCTCGCGCTGGCCCGGGAGTGGGCGCGGGACGGCCGACATGTCGTGGCCACCGTGCGCGGCTCGGGCCGCACCCCGCTGCACGACCTCGCCGACGCTGACGCCGGCTCGGACGGTGGGCCGGAGCCCGGGCGGATCGAGATCGAGACCGTGGACGTCACCGAGCCCGCGCAGGTCACGGCGCTGCGCGACCGCCTCGCGGACCGGACGTTCGACCTGCTGTTTGTGAACGCCGGTGTCACCAACCAGCCCGAGGGCACCGTGGCCGAGACCTCGACCGAGGAGTTCACCCGGGTCATGGTCACCAACGCGCTCAGCCCGCTGCGCGTCATCGAGACCCTGCAGGACCTCGTCGCACCCGGGGGCACCATCGGGGTGATGTCCTCGGGGCAGGGCAGCGTGGCCAACAACGAACGCGGCGGCCACGAGGTGTACCGGGGCAGCAAGGCCGCGCTCAACACCTTCATGCGCAGCTACGCGGCGCGGCACGAGGGCGAGCGCCGCGCCCTGGTGCTGATGGCCCCGGGCTGGGTGAGCACCGACCTCGGCGGTCCGGGCGCCCGGCTCAGCATCGACGAGAGCATCCCCAACGTCGTCAGGACACTTGACGCACTCCGGGACAAGCCCGGTCTGCACTACGTCGACTACCTCGGCCGGACCGTGGCCTGGTGAACGCGGCCCAGCAGCAGGCATGGGCGCTGATGCAGCGGTTCGTCGAAGCCCACAGCCGTCGGGGCGAACTCGCCGAGGCGCTCGGATTCCGACTCGGCGGCGGCCGGGGAAAGGTCCTCTTCCAACTCCGCGACGGACCGGCGACCCTGGTCCAACTCGCGCAGGCCAACGGCGTGGACGCCCCCTACGCCACCCTGATCGTCGACAAGTTGGAAGCCCACGGCCTGGTCGAACGCCGTCCGCACCCCGACGACCGCCGACGCAAACTGGTCACCCTCACCCCCGCCGGACACCGGGCCATCGCGACCGCCGACGCCATCCTGCTGCGCCCGCCCCCGGCGATGGCCGCCCTCCCGCCCGAGGACCTCGGCCGGCTCACCGCCCTCCTCGCCCGCCTCCTCGACGCGGACGCAGCTGGGCAGGACTAGCCGCGCTCGGAGGGGGTGCCGGGGGAGATGAGGCCGGTCTCGTAGGCCAGGACGACGGCCTGGACGCGGTCGCGCAGACCGAGTTTGGAGAGGATGCGGGCCACATGGGTCTTCACCGTGGTCGCGCTGAGGGTGAGGCGCTCGGCCAGTTCGGCGTTGCTCAGGCCGGTGGCCAGCAGGCGCAGCACCTCCAGTTCCCGGGGCGTCAGTTCGGAGAGGCCGCGGTGCACGGTGGACCTGGCCTCGTCACGCGGGGCGAAGCGCTCGATCAGTCGGCGGGTGATGGTGGGGGCGAGCAGGGCGTCGCCGGAGCGGACCACCCGCACCGAGGCCACCAGGTGCTCCGGGGTGACGTCCTTGAGCAGGAAGCCGCTGGCACCGGCGGTGAGGGCCGCGTAGACGTAGTGGTCCAGGTCGTAGGTGGTGAGAATGAGGACCTTGGTGCCGCCCGCGCCCTCGGTGCCGGCCGTGCTGTTCGCCATGATCTGCCGGGTGGCCTCCAGACCGTCCAGTTCCGGCATCCGGATGTCCATCAGCACCACGTCCGGCTTGGTGCGGCGGACGGCGGCGACGGCGTCCGCGCCGTTGACCGCTTCGGCGACGACCTCGATGCCGTCGGCGGCGAGGATCATCCGGAAGCCGGTGCGGACCAGCGCCTGGTCGTCGGCGATGACGGCGCGCAGGGGCGGTTGACTCACGTGGTGCTCCAGGGGATTCGGGCCATGATGCGGTAGCCGCCGCCGATCGTACGCCCCGCGTCGAGCGTCCCGCCGTAGACGGCCAGGCGTTCGCGCAGGCCGAGCAGGCCGCGGCTGTTGCCGGACAGGGAGTGGACCGCCGGGGTGCCGCCGGTGTCGACGACCTCGATGGTCAGCGCCTGCTCGTCGTGGTCGATGGTGATGGCCGAGGCGGCCCCCGCGGCGTGCTTGATGGTGTTGGTCAGCGCCTCCTGGACCACCCGATAGGCCGTCAGATCCACTCCGGAGAGCAGGGGTTCGGGCGGCAGCGACAGCGACAGCGTGACCGGCAGCCCGGCGCCCCGCACCCGCTGCACCAGGGCGGTGAGCTGGCCGAGACCCGGCTGTGGTTCGAGTTCGTCGGACGAGGGGCGGCCGTTGGCCGGCTCCCGGCTCCCGCCCGTTCCCGAGACTGCCAACAGGCCCATCACATGCCGGAGTTCGGCCATCGCGGCGCGCCCGCCGGCCTCGACCGCGAGCAGGGCCTCCTTGGCCAGCTCCGGCGAACTGTCCAACACCGTTCGCGCGGCCCCGGCCTGAATGACCATCACACTCACATTGTGGGTGACCACATCGTGCAGCTCGCTCGCGATCCGTGAGCGCTCCTCCTCGACCGCGCGGCGCATCGCTGCCGCCTGTTCCTCCTGCAGTTCGGTGAAGCGCAGCCGGGTCGCGGCCAACCGCAGTTGCCAGAACCGTCCGACGCCGCCGAGCAGGCCGAGGACCAGCATCATGACCAGCAGTCCGCGCAGGGTCGGCGTCGCGTTCTGGAAGGTCGTGGTGACCAGCAGCGCCCCCAGCACAAAACTGCCCATCACCGTGGCCGGGTTGCGACCGTGGATCGCGGCGGCGCAGATGGCGAGGCCGCAGGTCAGCACCGCGGCGAAGGTCGGCAGGTAGTAGGCGACCTCGACCGAGACCAGCACCACCCAGAAGGTGGCGAGGGGGAACCTGCGCCGCGCGGACAGGGCCAGCCCGGCCAGGGCGGGGACGACGTAGTCCTTGGCGTCCGGTGCCACCGGGAGCACCGGTGGCCCGAACTGGGCGGGGTCGGGCGGCCGAGGGGCCAGCGGCGGGATGCCCGGCATCGGCGACGCCCTGGGGTCCTGCCAGGCGATCACACTGTGACGCAGCGACAGCAGCACCACGGCCGTCACCAGCAGCGCGAAGATCATGTCGGCCCGCAGCGACCAGCGGGGCAGCACGGGTGACTGCCGTTCGGTGCGGAGCACCGCGCGCACATGTCGGCCCAGCTCGCGCCCTTGCAGTATGTCCATGCCGCCATTCTCGGAGCCGGGCGCCGGTCCGCGCATCCGTCTTGATGTCCCTCCCCGACGCCGAGCGGAGTACATCGCAGGGATGACCCCGCGACCGGGTCGTCCGCGCGGCCGACAGAAGGTCCGCTCGACGGCCGACGCGGGCCGACCCGGGTCGCTCGTAGCGTCGTTGCGGCCGGCCGGGAACAGCCGCCGGCCGCCGCAACGACGAGGACAAGGACGGACCCGCTGATGGGGAATGTGATCGAACTGGAGGGCGCGGTCAAGCAGTACGACGGCGCCGGCGCCCCCGCGCTGGGGCCGGTGACCCTGACCGTCGCCGAGGGGGAGGCCGTGGCGATCACCGGGCCCTCCGGGAGCGGGAAGTCGACACTGCTGAACCTGGTGGCGGGTCTTGACAGGCCGAGCGAGGGCCGGGTGTCGGTCGGCGGCCTGCGGATCGACGGCCTCGGCGAGAAGGCGCTGGCACGGTTCCGCCGGGAGCGGATCGGGATGGTGTTCCAGTTCTTCAACCTGCTGGACGATCTGACCGTGGTCGACAACATCATGCTGCCGGCCCAGCTCGCCGGTTCGCCCCGGAGCAGGGCGGGGGAGCGTGCGGCGGAGCTGATGGAGGTGCTCGGCATCAGCAAGCACGGCGGTGCCTACCCGGGACGGCTGTCCGGCGGTGAGCGGCAGCGGGTCGCCGTCGCCCGGGCGCTGATCAACCGTCCGGCGCTGCTGCTGGCGGACGAGCCCACCGGGGCGCTCGACACCGCGTCGGGGCAGGAGGTGCGGGAACTGCTGGTCGACCTGCACCGCAGCGGTCAGACCGTGGTCCTGGTGACCCATGACCTGGCGCTCGCCGAGGCCTGCGCCGAGCGTACGGTCCAACTGGTCGACGGGGTCGTCGCGGCGGACCGGGCCAGGAACGCGGAGGCGGTCCGATGAGCGCGTTCCGCGGCAACCCCGGTGGCGGCCGGAGAATCAGGTTGGGCCGGGTCGGCCGGCGGCGGGTGCAGACCGTGGTGATGACCCTGTCGGTGCTGATGGCGGTGGCTTCCGCGGTCGCCGCCGGGTCGCTGATGGTGAGCGCGTCGGCGCCGTTCGACGCCGCCTTCGCGCGGCAGCACGGTGCGCAGCTCACCGTGCAGATCGACGCGAGCAGCGCCGGCGCCGACCGGATCAGCGCCACCGCGCACCTGCCGGGGGTCACCGCGAGCGCGGGCCCGTTCCAGACCGCGCAGATCAGCCCGCCCGGGCCCGGCGGGCTGGACCTGCAGCAGTCGGAGACGGTCGTCGGGCGGTCCACCCCGACCGGCGGCGTGGACGACATCGTGCTGAGGTCCGGCCGCTGGGCGACCGGGCCGGGGGAGATCGTGCTCTCGACGGACGCGGACGTGGTGGGCCCCGGCACCAGGCCGGGCAGCACCATCAAGGCCTCCTCGGCCGCCGACAGCCCCACCCTGACCGTGGTCGGGCTGGCCTCGTCGGTCACCGGCAGCGCGGACGGCTGGGTGGTCCCGGCGGAGATCGCCCTGCTGCGTGCCCCGGGCGCACCCGTCAGCGCGCAGATGCTCTACCGCTTCAGCTCCGCCGCCACCACGGCCGAGCTGAACGCCGACCGGGCCGCCGTCGCCGCCGCGCTGCCGGCCGGCGCGGTCACCAGTGCGCAGTCCTACCTGGATGTGAAGCTGGCGGCCGACGAGAACACGGCGCTGTTCGTCCCGGTGATGCTGGCGTTCGGGGTCCTGGGCCTGCTGATGTCCGTGATCATCATCGCCAGTGTGGTGAGCGGGGCCGTCGGCGCGCAGATCCGCAGGATCGGCATCCTCAAGGCCATCGGGCTGACACCGGGTCAGGTGGTGCGGACCTACCTGGCCCAGGCGCTGGTTCCGGCCGGCATCGGGGCGGTGCTGGGGGTCGTCCTGGGCAATCTGCTGGCGATTCCGCTGATGAGCGACGCGGGGGAGATGTACGGGGGAGGGTCGCCGGGGGTGGCCTGGTGGATCGATCTGGCGGTGCCCGGCGCGGCGCTGGTCGTGGTCACCCTGGCGGCGCTGGTGCCCGCGCTGCGGGCGGGCCGGCTGCGCACCGTCGAGGCGCTCGCGGTGGGACGCGCGCCCCGCAGCGGGCGCGGCCAGTGGGCCCAGCGGCTCGCCGCACGGCTGCCGCTGCCCAGGGCCGTGACGCTGGGGCTCGCCTCGCCCTTCGCCCGACCGGTCCGCTCGGCGGCGCTGCTGGCGGCGGTGCTGTTCGGCACCGCGGCGGGGACCTTCGCCATCGGACTCACCTCCTCGGCCAGCGCGGTGACCGCGGCCCGGGAGCCGAGTCAGCGGATCCCGGTCACGGTGTACCTGGGCCTTCCCGTCGACGGCGCTCCCGGCGGCGCTGTTCCCGGCCCCCAGGGCAGCCCCGCGGCCACGCAGAGCACCCCCACCACCATCGACCCGGCGAAGACGCTGGCGGTCATCAGGGCACAGCCGGGCACCGCCGCGGTCGTCGGCCAGACCCAGGGCACCGTCACCGTGGCCGGCGCGACCGGGGCGATCCGGGCGCGGCTCTACCAGGGGCCCTCCGCCACCGAGGCCATCGCGCTGATCTCCGGCCGCTGGTTCAACGGCCCCGGCGAGGTGGTGGTGCCGACGCACTTCCTGGACACCACCGGCCACCAGGTGGGCGACAGCATCACCCTGATCGACCGGGGCGTCAGAATTCCGGTGCGGATCGTGGGCGAGGACTTCGACCCCGGCGAGGCCGGGCTGACCATCAACACCGACATCGGCACCCTCGCCGCCGCCCAGCCGGAGCTGCACCCCGACTTCTACGACGTGACCCTCAAGCCCGGCACACCGGTCGCCGGTTACGTCAGCGCGCTCAGCACGGCGCTGAAGTCGACCGACGCCCAGGCCGAGGCCAACCAGGCGGAGCACCTGAACCCCACCCAGATCGCCTTCGACGCCATGGCGGTGCTGCTCACCCTGATGCTGGTCTCGGTCGCCGGGCTCGGGGTGCTCAACTCGGTGATCCTGGACACCCGGGAACGGGTCCACGACCTGGGGGTCTGCAAGGCCGTCGGGATGACGCCGGGTCAGACCGTCACCCAGGTGCTGACCTCGGTCGCCGGTGCCGGGGTGATCGGCGGCGCGGTGGGTGTGCCGGTCGGGATCGCCCTGCACGACTACGTCATCCCGCTGGTCATGCGGGCAGCAGGCAGCGGCACCCCGGCCGTGGTCCAGGACGTCTTCGGCCTGCCGGAGCTGGCGCTGCTCGCCGTCGGCGGGGTGGCCATCGCCGTGTGCGGGGCGCTGCTCCCGGCCGGCTGGGCGGCCAGGACCCGCACGGCCACGGCGCTGCGCACCGAGTGATCCTGACGCAACAGGGCTGAAGCCCGGGTCGGGGCCCGGACTCGGGTCAGGGCCCGGGTCCGGCCGTCCGCTCGGGCGGCAGGACCCGGCCGACCGACCCCGCCAGGATCTTCTGCAGCAGGCTGTAGGCCAGGATCGGCAGCAGCACCGCCGGGTGGTCCGGTATCCGGGTCGCCGCCAGCACGGCACTGGCACTGCTGTTGTTCATGCCGGAGGCGTAGGTGAGCGCCACGGCGTCGGCGCGACCGCAGTTCAACCGCCCGGCGATGACCCAGCCGCAGAGGAACGACAGCGAGCACATCAGGGCCGCGACCAGGACCACCAGCAGCAGGAAGTCAGGATCGGGTCGGCTGATGACCGGCCGGAGCGCGCCGCAGGCGTTGGTGTAGCTGAGGGTGACCACAACCACCAGGTTGACCAGCCGGACCACTGGCAGGACGGGCGCGAGCAGCCCGCCGGAGCGGTTCGGCAGCCGGTTCGGGAGCAGGTTCGGCAGCCGGTTCAGCAGACGCCCCGTCAGCAGGCCCAGGAGGCAGGGCAGTACGACGGCCAGGACGGCGAACATGCTCCCGGCCGACCGCGCGGCGCCGTGCAGCTCGGCCGCGTAGGAGCCGGTGGTCAGCAGGCCGCCCAGATGCAGGCCGAGCGGGATGGTCAGCGGGCTGAGCAGGGTGGAGCCCAGTACCAGGCCCAGGCTGAGGGTGGCGCTGCCCTCGCTGCCCTGGGCGAAGACGGTGGCCCCGGCGGCCACCGGCATCGCCCCGATCAGGGCCAGTCCGGCCAGCATGCTCTGCGCCTCGCCGGCGCTGTGCCACGCCTCGGCGCCGACCGAGGCCAGCGCCAGCAGCAGGGTGGGCAGCAGGGCGTTGATGGCCACCCCCAGCGCCAGCGGGCCGGGACGGCGCAGCAGCAGCGGCAGCTGCTCCGCCCTGGCGGTCAGCCCGGCGTTGAACACCACGACCGCCAGCAGTCCCGTCTGCAGCGGGAAGGCGGTGCCGCCGACCCGTGCCAACGGCACCGCGCGGAGGGCCTCGCCCGGGCCGGGCAGCAGCCCGGCCAGCAGGTAGGCCCCGATCATGATCCATAACAGCTGCCGTTGGAGCGTTCCGGTGAGCTGTTGCAGTGCGTGCATCGGACGAGTCGGCGACCCGGCCATGGTGGTTCCCCCTGTTCGTCGGTCCCCGTCCCGGCCCTGGTCCCGGGCGCCGATCCGGCGGACTGTTCCGACCGCATCACGGCAGCGGAGGCGATGTCACGCCACACTCCGGATGATCACCTGATCGAGTGCCGCACCGGGACCTTCTGGATGGCTGGATGGTGAGGGGATCACCATTGACGAAGTTTCGATCGAGACTGATGATTCAATCAATCATTGGAGCCTGCGGGAACGGGAAGCCATGCACCCCCTTGTCCACGACCTTGTCCAGGACGCCGTGCCACCCCTCGGCGGCGCCATCGACGTCCATGCCCACTACCTGACCGATCGCCTCCGCACGGCGATGACCGACGCGGGCCACGGGATGCCGGACGGGATGCCGGCGATCCCCGAGTGGAGCCCGCGCGCCGCCCTGGAGCTGATGGACCAGGCGGGCGTCCGGGCCGCGCTGCTGTCGGTCTCCTCGCCCGGTGTGCACTTCGGGGACGACCGCGCCGCCGCCGCGCTGGCCCGCAGTGTCAACGACGAGGGACTGGCCCTGGTCGAGCGGTACCCGGACCGGTTCGGCCTGATGGCCAGCCTCCCGCTCCCGGACGTACCGGCGGCGATCGCCGAGGCCGAACGCGCGCTGGACGCGGGCGCGGACGGGATCACGCTCAAGACGCACTACGACGGCAGCTACCTGGGCGATGCCCGCTTCGATCCGCTGATGGAACTGCTGGACGAGCGATCCGCCGTGGTGTGCCTGCACCCCACCTCGTCCCCGTGCTGGGAGGCGACGAGCCTGGGCCATCCGCGCCCCATGCTGGAGTTCCCGTTCGAGACGACCCGTGCAGTGGCCAACCTGGCGCTGTCGCGGACCTTGGAGCGCTGCCCGCGGATCTCGTTCATCGTGCCGCACGCCGGCGCCGCGCTGCCGGTGCTGGCCGACCGGATCGCCGCCTTCGCGCTGATGGCGCAGCCGGGCCCGGCTGTCGACGTCCTGGTGGTACTGCGCCGCCTGTACTACGACACGGCGGGGTTCTCGCTGCCCCGCGCCCTTCCCGCGCTGCTCCACCTGGTCGACGGCGACCGCCTGCTGTACGGCAGCGACTACCCGTTCACGCCCGGCTGGGTCGTACAGGCACTGGCGCAGGGCCTCGCCGAGGACGGCGGGCTGACCCCGCCGCAGCAGGCGGCGATGCTGCACGGCAACGCCTCCCGGCTCTTCCCCCGCTTCGCCGTCCAGTCCGCGGTGTGAGCTAGGGTCCACTGCTGCTGGGTGGCAGCTGCCACCTCAGCTCGCCGTCCTGCCACTGGTCGGTGGGGGTGAGTCCGGCGGCGGTGGCGACGGCGGCGGACGCCCGGTGGTCCGGGTGGATGTGGGCGATCACCGCCCGGACCTGACGTCGACTCAGCCAGGCCACCAGTGCGGCGGCGGCCTCGGCGGCGATGCCCCGGCGCTGCCAGGGGCTGCCGATCACCCAGGCGATCTCGGCGACGGGACCGTCCGGCCGGGCGCTGACCGTCGCCTGGACGGTGCCCACCAGGCGGGCTTCGTCGCGCAGCCGGATCACCCAGTTCCACCAGGCGACGTCGGGGTCGGGCGACCCGGCGACCAGCCGCTCGTAACGTGCGCGCAGGGCCTCGGGCGCGGCGGGTGCCCCGCCTATGAAGGCGTGCAGAGCCGGATCGGACAGCACGGTGGCCATCTCCGCGGCATGCTCGACAGCCAGCGGCAGCAGGTCGAGCCGTCCGGTGGTGATGATCCGCGAGTCCACGATCATCACGCTACCGTCCGGCCGCGGTCCTCGACGTGGTGCACGCCATACCCCGCTGTCTACTCCGTTGTAGACATCCGTTTACGGATCTCTATAAGGTATGCCTAAGCTAAGCGAGCGTGCGAGCGAGTCGAACAAGAGGATCACCCATGTGGGACGACGCATTCCCGA
The DNA here is from genome assembly GCF_042511045.1 of Streptacidiphilus alkalitolerans. Lineage (NCBI taxonomy): Bacteria > Bacillati > Actinomycetota > Actinomycetes > Kitasatosporales > Streptomycetaceae > Streptacidiphilus > Streptacidiphilus alkalitolerans. Next base: position 82,226 of record NZ_JBHEZX010000009.1, read on the forward strand.
GCTTTCTCATCGGGCTCAGGGAAGGCCTGGAGGCCGGGTTGGTCGTCTCCATCCTGGTGGCCACCCTGGTCCGCTCGGACCAGAAGGCCCGGCTGCCGCAGGTGTGGACCGGGGTGCTGGCCGCGATCGGCCTCTCGCTGAGCTTCGGCGCCGTGCTCACCTTCACCGCCAACAGCCTGTCAGCCACCGCGCAGGAAGCCTTCGGTGGGACGCTCAGCGTCATCGCCGTCGCCTTTGTCACCGCGATGGTGTTCTGGATGCGGCGCAACGCCCGCAACCTCTCCGGTGAGATCCGCGACAAGGTCAACGCGGCGCTCGCGGTCGGTGCCGGGATGCTGGTCGCCACCAGCTTCCTCGCCGTCGGCCGCGAGGGCCTGGAGACGGCGCTGTTCATCTGGACCACCGCGCAGACGGCCGGTGAGTCCACCGGTCCGCTGATCGGCGCGGCCGTGGGCCTGGTCCTGGCGACGGTGCTGTGCTGGGCGCTCTACCGGCGGGTGCTGACGATCAACCTCACCCGGTTCTTCAGCTGGACCGGCGCCGGACTGATCGTCATCGCCGCCGGGGTGCTCGGCTACGGCCTGCGCGACCTCCAGGAGGGCGGCGTGCTGCCCGGTGCGGGGAGCTTCGCCGTGGACCTGAGCGGCAGCATCGACGCCAACTCCTGGTACGCCACCCTGGTGCAGGGCGTGTTCAATCTGATGACCCAGATGACCTGGCTTCAGATCAGCGCCTATGTCGCCTACCTGGCGATCGTGATGACCCTGTTCGTCCGCGGGCTGCGCACCCCCAGGCCCGCGGTGACGCCCGCAGCCGAGCCGGGCGCTGAGCCGGGTTCCGAGCCGAGCGTTGAGCCCACCACCGGGTCCACGTCCACGCCCAAGTCTACGCCCGCCCCCGCGCGGCCCCGCCCGCGCTGGCTGGTGCCGGCCGCGGTCGTGGCCGTCCCGGCGGTGGTGGCCGTCGCCGTGATCGCGTCCAGCGGCGGCAAGCCCACCGCCACGGCCACCGTCTCGGTCTCCCCGACCGCCTGCGGCAAGGGCTTCACCGCGCCCAAGCCGGGCCAGCAGACCTTCCAGATGCACAACACCGGCAAGGCCACCTCCGAGGTCTATCTGATCGACCCGGCCAGCAACGCCGTCTACGGGGAGATCGAGGGCCTCGCCCCCGGCACCACCCGCACCCTGACCGCGACCATCGGCAGCGGCAGCTACGCCTGGCGCTGCGTGCCCACCGGCGGCACCGCGGTCACCTCCGCCGCGGTCCAGGTGCGCGGTGGCGGCGCGGCCGTCAAGCCGGTGCTTCCGCTCGCCGCCGCCGACCTCGACGCGCCGCTCGCGGCCTACAAGTCCTACGTCGAAGCGGGCCTGGCGACCCTGGCCACGGAGACCGCCGGGCTGCAGGCCGACCTGCACCGCGGCGACCTGGCCGCGGCCAGGGCCGACTGGCTCACCGCCCACCTCCAGTACGCCTCGCTGGGCGCGGCCTACGGCACCTTCGCCGACTTCGACCAGAGCATCAACGGCCGGGCGGACGGGCTGCCGGGCGGGGTCCAGGACAAGGACTTCACCGGTTTCCACCGGCTGGAGTACGGCCTGTGGCACGGGCAGTCCGCGCAGGCCCTGGCGCCCGTCGGCGACCGGCTGGCCGCGGACGTCGCCGGGCTGCGCAAGGCGTTCCCGACCCAGGACTTCGACCCGGCCGACCTGCCGCTGCGCACCCACGAGATCCTGGAGAACACGCTCCAGTTCGAGCTGACCGGCGACACCGACGAGGGCAGCGGCAGCAACCTCGCCACCGCCCGGGCCAACCTGGCCGGCACCAGGGAGCTGCTGTCGGTGCTGCGTCCGCTGATCGCCCAGCGCAGCCCCACTCTGCTGACCGCCGTGGACGCCGACGTCACCCGCCTCTCGGGCCTGCTCGACGCCGCGCACAAGGGCGCCGTCTGGACGCCGGTGCAGCAACTCGACCCGGCCGCCCGGGCCGCCATCAACGGCGCGACCGGACAACTGCTGGAAGACCTCGCCCCCATTCCCGACCTGCTCGAGATCCGGAAGTCCGCCTGATGACTGCTCAGCACCAGCCTGCTCAGCACCAGCCCTCGACGGGAAGCTGCCCCTTCGGCTACGGCACCTCGCGCCGCACCGTGGTGAAGTCGGCGTTGGGCGCGGGCGCGGCGAGCGCCGCCCTGGCCACCGGGGCGCTCACCCTCGGCAGCGGCTCCGCCTCCGCCACGAGCACCGAGTCGGCCGCCGCACCGAGCAACGGCGCGGTCCCGTTCCACGGCCCGCACCAGGCCGGGATCACCACCCCGGCCCCCGGTTTCGCGCTCTTCCTCTCCTGCGAGGTCATCGCCGCCGACCGGGCCGGCCTGGAGCTGCTGCTGCGGACCCTGACCGACCGGATCCGCTTCCTCACCACCGGCGGCACCCCGCCCGACCTGGGCGTCGGCTCGCCGCCGTCCGACAACGGCATCCTCGGACCGGTCGTCCCCACCGACGACCTCACCGTCACCGTGGGGGTGGGCGCCTCGCTGTTCGACGCCCGCTACGGCCTGGCCGCGCTGAAGCCGCGTCGGCTGACCCCGATGCGGACCTTCCCCAACGACAACCTCAGGGCCGCCGAGTGCCACGGCGACCTGTCGCTGCAGATCTGCGCCGACCGCCAGGACACCGTGCTGCACGCGATGCGCGACATCGCCAAGCACACCCGCGGCCAGATGCAGGTCAAGTGGCGGATCGACGGCTTCCAGAACACCCCGCGCCCCAGCGGCGCCCAGCGCAACCTGCTGGGCTTCAAGGACGGCATCGCCAACCCGGACACCACGTCCGCCCGGGAGATGGACCGGCTGGTCTGGGTGGACGCGGGCGGCGGCGAGCCGGCCTGGGCCACCGGCGGCAGCTACCAGGTCATCCGCATCATCCGGATGCTGGTGGAGTTCTGGGACCGGGTCTCGCTCACCGAGCAGGAGCTGATGTTCGGACGGCGCAAGGACACCGGCGCGCCCCTGGACGGCGCCAACGAGACCGACATCCCCGACTACGCCAAGGACCCGCAGGGCAACGCGATCCCGCTGGACGCCCACATCCGGATCGCCAACCCGCGTACCGCGAAGACCGACGACTCGCGGATCCTGCGCCGGGGCTTCAACTACGACCGGGGCATCGACGCGGTCGGCAACCTCGACATGGGGCTGGCCTTCTGCTGCTACCAGCAGGACGTCAAGCGCCAGTTCGAGGCGGTGCAGACCCGGCTGATCGACGAGCCCCTGGTCGACTACATCTCGCCGACCGGCGGCGGCTACTTCTTCGTCCTGCCCGGTGCCGCCGATCAGGCCGACTGGCTCGGACGCGGACTGCTCGCCGCGGCCGGCTGAGGGCTCGGCTGAAGGCCCGTCAGGGGTCCGGCATGATGGACCGGTGGACTTCGAGCCCTACCGCGGCGAACTGACGGCGTACTGCTACCGGATGCTGGGCTCCTACCAGGACGCCGAGGACCTGGTGCAGGAGTCGCTGCTGCGCGCCTGGAAGGCACGGGAGCGGTACGACCCGGCGCGGGCGTCGGTGCGCACCTGGCTGTACCGGATCGCGACCAATGTCTGCCTGACCGCGCTGGAGGGCCGGGCCCGCCGTCCGCTGCCGTCCGGGCTCGGCGCGCCGGGGCGGGACACCGGGGTGCCACTGGTGCCGGCCCCGGACATCCCCTGGCTGGGGCCGTTCCCCGACGCCCGCTTCGATCTGGAGGCGCGGGCCGACCTGCGGCTCGCCTGGGTGGCGGCGGTGCAGCTGCTGCCGGCCCGGCAGCGGGCCGTGCTGGTGCTGCGCGAGGTCCTCGGGTTCACCGCCGCGGAGGTCGCGGACCAGCTGGAGACCACGGTCGCGGCGGTCAACAGCGCACTGCAGCGGGCCCGGGGCGCGGTCGCCGGGGAGCGGATCCGGCTCACCGAGGTCGCCGAGCCGGACGATCCGGAGGCGCGTGCGGTGGTGCAGCGCTACGCCCGGGCCTTCGAGGCGGCCGATGTCCCGTCCCTGGTCCGGCTGTTGGCCGAGGACGCGATCCTGGAGATGCCGCCGGTCCCGCTCTGGTACCTGGGCCGCGAGGACTACGGCCGGTTCATGGACCGGGTGTTCGAGATGCGCGGTCCGGTCTGGGCCACCCGGGAGCTCAGCGCCAACGGCCAGCCCGCGCTGGCCGCGTACGCGCCCTCGGCCGAGGGTCTGCTCCAGCTCCACAGCCTGCAGGTCTTCACCGTCCACGGCGGCCGGATCACCCACAACGTGGTGTTCGCCGACCCCCGGCTGCTCGACCCCTTCGGCCTCCCTCGACAGATTCGCTGAATTCCCTCCGAAAAGCTGCGCCGGCGGCGATGAGTCCGGTGGGTGGCGCCGGTACGTACTGGTGAACACCACACCGAAGGAGACTCACCATGAGCGTCATCGTCATCGCGTTCAGCACCCTGGACGGGGTCGTGTCCGACCCCGACGGCTCGGCGGGCACGCCGCAGGGCGGCTGGATGTTCCGGTTCGGCCGCGAGGAGATCGACGGCGACAGGTTCGGCCTCGACGGCATCCTGGCGGAAGGGGTCCTGCTGCAGGGCAGGGGGACCTGGCAGCAGTTCTCCCAGCTCTGGCCGCACCGCGAGGGGCCGTTCGCCGCGCGGATGAACGCCGTCCCGAAGCTGGTCGCCACCCGTACCCTGACCGACACCTCCGCCTGGGCCAACTCCCGCCCCCTGGACGGGGATCTGATCGACGCGGTGAAGCGCGAGGAGCGCGACGTCGTGGTCATGGGCAGCCTGGGCGTGGTGCACCAGCTGATGGCCGAGGACCTGGTCGACGAGTACCGGCTGCTGACCTTCCCCACCGTCGTCGGCGCGGGCCGCCGGCTCTTCCCGGCCGACGGCCCGCACGCGGACCTGGAGTGCCTGACCGCGGAGCGGTCCGGCGCCCTCGTCCTGACCCGCTACCGGCGGCGCCCGTAGGCGGGGCGGCTCACGCGGGCAGGCGCTGGGCGAGGTTGTCGACGATCAGGCCGAGCGCGAAGTCGAAGCGCTCGTGCCCGGTGCCGGAGGTCAGCTCGGCCGCGTAGCGCCTGGTCTGCGGGAAGGTGTCGTCGGGCAGCGCGGCGAACCGCTGCACCAGTTCGTCGCGGCCGACCACCCAGTCGTCCTCCTGCCGACCGCGGCGCTGCGCGACCAGCGAGGTCTCCAGCGCGTAGCCGGCGACATAGAGCGAGAGGGCGTCGATCGCCCAGGCCGCCGTCTGCGGCTCGATGCCGCCGGCGAGCAGGATGGCCAGCATCCCCTCGTTGACCCGCAGCACGTCGAGGTTGGTGGCGACCATCGCCAGCGCGGCGCGGGAGATGCCCGGGTACCGCAGGTACTGGTCCCGGATCTGCGCGCAGACGTCGAGGATCTGCCCGCGCCAGGCCGCCGGGTCGGGCGCGGGCAGGGCCAGCTGCGAGCAGAGCCGGCCGATGATCAGCTCGTCGATGTCGGCCTTGTTGACGACATGCGCGTACAGCGAGGCGGGGCCGGTGTCGAGGACGGCGGCCACGCTGCGCATGGTCAGCGCGTCGTAGCCCTGGGTGGCGACGACCTGGAGCGCGGCGTCGGTGATCCTGGCCACGGTGATCGGCGGCTTCCGGCGCCGCTGCGGGGCCGGGGGGCTGGTCGGTTGGACGTGCCGGGCGGCGCGGCGACGTTCCGGATCAACGGTCATGGGGCTCAGCCTACCTTGACACGAACATTGTTCGTCACGTAGAACTTAGTTCGTGACTGTAGAACAAAGTTCGTTGGAAGCGCCGAGCGACATCGCCGCGCTTCCACTCCGCCGGGCCTGGCTGGTCCTCGCGGTGGTGTTCATCGCCGATGTGATGGACGTGATCGACTCGACCATCGCCAACCTCGCCGGACCCTCGATCCGCGCCGACCTCGGCGGCAGCGAGACCACCCTGCAATGGGTGCTCACCGCCTACACCGCGGCCTTCGCCATCGGCCTGATCACCTCGGGCCGGCTCGGCGACCTGCTCGGCCGCCGCCGGCTGTTCCTGCTGGGCATGGCCGGCTTCACCCTCGCCTCGCTCGCCTGCGGCCTGGCGCCCGGCGTCGGCTTCCTGATCGGCGCCCGCCTGGTGCAGGGCCTGTGCGGCGCGGTGATGATCCCGCAGGGCTTCGCCATGGTGAAGGTCGTCTTCCCGCCGCAGCAGCTCCGCAAGGCGCTCATCCCGTTCGGCCCGGTGATGGGCCTGGCGACCGTGGCCGGGCCGATCCTGGCCGGCTGGCTGCTGCACCTGGACCTGTTCGGCAGCCAGTGGCGCGCGATCTTCCTGATCAACGTGCCGGCCGGGGTGTTCGCCCTGGCCCTGGCCTGGCGGTTCCTGCCGCACCGGACCGGCGAGGACGCCACCGCCCGGCTCGACCTGGTCGGCGTCGCCCTGCTCACCCTGGCCTCGGCGCTGCTGATCATCCCGCTGGTCCAGGGCCGCGAGCTCGGCTGGCCGCTGTGGACCTACCTGTCGATGGCCGGTTCGCTCGTCGCGCTGGCCCTGTTTGTGGTCTCCGAGCGGCGCAGCAGCCACCCGGTGATCACCCCCTCGCTGTTCGGCAAACGCAGCTTCGTCGCCGGGCTGGCGATCGTGGGCGCGTTCTTCGCCGGACTGAGCGGATTCCAGCTGGCCTTCAACCTGCTGCTGCAGCTCGGCCTGCACTGGACCCCGCTGCACACCAGCCTCACCCTGATCCCCTGGGCCCTCGGCAGCGCCGTCGCGGTGGCGCTGGCCGGTGCCGTGCTCACCCAGCGGCTCGGCCGCGCCACGCTGCACCTCGGCCTCGCCGTCGCCGTGGTCGGCCTGCTCGCCCTGTGGTGGACCCTGGCCCACTCGGGCGGCGGCCTCAGCTCCGCGGCGCTGGCCCCCTCACTGCTGCTCATCGGCTTCGGCACCGGCCTGGTCTTCGTCCCGATCTTCGACTTCATCCTCGGCGCCGCCACCGCCGAGGAGGTCGGCACCGGCGCCGGCCTGCTCAACGCCGTCCAGCAGTTCTCCGGCGCCCTCGGCGTCGCCGCCCTCGGCACGGTGTTCTTCGCACGGGTCGGCACCGGCACGACCGCGGCCTTCGACCACGCCGGCGAACTCGTCATCGGCCTGGCCGGACTGCTGTTCCTGATCGCCTTCGCCCTGGTCCGGCTGCTGCCGAAGCACGCCCAGCAGCCGGAGGGCTGATCCCTCAGTTGTTCGGCAGGCCGGCGGTCCTGGCCAGCGAGGCGAGGACCCGCAGCTTCTCGTCGCTCTCGCTGCCCTGGTCCGGGTAGTAGAGGACCAGCAGGAGACCACCGACCGGGAGCTTGTCCCGGTGCAGCTGCAACTCGCCGACGACGGGATGGTTCACGGTGGTGCTGCCGCCGTCCAGGCCGCGGATGTCATGGCGGGCCCAGAGGGTGCGGAAGCGCTCGCTGGACAGGGAGAACTCGCCCACCAGCTCCACGAAGCGCGGGTTGTCGATGTCGTCGCCGATGGACTTCCTGAAGGCGGCGATGAAGCCCTCCGCGGAGCGGGTCCAGTCCTGCTGGAACGCCTGCTCCTCGGGATCCAGGAGCAGCGACCGCAGCCGGTTGTACCCGGGCTGGAGGCGCGGCGAGAGCGCGACCGCGAGCTGGTTGGAGGCGAGCACGTCGAACGCGCGCCCCTCCACGAACGCCGGGACCTGCACGCTCGCGAGCAACTGGTGCAACCGTGCCGGCACACGTTCGGGCTTGCGCTGCCGCCGCTGCGTCCGGGGGCGCGAGGCGGCCAGGCCGAGCAGGAAGTCCTGTTCGACCTCGTCCAGCCGCAGCACCCGCGCCAGCGACTCCAGCACCTGCGCGGAGGGGTTCTTGTCGCGACCGCGCTCCAACCGCAGGTAGTAGTCGGCGCTGATGCCGGCCAGCAGCGCCACCTCCTCCCGGCGCAGCCCGGGAACGCGGCGATTGGCCCCCGCTGCCAGCCCGGCCTGCTCCGGAGTGACCAGCGCCCGTCGCGCACGGAGATAGCCGCCGAGCGGATTGGCGCGATCGTCGTCACTCATAGTGAACAGCGTAGCGCCGGCCGCGTCGGCGATGGAGGCCCGAAGGGGGCCTGAAGGGGGCCCTGCGAGGACCACGGAAGACGGGGGTACTGCCTCCCGGCCGCGGAACCGGCCAAGAGTGGAGCCAGGACCGAAGGAGTCCTCCCAAGACCGCGCCCGCAGGATTTCCGCTGCCCGCGCCCTGAGCCTGGAGCAACCCATGGACATCAGCAACCGCACCGTCCTCCTGGTCGGAGCCACCTCGGGAATCGGCCTCGAACTTGCACGGCGCTTCGCGGAGGCCGGCAGCACCGTCATCGTCGGCGGCCGGCGCGCCGACCTGCTCGACCGGATCGCCGCCGAGGGGTTCGCCACCGCCGTCCGCATCGACGTGACCGACCAGGACAGCGTCGACCGCGCCCGTGACGCGGTCCTGCTGGCGCATCCGGACCTGGACACGATCGTGACGATGTCCGGGGTCATGATCCCCGAGGACCTCCGCGACCCCGCGCACTTCGGCGACGCGGAGCGGACGATCGACACCAACCTCCTGGGCACCATCCGGGTGATCGACGCTTTCACCCCGCACCTGATCGCCCGCGGCGCCGGGACCGTCATCACGGTCACCTCGGGCATCGGGTTCCTGCCCTTCCCGGCGATGCCCAGCTACGCCGCCTCCAAGGCCGGCGTGCACGCCTACTCCGAGGCGTTGCGGGTGCAACTGGCCGGTACCGGCGTCGAGGTCGCCGAACTCGTCCCGCCGGCCGTCGCCACCACGCCGGAGCACGCGCGGATCAACCCCCGCGCGCTCGCCCTGGCCGACTTCGCCACCGAGGTGATGGACCTGCTCCGGACCGAGCCCACCCCGCACGAGATCCTGGTGCGGGGCGTGCTGATGCACCGCTGGGCCGAACGCGACGGCACCTACGCCGAGTTGGTCGCGCAGCGGTCGCAGGGCCTGGCGATGCTGCCGAGCCGGCAGTGAGGACCGCGCCCCCGCGGTTCAGCCGCTGATGCGGCCCGTGTCCTCGGTGCAAGTTACCTATGGGTATGGTTTTCGCCCGGTCCGGCCTATGATCCGGGGTGTCGGATCAACCGGTCGAGTGAGGACTGAGCATGCACCCGTTCCGCGATGCCGTGGAGGCGCGCGACACCCAGGCCCTGGAAGCGCTGCTTGCCGAGGACGTGGTGTTCTCCAGCCCCGTCGCCCACAAGCCCTACCCGGGCAAGGCGATCACCGCGGCGATACTCCGCGGCGTGCTGCGGGTCTTCGAGGACTTCCGCTACGTCCGCGAGATCGGCGAACCGGACGGCCGTGACCACGCCTTCGTCTTCCGGGCGACCGTGAACGGTCGTGAGGTGCACGGCTGCGACTTCCTGCACTTCGACGACGACGGCCTGATCGACGAGTTCACCGTCATGGTCCGCCCGCTCTCCGCAGCCCACGCCCTGGCCGAGGCGATGGGCGCGCAGTTCGCGCAGATCGAGGCCGAGGCGGCGGGGGCGGCTGCGGCAGGGGCGTGAACAACGGCCTGTCCGACGGTCATTCGAGGTGGACGACGTCAGTCGAAGCAGAGGCAGAAGGGGTGTCCTGCGGGGTCGAACAGCACGCGGACGTTCTGCTGCGGTTGGAACTCCGCCACGGTCGCGCCCAGGGCGACCGCCTCGGCGACGGACGCGTCCAGATCGCCGACCTGGAAGTCGAAGTGCATCATCGGGCGCTGCTGCCCTTCGGCCGGAGGCCACACCGGGGACCGATAGCCGTCCGCCTGCTGGAAGACGAAGAACGGGCCCTGCGGGGAGGCGGCGACGACGGCCGTCCCGGGCCCGTCCTGGACGATGGGCCATCCGAGGAGTTCGGCGTAGAACGCCGCCAGGGCGCTGGGGTCCGGCGCCTCGATCGTCGTTCCCCACCACATGCCGCCGGTTCGCGATCTCATCGCGGTAGTCTCCCTCAGTCCTGTAGTTCGCCCTCCAACAGGCCCATGGTGAACATGTCGTACCACTGGCCGTCGCGTCGGAAGACCTTGCGCAGTCTGCCTTCGTCGACGAATCCGACCTTCTGGTAGATGTGGTGGGCGGCGTGGTTCTCGGTGACGACCGTCAGCGAGATCTTGTGCAGCCGCATCTTCTCAAATCCGTAGCGGCAGACGGTGCGCATCGCGTCGGTGGCGAAGCCGCGTCCCCAGTACTCCTTCTCGCCGAGGTAGATGTCGAGTTCGGCGCACCCGGTCTCCGGCTCGGCGTTGCCGAGCCGGACCAGGCCGATGAGCTGGTTGTCGGCCAGGACCTCGATCCCGAGCAGCAGGTCGCTGTAGGAGTTCCGCGGACGCTCCTCCATCCGCTTCCTGACCTGGGCCAGCGGCTGGGCGTAGCCGTCCTGCATCCAGCGCATCACCTCGGGGTCGTGGTTCCAGCGCCACAGCGCGTCGGCGTCGGACGCGTCCATCGGCCGCAGCCTGACCAGTTTTCCGAGCACCATGCCGGCGGATTCCTTCCAGGAGCTGATGACGGTGTTGCACGAACCCGCAAGTGGTAGCACGGTTCGCACACCGTCCTCAACGGATATACGCAGGCGGCGGCCCCGACCTAGCGGGGGCGGTGGGCGGCCAGGCGGTGGACTGCCGCGACCAGGGTGTCGACCTCCTCGTGGGTGTTGTAGAAGGCGAACGAGGGGCGGACGGTGGCCTCCAGGCCGTAGCGGCGCAGGATCGGCTGGGCGCAGTGGTGGCCCGAACGGACGGCGATGCCTTCCTCGTTGAGGGCGGTGCCGACCTCGGCCGGCTCGTAGCCGGCCAGGACGAAGGAGGCGATGCTCGCCTTGTGCGGGGCCGTGCCGACCAGGCGGAGCCCCGGCACACCGCGCAGGCCCTCGGTGGCGTGCTCCAGCAGGGTGTGCTCGTAGGCGGCGATGTTCGGCAGGCCGAGGCGCTCGACGTAGTCGATGGCTGCGGCCAGCCCCACCGCGTCGGCGATGTTGCCGGTGCCGGCCTCGAAGCGGCCCGGCGGCGGCTGGAAGCTGGACCGTTCGAAGGTGACGTCGGTGATCATGTTGCCGCCGCCCTCCCACGGCGGCATGTCCTCCAGGACCTCGCGCTTGGCGTAGAGCACCCCGATCCCGGTGGGGCCGAACAGCTTGTGCCCGGAGAAGACCAGGAAGTCCGCGTCCAGCGCCGTGACGTCGATCGGCAGGTGCGGGACCGACTGCGCCGCGTCGACCAGGACGCGCGCCCCGGCCCGGTGCCCGATCTCGATGACCTGCTCGACCGGCACGACGGTGCCGAGCGCGTTGGACATCTGGGTGACCGAGACCAGCTTGGTGCGGTCGGACAGCAGCGAGGTGTACTCGTCGAGCAGCAGTTGGCCGGAGTCGTCGACCGGGATCACCTTGATCACCGCGCCGGTCTGCTGCGCCAGCATCTGCCAGGGCACGATGTTGGCGTGGTGCTCCAGGTGGGAGAGGACGATCTCGTCGCCCGCGCGCAGGTGCTTGGGGCCCCAGGACTTGGCCACCAGGTTGATCGCCTCGGTGGTGCCGCGGACGAACACGATCTCCTCGGCGGAGCCCGCCCCGATGAACCGGGCGACGGTGCGTCGGGCGCCCTCGTAGGCGTCCGTCGCCCGGGCGGCGAGTTCGTGCGCCGCCCGGTGGATGTTGGAGTTCTCCCGTGAGTAGAACTCCACCAGCCGGTCGATCACCGCGCGCGGCTTCTGCGTGGTCGCGGCGTTGTCCAACCAGATCAGCGGACGGCCGTTGACCAGCTCGGACAGGATCGGGAAGTCCCGGCGCACGGCCCGCACGTCGAAGGCCGGGTGCGGGTCGAGCGGCAGGCCCGCGAACGTCCCGCCGGGCGTGCCGGGCGCGTCGGGTGCGCCGGACGGAACGGACGGAACGGACGGGGCGGGCTCCTGGACGAAGTAGTACGGCGCGGCCGTGGCGGTGGGCGAGCCGGGGTCGGGCAGCGGCGGCAGCCCGAGGTGCCCGAAGCCGGGAAGCTCCGGCGGCTCCGCCGGGAAACCGGGCGCCTCGTTGAGGAAGTAGAACAGCCCGGAGCCCGAACCCGAGGACGGTGCCGCCGAAGGCGCAGGCGCCGGTGGCGACATCGGCCCCGGCGCCGTTGGCAAGGGCGCCGTTGGCAAGGGCGGTGCCGCTGGTGCCGCCGGCAGGGCCGGCAGCTCCGGGGCGTAGCCGGCGACGCCGGGCGCGCTGGCCGCGTAGCCGGCCGCGGCGCTGGTCGGGGGCGGCCCGGACGGCGGGCTCATCCCGGCGGTCGGCGCCGGGGGAGGCGGGTCCGCGGACGGCAGGCCGGTCGGCGTCGGCCATTCCGACGGGCCGTCACCGACCGGGACCTGGCCCGGGCCCTGACTGTCCGTCGACTGGCCGGGCAGTGCTCGGAAGAACTCCCCGGCCATCCGGCTCAGCGTCGCCTCGTCCGGCAGCCACGCCGGCGGGGCGGCCTCGTTACCGGTAGTTGGGGGCGTAGTCATGGAATTTGTCCACCTCGACGTCGTCGAGCACGGCGAGCGCGTCCTCGGTGAGCACCGCCAGCGAGCAGTACAGGGAGATCAGGTAGGAGGCGATGGCACTGCGGTCGATCTGCATGAAGCGGACCGACAGCCCCATTCCCTGCTCGCCGGAGAGCCCGGGCTGGAACAGTCCGACCACGCCCTGGCGCGACTCGCCGGTGCGCAGCAGCAGGAACTTCGTCCTGCCGTTCTCCAGCGGGACCTTGTCCGAGGGGATGATCGGCAGGCCGCGCCAGGTCAGGAACTGCGAGCCGAACATGCTCACCGTCGCCGGCGGCACGCCCCGACGGGTGCACTCCCTGCCGAACGCGGCGATGCCTTCCGGGTGGGTGAGGAAGAAGGCCGGCTGCTTCCACACCTTGGTGATGAGGGCGTCCAGGTCGTCCGGCGTGGGCGGTCCCGCCAGCGTGGGGATCCGCTGGGTGTCCGCGCAGCTGGCCAGCATCCCGTAATCCGGGCTGTTGATCAGCTCGCCCTCCTGATGCTCCTTCACCGCCTCGATGGTCAGCCGCAACTGCTGGGCCGTCTGGTTGTGCGGGCTGGAGTACAGGTCGGCGATCCGGGTGTGCAGGTCAAGGACCGTCTGGACGGCCTTGAGCCGGTACTCCCTGGGTTCCTGCGAGTAGTCGACGAAGGTGTCGGGCAGCGGCGACTCGTCGTAGTTGTCGCACTGGATGCGCACCGACTCGGGATGGACGACCTTGTTCACCCGGTAGATGCCGGCCTCGACCGGAACCCAGGACATCAGGTGCACCAGCCAGCGAGGCGTGATGGAGGCCATCTGTGGAACGGTCTTGGTGGCGTTCGCCAGTGTCCGCGCCGCGCTGTCGCTCACCGACATCGATCGTGACGGTGGATTTGCAGCTGTGGTCATACAACGTCTCCTTCCGAAACTTCTCGCGCCAACTCTCGCACCACCCTCGCAGCGACCCCGGTAACGGTCCAATGCGTGTTTTCGAGCCTGTCATCGACGCGGGCTATGATTTGCGAATGATCGACTTGAGTCGACTGCGTGTGCTGGTGGCTGTCGCCCGCGAGGGCTCGGTCACGGCGGCTGCCGAGGCGCTGCACTATGCCCAGCCGTCGGTGAGCCATCAGCTCGCCAAGCTCGAGGCCGAGGTCGGGGTGCCGCTGCTGCAGCGGATGGGGCGCGGCATCCGGCTCACCGAGGCGGGCCGATTGCTGGTGGACCGCGCCGAGTCGATCCTCGCCCAGGTCGAGTCGGTGCACGCCGAACTGGACGAGCTGGCCGGGCTGCGCACCGGCCGGGTCCGCCTGGCCGCCTTCCCCTCGGCGCTGGCCACCCTGGTGCCGCTCGCTGCCGCCCGGATCTCCGCCCAGTTCCCCGGCATCGAACTGACCCTGGTCGAGGCCGAACCGCCGGACGCGCTGAGCGCGCTGCGCAACAACGACGTCGACGTGGCGCTGATCTTCGAGCACGGCGATCCGCCCCAGCGCGACCGCCGCGACACCACCATGATCCCGCTTCTTGACGAACCGTTGTACGTGGTCACCCCCGCCGAGCGCTCCTGGGACGGTCCCCGGGCGGAGCTGGCCACCTACGCCGAGACCCGCTGGATAGCCGGCTGCGAGCGCTGCCGCGAGCATCTGGTCGCGGCCTGCGGACGGGCCGGGTTCGCACCGATCGTCGAGTTCGAGACCGACGACTACGTCGCCGTGCAGGCGCTGGTCGCGGCCGGGCTCGGGGTGAGCCTGCTGCCCGGGCTGACCCTGGTCGCCAACCGCCACCCGGGGGTCAGGCTCGACCGGATCGTCGGCATGCGCCGACAGGTCGTGGCCGCCGTGTACGGGAAGCCGCCCGCCTCCCAGCCCGCCCAGGTGCTGCTCGACGCGCTCAGCGCGACGGTGACCGAACCGAACTGGCCGAGCTGACGGCGGATCACGACTGGTGCGCCACGGTCAGCGCGGCAGGTCGGCCAGCAGCTTCTCGGTGATCGCGTGCAGGCGCGCGGCGTCCCCGGGGTCGAACGCGCGGGTGTCGGTGGGGACCTGCCTGCCCTCCAGCACGGCGGTGAGCCGCGCGGGCGGCGCGTCCAGGAAGGGCAGGATCTGCGCGACGGCCTGGGAGGCCGGCTTGCCCGACGTCCGCAGCCGGTCGACGTGGGCCGCCGTGGCACGGTCGTACTCGCCCGCGAAGCTGGTGGCGACCACCCCGGGATGGTTGAGCACATAGCTGACCGGGGCGTCGGGGTAGGACCTGGTGAAGTGGACGCCGAGCAGGTCGCAGAGCGCTCCGCCGTGGCCGAGGGCGCCGGTGCCGGGGTAGTTCCGGCGCAGCTGCAGGTCGTCCCAGCGGACCGGGCCGGTGAGGCCCGCGCCGCCGAAGTTGAGCACGGTCGCGCGCTCGGCGCGGCGGAGGTGGCCGACCAGCCCGTGGCTGAGCAGGAAGCGGCTGAGGTAGTAGAGCGCGAAGTTGCTCTCGAACCCGTCCGGGGTCTCCACCCGGGTCGAACGGTGGTAGCGGGCCCCGAGGACCAGCACGTCGACCGCCGGATACGTCTCGGTGATCAGGTCGATGGTGCGCCGGTTCTCCGCGACCAGGCTCAGGTCGGCCCGGAGGAACCGCGCCCGGTCACCCGCCCCGCTCCGGGCGGCGGCGGCCAGGAAGGCGCTGCCCTTCTCGGGGCTGGTGCCCACGACCAGTACGTGGTGGCCGCGCTGGAGGTAGCTGTCGGCGAGGGCGCGGCCGATGCCGTCCGTCCCGCCGGTGATCACTGCTGTGGACATGGGTTCCCCGTCGATCCGGTGCGGGAGTGAGATACAACTAGTTTTATCAATCAAAGTATATCGTCCGGCAAGGCAGCCCGTCAGCGGTACTCGGTCACCGGTACTCGGTCACCCGACTGCCGGCCCCGGCAGGATCTCGCGGAGCGGCTCCCTGGGCGGGCGCGGCTTCCACTCGCGCGGATAGCCGATCGAGACCTCCTCGAAGCGCACCCCGTCGTACCAGGTCGTCCGGGGGATGTGCAGATGGCCGTAGACCACCGCGGCGGCGCGGAAGCGCAGGTGCCAGTCGGCGGTGAGGTCGCTGCCGCACCACTGGGCGAACTCCTGGTGGCGCAGGATCCTGGTGGGCTCGCGGACCAGCGGGAAGTGGTTCACCAGGACGGTCCGGTACGCGGGGTCGATCGCGGCCAGCCGCCGCTCGGTGAGGGCGACCCGGGCGCGGCACCAGGCGTCCCGGCTCGGATACGGGTCCGGGTGCAGGAAGTACTCGTCGGTGCAGACGATCCCGGCGTCGTGGGCGATCCGCAGCGACTCCTCCGCGGACGTCGCCCCGGGAGCGTGGAAGGAGTAGTCGTAGAGCACCAGCAGCGGCGCGACCACGACCGGGCCGCCCGGGCCGGCCCACAGCGGGTAGGGGTCCTCGGGCGTGCTGATGCCCAGGCTCCGGCACAATTCGACCAGGCCCAGGTAGCGCTTCTCGCCGCGCAGGTCGACCGGGTCGGACGGGTGCGTCCACAACTCGTGGTTGCCCGGCGCCCAGACCACCTTCGAGAAGCGCTCGGCGAGCAGGGTCAGCGCCCACGCCACGTCCTCGAAGCGCTCCGCCACGTCACCGGCGACGATCAGCCAGTCGGCGTCCGTGCCGGGGCGCAGTGTCGCGACCAGGTCGCGGTTCTCCTGGTGGGCGGTGTGCAGGTCGCTGACGGCGAGCAGCCGGGGCCGGGTCATCGGCGGAGCCCTTCTGCAGGTGGCACTCAAACCGTAGCGTGGATGCGCGCCGCGGTCAGTCGGTTGCGATCACTCGGCCGCCGTCACGTATCCCGCCTCGACCATCCCGGCCAGCATGTGGTCCTGAAGCTGGATCAGCACGTCGGCGGCCCGGTCGAGTTCGCCCGGTGACGCCTGGGTCAGCGCCTCGGCGAGCAGTTCGCAGCGGGCGGCCCGGATCCGCTGGAGGACGCGGCGGCCCTCCGGGCTGATGGCGATCACTCCGGAGCGGCCGTCGGCCGGATCCCGGTGGCGGCTGACGAGTGCGTCGGCCTTGAGCTGGCGGAGCTGCAACGAGACGGTCGAGATGTCGATCCGCAGGCAGTCCGCGATGTCCGACACCCGCATCGCCCCGGCCGCGTCGAAGTGCTCCAGCAGCCGCAGCGCGCTCGGCGGGATGTCGGCTCCCGAGCGGCGGGCCACCTCGGCCCGGGTGTGCTTGCTCTCGCTCCACCGCACCAGGGCCGACAGGGCGACCTCCAGGCGGGCCAGTTCCGGTGCGGCGGAGGGCGCGTTCGGCGTCGCGGCGGACCCGGTCCCTGATGAGCTCATCCGACCAGGTTACGCGGCGGCCCCTGGCGGGTCCGGTGGTTCTACTGTGGCGGGGTGACGACTCAGGTGATCGTGCTCAACGGCGGGTCCAGTTCGGGGAAGTCCGGCATCGTACGGTGCCTGCAGGCGGTGCTGCCGGATCCGTGGCTGGCCCTCGGGACGGACACGCTGGTGGACGCCATGCCGGCGTCCATGCAGGTGTCGGACGGCGGGATCGGGTTCGCCGCGGACGGGGAGGTGACCGTCGGGCCGGAGTTCCGGGCGCTGGAGGCGGCCTGGATCGAGGGGGTCGCCGCGATGGCCCGGGCGGGCGCCCGGGTCGTGGTCGACGAGGTGTTCCTCGGCGGAGCGGAGTCGCAGCGGCGGTGGCAGCGGGCTCTGGGCGGCCTGGCGGTGCTGTGGGTCGGCGTCAGGTGCGACGCCGCGGTGGCCGCGGGCCGCGAGGTCGCCCGGGGGGATCGGACCATCGGGATGGCCGCGTCCCAGGCGGAGCTGGTCCACCGGGGCGTGGCCTACGACCTGGAGGTCGACACCGCCCGGGCCGAGGCGATCGCGTGCGCGCGGGCCATCGCCGCCCGGGTGAAGTGACGGGGCGTCGGGCGGCGGTCAGTGTGCGGTCTGCCCGGACGCTGCGGACACCATGGGCCCGGCAGCTGTCGGCTGGTCGCGCAGCGCCTGGCGGCTGACGGTTCCGGTCACCCGGCCGCGGGCGAGGACCAGGGCGAGGCTGCCGTCGCCGTCGCTCCCGTCTCCGCCGTCCCAGCCGGTCACGGCGGGGGCGGTGAGGGGGAGGCCGGTGCCCAGCCTGGGTCCGAGCGGCTGGACCGTCTCGGCGACCGTGGCCGCGCCGCGCAGCCGGGCGGGTGTGGTCCAGCCGAGGATGTCGGAGGCGTGCGGGGCCAGGACGCGTCCCTCGCGCCGGTAGACCACCAGCACCGGGCCGTCGTCCGCGTGGCCGTCCGCGTCCAGCCGTCGCAGCGCCCCGGCGACGGTCTCGTCCCGCTCGACCAGCGGCGTCGGGGTGGCCCGGTCGCCGACGGTCGGGCCCTCGACCGGGGTCAGGGGCGCCGGTCCGGTGAAGCCGCCGGCCGCGAGCCAGCTGTCGTTGAAGTAGGTCGAGAGGTAGGCCCGGCCGGAATCGGGGAGCAGCACCACGACGGTGTCGTCCTCGGTGAGGTCCTCGGCGAGCTCGAGGGCCGCCGCCAGCGCGACTCCTGACGAACCGCCGGCCAGGACGCCCTCGGTGCGGGCCAGCTCCCGGACGGCGTCGATCGCGTCCTGGTCCTCGACCGGGAGGTAGCGGTCGATCACCCCGAGGTCCAGTGACTTCGGCCATTCGTCGACGGCCGTCTCGGGGTGGACGAAGTGGCCGGCGCCCTCGATGTACTTCTGGCTGCCGTCGCCGCCGGAGTAGCGGGAGGTGATCGGGTCGGCGCCGATGACCTGGACCCGGCCGCCGCTGACCTCCTTGAGGTAGCGGCCTGTGCCGGAGATGGTGCCGCCGGTGCCGACCGTGGCGACGAAGTGGGTGACCGTGCCGTCGGTGTCGTCCCAGACCTCGGGGCCGGTGGACGTGTAGTGGGCGGCCGGGTTGGCCGGGTTGTCGTACTGCTGGGCGAGCCACGCGCCCGGGGTCTCGGCGACGAAGCGCTCGCCCTGCGAGCGCAGGCTGTCGGGGTGGTCCCTGGGGACGAAGGCGTCCACCAGGCGCAGTTCGGCCCCGTAGGCGGCGAACTGGTCCCGCTTCTCCTGGGCGATCATGGAGCTGGTGAAGATCACCGCCCGGTAGCCGAGGTGGGCGGCTGTCAGGGCGAGCCCGATGCCGGTGTTTCCGCTGGTGACCTCGACCACGACACCGCCCGGGCGGAGCGAGCCGTCGGCCTCGGCCTGGCGCAGCATCGCCAGTGCCGCCCGGTCCTTGACGCTGCCGCCGGGGTTCTGCCACTCCGGTTTCACGTAGATGCGCGGGCGCAGGCCCTGGGCGGCCCGGGTCAGCCGGATCAGCGGCGTCCCGCCGATCGACTCGAGCACGGACTCGTATCTGGCCACGGTTCTCCTCAGGACTGCGTCGGCGCCACCTCGATCGTCACCGTATCGGGGCGGGGGCCACTCAGTCGCGGTTGGGTCGCCAGACGAACCAGGTGCCCCGGCCGTAGCTGCTGTCGGCGGCGACGGTGGCGATGAGGGTGTAGCCGTGACCGGTCGTCAGTGCGCTGTCGATCTGGCGGTCCAGGCCGGCGGTGGGGCCGTAGCGGAGGACGACCAGGTCGAAGTAGTCCTCGGTGAGGGCCGCGCGGTAGGCGGGGACGCCGGTGAGGTGCTCGCCCTTCTTGTCGGTGTAGGCGAAGAAGTAGGTGCCGCTCCACTGGTACGGCTGGGCCAGCGCGGCCTGGTAGTAGCGCGGCACCTCCGCCTCCTCGACCAGGTAGTGGCCGGTCTGCGGGCGGATCTGGGTGCGCAGCACCTGCTCCAGCCGGGTCGAGTCGGGCCACTGCCGGAACAGCGCGGCGGACTGCGAGATGCCCAGTTCGGTGGCCAGCAGGCAGACGCCGAGGGCGATGCCGAGGCGGCGCGGGCTGTAGTGGCCGACGTCGGCGATGCGGGCGAGGCCGTAGCCCGCGACCGGGGCGGCGAAGAAGAGGCCGAAGCCGATGTGCTTGTGCAGCGAGGTGAGGGTGTGCAGGTGCACCTGGTAGGCGGGGGCGAGCAGCGCGGTGCCGGTGAGCAGCCCGGCGAGCAGCAGCCGGGCGGTGCGTTGGCGCCCGGTCCCGGCCCGGACCAGCAGGACCGTGCCGACCACGGCCAGCAGCAGCACCAGTCCGCCGTACTCGGCGGAGAGCCGCAGCAGCAGCGGAGTGGAGTCGGTGCCGGCCTGCCGGGCGGTGGTGGTGCTGCGGACCCCCGCCAGGAAGGAGTGCCCGGCGAGCAGCAGGACCAGCGCCGCGCAGCCGACGGCGCTGCCGAGCGCCAGCAGGCCGCGCAGCAGCGCCTGCCGCAGCCCGCGTTCCGGCAGC
This sequence comes from Streptacidiphilus alkalitolerans, assembly GCF_042511045.1. NCBI lineage: Bacteria > Bacillati > Actinomycetota > Actinomycetes > Kitasatosporales > Streptomycetaceae > Streptacidiphilus > Streptacidiphilus alkalitolerans. Next base: position 102,095 of record NZ_JBHEZX010000009.1, read on the forward strand.
GCGGCCAATGCCACCAGCCCGAGCACCGTCCCGGCGAACAGCAGCGCCGCGTACTTGGCGGTCCCGGCCAGGGCCAGCGGCACGCCCACCAACGCGGTCACCGGCCAGGGCAGCCGGGCCGCCCGCACGGCCGTCCAGGCGCCGACCGCCAGCAGGAACAGGGCCATCGCGTCATAGGTGGCGAGGTGGCCGAGGAACAGCACCGGGCCGCTGAGCGCGAACAGCGCCGCGCCCATCAGCGCCGCGCGGCGGCCGAACAGCCGCCGCGCCAGCCCGTGCAGCAGCACCGTGCAGGCCAGCATGAACAGCAGGCTGAGCGCCCGGGCCCCGGCCAGGCCGGCGAAGCGGTCCGCCATCGCGCCCAGCACCGGGTAGAAGAACGGCGCGCCGGAGAAGTAGGAGGCGTAGTTGTCGTAGGTGGGGGTGCCGTGCAGCAGCAGGGCGATCTCCCGGTGCCCGGCGTAGAGGTAGAGCGACTCGTCCTGGAAGGCGCTGTTCTGGAGCCGCCAGCTGAGCACCGCCTGCAGTGCCAGCAGGCACAGCAGCGGCAGCCGGACCAGCAGCGGTCGGCGGGGGCGGACGGCGGCCGGGAGCGCGGGGCGCCGTCCGGCGAGTGGGAGCAGGGTGGTCAACGTCCACTGCCTTCCGGGAGTCCGCGCAGCAGCCGGGCGGCGGCGGCGCCGGTGAGCGGGTCGGTGAGGGGCGACCAGCGTCGGGCGGCGGCCGACGCGGTGTCGGTCTCCGGGCCGGTGAGCTGGTAGACCACGGCGGCGACGTCCCGGCGGTCGGCGACCGCGGCGCCGAGCCGGTCCAGCCAGGCCGCGCGCTGCTCGGGGGCCCCGGCGACGCTCGTGGTGACCAGCAGCGGTTTGCCCGGGTGGGCGGCGGCGGCCTCGGCGAGGGCGGCGGCCGGATCGGTCCAGCGGGTGCCCGGGTACTCGAACAGGGTGACGCCGACGGCGTCCACGCTGCCGGGCGCGGGGGCGTAGGGACGGTCGTGGGCCGGGTCGGCCGGGTTCCAGACCAGGGCCGCGTTGCTCGCCCCGGCCTGCCGCAGCAGCTTTCTGATGTGCTGCCAGGCCCGGGCCGAGTCCTGCGGGATGCCGCCGCGCGCCACGGCGGAGCTGATCGCGTAGTCGCGGTCGTCCTCGGGGAGCACGGTGAGGTAGACCGGGTGGGCGTAGCCGGCGAGCGAGCGGCCCCAGCGGAGCAGGGCGGCGTCGTCGACCCCGTTGGCCACGGCGGTGAGTGAGGAGTCGAGGCCGCCCCTGCCGTTCCTGGAGATGACCAGGGTGATCCAGGGCACCCCGCCCCCGGTGCGCACGGCCTCGGCCCAGTCGGTGTCCAGGCTCGCGCCGAGCTCCTGGGTACGGCCCTGGACGCCGAAGCTGACGCCGAGGGCCGCGCTGAGCGTGCCGCTCTGGCCCAGCGTCGCGCTGCCGAGCCCGGCGCGCGGATGCGCGGGCCGGGCCAGCGGCGCGGGGCCGCCGCCGGTGGACGCCGCCCCCGCGGTGCTGAGCGTGCCGAGCACGGCCGCGCCGACCAGGGCGGTCACGCCCAGCCCGATCCAGGCGGCCCGGCGGCGGGGCAGCCGCCGCCGTCCGGACGGCCGGGGGCGGCGCGGCGCTGACGGTCCCTCACCGCGCACCACCAGCGGGGGTTCCTCCGCCGCGGCCGGGGAGCGTGCGGCGGTACGGGCCGCGCGGGCGTCCTGCAGCACCAGCCACAGGTGCGAGCCGATCATCACGCACAGGTAGACCAGCCAGAACGCCGCCAGGTAGTACGCGGGGGAGTGGCGCAGCGCCACCGCCAGGCCCAGCGAGCCCAGGCAGGCGGCGAGGGCGGCCAGGTGCCAGCGGGCGGTGCGCCAGGGCGAGGCGGCGGTGCGCTGCTTGGGGGTGATGGTGAACAGGCCCCGGGTGCCGACCAGGGTCATCCAGGCGGCCCGGATCAGCGCGGGGAAGGAGCCGAAGCCGACCACCACGCTGCGCCAGCTGGTGGTCCGCCAGGCGGCGTGCGCGAAGGCCAGGGTGGCCAGCAGGTAGTACGGCACGAAGTGGGCCAGGAACGAGCCCAGGGTCGCGCCGCGCACCCCGGTCGCGCCGGTCGCCAGGTAGAGCACCGGCGCGACCAGGAACACCAGGTCGCGGACCCCGGCCAGGTAGTGGGTCACTGCCAGCCCGTACTGGAACCGCTGCTGCGCCCGCAGGCCGCCGCGCCGGGGCAGCAGCAGGTCGCGCCAGTGCGAGCGGAGCACCGAGAGGGTGCCCCGGGCCCAGCGCTCCTGCTGCTTGAGGTAGGAGGGCAGGTCGACCGGGCCGAGTCCGACCGCCAGCACCTCCGGCAGGTAGACGCTGTGCCAGCGCGGCGCGAGCCGGATCGAGGCGGCGAAGTCCTCGGTCACCGAGTCGGTCGGCAGCCCGCCGATCTCGTCCAGCGCCGCCGCCCGCAGCACCACATTGGTGCCGCAGATGAACGCGGAGTCGTGCAGCGCCTTGCCGGGGCAGAGCAGCCGGTAGAACAGCGACTGCTGGTCGTCGGCCCAACGGGCCACCGGGTTGTGCCGGTTGCCGTAGAACTGCCCCGACTGCACCCAGCCGACGGTGGCGTCGGCCATCGGCGCCAGGCTGTGCAGGAAGAAGTCCTCGCGGGGGACCTGGTCCGCGTCGAACACCACCAGCAGCGCGTCGCCGCTGCCGCCGACCAGTTGCCGGGCGTGCTCGATGTTCCCGGCCTTGGCCCCGCCGCCGACCGTCCTGGTGACGCAGCGGACGTCGAGCCGGGCGCAGAGCTGCTCGACCGCGTCGCTGCAGTCCGCCCCGGCGACACCGCCGTCGTTGCAGACCAGGACGGTGATCGCGGCGTGCGGGAACTCGGCCAGATAGCGGCGGCGGGCGGCCAGCACCCCGTGCAGGGTGGCCTCGACCACCGCGGTGCCCTCGTCCACGGTCGGCACGAAGACGAACACCGGCAGCCGGGAGGGGTCCAGGTCCTGCCGGGCGCGGCGCGGCCGGTGCGGCCAGACGGTGGCGTGCAGGCCCACGGTGTGCACGGCGGCGTGCAGTTCGGCCAGGAACAGCGGGACGCCGATCCACCAGCCGGCCCAGGAGAGCACCGAGAGCCGCCAGGACAGGTAGTCCACCGCGCTCACATAGACGCCCAGGGCCAGGGCGATCAGCCGCAGTTCGCGGCCGTGCCAGCCGCCGACCCAGGCGAAGCCCACCCCGAGCAGCAGGGTGGCCAGGGCCAGCAGCGGGCCGGGCTGGAACCAGGCGATGGCGGCGGCGGCCAGGGCGATGACCACCCGGCTGGCCCACACCGTGCGCCGGCCCGGCTCCCGGTAGGGGCGCGGCGGGGTCGCGGTGGTGAAGCTGCCGGTCTCGGCCGTGCTGAAACTGCCGGTCTCGGCCGTGCTGAGCTGAGTGCTCATCAGTTGCCTCCGGAGTGGCTGACGGTGGACTGCTGCGGTCCGGCGGTGAGGGACACCGCGCTGATCAGGTGGTCGTCGTTGCTGCCGCCGTTGGCCCCGGTGAAGCCGAGCAGCACGGTCGGCGGGAGGGCCACGGCACGGTCCAGCAGCGGGGTGCCGTCCAGGGCCGCGAGCAGATGGCCGCCGGTGCAGTCGACGGTGAGCAGGTGGGTCCCGGTGCGCAGCGGGGTCGGCGCCACGGCGGTGGCCAGGAACACCGGGTCGCCGCTTGCGCCGGGGGCGGACGTGGTGAAACCGAGGAAGTTGCCGGAGCCCACCGCGCCGTTCCAGGAGGTGGTCAGCGCGACGGCGGTGCCCGGCAGCCCGACGAAGCCGAGGCCGCTGCCGGGCTGGCCCAGGGCGGTGGCGTCGGCCCGGGCCGGGTCGAGCAGGACCAGCGCCAGCCCGTCGCCGCCGGTGCCGCCGCCGAGCCGGACCGTGAACGAGGCATGCAGTCCGGCGCTGGGCACCGGGGTGGGGTAGAACGAGGACCCGGCCCCGTAGCCGGAGGCCGCGGTGGTGAGGGCGAGGGTGTCGCCGTCCAGCGCGGCCTGGCCGTTGCGGGTCCAGCTCGGGTCGGTCGGGCCGGGGACGGTGGTGCCGACGGCCGCCGGCGGTCCGGTGCTGATGCTGATGTCGCTGACCCGGTGGGCGTCGGCCCCGGCCCCGGTGGCGGCGGTGAAGCCCGGGAACACCGAGGCGGGCAGCGGCGGGGTGGTGTCCAGCAGTTGCGTCCCGTCCACACTCACCGTCAGACGGGTGCCGCTGACGGTGGCCACCACCCGGTGGGTGCCGCTGCGCAAGTTGGTCGGGACCGGGGCGGTGGCGAGGTAGCTGAGGTTGTCGCCGGTGCCGCCGGCGCTCACTCCGACGAAGTTGCCCGAGCCCACCTGGGTGTTCCAGGAGGTCACCAGGTCCACCGAGATGCCCGGCAGCCCGGAGGAGCCGAGACCGCCGCCCGCGACGCCCAGCCCGGCCGGGGTGCTCCGGGAGGCGTCGAGCAGCATCAGCCCCTCGCCGTCGGCTCCGGTGCCGGGGCCGAGGGCGGCGGTGAAGGCGGCGGTGAGCCCGGCGCTGGGGACCGGCCGGTCGTAGAAGGAGGAGCCGGCGCTCAGCGTGGTCGCCGGGGTGAGCGAGACGCTGCCGTCGCCGGGCAGCACCGCGCTGCCGTTGGCGGTCCAGCCGGGCTTTCCCGGCCCGGCGGCGGGAGCCGGGGCCGGCAGCGTACCGGTGCCGGCGCCGGTGAGCTGCTCCAGCATGGCGCCCTGCCCGGCGTCCCCGGTGACCTCGTAGGTCGCGGTCTGGGCGCCGGGCGCGGTGGGCGTGAAGGTCACGGTCTGGTGCACCACCTGCCCGGGCCCGATCACCAGCCCCTCGGCCAGCGGGTCGGTGCTGCTGAAGTCGCTGTCGGGGGCCTTGGCCTTGCTGATCGTCACCGGCAGGTTGCCGGTGTTGGTGAGGTCGAAGCCGGCGGTCCTGCTGCCGCCGACCGCGAGGCTGCCGAAGGACAGCGTCGGCGGGTTGAACACCAACTGCCCCTGCCCGGCCACACCCTGGCCGCTGACCGGCACGGTGAGCGTGCCCGAGGTACTGCCCAGGACCAGCGCGGAGCTGTCGGCGCGGGCCGCGGTCGGGGCGTAGCTGACCGAGACCACCAGTGAGGCTCCGGGGGCCACGGTGCTGCCCACGGCGGGCAGTCCGGCGGTGCTGAACGGAGCGGCCGGGGCCTGCGCCGAGGTGATCGTCTCGGGTGCCGTCCCGGTGTTGCTGATCTGGACGTTGAGGGTCTCATTGCTGCCGGTCGGCTCGTCCTCGAAGGCGAGCTGGGCGGGGGCGGCCAGCAGACCGGCCCGGGTGCCGGTGCCGGTCAGGCCCAGCCCGAGCGATCCGGCGTCGGTGACGGCCTGCAGCACGCCGTTGCTGCTCCCGGCCGAGGTCGGGCTGAACGTCACCGGGACGGTCAGCTGCTGACCGGCCGTCAGCTGGAGCGGCAGCGCGGGCGGGGTCACCCCGAACGGCGCGGAGGCGGTCAGCCCGGTCAGCGTCACCGTCCGGGTGGCGGTCAGGGTCGCGGTGGCACGGCCGGTCGCGCCGACGGCGACGCCGCCGAAGTCCACCGGGGAACCGTTCACGGCGGTGGCCGCCGGGCGGCCGAAGGCCATCAGCAGCCCGTCCCGGTTGCCCAGGTAGAGCCGGCCGCCGTCGGTCGCGGGCACCGAGAACTTGGACGCGGTGCCGATCGGGGCGGACCAGACCAGGTCCAGCGTCCCGTCGGCGTCCGGCACCGGGCGGTACGCGCGCAGGGTGGAGTCCTCCCCGGTGGGTCCGCCGGACTGGACCACCCAGACCAGGGCGCTGCCGGAGGCGGTGCCGGTGGAGGTGACCACGGGCGAGCCGCTGGTGTACGGGAAGCTGTCCTTGCTGGTGCCGGTGGCGGTCAGCGCCGGTCGGCCGTCGCCGGTGACCCCGTACTTCAGGGCGCGCAGCGGGCTGCCGTTGTCGACCAGGTAGACATAACCGCCGTCGCCGCCCCAGAAGGCCGGGTGGCCCCACTGCCCCTGGAACGGCCCGGTGCTGCCGACCACGGCGTCGCTGCCGCCGGGGCCCTGGGAACGGCCGCCGAGCTGGTCGCGGTCGAGCAGGAACACCCGGCCGTCCTTGCCCTGCTGCACCAGCAGGTGCGGGTGCGCGGCCGTGCCGAAGCCGTCCGGCAGGCCCATGCCGCCGCCGGAGCCCAGGTCGGTGTCGTTGAGGTCCAGGGTCGGGGCGTCGGAGGGGCTGAAGAAGTCCGCCGCGGCGAGGTCGCCGTCCGGGCCGACCTGCAGCCGCACCACCGATTCGGAGAGCGTACCGGGCGGTGAACTGCCGGGTCCGGTGGGCGGGTTGATGCCGTTTCCGGTGGCCAGGAAGATCCGTCCCGGACCGTCCGAGACCAGCCCGCCACCGGCCGCCCAGATGCCGCCGCCGTCGTTGCTGGCTCCCATCTCGGTGGCCCACATGGAGGTGATCCGGGCGGTGCTGGTGCTCACCCCCACCACATAGCCGCGGTAGGGGCCGAAGTCGCAGTGCGCGCCGAAGCCCAGGTAGACCACGCCGTCCAGGAGCAGCAGCCCCGGCCGCTGCAGCTGGTGCGCGGCGTCGAAGGGCAGGCTGGGGTCGGCCTCGGGGGAGCCGGTGATGGTCACCGGGAAGCCGGCCCGCTCGGCGCCGTCGGCGGGGTCCACGGCATGCAGGTAGTAGTGCGGGTGCAGCTGGTCCGGGCCGTCGTCGACCTTGCTGGTGAAGTAGACGGCGTCGGTGGCCGGGTCGTAGACGGGGGTCGAGGTGACGCCGATGTTCGGGACCAGGTCGCCGCAGCCGATGGCCGAGGCGGGCCAGGACGGGCCGACGTCGCGGGTCCAGCGGATCGCGCCGGTCGCCGCGTCCAGGCCGTAGACCTTGTCGTTCTCGGTGGCGACGATCAGGACGCCGCCGACGCTGAGCGGCTGGGCGTAGATCTGGCCGTCCAGCTGGGTGGCGAAGAGCCGTCCGAAGTCGGAGGCCTGGACCGAGGCCGGGCTGAGGCCGGGTTCGTCGGAGTCCCAACCGGTGCGGAGGTTGTCGACGGACACGGTGCCGACTTCGGCGTGCGCGGTACTGGTGACGATGCCGAACAGCGCCAGCAGCGTCAGCGCCAGGGCGCCCGCTGTTGCTCCGATCCGGCCGTGCGCGGTCGCGTGCGGCATCGTCGTCCCCCCGGACAGCGGTTGAGTGGTGCGGGTGGTGCCCTGGCGCGGTGGTGGCTGAGTGCCTACGTGGTGGCGCTCGTCGGAGTCGGAACGCGCTGCGGGAGGTAGATGGAGCGTTCCGCGATCAGGAAGCGGACGGCGAAGGAGACCACCAGGGACAGCGCGGTGGCCCACAGCACCCCCATCCCCAGCCCGCCGACCAGCAGCGCCAGCAGCGGCACCCGCAGCAGCAGGTCGGCGTTGCCGAGCAGCCAGAACCGGCCGGCCCGGCTGGCCCAGTGCCGGGTGCGGCGGTCGCGGAACACGGTGAGCTCCAGCAGCGCGAAGTTCCACAGCAGCGCGCCCTGGTTGGCCAGCACCTCCGCCGGGAGGTAGTGCATGCCCGCGCCGCTGGTCAGCAGCCGCAGCAGGCCCAGGTTGGGCAGCACCCCGGACAGCCCGACCAGGGCGAAGGCGATGGCCCTGCCGCCCGGCGTGGAGAGCCTGAGCATCGCCAGGTGCCGCAGGAACCGCAGTCCCTCCCTGACCGTGGACTTCGACTCGCCGGCGAAGCGCTCGCCGAAGCGGTACGGCACCTCGGCCACCCGGCGCGGCCGGGAGCGGACCGCCAGCTCCATCAGGATCTTGTAGCCCAGCGGACGCAGCGCCATCGGCTCCACCGCCGCCAGCCGCACCGCGAAGAAGCCGCTCATCGGGTCGCTGATCCGGTGCAGCTCACGCGGGAAGAGCAGCTTGGCGAGCAACGTCGAGGCCCCCGACACCACCAGCCGGTACGCCCCGGACAGGCCCTGCCGGCTGCCGCCCTGGGCGTAGCGGCTCGCCACGACCAGGTCGGCCTGCCCGCTCCGGCCCGCGGCGACCAGCTCGGGGACCAGCGCGGGCGGGTGCTGGAGGTCGGCGTCCATCACCACCGCCCAGGCGCCGGTGGCCTCCCGCAGCCCCGCCACCACCGCTCCGCCGAGGCCGCCCTCGGGCGTCTCCCGGTGCAGCACGGTGATCGGCAGCGGGCAGTCCGCCGCCGCCTCGCGCAGCAGGACCGGGGTGAGGTCCGTGCTGTCGTCGACGAACAGCAGCCGTGGCACCGGGCCGCCGTCGTGTCTCGGCGACAGGGCTGCCACCAGCCGCCGCAGCAGCTCCGCGACGTTCTCCTGCTCGTTGTAGGTCGGTATGAGCACGGTGAAATCGGGCGGTGGCGCACTGGCAGGTTCGAGCATGGGGGAAGCCCCTTCTGATGTCCTGGGTGACCGCAGGACCAGTGAATAGCATCAGAAAGGGAGTCACGGAGATCCGGTAAAGGTTTAACAGAGACTCAATTACCGTGAAATAAGCGGTAGTTGTAATCAGCCAGGCAGTCCTGAATCCATGCCGCGCCCCCCGTTCCCGGTTACGGCGCCGACATCTCCCGGCTATCCGGCGGGCGCGAGGAAGTCCAGCAGGAGCTGGTTCACCAGGGCCGGCTTCTCCAGCGGAAGCGCATGGGTGGTGCCGGGCACGACCGCGAGCCGGGCGTCCGGCAGGGCGGCGACAGCGGCGGCGCTGTACTCGACCCGGAGGCCGTCGTGGTCACCCTGCATCACCAGCACCGGCATCAACAGCCCTGCGAGGGCGGAGAGTTCGACGTCGGGCTCCTCGCGCCACATCCGCAGCCACTTGGCGAAGACCACCGGGAAGTGACCGGGGCCGTCCGGCGAGAGCGGCTCGTACTGCGGTCGGAACAGCGCCGCCAGGGCCTCGGTGTCAGGGCCGTGCACCAGGGCCAGGTCGGCCGGGGTGGAGGCGTCCCGGCTCAGGGCGGTGCTGATCAGCGTCAGCGTGCGGACCAGGTCGGGGCGGCGCAGCGCGAGCCGCAGGGCGACCGTGCCGCCGGCGCTCCAGCCGACCAGGTGCGCCGGGCCGGTGCCCAGTGTCTCCAGGAACGCCGCGGTGTCGTCGGCCATGAGGTCCGTGGTCACCGGCCCCTCGACGTCGGGCGTCCGCCCGTGTCCGCGCCGTTCCGGCGCGTAGACCGTGAAGTACTGTGCCAGGAAGGGCAGTTGGGCGTACCAGCTGTCCGCGGTCACCCCGCCGCCGTGCAGCAGGACCAGCGGGTCGCCTTCGCCGAGGGTCTCGTAGTAGGTCCGCAGGCCGTTGACCGTCGCGTACTGCCCCATGCCGTTCTCCCCACCGGTTCCAAGCCATCGACTTGAGCGTTGCTCAGGTCGATGATAGCCCGATTTCTTGAGCTAAGCTCAAGTGTTATGGCACTGCACCGCGAGGACGTCGTCCGGGCCGCCGTCGGGCTGCTCGACGAGGTGGGCCTGGACCGGCTCACCACCAGGGCGCTGACGACCCGTCTGGGCGTGCAGCCCGGCGCGCTGTACTGGCACGTACGGAGCAAGAGCGAACTGCTGAGCGCAATCGCGGACGAGATCCTGCGGGAGGTGTTCGTCCCCGAACCGGGCTGGGAGGATGTGAATGGCGACTGGGCCGAACAGACCGGCGCCTTCGCCCACCGGCTGCGCCGGGCCCTGCTCGCCCACCGCGACGGCGCCCGGGTGGTGGTCGGCCACCTGGCGCTGAGCGGCGCCGCCGTCGAGGTCGCCGAACAGGGCCTGGCCCTGATGCGCGCCGCCGGGCTCACCCTGACCGAGGCGGCGTACTTCGGTGACACCGTCACCAGCTATGTCACCGGCTTTGTGCTCCAGGAGCAGGCCGTGTCCCCGGCCGCGGTGGCGCCGCCGGTGCGGTTCGAGCCGACCCTGCACCCCAATCTGTGGGAGTGGCAGGCGAATCGGCCCGCCTCGCGGGACCAGGCCTTCGCCTCCGGCCTCGCGCTCATCATCAGGGGACTACGGCTTTCCTGAGGGCTTCCCTGATTCGCCAATGTGTTCTGTTTTTGATGCCGGGCCGGGGGCAGGAGCGGCTCGACGCGATATCCGACAGCGGGTCGCGCACTGAACAGAGGAGCCTGTTGTGGGAATCATCGCGTGGATCGTCCTCGGCCTGCTGGCCGGTCTCATCGCCAAGGCGCTCATGCCGGGCCGGGACCCGGGCGGCCTGATCGTCACGACCCTGCTGGGCATCGTCGGCGCGCTACTCGGCGGCTTCCTGGCCTCGGCGCTCTTCCACATCCACCCGATGGACGGGTTCTTCGACCTCTCGACGTGGGTGACCTCGGTCGTCGGCGCGATCGTGGTCCTGGTGATCTACCGGATGGCCACCGGGCGCCGGCACGCCTGACCCGGTCGGGTCCGGACGGGTGATGCGGTCCAGCCACTCCTGCAGCAGGGCGCGTTCGTTCACGGTCAGCACCGTGGCCCGGGACAGCACCGCGCCCAGTGCGACCGCGGCGGTGACCGGGCCGGCCTCGCCCGGTCCGAGCGGGGCGTCGGTGGTGATCGCCGCGATCACCGCTTCCCGTCCGGCGGAGATCAGCGCGGGGTGGCGCTGCTCCGGTGTGCGGGAGAGCAGTTCCAGTGCAACGCCGCGCCCGCCGGCGTGCACCAGTTGGACGGCCAGCTCCTGGTCGACGCGCAGACGGCCGGCAGCGGCGATCTGCTGGACGGCGTCGGCCAGGATCCTGGCGGCGATCTCGGCCGCCTCGACCTGCACCCCGGGGCGCGGCTCGCCGTAGATCAGGGAGTAGAGGGCGGGGTTGTCCAGGGCGAAGGAGATGTTCATCTCCCAGCCGGCGCGCAGGTAGTCCACCGGGTCGCCGTCGGACTCCAGGGCGAGCTTGTCCGGGATGTGCGCGGCGAAGCCCTGCGCGGCCACGGCGTCCAGCAGGCCCTGCTTGTCCCCGAACAGGCGGTAGATCGTCGGGGCCTGCACATGGGCCGCGGCGCCGACCGCCCGGGTGGAGACCGCCTCGCGGCCCTGCTCGTTGAGGAGCGCCAGGGCGGCGGCGATGATGCGTTCGCGACTGTCCGCCGCGGAGGATCGATCTCTGGACATGGCTCAACGCTAACCTGCTGTTCATAACATCGCTAACCGCCGGGGGGTGTGGCAGGCCACACCCCAGCTGGATGGCGGACCGCAGTGACCGGGCGGGCAGCGGTGCGACAGGGTCGTCCGCATGGGAACAAGCTCACGATCCACTACCGCGTCCGCGCTGCTCGCAGCCCTCGCCGCGGCCCTCGTCGCCGCCTTCGTCCTCGTCCCCGGCCCGCTGGCGGCGAACCTGTCGGGCGGCGGTTTCGGCGATCAGCACCACCTCATCGACCGCCTCTCCGAGTCGTTCGTCGGCTACTGGAACTCCGGCGGCCGGGACTTCACGCCGGACCTGGGCCGGATGGTCGGCTACTGGCGCCACTTCCACGAGGTCAAGGCGGTGGCCGCCGCGCTGCTGCTGGCCGCGCTGATCGCGCTCGGCGTCCGGCTCTGGCAGGCGTTCCTGCGAGCCGGACAGACCCTCGGGGCCGGACGCAGGGCGGCTCTCGCGTCCGCCGGGGTCGTCGTCCTGGCGCTGGCGCTGGTCTCCCTGGCGGCGGTCATGGCCAATGTCCAGGGGGCGATAGCGCCCTTCTCCTCCCTGCTGTCGATGCTGCCGATGCACACGTCCCACGGGGCACTCGCCGACACGCTCGACCAGGTCAGGCAGCGCCTGGCCGACTACCCGCACGGCGGTGGCCAGGCCCCGGCCGCGGTCGAGGTGATGGTCGGCGACTTCGGCCGCTACCACGCGGTGATAGCCGTGGCCGCCCCGCTCGTGGCGGTCGCGCTGGCCGGGTGGAGCGTGCTGTCGTGGCGGAGGTTCGCCCGAACGGAGGCGTCGGACCGGCGGGCCAGACGCCTGTTCCGCTCCTTCGGCCTGCTCGCGGCCCTGCTTGCGTTGGGCGCCGTGGTGGTCGCCGTGGCGAACATCGGCACCACGGCCGATCCCGCGCCGGCGCTGCTGGCCTTCTTCCAGGGCGGCTGGTGAGGGGCCGTCGGATGAGGGTCCGTCAGCCGTTGAGGTAGGCGAGGACGGCGAGCACCCGGCGGTGCTGGGATTCGTCCGGCGGTAGGCCGAGCTTGGCGAAGACATTGCCGATGTGCTTCTCCACCGCGCTGTTGGAGAGCACCAGCCGCCGGGCGATGGCCGCGTTGGAGTGGCCCTCGGCCATCAGCCCCAGCAACTGCCGTTCCCGCGCGGTCAGCGCGTCCAGCGGATCGTCACGGCGCTGTCCGGCCAGCAACTGGGCGACGACCTGCGGGTCCAGCACCGTCGCGCCGCGGGCGACCCGGCCCAGGGCGTCCAGGAACTCCTCGACCCTGGCGACCCGGTCCTTCAGCAGGTAGCCGACCGCGCCGGAGCCGTCCGCGAGCAGGTCGGCGGCATAGGAGACCTCCACGTACTGGCTCAGCACCAGCACCGGGGCGCCGGGCAGTCGGCCGCGGGCGGTGATCGCCGCCCGCAGGCCCTCGTCGGTGTGCGTGGGCGGCATCCGGACATCGACCACCGACACGTCAGGGCGGTGCGCGAGCACCGCCTCGACCAGGGCGGGGCCGTCACCGACCGCCGCCAGCACCTGGTGGCCGTCCTCGCTGAGCAGTCGCACCAGTCCCTCGCGCAGCAGCACCGAGTCGTCGGCGACGACGATCCGCAGCGGCTCCCGGGGCGCGGGCGCGGAGGCTGCGCGGGGGGCCGATCCGTCCGAGGTCAGCGACATGGCAGCTCCGCGGTGACGGTGGTCGGGCCGTCCTCGGGACTGTCGACCCGCAGCAGGCCGCCCACCGCCCGCACCCGGTCGGCCAGGCCCTGCAGCCCGTGCCCCTTGGCCAGGGACGCGCCGCCCACCCCGTCGTCGGTCACCCAGACCCGCAGGGTTCCCCCGGCGTGGCGCAGGCCGACCGTGCAGCGGCGGGCGTGGCTGTGCTTGGCCACGTTCGTCAGCGCCTCGGCCACCACGAAGTACCCGGCGGTCTCGACCGCCGGGTCCAGCCGGCCGCCGAGGGGGTCGGCGTCGAGGGCGGCGGGGACGACGCAGCGCGCGGCCAGGGCGGCGAGCGCCTCGCGCAGTCCCCGGTCGGCCAGCAGCGGCGGGGCGATGCCCCGGGACAGGGCCCGGAGCTCGTCCAGCGCCTCCTGGGTCCGGACCACCGCCTCGGCGAGGGCGGCCCGGACGAGTTCCGGCCTGGTGTCGAAGTGGTGCTGGGCGCGGCCCAGTTCCATCGCCAGCCGGACCAACTGCTGTTGCGGCCCGTCGTGCAGATCGCGTTCGAGCCGGCGCAGCGCGGCGGCCTCGGCCGTCACCGCCGCGACGGCCTGCGCCCGGGCGGTGTCGCGCTCCTGTTCAAGCCCGCTGATCCTGCGGTGCAACGCGGACATGTTGGACAGCAGCACCTGCCCGAGACCGGCCTGGGCAGCCACGCACACCCGGGTCACCAGCGGCAGGGTGGCCAGCAGCAGCACGGCGACGGTGAGCGCGAAGGCGAGCCGCCCGGGCGGCGAGGTCAGCCCCAGGCTCAGGGCGACCTGGGACTGGCCGCTGCCCACGTGCAGGGTCATCGGCCGCAGCGCCCCGGGCGGGATCCGGCTGTTGCGCAGCGGGTAGGTGGCGGTGCCGACCGCGATGAACCACCACAGCCCCGTCAGCAGCGAGGTGACCAGCACGACGGGGAGCACCACAACCGCGTGCGCCAGGTCCAGCCACAGCCCCGGGTCGGCCGCGTCGGCCGTCTCCTTGGACCTCGGCCGCTGGCCCGGGCCCTGCGTCCCGCCGGGCCGGGGCCGTACCGTGCCGATCCGCCACCACTCCAGGTCACCGGGCCACCGCGCCAGCGCGAGAGCCCTGGCCGCGACGGACGACCCGGCCGGCAGCAGCGACGCGGCCGTTCCCAGGCACAGGCCGCCGGCCACCAGGAGCAGGCCGAGCAGGGCGGTGAGCGGCGCGGTGAGCAGGTACAGCGACTCCAGCAGCGTGCGGCGCGCGACGCGGACGGCGGCCCCGGCCCGGGTTGAGGCCGGGGCCGGGGCCGGGGAAGGCCCCTGGCGGTGCGCGCTGAGGGTCACCGGTCCTTGAACTCCTCGATGGCGTCCCGGACCGCCTGCCCCATCGCGTCGCTGCCGGCGTGCCCGGAGTCCTCGATGATGTGCAGCCGCACGTCCGGCCAGCCCTTCGCCAGCTCCCACGCCGTCTGCACCGGGCTGCCCATGTCGTGCCGGCCGTGCACCAGCACCGTCGGGATCCCGGCCAGGGTGTGGGCGTTGCGCAGGATCTGGTCCTCCTCCAGCCACGCGCCGTTGCTGAAGTAGTGGGCGCAGATCCGGACGAACGCGATCTGTGCGTCGACCTCGCGGTCGCTGTACATGCCCGGCACGCCGTTGGGCTCGTCCGAGACGACCGCGTCCTCCCAGGCGAGCCAGTCGGCGGCGGCCTTCTCCCGGACCGCCCGGTCGGGGTTCTCCATCAGCCGCGCATACGCCGCGAGCAGGTCGCCGTCGCGTTCGTCCGCGGGGACGCCGTCGCGGAACCGGTCCCACGCCTCGGGGTAGAACCGCCCGGCACCCCGGTAGAGCCACTCGGTCTCGGCGCGGCGGGTCGTGGTCACGGCCGGGATGACCATCTCGGTGACCCGCTCGGGGTGCTGCTGCGCATAGGCCAGGACCAGCGTCGAGCCCCAGGAGGCGCCGTTCAGCAGCCAGCGCTCGATGCCCAGGTGCTCGCGCAACTGCTCCATGTCGTCGATCAGGTGCTGCGTGGTGTTCAGGCTCATGTCCGCGGCCGGATCGCTGGCGTGCGGGGTGCTGCGCCCGCAGTTGCGCTGGTCGAAGCGGATGACCCGGTAGCGCTCGGGATCCCAGGCCCTGGTCGGCCGTTCCGTGGCACCCGACCCCGGGCCGCCGTGGACGTTCAGGGCAGGTTTGCCTTCGGGGTTGCCGAGCTGTTCGTAGTAGACGCGGTTGCCGTCGCCGGTATCGAGGAATCCACTGTCGTAGGGGCCGGTCGGTGGGTAGAGGTCAACCATAGTCGTGGATCCTACGGGAGCGTTGGTGCCCGGTACCGGGGCGGTTAGGCGGCGGCGCGTTCACTGACCGGTCGGCGGCGGAGGCCCGGCTGCTGGAGGGCCGGCGGCAGGTACGCCTGGTCCAGCGTGCCGACGTCGCTGCCCGGCGGGACGATCGCGTCGATCCGGTCGAGCAGGTCGTCGGAGAGCGTCACGTCGAGACCGGCCAGCAGGTCGTCCAGTTGGCTCATGGTCCGTGCCCCGACGATCGCGCTGGTCACGCCGGGGTGGGCGATGGTGAACGCCAGGGCGAGGTGTGTCAGCGGCAGGGCGGCCTCCCCGGCGAGCGTGATGAACTGCTCGACGGCGTCGAGCCGGCGCTCGTCGTTGAGGTGCTGGAAGAAGCCCGCGCGGCTCAGTTCGTTCGGCCGGCCCTTGCGGACCCGTCCGGTCAGCAGCCCCTGCCCGAGCGGGCCCCAGACCAGCGTGCCCAGCCCGTGGCGCTGGGCGACCGGCAGCACCTCGCGTTCGATGCCCCGGCTGAGCAGCGAGTACGGCGGCTGCTCGGTGCGGAACCGCTCCAGACCGCGCCGCTCGGAGACCCACTGGGCCTCGACGATGTCGGAGGCCGGCAGCGAGGACGTCCCGATCGCCCGGACCTTTCCGCTGCGGACCAGGTCGGAGAGCGCGGAGAGGGTCTCCTCGATGTCCGTGCCGGGGTCCGGCCGGTGGACCTGGTAGAGGTCGATGTGGTCGGTCTGCAGCCGGCGCAGCGAGTTCTCGACCGCGGTCACGATCCAGCGCCGCGAGCCGCCCTGCTGATTCGGGTCCTCGCCCGTCGGGCGGCCCACCTTGGTGGCGAGGACGACATCGTCCCGCCGCCCCTTGAGCGCCCTGCCGACGACCTCCTCGGAGTCCCCGTAGGCGTCGGCGGTGTCGATCAGGTTGATGCCCGCGTCCAGCGCCCGGTGGATGATGCGGGCCGAGTCGTCGGGATCGGGATTGCCGACGGAGGTGGCGAACATCAGTGCGCCGAGCGCATAGGGGCTGACCTTGATGCCGGTCCTGCCGAGGGTGCGGTACTGCATGGGACACCTGCTTCCGGGTCTCTTCTGCTTCCGGGTTTCTTCGCTGCTGCCTCCAGCCTGCGGCGGTGCGGGCCGGGGCGGGAGAGACGTCCTGGTCCTGGAACGGGCTGTCCCTGGCTGGGCGGCGGCGTCCGGGGCATGGTGGAGGGGTGGACAGAACCGAGATGGCCGACTTCCTGCGCCACTGCCGCGCCCGGCTCGCCCCCGCCGACGTGGGGCTGTCGCAGGGCGCGCGGCGCCGCACGCCGGGGCTGCGGCGCGAGGAGGTGGCGCAGCTGGCAGGCATGTCCACCGACCACTACACCCGGCTGGAGCAGGCCAGGGGCTCCCGCCCGTCCCGCCAGATGCTCGCCGCCGTCGCCCGCGCGCTGCGGCTGACCGGCGACGAACGGGACCACCTGTTCCACCTGGCCGGGGAGGAACCGCCGCGCAACCGGCCGACCACCACGCACGTCCGCCCCGGCCTGCTGCTGGTCCTCGACCGGCTGACCGACACCCCCGCCCAGGTGGTCAGCGACAGCGGCGACATCCTCGCCCAGAACCCGATGGCCAAGGCGCTGCACGGGGACGCGTCCGCCCGTCCCGAGGCGGAGCACAACATCGTCTGGCGCTACTTCACCGACCCCGCCGCGCGGGAACTCTTCCCGGCCGAGGACCGCGAGCACGCCGCCCGGGTGGCGGTGGCGGACCTGCGCGCCGCCGCCGCCCGCCACCCCGACGACGCCCGGCTGGCCGGGCTGGTACGGCGGCTCCGGGCCCGCAGCGAGGAGTTCTCGACGCTGTGGGACACCCACGAGGTCGCCGTACGCCGCGCCGCCACCAAGCGCTTCTGCCACCCGGTCGTCGGCCTGCTGGAACTGGACTGCGAGGTCCTGCTGAGCCCCGAGCACGACCAGCGCCTGGTCGTCCACACCGCGCGCCCCGGCAGCGAGTCCCACGAGCGCCTGGAACTCCTCCGCGTGGTCGGCCTCCAGAACCTGACCCACGGCTGAGCAGCCGTCACCAGGCTGCGCCCGACCCGCGGGCGGGTCAGGGGCCGGCGGCCTCCGGCGACAGCAGGTCGGGGAGTTCGTCCATCCAGGCGAGGACGGCGCGTTCGTAGTGGGTGCCGAAGGTGAGGGTGGCGCGCTGGTAGCGGTCCAGGCCGGGGGTTGCGGCGGTGGCCTGGTACTCGGCGAGGCGGCGTCGGTGCTCCTCGCGGTGCGCTGCCACGTAGCTGAGCAGGCGTTCGGTGTCGAGGTGCTCGCCGAAGGCCAGGGTCAGCAGGAGCGGGTAGCGGATCTGCTCGGTGCCGGGCGGTTCGGCGAGCCAGGCCGCGAAGGCCTCGCGGCCGGCTTCGGTGAGCCGGTAGGGGCGACGGGAACGCGCACCCGTGGCGCCGACGTCCACCAGGCCGCGTTCGGCGAGGGCGGCGAGCTCCCGGTAGACCTGACTGCGGGTCAGGCTCCAGAAGTCGCCGATGAACACCTCGGCCGTGCCCATCAGTTCATAACCGCTGGCCGGCCCGGCGTGCAGGAAGCCGAGCAGTGAGGCCGCGGTCGGATTGAGCTCGACGGGCATGGCTTGTTCCCCTTGACAGTCCACAGTGGACGATGGCCTGATAGTCCACAGTGGACGGTGCCATCCGCAACCGACGGTCCACTGTGGCATATCAGGGGGAGGGGCCGACCATGCACACCTGGGTACTCGTCGTCCATGTCGTCGCCGGCAGCTCGGGACTGCTGCTGGGTCCGGTGGCGATGCTCGCGCGCAAGGGCCCGGGGCTGCATCCCCGGGTCGGCCGGGCCTATCAGGGGGCCACCGCCGCGCTGTGCCTCAGCGCCTTCGGGCTGGTGGCGTACAAGCCCGCGCTGTGGTGGCTGGGCGTCATCGGCACTGCCACCTGGGGCGCCGCGCTGGGCGGTTGGTGGGTACGGCGGCGGGGCTTCGACGGCTGGTTGGCCTGGCACATCGGGCTGATGTGCGGCTCGTACGTCTCCTTCGTCACCGCCTTCCTGGTCGTCAACCTGGGCTTCGGCTCCGTGCTCGCCTGGATCCTGCCCACGCTGGTCGGCACCCCGCTGATCGGCCGCACCATCGCCGGGGCGGTACGCCGCCCGGCGGTGCGGGCCGACGCGGCGTCAGAGGCCGAGGTGGCGGCGGGGGTGGGTACGGGGGCGTAGGGCGACCGCTCGGTGCCGTATCCCTGCCTCCGGCGTCCGGTTAGGGTGCCGGCATGCCTGCGATCGTGGTCGAAACCCCGGAGCCTGTGCTGATGGAGCCCAAGGGGCCGGTGATCACCGCGATCGCCTGCACCGTCGGCGCGGTGCTGACACTGGCCGGGGTGGTCGGCGCCGGGTTCTGCGTGGTGCGCGCGGTGACCGGTGCGGGCGGGACCCGGGGCGGGTGGGTGTGGGTGGCCGTCGGGCTGGCCCTGGTCCTGCTGATCGTCGCCTGGACCGGGTTCTCCACGATCGTCAACGCCCGCGACGAGCGGGCGGCCACGCTGCAACTGGAGGCCGTCGGCGTCGATACGACCGCCCTGGTCCTGTCCGTGGCCTCGGCCCGGGCCTCCGCCGACGACCACCCCCAGGTCCGGCTGCTGCTGCGGGTCACCGGACCGGGCTTCGAGACCTTCGAGTCCAGCCATGAGGTGTCCGCCTTCGAGTTCGGCCGCTCCGCGCAGGGCACGCGACTGCCGGTCCGCGTCAACCCGAACACCCGCGCGTTCGTGCTGCGCCGGGCCCCCGCGCCGTAGCACCGGCCGACCTGCCGACACCGTCAGGAAAAGGGCGGTGGGTCTTACGTTTCCCGACGCTGCCGGGGGACGATGGGCGGCATGGACGAGGAGGTTGTCGCGCAGGCCCGGCAGTGCATGGCGGAGCTCGGTGCCGAGGGTGTGGTCGCCGTCGCGCTGGGCTGGGTGGACAACGCCGGGATCGGCCGGGTCAAGGCCGTTCCGCTGCGGCGGCTGGCCGAGGCGGTGCAGGACGGTGTGGGCATGTCGCCGGTGTTCGACGTGTTCCTGGTCGACGACTCCACCACCACCAGCCGCCTGCTCGGCGGCCCCGGCGGCGACCTGCGGCTGTTCCCCGACCTGGAGCGCGCCGTGCCGCTGGCCGCCCAGCCGGGCTGGGCCTGGGCCCCGGCCGACCGCTACCGGCAGGACGGCACGCCGCACCCCGCCTGCCAGCGGCAGTTCGCCCGGCGGATGGTGGACGCGGCCGAGGCGGGCGGGCTGACGTTCCGGGCGGCGTACGAGGTCGAGTGGGTGGTGCAGCGGCCGGACGGCAGCAGCCCCACCGACGGCCCGGCCTACGGCCTGCACCGCCTCACCGACCTCTCCGACTACCTGCGTGACGTCCTCCTGGCCCTGGAGGCACAGCAGTTGACGGTGCAGCAGATCCATCCGGAGTACGCCGTCGGGCAGTTCGAGGTGTCCATCGCCGCCGAGGACCCGGTGGGCGCGGCCGACAGCACGGTCCTGGTCCGGCAGACCGTCCGCGGGGTCTCGGACCAGCACGGGCTGCGTGCCTCCTTCGCCCCGTCCGTCGAGGCCGGCAGCGTGGGCAACGGCGCCCATCTGCACCTCAGTCCCTGGCGCGGCGGGGTCAACCTGCTGGCGGGCGGCGACGGCCGCCATGGGCTCGGCCGGGAGGGCGAGGCCTTCCTGGCCGGTGTGCTGCGCGAGCTCCCAGCCCTGCTGGTCCTGGGGGCGCCCGGGGTGGCCAGCTATCTGCGGCTGGTGCCCTCGCACTGGGCCGGCGCCTACCACTGCTGGGGCCTGGAGAACCGCGAGGCGGCCCTGCGGCTGATCGCGGGCCCGAACCGGGCCGCCAATGTCGAGGTCAAGTGCTTCGACGGGGCGGCGAACCCCTACCTCGCGATCGGCGGCGTCATCGCCGCAGGACTCGCCGGGATCGACGAGGGGTTGACTCTGCCCGAGGAGGTCGAGGGCGACCCCGCGTTCGCGGCGGCGCCGCCGCCACGGCTTCCGGAGTCCCTTACTGACGCCCTATCAGCTTATACACAGTCAGATCTACTCCGTGACCGGCTCGGTGAGACGCTGTTCGAGGCGATCAGAGCGGTGCGTCAGGCCGAGGTCGAACTCTTCGCGGGGAAGAGCCCGCAGGAGATCACCGCCGCCACCCGCTGGCGCTACTGAACGGCGGGGGAGTCACGGATGCGGTTGATCGACCACCATTGCCACAGCGTGGTCCGCGACGACCTCACGGATGCGGGCTTCGCCTCGCTGCTCACCGAGTCCGACCGGGCGCCGGTCCCTGGCAGCAGCCCGTGGGACAGCGCGCTCGGCCTCGCCGTCCGCCGCTGGTGTCCGCCGGTCCTCGGCCTGGACCCGTACGTCCCGGCCGCTGAATACCTGGCCCGGCGACGGGAGTTGGGTCCGGCGGAGGCCACCCGGCGACTGCTGCGTGCTGCCGGACTCGACGCCTGCTTCGTCGACACCGGCCTGGAGACGGCGGGCGGCGCGACCGGCGGCGCGGCGCTGCTCTCGCTGGACGAGCTGGCCGAGGCGGCCGGGGCCGAGGTCCGCGAGGTGGTCCGGCTGGAGTACGTGGCCGAACGGGCCTCCGTCGGCAGCGGGGCGGACCGCTGGGCCGACGACGTCCTGGCGGCGCTGACCGGGGCGGTTCGGGCGCGCGGCGCCGTCGCCGTCAAGTCCGTCCTGGCCTACCGGCACGGCCTGGACATCGACCCCGCCCGGCCGGGCCCGGCCGAGGTGGCGCGGGCCGCGGGGGAGTACCTGGCCGGGCCCGCAACCCGGCTCGAGCACCCGGTGCTGCTGCGCCACCTGCTCTGGACGGCGGTCGACCTCGGCCTGCCGATCCAGCTCCACACCGGCTTCGGCGACCCGGACCTGACGCTGCACCGGGCGAACCCCTCGCTGCTGACGGAGTTCATCCGCGCCGCCGAGCCGTTCGGCGTCCCGCTGGTGCTGCTGCACTGCTGGCCGTACCACCGCGAGGCGGCGTGGCTGGCGCAGGCCTTCCCCCAGGTCTACTGCGACGTCGGGCTGACCCTCTCCTACACCGGCCAGGGGGCCCGGAGGGTGCTCGCCGAGACGCTGGAACTGGCCCCGTTCGGCAAGGTGCTGTTCTCCACGGACGCCTACGGCCTGCCCGAGCTCTACACGGTGGGCGCCGCCGCCTTCCGTGACGCGGTCGGCGCCTGGGCCGCGGACCTGCGCGCCACCGGCTGCCCGGCGGCGGAGACGGACCGGATCGCCGCGCTGCCGGCCGCGGACAACGCCGCCCGTCTCTACGCCCGCCCGGCGCCGCCCGGGGGCGTCTGAGGGCCTCTTCCGCGTGCGGGAGTCGCACGGGACACTCGTAGCGCGTCCGACGGGGCGTTTACCACGGCGGAAGGACCTGGCATGTCCGATTCCACCCTCACCACAGCCACTGACCGGCCGCAGGAGCGGGGACTGCGGCCGACCCTGAATGTTTGGCAAGCCGTGGGCCTGTCCACGGCGCTGATGGCGCCGAGCATGGCGGTCAACATCAACCCGCAGGCCGCGGTACCCAGTGTCGGCCGGGCGGTGCCGCTGACCTTCCTGATCGCCGCTGTCGGCGTGCTGTTAGTGGCGTACGTCTTCGTCCGGCTCTGCCAGTACTACCAGCACGCCGGATCGGTGTACGCCTTCGTCGGGGCCACCCTCGGCCCACGGGCCGGCGTCGTCGCGGGCTGGGGCCTGGTCGGCACCTACCTGTTCTACGGGGTCACCACCTCCTCGGTGGTCGGCATCTTCGGGATGTCCTTCCTGGAGCGCACCGGGCTCTGGTCGCACCCGCCCACCGACGCGCCGTTCATCCTGACCGGCGTGGTGCTGCTGCTCGCCTGTTGGCTCACCGTCGCCTCGGTCCGGCGCGGCACCAATGTGCTGCTCACCGTGGAGGGCGCGACCGCCGCGCTGATCCTGGCGGTGACCGCGGTGGTGCTGGTCCGGCTGCTGGTGGGCAACGCCCCGGCCGGGCACCGCTTCACCATGTCGGTGTTCTCCGTGCCGCCGGGCACCGCGCCCTCCGCGCTGTTCCTCGGCGTGGTCTTCGGCTTCCTGTCCTTCGCGGGCTTCGAGGCGGCGTCCACCCTCGGCGAGGAGTCGGTCAACCCCAAGCGGGACATCCCGCGCGCGGTCCTCGGCACCACCCTGTTCGGCGGCGCGTTCTTCGTGGTGGTCACCGCGGTGGAGATGATGGGCTTCGGCACCGGCAAGGCGGGTGTGGGCGCCTTCGGCTCCTCGTCCTCGCTGATCGGGGACCTGGGCGCCGGCTACATCGGCTCCTGGGTCGGCGACACGGTCACCCTGGGCGCCACCGTCAGCGCCTTCGGCTGCTGCCTGGCCTGCACCGTGGGCTCCGCGCGGCTGCTGTTCGCGATGAGCAGGGACGGCTTCGGCGAACGCGGCCTTGGCCGGGTCTCCCGGCTGGGCACCCCGGCCCGGGCGGCGGTGCTGGTCAGCACGGCCATGGCGGTCGTCCTCGGGCTCTGCATCGTGGCCTTCTCCGCCGTGCCCGAGGACACCTTCGTCTGGGGCGGCACCATCGGCACGCTGATCCTGCTGGTCGCGTACGCGCTGACCACCATTGGGGCGATCCGGCTGATCTTCGTCCAGCGGCGGATGCCTGTGCCGATGTGGCAGATCGTCATCCCGCTGGCCGCGCTGGCGCTGCTCGGCTACACCCTGTACCGCAATGTGGTGCCCTACCCGCCGTCGGGGCCCGGGCACTGGTTCCCGGTCGTCGCGGGCGGCTGGCTGCTGGCCGCGGTGGTCGCGGTGCTGGCCCTGCCGCGCACGGCGCGCCGGCTGGGCGAGCGGCTCAGCGAGATCGCCCCGGCCGAGGGACCGGGCAGGACACCGGAGCAGGCTAGGGGCTGACGCCCCAGGTGATGCGGTAGCTGCATTCCCCCGAGCAGGTCAGCACGCTGGTCGCGTCGTCGTTGACGTAGGAGTAGGCGAACGGCTCGGCCTTCTTGAAGACGGCGGCCGAGTCGATCGGCCAGGTCGAGGGGATGCAGGCGGAGCGGGCCGCGTAGGCGCCGGTGCAGCAGGACTGGTCGGTGCCGAGAACCAGGCAGGCGCTCAGGCAGGCGACCACCGTGCCGCCCACCACCCGCTGCATCGCCTTGGGGCAGCTCTTGTTGGCGTCATGGGTGCAGCCGGCCTTCGAGCAGCCGTCGGCGCTGATCGGGTCGGGGCCGCTGCCGCCGGAGTTGTTGATCCACATCGGCAGGTTGTTGCCCTCGACCAGGCTGACGTCGTAGAAGTCCATGCCGTTCCAGGCGTTGAGGTTGAACTCGGCCAGCGTGGAAGGGAACTGGCCCCAGGTCCGGCCGCACTGGAAGTGGCCGGCGCAGTCGCCGCTGGTGCAGTGCCCGTTGCCCGCGGCGTTGAAGGTGCAGCCGGTGCGGGCCCACACCCGCACGTCCCAGTGGTCGGGAATGGCGAAGCTGAGGCTGGCCCCGGGGGCGAGCTTCCAGCCGGTGGCCTCGACCGGGTGGGTCGGGTCCGCCGCGATCGCGGGCCAGATGGTCTGGCTCAGCCGGTTGACCAGGGTCAGCATCCGCTTGCCCTTGCCCGCGACGGGCTTGGCCGCGGCGGACGCCTTGGTGGCCGGGGGCGTGGTCGGACGGCTCGCGGAGGCGCTGGGCGTGGCGGTGGCGCTCCCGCTCGCTGTGGCGCGCGCACTGCCGCTCGCGGTGGCGCTGCCCGGTGCCGCGGCGGCTGACCCCGGGCCGGAGGCCACGCTGGTGACGGTCCGTTCCGCCACCGTGGCCCCCTCGCCGCCGCCGCCCTCCTGCGCACGCACCAGCAGGACGGTGGCGATCACGGCGAGGCAGGCGAGCACCGCCACCAGGGTGCCCCGGCCGCGTGCGTTCCGGCCGGCGTGCTTCGAAGTCCGCATCGCGGTATCTCCCGGTCCAACGCTCCCGGCCGGACAGCCGACAGCTCCATGCACAGGAGACGGGCTCCGAGCAGCCGCATCACAGAAATTGCGGGGGAGTGACCGAAGTCCCGACCAGGTCGCCGGTCAGGGGAGGAGTTCGACGTAGCCGTTGGTGCCGTGTACGCGGATGCGTTGGCCGTCGGGGATCAGGCGGGTGGCGTGTTCCACGCCCACGACGGCCGGTAGGCCGTACTCGCGGGCGATGACCGCGCCGTGGGTCATCAGGCCGCCGACCTCGGTCACCAGGCCGGTGATTCCGACGAACAGGGGCGACCAGCTGGGGTCCGTGTGGACCGTGACCAGGATGTCGCCCGCCTCGAGATCGGCCTTCGCCATGTCGAGGATGACGCGGGCCCTGCCCTCGACGGTCCCGGCGGAGACCGGCAGGCCGACCAGGGCACCGACCGGCGCGTCGTCGCGCCGGTACGCCCCGGAGAGGGCCTCGCCGTCCGAGGTGAGCACCCGGGGCGGGGTGAGCGCCTGGTAGGACCGGAACGCCTCCTTGCGCTGCTGGATCAACTCGCGGTCCACCCGCCCTGTGCGCACGACGTCGTGGAACTCCTGGAAGGTGAGGAAGAAGACGTCCTCCCGCTCGTCGACCACGTTCGCCCGCACCAGGCGTTCGGCCTCCTCCAGCAGCGCCTGCTTGTAGACGAAGTAGCGGCTGACGATGCCGTACTTCGGGTACTCGCGGTAGCCGATGAAGGTGCGGACCCGGTCGATCATCCGCTTGGCCTCGTCGGCCTTGCGCTCCCCGTCCGGCAGGGCCCGCAGGCGTGCCAGCACCTCCTGCTCCTTCTGCTGCGCCTGCTGCCGCCCGTGCGCGAAGCGACGCTCGGCCGCGCCCGGCTCGAAGATCCGGACGTTGTCGAGGATCAGCGGCACCAGCGTGGCGGGGCGCTCGCGCCAGCGCGGCCTGGTGATGTCGATCTCGCCGACGCAGCGCATGCCGTACCGGTCGAGGTAGGCCTCGATCGCGTCGCGTGCCTCCGCCCCGCCCGTGAGCTTCGCCAGCCCGTCCAGGAAGGCCACGTCCTCGAGGTCCTCGGCGTCATCGACGCGCTGCAGGAACGCGACCAGTTCCGGGTGCGGGCGGACCACGTCCGCGACGTCGAGCAGGGCCAGCCCCATCTCGGAGGTGACGTTGCCGGGGGCGGACAGGGTGAGCGTGTCGGCGGCGTTCTTCTCGCCCAGCCACTCCTGCAGCGTGTCGTTGAGCCACCAGGTGGCTTCCATCCCGGCCATGATCACCTGGATGTTCAGCGGTTCACCGAGCACCCGCTTGTGCTCCTCGAAGGCCTCCAGCAGGAAGTCGAACAGCGCCGGTCCGGTCTTCGTCCGGATGTCGCGGCGCAGGGCGGCGACGGACGCCCGGCTGCGCTCGATCAGCCCGGTGACGATGGCCGGATCGGTCTCGATCGGCGCGGGCGCGCCGCTGGCCGGTGGCCCGCCCGGAGCCGCAGCCGGTGCCGGGTCCGGGAGGGACGGGACGAAGTCGCCGCGGTCGAGGACGGTCTCCAGCGCGTCCCTGATCAGCGGATCACCCTTCCCCATCAGCTCCAGGAGGGCGGCCCGGCTCGCGGGCGGCCCCAGCCGGGCCGTGATGTCGACGAACAGCCTGCCGCCGGCCTCGTGCATCGGCACCATGGCCGTCAGCTGCCACATGGAGTAGCCCAGCGGCTTCATGGGATCGGTCATCATCTGCTGATGACCGACCGAGACATAGACGTGATTGCCCTGGTCATCGGCTCGGGGGAGGGGGAACAACGTGGTGATCGGCCGGCTCTGGACGATCTGGAAGCCGTCCTCGGCCAGGCACCATTCGATGTCCTGCGGGCGGCCGAAGTGCGCCTCGATCCGCCGTCCGAGCTGCACCAGCCGCAGCACCTGAGGATCCGTCAGCGCCGGCTGCTCCTGCCGCTGCGGATCGATGGCCACTTCCTGCGTCCCGCCGCCCGGCAGGCCCTGGACGGCACGTTGCTTGGCGGCGATCGTCCTGGCGACGACCTCGCCGTCGCGCACCGCGAAGACGTCCGGGTTGACCAGGCCGGAGACCATGGCCTCGCCGAGGCCGAAGCCGGCGTCCACGGTGGAGACCCTGCGGTTGCCGCTGACGGGGTCGGCGGTGAACAGGATCCCGGCC
This sequence comes from Streptacidiphilus alkalitolerans, assembly GCF_042511045.1. Lineage (NCBI taxonomy): Bacteria > Bacillati > Actinomycetota > Actinomycetes > Kitasatosporales > Streptomycetaceae > Streptacidiphilus > Streptacidiphilus alkalitolerans. The sequence goes on from NZ_JBHEZX010000009.1 coordinate 128,377, forward strand.
GCCTGCGGGAAGACCATCTGCTGCACGACCACGGCCATGTGGACCGTGCGGTGGTCGATGCCGTTCCGCTGACGGTAGGTCACGGCCCGCTCGGTGAACAGCGAGGCCCAGCAGCGCCTGACGTCCCGAAGGATCGCCGCCGGGCCCACGACGTTCAGGTAGGTGTCCTGCTGACCGGCGAAGGAGGCCGTCGGCAGGTCCTCCGCCGTGGCGCTGGACCGGACGGCACAGGCGGTCTGCTCGCCGCCGAACCGGGCCAGCGCGCGGGTGATCGCCGCCGCGAGGTCGTCCGGGACGGCGATCCCCTCGATGGTGCGGCGGATCTCCGCGCTGAGCGTGCTGATCGCCTCCCGGTCGTCCGGGGCCAGCCGGGACAGCTCATCGAGCCGATCGTCGATCGACGGCGCCTGCGCCATGACTCGGCGGAAGGCGTCCGTGGTCACGCAGAAGCCGACCGGCACGCGGACGCCGTCGATCCGCGACAGCGCGCCCAGCTGCGCGCCCTTGCCGCCGACGAGGGCGATCTGCGTCCCGTCCACCTCGTGAAGGTCCCACACATACGGTTCGATCATGGTGATACCTCCCAGGCAGCCGTGCTCCGTCGCCCTGTACCGGCCGATCGAATCACAGCCGCGGTCCCGGACGCGCGCACGCCGTGCCCTCATTTCCGCAGGTAGTGGCCTTGGGCGACGATTCTGCGGCATACCGGGGGCCTTGCCGCAAGCCCCCCGGTGCGCTATAAGTTGAGAGTGGCAAGGAGAGTGTTCTCCTTGCCTTTGCCATATCCTCCGCCGCGGACAACGTACGATCAGCTGATGTCAGACATTACGCAGATCACGCCCGGATGGCTCGGCTCCGAGGAACTGGAGCTGGCGCGCGCCCGGATGCCGATCCTGTACGTCGAGGCCGTGCCGGTGCGGGTCGACGACAGCGGGGAAGTGACCCATGTCGGACTCCTGCTGCGGATCGGCTCGGACGGGGCGGTCAGCCGGGCCCTGGTCTCGGGCCGGGTGCTGCACCACGAGCGGGTCCGGGACGCGCTGCTGCGGCACCTGGAGAAGGACCTCGGCCCGGTGGCCCTGCCCCGGGTCCCGGCGTCCCTGCAGCCCTTCACCGTGGCGGAGTACTTCCCGACGCAGGGGGTCACCCCGTTCCACGACCCGCGTCAGCACGCGGTGTCGCTGGCCTACATCGTCCCGGTGAGCGGTGACTGCCGGCCGCGCCAGGACGCGCTCGACCTGGTCTGGTTCAGCCCGGAGGAAGCCTCGTCCGCGCTGGTCCAGCAGGACATGCCGGGCGGCCAGGGGGTCCTGCTCAGGCAGGCCCTGGCCCACGCCGGCTGTCTCACCTGATCCGACGTCACCGCAGGCCGGGAGTGATGTCCATGTGCACGCGGTAGTCGACGATCAGGCCGTTGCGCTGCTCGATGACGGTGACGAAGGGCATGGACAGGGTGCTGCCGTCCGGCTTCTCGACCTGGATGGTGAACCGGCAGAACAGCTGTGCGCCGACCTTGGCGACCTGGTCCACCTGGTGGTGCACGGGCCACACCAGGTGGACCGCGGACGCGGTGGCCCGGGCGATGGCCGAGCGCCCGGTGATCGGTTCCTGGTTGGCGAACCGGTACACCGCCGTCTCGGCGAAGTAGGAGGCGAACCGTTCCGCGTCCCCGGCGTCGGCCGCGGCGCACATCGCGTGCACCATCGCCTCGTCGGGGTCGCGGGACGGCGCGGTCATGCGTCGGCCCTGGGGGCGAGCGAGAGGCCGTGACGCTTCATCACCTCGACGATCTTCGCCATGTCCCGCGGGCCGGGCGGCAGCTGGCTCAGCTCCCGGTAGTACCGCTCCAGGCCGGGCGGGGAGACCACGGCGATGATCCGGGCCTCCTGGTCGGACCGGTTGTAGAACACATGGGGCACCTTGCGCGGCAGGAGCATCGAGGCCCCGGGAGTGAGCGTGCGGGCGACGCCGTCGAGCTCGACCACGATCTCGCCCGCGCTGCAGGTGAACAGTTCGTCCTGGAACTCGTGGATGTGCGTGGGCGGCCCGCCGAGCCCGGCCGGCACGATGTACTCGAAGAGCGAGTAGGCGCCGTCGGTGTCCTCGCCGGTCAGCCGGAGCATGATGCCCAGGCCGATGGCCCCGAGGTTCTCGCCGCAACCGGGGAGCTTCAGCACGGGGTCCGGCGAGTCCTGCGGGTCCTCCGTGCTGTGGGCGTGGGTGGTCTCAGTGGTGTCCATCATTGCCTCCTTGGTGGCGCGACCGCTCGGGTCGCGGGGTCGCCTCACGGGGCCGCCGCGGGCTCCTGGCCTGCGGCGAGGTCGAGGGCGATGTCGATGAGCATGTCCTCCTGGCCGCCGACCAGGCCGCGTTCGCCGGCGCGCAGGAGCAGGGTACGAGCGTCCGTGCCGTACTGCCGGGCCGCGGCCTCCGCGTGGCGCAGGAAGCTGGAGTAGACGCCCGCGTAGCCGAGGGTCAGCGTCTCGCGGTCCACCCGGACCGGCCGGTCCTGCAGCGGGCGGACCAGGTCGTCGGCCGCGTCCTGGAGCGCGGACAGGTGACAGCCGTGCCCCCAGCCGTCGAGGGTGGCGGCGGCGATGAACGCCTCGACGGGGCAGTTGCCGGCCCCGGCGCCGTGGCCGGCCAACGAGGCGTCGATCCGGACGGCGCCCTCCTCGGCGGCGGTCAGCGAGTTGGCCACCGACAGCGAGAGGTTCTCGTGGGCGTGGATGCCGATCTGGGTGGCGGGATCGAGCACCTCGCGATAGGCGCGCACCCGGTCGCGGACCCCACGCATCGTCAGATGGCCGCCGGAGTCGGTGACATAGACGCAGTGCGCGCCGTAGGACTCCATCAGTCGGGCCTGCTGGGCGAGTTCGGCGGCGGGGGCCAGATGGCTCATCATCAGGAATCCGGAGACGTCCATACCGAGTTCGCGCGCGGTGGCGATGTGCTGGGCGGCGATGTCGGCCTCGGTGCAGTGTGTCGCCACCCGCACGGACCGCACGCCGAGGGCGTAGGCGTTCCGCAGCTCCTTGACCGTGCCGACACCCGGCAGCAGCAGGGTGGTCAGCCGGGCGCGGGTGACCACGGCCGCGACGGCCTCGATCCACTCCGGGTCGGTGTTGCTGCCGGGCCCGTAGGTCAGGCTGGTACCGGCCAGGCCGTCGCCGTGGGCGACTTCGATCGCGTCGACACCGGCGGCGTCCAGCGCCGCGGCGATCCGGGCGGCCTGCTCCGGGGAGATGTGATGCCGGGTGGCGTGCATACCGTCGCGGAGGGTGACGTCCTGGATGTACAGCCGCCGGTTCACCGTGCCTCCGTTCATCGCGCTGCCGTTCATCGTGCCTCCAGGGCGCGGGCCGCGAGCTGCTCGCCGACGCGCAGGGCCGCGCTGGTCATGATGTCGAGGTTGCCCGCGTAGGACGGCAGGTAGTGGCCGGCCCCCTCGACCTCCAGCAGCACGGTGACCTGGTGGGTGACCGCGCGGTCGCCGACCAGGGTGTGCGGGTGGTCGGCGACCGGGGTGATCTGGACCTGCCGCTTCAGCCGGTAGCCGGGCACATAGCCGGCGACCTGCGCGACCATCCGTTCCACCGAGGCCGCGATGTCCGCGCGCCGCCGCGGGCTCGCCGCGTCGACCAGGCAGAACACCGTGTCCCGCATGATCAGTGCGGGTTCGGCGGGATTGAGGATGATCACGGCTTTGCCTCTGGCCGCGCCGCCGACCGACTCGATCGCCCGCGCGGTGGTCTCGGTGAACTCGTCGATATTGGCGCGGGTGCCGGGGCCTGCGGATTTCGACGCGATGGAGGCGACGATCTCGGCGTACTGCACCGGCGCGACCTCGGCGACGGCGGCGACCACGGGAATGGTGGCCTGGCCGCCGCAGGTGACCATGTTCAGGTTGGGCGCGTCGAGGTGGAGGTCGAGGTTGACGGCCGGCACGACATACGGGCCGAGGGCCGCGGGGGTGAGGTCGATCAGCCTGGTGCCGTAGCCGGCCAGGCGGCCGGCGTTGGCCCGGTGCGCCTTCGCGGAGGTGGCGTCGAAGACGATCTCGATGTCCTCGAAACCGGGCAGCACGATCAGCCCCTCGACCCCGGCGGCGGTGGTCGCCACACCGAGCCGTTCGGCCCGGGCCAGGCCGTCGGAGGCGGGGTCGATGCCGACCATGGCGGCGATCTCCAGCTGGTCGCTGTGCCGCAGCATTTTGATCATCAGATCGGTGCCGATATTGCCGGAGCCGATCACCGCGGCCCTCACCCGGCCCGGTCCGGACGTCCTGCTCGACGAGGTGTTCACGCTTCGCCCCCGGTGAAGCGGGCGCTGACCGTGCCGACCCCGCTGATCTCGGCGTGGAAGTGGTCGCCGGGGCCGACCGGGACCATCGGGCCCAGGGCACCGGACAGCACGATGTCCCCGGCCCGCAGCGGGCTGCCGTGGTCGCGTGCGGTGCCGGCGAGCCAGGCGAGGGCGTTGAGCGGGTCGCCCATGCAGGCGGCGCCGCTGCCCTCGGAGACCAGTTCCCACCCCCGGCGCAGGGTCATCCGGCAGAGCGGCAGATCGAGCGCGCGGTCGAGGCGCCGGCGTTCGGCGCCGAGGGTGAACAGGCCGCTGGAGGCGTTGTCGGCGACGGTGTCGGTGATGCCGATGTCCCAGTCGGTGATGCGGCTGTCCACGATCTCCAGGGCCGGGGCGATGTGGGCGGTGGCCGCGGCGGCCTCGGCCGGGCCGATCGTGGAGCCGGTCAGATCCCGCCCCAGGATGAACGCGATCTCGGCCTCGATCTTCGGCTGGAGCGTGCGGGTGATGTCGACGGCGACACCGGGCGGACAGTCCATGCTGTCCAGCAGGACGCCGAAGTCGGGTTGGTCGACGCCCAGTTGGGCCTGGACCGCGGGGTTCGTCAGCCCGACCTTGCGTCCCACGACCCGGGCGCCGGCGGCGACCTGACGGGCGGTCCACGCGGACTGCACGGCATAGGCGGCGTCCACGTCCCCCGGGGGCAGCAGCGTGCGCACGGGTGCGCAGGGACGGTGCTCGGCGCGGGCGGCGGTCAGGCGGGTCAGGGCCAGCATCGCGCCGACCGGGAGGGGTGTCGTCCTGGTCTCCATGGTCAGTGCACCTCGAAGGTGGTGCCGATGCCCATGCCGGTGATCCATTCGGGTACCGGCTCATAGCTGGTCCAGACGAGCGGGCGGTCCACGGCCGCCATCCCGGCGAGCCAGGTGCGGATCTCGTGGCCGCCGCTGCCGGCGTGCTCCTCCAGCCCCTTGTCGCCCAGGGCGGTGATCGCGTCGAGGTCCAGGGCGCCGAGCCGTTCCAGGAACCAGTGGTCCCAGTCGCTGTTGACCCGGGCGTCCGGGTGGCCGCCCATGGCCAGCACCCGGGGTTCGCGGGCGGCGGCGAAGGCGCGGGTGTCCTTGCGCCCGTGGATGACCGAGGCACGCCGGTCCGGGGCGACGGTCGCGTCGCGGGGGTCGTTGGAGGGCAGCCAGTGCGACAGGCCGCCGCTGGCGACGAGCAGGACCCGTCCGGAGAAGGCGGCGCCGCGGATCGCCGCGCCGAGGGCCCGTCCCAGGTCCACGCAGCGCCGAAGGCTCGGCAGCGGCGGGGCCGCGGTGTTGACGACGATCGGCACGAGCGGGATGCCGGTCCCGGCGCCCACCATCTCGTAGCTCTGCACCACACCGTGGTCGACGGTGAGCGCGTAGGAGAGCGACAGGTCGAAGCCCGCCTCGGCGAGCCCGTCCCGGATCGCCCAGGCCAGCGCCGCCGCGACCGGCAGCGGGCCGGAGCGGCTGGCGAAGTCGCCGAAGCCCTCGGCCTGTTCGACGCCCAGCACGAACGGGGGCATCGCGTCGTAGAAGTTGGCGTGGAAGTGGTCGGGGCCGAGGACGACCAGCGCGTCCGGAGCCAGCCGGGCGACGGCCTCGGCCACCCGGGCGGCGTCGGCGAGGAAACGGCCGCCGGGCTGGGCGGGGCCGGTCGGCGGCAGCATCGTCGCGAACGGGGAGTGGGACATGCCGACCAGGCCGATGATCTCGCTCATGGCGCCTCCCCGTCCTCTGCCGTGTCGTCCTCGCCGAGCAGGAAGGCGCGGTGCACGCGCAGGAACTCCTCGGGCTTCTCCCACTGCGGCCAGTGGCCCGCGTCCGTGATCACGTGCAGTCGCGCGGAGGGCAGCCAGTCCCGCAGCAGTTCGGCCTCGTCGAGGCCGCCGGTGGGGTCGTGGTCGGTCCACAGCAGCAGGGTCGGCGCGGTGATCCTGCCGACCCAGGACGGGTCCCAGGCGAAGTCCTTGCGGATCTCGGGGTCCTGCAGCACCAGGGTGTTGGTGATGGCCTGCAGGAACCCGGGGCGGCTGTAGACCGCGCGGCGCAGGTTCACCAGCTCGTCGGTGACCATCTCGGTGTGGTGGAACAGGAATGCGACGCGCCGCCGCACCGTCGCATCGTCGGGGTTCCGGACGGCGGCCAGCGTGCTCTCGCGCAGCCGCAGCATCACCTCGGGCTTGTTGGCGATGTTCCCGGGGGTGTTGAGCACCAGTCGGCGCACCCGGTCGGGGTGGTGGGCGGCGGTCCAGGCGGCGACCCAGCCGCCGAGCGATTCGCCGGAGAGGTGGGCGGCCCCGATACCGAGGGCGTCCAGCAGGCCCAGCAGGTGGTCGGAGAGCACATCGACGGTGTACGGGCGGTCCGGCAGGTCGGACCAGCCGTGGCCGACCATGTCGTAGGCGGTGACCCGGAAGTGCTCGGCCAGCCCGGCGAGGTCGCGGGCGTAGGCCTCCAGGTGGCCGCCGGTGCCGTGCAGCAGGACCAGGTCGGGGCCCGAACGGCCGGCCCGCAGCACCCGGGTGCGCACCCCGGCGACGTCGAGGTGGCGCAGTTCGTGGTCGGTGTCGGCGAGTTCGCCCCAGATGCCGATGTGTGCGGGCAGGTCGTTCATGTCCGGTCCTCCTCGAATGCCGCGCGGGCCTCGCGGACGGTGACCTGGCCCGCGCTCTGCCGCCGGCCGAGGCCCAGCAGGCCGAGCAGCCGGGAGTTCTCGATGGTCAGGAACTCGACCGGGGCGTCGGCGCTGTCGTTGTAGTGCCGGTGCCAGGTCCACGGCGGGGTGTAGACGAAGTCGCCGGTGGACCAACTGGCGCTCTCGTCCTCGATCTCGCTGTGGCCCCGGCCGGAGATGACGTAGTGGACCGTCTCGTGGTGGTGCCGGTGCAGGTCGGAGCTCTGGCCCGGCGGGATGGACTGCCGGAAGATCTCGAAGGTGGCGGTCGGCAGCAGCCCGGCGATGGACAGGTCCGTCGGGTTGGGCACCTGTCCGGCCGGGAGCGGTGCGAGTTCGTCGGCGTGCACCACCAGCGGCCGTGCGGTGCCCGGCCGGACCGTGTCGCTGAGCGAGCCGAGGAAGCCGGCCATGCTGAAATCGGGTCCCTGAGGGGCAGTCATCAGACCGTCTCCGTTCTTCCGCCGTCGACCGTGAGCACGGTTCCGTTGACATAACTGGCTTCCGCGGAGGCCAGGAAGGCCACCGCCGCGCCGATCTCCTGCGGAGCCGCGGCCCGTCCGGCCGGGATGCCGGCGGCGTCCTCGGCGTCGACCTCACCGACGCCGGTTCCGGTGCTGCGGGCGCGGGCCTCCAGGATCTGCCGGCGCCGCTCGGTCGCGGTGGCTCCCGGCGCCACACAGTTGACGGTCACACCCTGCCCGGCGAACTCGCGGGCCAGCAGTTTCGCTGCGGCGGTCGCTGCCGAGCGCAGCACCACGGAGAGGGCGAGGTCGGGCTGCGGCTGGCGGACGGCGGTGGAGGTGATGAACACCACCCGCCCGAAGCCGCGCGCGGCCATCCGCGGCAGAGCGGCCCGGGCCAGCGCCAACGGGCCGAGCAGCAGCAGGTCGAGCCCGTCGTGCCACTGCTTGTCGTCGACCTCCAGGACGCGTCCGGGCAGCGGGCCCGCGGCGTTGAGCACCAGGATGTCGAGGCTTCCGTGCCGGGCCTCGACCCCGTCGACCGCGGCCGCCGCGGCGGCGGGCTCGCCCATGTCGCCGACCAGCGCCTCTACCGTGCCGCCGAAGCCTGTCGAACCGAGGTCCGCCCCGGCGGAACCCGTCCGCAGTCGGGCCGCCGCGCCGGCCAGGGCGTCCTGGCGGCGCCCGGTGATGACGACCCGGTGCCCGGCCCGCAGCAGCCGCTCGGCGCTCGCGTATCCGATGCCGGAACCGCCGCCGCCGACCAGGGCGGTGCGGGTGGGGGAGCTGGTGGGATTGATGGCGGTCTCCTGATCTCCGGATTCGCGGTGTGCTGGGCAGGTGCGTCGGACAGGCGGGCCGGGCTCCGGGACGGTGTGCTGGATACCGGTACCGAGGGGGTTTAGTCTGACCCCATGAATCGCCGGAGCCAACGATGAGTCCCGCTCAGTGGGACACGACCTCGGATCAGGCCGGCGGCCTGGAACGGGCGGCGGCGATCCTCGGCGCCTTCGACCCGGCACACCGCGAACTGACCCTCGCCGCCCTGGTCGCGCGGTGCGGGCTGCCGCGCTCGACCACCCACCGCACCGCCGAGCGGATGATCCGGGTGGGCTGGCTGGACAAGCCGAAGGACCGCTACCGGATCGGCAACCGGCTGTTCGAGATCTCCAGCCTGGCCCCCATCCGGCACGAACTGCGCGAGGCGGTGCTGCCGTTCCTGCAGGACCTGCACACCGCGGCGAAGACAACCGTCCAACTCGGCGTGCTGGACGGGGCGCAGATCCTGGTGGTGGAGAAGATCACCGGGCACCGACCGATGCCGATGCTCTCGCAGCCCGGCGGCACCATCCCCGCGTACTGCTCGGCGCTGGGCCGGGCCATCCTCGCCTACAGCGACACCGGGACGATCGACGCGGTCCTGGACGGGCCCCTGGCGCCCAGGACGCCACGCACGCTGACCAGCAAGGTGGCGATCGTGCGGGAGCTGACCGCGATCCCGCCGCGCGGCTGGGCGATCGACCGCGAGGAGGGCAACATCGGGGTGAGCTGCGTCGCGGCCCCGATCTTCGGCCCGCTCGGCGAGATCGCGGCGGCGCTGTCGGTCACCGGGCCCAGCCAGCTGGTCCGGGCCGACCGGATCGGGCCGGCCGTGCGGCTGGCCGCTGCCGCCGCCTCCCGGGCCTACACCACCCGGCGCTGAGGCCGGCGCCGGCCGGCTGTCCCAGTGAGCGGGACGGTTGATTGCCCTTCCCCGGCCCGGCCGCCGAGACTGTCGGCACCGACCCGCCGACCACCCGCCGGCGCGGCAAGGCGAAGGAGACAATGGTGACTCTGAGCGACGGCTGTACGGTGCCCTCGTCTGCTGCCGGGGCGACTGCTTCGAAGGGCCGCAGCCGTCGGCCGGAGCCGGGGAGGCAGCGGTGAAGATCGCGATCATCGGCGCCGGCGTCGCCGGTCTGACCAGCGCGAAGGTGCTCACCCAGGCCGGCCACCAGGTACGGGTCTACGACAAGGCACCCGATGTCGGCGGTGTCTGGAGCCGCACCCGCCGCTATCCCGGCGTCACCACGCAGAGCCCGAAGGCGCAGTACTCCCTCTCGGACTTCCCGATGCCCGCGCACTACCCCGAATGGCCCGACGGCGCGCAGATCCAGGCGTACTTCGCCGCCTACGCCGAGCACTTCGGCCTGGACCGGGTGCTGCGCCTGGGCACCGAGGTGACCGCCGCCCGCCCGGACGGGTCCGGGGGATGGCTGGTCGAGTCCCGGCCGACCGGCACGGACGCGGGCACGGGCACGAGCACCGGCACGGGCACGGCGGAGGCGGAGACCTTCGACCGCCTGGTGGTGGCCAACGGGATCTTCTGCGAACCCGCCGTCCCGGCGTATCCGGGCCTGGACGAGTTCACCGCCGCCGGGGGCCGGCTCTGCGCCGGGACGGAGTTCCACGAGGTCGAGGACGCACGCGACCGCCGGGTCCTGGTCGTCGGCTACGGCAAGTCGGCCTGCGACGTGGCCGTCGCCATCGGCCAGGTCGCCGCGAGCACCGATGTGATTGCCCGTCAGATGCTGTGGAAGGTCCCCCGTAAGATCAACGGGATCGTCAACTTCAAGCTGCTGCTGCTCACCCGGTTGGGCGAGGCCCTGTTCCGCTATCTGCGGCCGGGCGGGGTGGAGAGGTTCCTGCACGGGCCCGGCAAGGGGCTGCGCGGCAAGATGATCAACTCGATCGGCACGGTGTCGATCCGGCAGTTCGGCCTCGACAAGCTCGGCCTGGTGCCCGAGGGACAGATGGAGGACATCGTCCGCGGCGCCATCGGGCTGGCCACCGAGGGCTTCTTCGAGGGCGTCGCCGACGGCACCCTCACCGTGCACCGCGACCGCACCGTCGTCCGCCTGTTCGCCGCGGACGGTCGGCCGTCCGCGGAGCTGAGCGACGGCAGCACCCTGCCTGCCGACCTGGTCGTCTGCGCCACCGGCTTCACCCAGGAGGTGCCGTTCCTGCCGGAGGAAGTGCGCGAGCGGGTGACGGACGAGCGCGGCAACTACCTGCTGTACCGGCAGATCCGCCCGGTCGACGTGCCCGGCCTGTACTTCAACGGCTACAACTCCTCCTTCTTCAGCCCGTTGAACGCCGAGATGGCGGCCGTCTGGATCGCGGGCGACCTGGGCGGACTGGTCCCGCTGCCCGCGCCGGAGGCCATGCGGGAGGCGGTGGTGGAACAACTGGCCTTCATGGACGAGGCCCTGGACCGGCACCACAGCCGCGGCGCGAAGATCATCCCGTACTCGCTGCACAACGCCGACGAAGTGCTCGGCGACCTGGGCCTGAACATCAGCACCCCGGTCCGCGCCTGGCACTGGCTCGGCCCGGTCAACCCGGCGGCCTACCGGCGGGTCACCCCCGAACTGCTCAAGCGCCTCCGCGCGCAGCAGGCAGCAGTGCCGCCGAAGCCGGACCACGCGCCGCTCACGCCCACCCGGGCGGCCCGGTAGTAGGGGCTGACCTGGCTCAACCCCGGCCCCGGCTCAATCCCGGCCCCGGCGCAGGCGGTGGACGAGCGCGGGGGTGAGCAGCAGCAGGGTCGCGGTCTCGGCCAGGATGCTGATCAGTGACTGCGGGGAGGGCTCCAGGCCGCGTTCGGTGAAGCCGAAGACACCGACGGTGCGGGAGGCGGCGAATCCGGCCAGGGCCCCGGCCGCCGCGCCCGCGGCGGCGAACCGCATCAGCGCGGGGGCGCCGAGCAGCAGCAGGGCGGCGAGTGCGAACGACGCGGCGGCCTGGAGCAGGAACAGCACGCCCACGATGTGAATGAAGTGGTAGCCGGTGACATAGAGCTGGGCGTGGATGTATCCGCTGACGGCCAGGGTGGCAGCGACGGCCGCGCGCAGCGCCAGGTCGATCGGGGTCCTGCGGTTCATACCAGCCTCTGGTCGGTCAGGGCCAGGGCGGCGGTGCCCTGGCGGTAGGTGACGGTGCGGATGCCGAGGGCGGACTTGAGCCGCCCTGCGGGCAGGGTCTGCGGGGTGGGCGCGGGGCCGTGGCCGGGGGCGGGGAGCGGGTAGGCGGTGGTGGTGGCCGAGTGGAAGGTGATGTTGCCCTCGGTCTTGCTGAACAGCTGGTGCACATGGCCGTTGAGGCAGGTGACCGAGCTGAAGCGCTTGAACAGGGCCAGCACCTGGAGCGCGTCGTCGGTGCTCCAGCCCCACTGCGGGTACATGGCGAACAGGGGGATGTGGCTGAAGAGCACGATCGGGGTGTCGGAGTTCAGGCCGGCGACGTCGTTGCGGACGAAGTCGATCTGGTCCTGGCCCAGGTGGCCGAGCTTCTCCAGGCTCAGGGTGTTGACCAGGGCGATGAAGTGCACGCCGTGGGTGTCGAAGGAGTACCAGCCGTCGCCGGTGGTGCCGGCGCCGAACCGCTGCCGGTAGGCCTTCCCGGCGTCGCCGACCGAGTCGTGCTCGCCCGGGACGGTGAACACCCGTCCGGCCCGTACCCCGCCGAGCATCTGCTGGACCTGGTCGAACTGGGCCGGGGTGGACAGGTGGGTCAGGTCGCCGGTGTGCATGACGAAGTCCGGGCGGAACCCCAGGGTGTTGATCTGGTCCAGGGCCTCGGAGAAGGAGCCGGTCACATCGGTGTTGGCGGGGCCCTGGAAGCCGATGTGGCTGTCGGAGACCTGCACGAACCGCAGAGCGTTGGCGTCGGCCGTGGCGGACGCGGCGGCGGCGCCGTCCCGGTCGTGGGCGATGTGGCTGACCACCTCGCCCCCGGCCACGGTCAGGACCACGGCGGAGCCGAACCAACCGGCGTGCCGCAGCAGTTGACGCCGGCTCATCCCGTGCTCCGAGGCGGCTTCCGACTGGGTGGTCTCGGGCAGGGGGCTTTCGTCGCGGGAGTCGCTCACTTGGTCACCGTCACGGTCGCGGTCATGAAGGGGTGGATGGTGCACAGGTACGCGTAGGTGCCCGGGGTGGTGAACCGGTAGGAGTAGCTCTGGCCGGTGGCCAGCGCCGGGGAGTTCAGCGGCCCGCCGGAACCCTGGCTGGTGACGGTGTGGGCGTCGCCGTCCTGGTTGGTCCAGGTGACGGTGGTGCCCGCCTTGACGACCAGTGCGGCGGGGGCGAAGGCGAAGCCCTTGATGGCCACGGTGTCGCCGTTCACCGGCACGGCCGCAGCGGCGGAGCCGCCGGGTGCGGACGCGCCCATGCTCATGCCCGGCATGGCCGAGCCGGTCGCCAGCGGGCCGGTGGCGGTGGAGCCGGGAGTCCCGGCCAGCGACTGCCCGGCGCCCGGGGAGAGCGCGGTGCTCGCCGCCGCGGGGTGGGAGGGGCTGCCGCAGGCCGCCAGCAGCACGCTCGTACTCAGCGCCGCCAGGCCCAGCGAGGCGAGGCGGAGCAGGTGCGGTCGTCGTTGGTGCGCACGCAGGTTCATGGGTCTCGTTTCTGACGGTCCGAGCGGGACGGCACCGGAGCTGGGCCCGGTGCGTCTCACGCAACTCACCAAGGGATAGGCCGGCGGTTACACGGCCCGCACGGTCGGGGCAGCGGTGTAACCCGGAGTGCTATCTCCCTCTGACTGGACCGGGCCTGCGCGCTGGGCAGACATGGGGCAGAAAGGGGCGCTCTACGATGAACCATGACCGAGTGGGTGCGGGCGCGGAGGCCCGCGCCAGGGAGGCGTGCGGTGTCCGCTGCCCTTCCCGATGAGAACCCGGGCCGCGCGTCGGACGCACCGGGGGCGTCGGAGCGGTCGCGCGACCGCAAGCCCCCGACCGTCCTGCCGACGGCCGCCTACGCGGACTGGGACGCGATCTACGCCGACAACGTCGGGCGGATCTACCGGCTGATGTTCGCCAAGGTCGGCAACCGCCCCGACGCGGAGGACCTGACCTCCCAGGTCTTCCTGGACGCGATGGGGCCGTTGCGGGCGACCGCGAGCATCGGGGAGGTCCGCTCCTACCTCCTGGCGACCGCCCGCACCGTCCTCGCCCGGCACTGGCGCAACACCCTGGGCCACCAGGTCACCGAGATCGACGTGGACCAGGTCGACCTGGAGGAGCCACCCGGGCCCGCGCACAGCCAGGACCCGGGCCGGACCCCGCGACGGGTCGGTGCGATCCTGTCCGGGCTGTCCGAACGGCACCGCATGATCCTCACGCTGCGGTTCCTGCGCGGCTACTCCCTCAAGGAGACAGCCGCCGAACTCGGGGTGACCCTCGCCAACGCCAAAGTGATCCAGCACCGCGCCCTGCGCAAAGCGGCAGGACTCGACCAGGAAGGGGAAGCGTCATGAAGCGCCCGATCGACCGCTATGTGGACAGCCTGCTGCGCCGACGCCGCCCCAGGCCCTTCGCTCCCACCGAGGAGGACCTGGCCGTGGCCCGCACCGCCATCGCCCTGGCGGCAGCCGGACCCGAGGCCCAGCACCCGCGTGAGGCCTTCGTCGAGGACCTGCGCCGACGCCTCGCCGCCCGGTCGGCCGAGGAGGCCCGGTCGGCCGAGGAGATTGGGGCCGCCGCCCCGCCGTCCCGCCCGCGCTCCGTGACGACCCGTTGGACCATGGGGCGCCGCCGGTTCCTCGCCGCCACCGCGGTGACCGCCTCGGCCGCCGCCGGCGCCGCCGGTTACGCGCTGAGCCAGCAGGCACCGGCCGTCCCGGCCGAGGCCGAACTCACCCCGACCCGAGGTGCCTGGCAGGCCGTGGCCGCCGTCGGCGATCTGCCCGAGGGAGCGGTGCTGCCGTTCGACCTCGGCACGGTCACCGGGTTCGTGCGGCGGGTGTCGGGACGGGTGCAGGCGGTGTCGGGCATCTGCACCCACCAGGGGTGCCGGCTGCAGCTGACCGCGCCTCAGGACCGGCTGGCCTGCCCCTGCCACGGGGCGACCTTCGCGCTGAACGGAGAACCCCTCACCCATCCGCACAGCAGCCACGCACTGGCGGCCCTGCCGCGGCTGCCCGTGCGCGTCCAGGCGGACAGCGTCCAGATCTATGCCCCCGTCCGCGCCGCGGAGGGCGACGCCGAGGGTGACGAGGGCGCCTGAGGTCGGTCCGGCCGCGGAGCGGTAAGCAAGGGGGACCGGGGTAGTGGCCCGGCGACGGACCGCCAACCACTCCTAGGGAATCGCCATGTTCTCCTCGCTCTCGCGTCGTCGGCTCAAGCGCAGCGCCCGCAGTGTCTTCGGCTGGGAGCGGTTGCGCCCGGAGCAGCTGAAGGCGATGGAGGCGGTCATGCGCCGCCGCGACACCCTGGTGGTCATGCCCACCGGCGCCGGAAAGTCGGCGGTCTACCAGGTGCCGGGGCTGCTGCTGAACGGTCCCACGGTGGTGGTGTCGCCGCTGATCGCGCTGCAACGCGATCAGGTGCAGGGCTTGTTGCGCCGCAAGGACGCCGGGGCCGCGGCGGTGAACTCCACCCAGAGCGTCGGGCAGAACGAGGCGGTGTGGGACCGGATCCGGGCCGGCGACATCGACTTCCTCTTCCTGGCCCCTGAGCAGCTGGCCAAGGACGAGGTGGTGGAGCAGCTCGCCGCCGCCCGCCCCGCGCTGTTCGTGGTGGACGAGGCCCAGTGCGTGTCCTCCTGGGGGCACGACTTCCGCCCCGACTACCTGCGGCTGTCCGGGGTGATCGAACGGGTGGGACGGCCGCCGGTCCTGGCGCTCACGGCCAGCGCGTCGGCGCCGGTCCGGGCCGACATCGTGGAGCAGTTGGGCATGCGGGAGGTCGTGCAGATCGTCACCGGCTTCGACCGGCCCAACATCCACCTGGAGGTGGTGCCGTTCCGGGACGACGCGGCCAAGCGCCGGGCGGTGCTGGAACGGGCCGCGGCCGAGGCGAAGCCGGGTCTGCTGTATGCGGCCACCCGGCGTGAGGCCGAGCAGTACGCGCGGGAACTGGCCGAGCTGGGGCTGGACGCGGCGGCCTACCACGCCGGACTTGCGGTGGCGGAACGGGCCGAGGTCCACGACCGGTTCCTGCAGGGCGAGTTGGACGTGGTCGTGGCGACGTCCGCGTTCGGAATGGGCGTCGACAAACCCGATGTGCGGTTTGTGCTGCACGCCTCGGTGCCCGGCTCGTTGGACGCCTACTACCAGGAGATCGGCCGGGCCGGGCGGGACGGGCAGCCGGCCCGGGCGATTCTGGCCTACCGGCCGCAGGACCTGGGCCTGCAGCGCTTCTTCGCCGCCGGACGCCCCGACCCGGACACCATCGTCCAGGTGGCCGAGGCCCTCGGCGCCCACGACGCCCCCGTCTCCGCGAGCGAACTGCGCGAGGAGGCCGGGCTCACCGCGAGCCGGCTGACGGCCGTCGTCAACCTGCTCGAACAGGTCGACGCCGTGCGCACCACCGAGGACGGCGAACTCCAGGCGGTGGGCGACACCAGCTCGGCGGACGCCGCCGAACAGGCGGTCCGGCTCGGCGACGCCCACCAGCAGCTGGAGCGCTCCCGGGTGGACATGATGCGCGGCTACGCGGAGACCACCGGCTGCCGACGCCGGTTCCTGCTCGGCTACTTCGGCCAGGCCCAGCCGCAGGCCTGCGGGGCCTGCGACCGGTGTGACGCGGTCGAGTTCGCCGACGTCCCCGGTGGCGGCCACGACCGTGGCCTGCTCGACGGCACCGGGACCAGCACCGGGACCGGCACCGGGACCGGCGCTGCCGCGCGGTCCGCCGCGGGGAAGGCTCCGGAGCACCCCTTCGCCCCCGGCGTGCGGGTGCGCCACCAGCACTGGGGCGAAGGGGCCGTGATGAGCGAGGAGGACGGCCGGCTCACGATCCTGTTCGAGACCGTCGGCTACCGGACCCTCTCACTCGCCGTGGTCCGGGCGAACGACCTGCTCGTCCCGGCGTCGGCGCCCTGAGAGCAAGTCCTATACCGCGGGCAGTGGTTGAACGGTCAGGTGGTAGTCCTGCCGGATCCGGGCGTCCTGGTCCAGCAGCAGGAAGACCCGGGCCGCCCAGGCCACGTCGCCGACCTGCGGGCCCTTGGCGTGGATCAGCTGGATGGTGAGGATGACGACGTCGTCATGGACGCTGACCCGGTCGTCGTTGCTGACACGGTAGTCGCCGGAGGCGACGAACAGCCCGTGCGCCTCCGCGACGCGGTCCACCAGGCCGGTGCGGCCTCGGAACTGGGTGCCTTCGACGAACTCGACGCCGTCCGCGGCCCACAGCTCGGCGACGGCCTGCTCGCGGGCGGTGGCGTCCGACTCGTTCCAGACGGCGGTGTAGCGCTGCACGATCCGGCGCACGTCGGTGGTGACGGTCTGCGGCATGCTGGGTCAACTCCCTTGTCCTGTCGTGGTGATGGTTCGACCGGGATCCGGCCGTGGGTACCAGGCTCCGGGCAGCCCCGGCGGGAGGGTCAAGGGGGACCGGGCCGCTGGACTCTCCCCCCGGGGGAGGGACGAGAATCGCGGGGTGACGAGCTACCTGTCGATCGGCGTCTTCTCCCGGGCCACCCATATGTCCGTGAAGACCCTGCGCCACTACCACGAGATCGCCTTGCTGGAACCGGCCGAGGTCGACCCCGGGACCGGGTACCGGCGCTACTCGGCCGAGCAGATCCCCACAGCACAGGTGGTGCGCCGCTTCCGGGATCTGGGGATGCCGCTGGAGGAGATCAGGAGCGTCCTGGCCGCCGGGAACATCGAGGACCGAACCCGGCGCATCAGCGCGCACCTCAGCCGACTGGAAGCGGAACTGGGCCGCACCCGGCGCGCGGTTGCGGAACTTCGGGACCTGCTGACACCGCCCGCGTCCGGAGCAGCGGCCGGGATCCAGCTGCGCGGCATCCCCGCGGTGCAGGCCGCGGCGGTCAGCGCGACCGTGGGTGTGGAGGAGGTGGGAGCCTGGTTCCAGGGCGCGCTGGGCGAGTTGTTCGCGACGGTGGCGAGCCAGGGCCTGCGCGAGACCGGCGTCGCCGGAGGCGTGTACGCGGACGAGTTGTTCACCCTGCACCGGGGGCGGGCCACCGTCTTCCTGCCCTGCGACGGCCCCGTCCGGGCGGTCGGCCGGGTCGAGCCGCTGCTCGTCCCGGCGGCGGAGGTCGCCGTGATCGAGCACTGCGGACCGCCCTCCCAGGTCGACCGCGCCTACGGGGCGCTGGCCGCCCACGTCTCCCGCCACGCCCTCGCCGTCGACGGTCCGATGCGGGAGTACTACCTGGTCAACCAGCGGCAGACGCCGGACAGCACGCAGTGGCGAACCGAGGTCTGCTGGCCGGTCTTCCGCACGGCTGCCGCTGGCGCTGGTGCCGCCGCTGCCGGCTAGGGACGTGCGTCGGTCCAGTCGGTCTCGAAGTACCTGACGTGTTCGTCTTCTCCGGTCGGCCGCATGCCGACTGCCAGCATGACGTGCTGGGAGGCGATGTTGTCGTGGTCGGCGTCGCCTTTCACGCTGGTGACGCCACGTTCCCGCGCGAACAGCAGCAGCCCGCGGAGGGCCTCGGACGCGTATCCCTTGCCCTGCGCCGACGGGACGAGGCCGTAGCCGATCGTGACGCTGCCGTTCTCGTCCGCGGGTCCGTGGAAGCTCAGGCTGCCGATGACCTGACCGTCCTCGCGGCGATAGATCTCGTAGTGGCCGAACGGCCGGGGATCACCGGTGCTCGCGCAGGTGCCCAGGAAGCGCCTGGCAGCGGACAGGTCCCCGTCGGTGGGGTATCCGGGCGCCCACCGGTCACCGCCGTCGGTTGCGCCCGCCACCATGTCCTCGGCCTCGCCGACCGTCATCGGACGAAGCACCAGCCGCGCTGTCTCAAGATCACCCATAGCAGGCAGGACTATCACGCAGGACGACCGAACCGCACATGGATTAGCCGACCGGCCGGTACCCGCCTCGTCTCCGCGGGGTATCCGCAGGGCAACCGCAGGAATCGATCACGGCCCGGAGCCGTCGGCGACACTCGGGTTGGTCGTGTCGAAGTAGACCGCGTCCGAGCTCGGATCGAGGTAGAACGTGCCGGGGTCACCGCGCCGAGCCCGAGCACCGTCCGGCGTCCGAGCCCCGCCATGCCGCCAACAAGCCCTCCCCTGGGCTCTCGCACTGGGCTGATGGCAGCGGTCGGGCTCACCGAGCCCATCTAGGCGGGCAGATCGGCCTCGGCCAGGTCGCGGAGTGCGGTGTAGGCGTTCTGGATGAAGGTGTCGTTGCAGGCCGGCGTGGTGTTGGCGAGGGCGGCGAGGCCGGTACGGGTCTGTGGGCAGAAACCGATGAAGGCGGTGAAGCCGCGAGTGCCGCCGGAGTGGAAGAAGAGGTCCCGTCCGGGGGCGGTGCGGAGGCTCCAGACCAGGCAGGTCCGGTCTCCGGTGCGGGGTAGCACCAGACGCGGGCGCTGGACGTCGGCCAGCGCCTCCGCGAGCGGCACGCTGCCGCCGGCGACGGCGGTGGGGTCGAGGAGGGCCAGCAAGTAGCGCAGCAGGTCGCCCGCGGTGGAGCGCAGCGCTCCCGCGCCGGGCAGTGCCGGGATGGACCACGGCGGCCGGGCCCGACCGTGCCAGTATCCGGTGGCCTGCGCGCGGCCCGGGTCGCAGGTGGTGCCGGTCAGCGCGAGCGGTTCCAGGACGCGGGCCGTGAGCAGTTCGGCGTACTCGGCCCCCGCGGCCCCGGCCAGCAGGCGGCCCAGCAGGCCCACCCCGAGGTTGGAGTAGTGCACCCGGCTCCCGGGGCGGGCCCGGACCGTGGTGGACGCCAGGGAGTCGAGCAACTGCCGCTCGCCGTAGGCCCCGTAGGGGTTGCTGGACCAGGACCGTACGGCGGTGCGCAGCATGCCGCGCGGCAGCCGGGGGAGTCCTGAGGTGTGCGTGGCCAGGTGCAGCAGGGTGATCGGTTCACCGCTGCGGTGCACGGGCGCGGTGCCGGGCGGGAGGTGGCGGGCGATCGGGTCGTTCAGACCGACCTCGCCCCGGGCCACGGCCTCGGCCAGGAGCAGCGCGGTGAAGGTCTTGGTGACGGAGCCGACCTCGAACCGGGTGTCCGGGTCCACCGGCCGTCCGCCGGTGCGGTCGGTGCTGCCCTCGCACAGCAGCGCCTGCTCACCGCCGCGCACCCCCGCGAGCGCCACGGCGGTGGCGCCCGGGGCGTTGCCCAGCAGCGGGGCGAGGCGGTCGGTGAGGTCGCCGGGGTGGGGGGCCGCGCCGCGGTGGGAGGTCACGCCGCAGTGGGAGGTCATGCTGCGGACCAGCTGCCGCCCAGGGCGCGGGAGAGGGTGAGCGTGCTGGCGACGACGGCGACGACCGCGGTGTGCTCATGGTCCTTGAAGGCCTGCCGGGGGTCCTCCGTCACCGGCTCCGCGTCCCTGGGCAGCAGCCCGCTGGGGTGCTGGACCTGGGCGAGCCGGTCCCAGATCCGCGGGTCGCAGACCGGTTCGGGCAGGCAGGCGTCGACGATCAGCAGTTCGCCCAGCAGGTCCCACTGCGCGACCTCCTGCCAGACGTCCGCCCACACCGGCAGCCAGGTCTGCAGGTAGGCGGCCAGCGGTTCGGGCAGGCCGTCGGGACGGGCGGCCCAGTCGGTCAGGTGGAACACGGTGTGGGTCATGTTGTAGCCGGTCATCCAGTCGATCATCCAGGGCTCGGGGGACGCCCCGAGCCAGGTGTCGGCGGCCAGCGCGGCCCAGTCCCCGGTGTGGCCGGAGCCGATGACCCGATGGGCGTTGGCGACACCCAGACGCCGGTTGGGCATCATCTCGACCGCGCGGGTCGAGACCAGGCCGCCCAGGTGCTCGGCGATCCGGTCCAGCCCGGGATGCCGGTGGCCACCCCTGACGAAGTGGGCGTAGGTCTCCACCGGGTCGGTGACCATGGGGTGGCGCAGCTGCCGCTCGAACAGGAAGTCCCCGTGGCGCAGCTGCGCCCAGGCCTGGTCCAGCAGGTCCCGTGACGTCCGCAGTTCGGCCGGGCCGCCGACGCCTTCGCGCAGGACCAGGGAGGTGGCCAGGGCCGTCTCCCCCAGGGGCTTGTAGGCGTTGTCGGGGTCGGCGAAGTCCACGGTGGTGTCGGGCAGCGCGCCGAAGTGCGCGCTGTCCCGCAGCCAGGACAGCGCCTGCGTCCCGATCCGCTGCGCGGTGCCCAGGACGGCGCCGTTCACAGCCCCGCCCCCTGAGCCAGCCGCTCGCCGATCCGCAGGTCGAGGGCGGTGCGGGCGCTGGGACCGCCGAACAGCCGGATGTGCCGCAGCACGGGGGCCAGCTCGACTGGCGAAGCCGTCCCGCGGGAGTGGCCCAGGGCGAGCCAGCGCGCGGTCCGGGCCGCGGTGCGGTAGTCGCGGCGCAGCATCGAGCGCACGGTGGCACGGGCCAGGGCCCGGGCATGGCGCTGTGCGGCCTCGTGCACGGGGCTCTCCAGCCCCGGCAGGGCCAGCGGCGAGACTTGTGCCATCCACCCGGACCATTCCTGCCAGTGGAAGTCGTCCTCGGGGACCGGGTGTCGCTCCGGCATCGGCGCGGCAGCATCGGACACGAGTACGGACGCGGATGCGCAGCGGGCCAGGAACTCGGCCGCTGCCCAGTCGCGCCAGGCCACGGCGGACGCGGGCGAGGCGGGCGAGGCGGGCGACGCGGCGGCCGGCTCGTCGGCCCCGGCGTCGGCCCCGGCCCCGGCGTCGCGGTCGCGGTCGGCCCGGCCGGGCTCGGGCGGGGGGAAGAGCTGGAATGCCTGGGCCAGGGCCACGGCTTCCTCCAGTTCGGCGCGCAGCGGGGCCCCGGCCAGCTGGTACGGGGCGAAGAGGTCCGCGCCGATCACGCGGGCCGCTGCCAGGTCGGGTTTCGAGGCTCCCAGCGGGTCGGGCCGCGGCGCGTCCGTGCCCTCGACCGCATCCAGCACGGCGAGGGCACGGACCGCCATCCGCTCGGCGGCCTGGGAAATCTCTTCCTCAGGGGTGGCGTCGTAGACGGACATCGGCGATTCAGACTCCGATCCCGACGGGCGCGGTCAGTGCCACGCGGTCGGTCACCGGCCCTTCGGCGGCTTCGGCGACAGCAGCAGGCCCAGCAGCAGCAGGCCCCCGCCGATGTCCTCCGGCGCGTAGAGCGGGGCGTCGCTGACCGGCGCCTCCGTCTCCACCATCAGCGCCGTCATCGCGCTGTGCTCCGCCGGGGTCACGCACGTTCCCTCGACGGGGTGGATCGTTTCCTGAGTAAGCATCATGCCTCCTCGAACAACAGACTCACCGCCAGTACCGACGGTGTTCCCACAGCTACCGATAATAGAACGAGTACGAACGATCTGCATCAGGTGCAGCCCGATCCCCGGCCGACGGGCGTGTTTCCCGCCACGGCAGGAGCAGGGCGCTGGTCATGCACAGCACACCGGCGACCAGCAGCGCGCCGCGGACGCCCACCGCGGAGGCGAGGAGGCCGCCGACGACCATGAAGATCGCCTGGGAGGTCTTCGAGCCCACGGACCAGGCGGTTGCCACGCGGGACATGAACGCGTCCGGGGTGGCCTCCATGCGGTAGGTGGCGAAGGACGGGTTGAAGACGCCGGCTGCCAGGAGCAGGCCGAAATCCACGGCCACGATGGTGGACACGCCCGCCGCGCCGGTGGGCGCCAGCGGCAGCAGGACGATCCAGGGGGCGCGGGCGACCCCGGACAGCAGCAGGACCCGGCGCAGTCCGTAACGTCGGGTCAGCGGCGGGGTCAGGCGTGATCCGAGTACGCCGCCCAGACACGGCAGGCCCAGGGCGAGCCCGTACTGCCAGGGCGTGAGGCCGAGGTCGCGCAGCATCAGGACGGCCATCAGCGGTGAGGTCATCATGACGGAACCGCCGAAGAGCATGGCGTTGCAGAACAGCGGGCGCAGTCCCGGATGCCGCGCGAGGTACTGCCAGCCGGCGGCGATGTCGCGGCCCAGGTGGGGTGCGGCGGCGGGTGCGGGCGGTGCGGGTTCGGGCTTCCGGATGCGACGGACGGCAAGGGCGGAGCCGAGGAAGGAAGCGGCGTCGACGGCCATCGTGGCGGTGGACCCCAGCAGGCCGACCAGCAGCCCGCCGACAGGTGGTCCGGCGCTGATGCTGACCCAGTTGGTGGTCTCGAAAAGGCTGTTGGCGCGAATGCGGTGCTCGGGCAGGACGAGCGCCTTGAGGTGCGCGCCGCCTGCCGCGTTGAAGGCGATGGACGCCGCGGTCTGCAGGAGGCCGACGGCGCACAGTTGGGGGAAGGTGAGGGCACCCAGGGCCGCCGCGAGCGGGACGCTCGCCAGGACGGCGCAGCGGGTCAGATCGGTGGCGATCATCACGGGCCGCTTGTACTGGTGCTCGATGCGGACGCCGAGCGGCAGGGCGATCACCGCGCTGGCGACGGCCGACATGGCCGCGAGTAGGGAGACCTGGAACGCCGAGGAGTGCAGCACCAGAAGGGCGACCAGCGGCAGCGCTCCCATGCCGACGGCGCTGCCCGCGGCGCTCACCGTGTAGGCGCCCCACAGGCGCCGGAAGTCCGGTCCGAGCGTGCCCTGTGGTGGCAATGGGGGCTCCCTGGGTGGGTCATCCGGTGGATGATGGGAATCCACCTGGGAGAGTTCGGAGACGAGCGACTGTGACGATACGACGTCCGAGTTCTTTGTGGTTGCGTTCCCGGAGGCCGGTGCCGGAGGCGGGCAGTCGGTTGGTGTGCTTTCCGCATGCCGGGGGGCCGGCTGGGTACTATCTGTCGCTGCTGGCGCCGTTGTCGCCGGGGGTGGAGGTGTCGGCGGTCCAGTATCCGGGGCGTCAGGACCGGTTGGGGGAGCGGCCGGTGGAGGATCTGCACTGGCTCGCGGATCTGATCGCCGCGGAGCTCGACGGCGTCGCGGACCGTCCTTGTGCGTTCTTCGGACACAGTTACGGGGCCGTCGTGGCCTATGAGGTGGCCTTGCGGCTGGCGGGGTCGTCCGGTCCCGGGTCCGGGCCTGCGGCTCTCTACGTGTCCGGCAGCGTTGCTCCCTCCCGGCCCCGGCCGCTCGCCTCGCTGCCGAACGGGGACGCCGCGCTGCTCGCGGAGCTGCGGGAGCTCAGTGGGACCGAGTCGGCGGTGTTGGAGGACCCGGAGCTGATGGAACTGCTGCTGCCCGCGCTGCGCGCCGACTATCACGCCCGGCGCGGCTACCTCCCCAGGCCCGGCCCCGTGCTGGACATTCCGATTTCCGCGCTGGTGGGGGACGGCGATCCCAAGGTCACCGTCGCCGAGGCCGACGCCTGGCGCGAGCACACCACGGCCGGCTTCGACCTCACGGTGTTCCCCGGCGGCCACTTCTACCTGGTTGAACAACAGCCGGACCTGCTAAGGCTGTTGGCGGTTCGGCAGGCCTCCCTGGTCTCCACGCGGCAGGCCGGCTGACCGCCCAGGGAGGCATGCCCAGGTCAGCACCTTTTGCGGCGGTTCTCCTGCGGACGCCGGTTTGTATTGGATACTCTGGGTAGACGAACCAGTGCAGTCCGTTGATCACTGCCTCGGCCTGGCGGGGGCTTGCCAGGTGGTGACCTCCGGTGAAGACTGTGAAATGGTTCGTGGTCGTGGGGGTTCGATTTGTCGTGTCTGCATTGCCTGTTGGGGAGATTCTGCGCGCCGGTGGCGCCGGAGATTACTGGGGGATTGTTGGGTCGGGCCAGTTCCTATGATTCGTACAATGCTGACCGGATGCTGATGACAAAAGCGTTGTGACCTGGCCTTAAGTTGTCATGATCTTGCCAAGGCATGCCCCTGTCTGTTTCTCGAGGAGAAAAGTGACCAGCAAGCAGCTCAAGGGCCCGGTGGTTCTGTTAGAGGACATGCCCGACCGCTGGCAGCGCTTACGCCAGGCGGGTCCGGTGCGCTACGAGGAGAGCCAGGGCGTATGGCAGGTCCTGGACTACGCGAACGTCGCCGCCGTGCTCGCCGATCCGGCCACCTACTCCTCCGACCTCTCCTCCCTGGCACCCACGCAGGAGGACTTCGAGACCTTCCGGCAGGGAAACTTCGTCGGCATGGACCCGCCGGAGCACCGCAGGCTCCGCGCGCTGGTGAGCCAGGCGTTCACCCCGCGGGTGGTGCAGGGGCTGGCTCCGCGGATCGAGGCCCTGTGCGCCCAACTGCTGGACGCCGTCGCGGACCGCGACCGGTTCGACCTGGTCGACGCGTTGGCCTATCCGCTGCCCATCATCGTCATTGCCGAACTGCTCGGCGTGCCGCCCGAGGAGCACCGGCTGTTCCAGGAGTGGGCGAGCGTCCTGTTCGGCGGTGACCTGCTCGGCGAGTCCCCCGACATGGCCGACCTGGAACGAGCGCTGGAGGCCATCGCCCCCACCATCCGTGAGATGAACGGCTATGTGCTGGGGCACATCCGCAACCGGCGCGCCCATCCGGGGGACGACCTCACCAGTCAGCTGATCGCCGCCGAGGTGGACGGGGTCCGCCTGGAGGACCAGCAGATCGTCGGATTCGTGGCCCTGCTGCTGGTCGCCGGCCATGTCACCACCACCGCGCTGCTGGGCAACGCCGTGGTGACCTTCGACCGGTACAGCGGCACGGACGCCGCGCTGCGCGCCGACCCCGACCGGCTCCCGCTCGCGATCGAGGAGGTGCTGCGCTGGCTGCCCCCCTTCCCGGAGCTGGGGCGCCGGGTCACCCGACCGGTGGTCCTGGGTGGTCATGAACTCCCGGCCGACACCTTGGTGATGGTCCATCTCGGCGCCGCCAACCGGGATCCGGCGCGCTTCGAGGCGCCCGAGGTCTTCGATGTGACCCGCCATCCCAACCCGCATCTGACCTTCGGCCACGGCATCCACTTCTGTTTCGGCGCGCCGCTGGCCCGGTTGGAGGCCCGGATCGCCCTGCGGATGCTGCAGGAACGGTTCCGTAGCGTGGCGGTCCCCTCCTACGAGGACGTCACCTACCAGAATCCGGCCGCGATCGTCGCCGTGCGGCAGCTGCCCGTCGAGGTCGTCAGGCCGTAGTCGGCGTCCTGGCCGTAGTCGTCTTCGTCGTCACTCAACGGGAGTCGCTTCCTCATGCCTTACCCCACTCACGCCTCGGTCGCCGAGCGTACGCCGTCGGGCTTACGCCAGGTACGCCATGAACTGCAGCACCGGCTGGAGACCCTGGCACGCCTGCACCGGGTGCCCGGCGCCCAACTCGTCCTGGACACCGGCTCGGAGGTCGTCGCGCTGCACACCGGCGTGGCCGACGTCGCCACCGGGGCCCCGTTCACCGCGGACACCGCCGTCCCGCTGGGGTCGCTCACCAAGCCCTACACGGCGGCGCTGGTGCTGCTGCTCGCCGACGACGGGGACCTCGACCCGGACGAGCCTGTCGCGCGCATCCTCCCCGAGTTACGGGGCCTGCCGGAGGTGACGGTCCGCCAGTTGCTGAGCCACACCGGCGGGTTGCCCACCGGTCCCGACTCCGACACCGCCGCGAGGACGACCGCGGCGCACTACCTGTCCTCCGTCTGCACCGCCCGGGACGCGCTGTTCCCGCCGGGAACCGACTTCTCGTACTCCAACGCCGGCTATGTCGCCGCCGGTCGGCTGGTGGCGGAGGTGACCGGGATGAGCTGGCACGAGGCGGTGCAGGCCCTGCTGCTCGAAGCCCTCGGCACCGTGCCCGCGTTCCTCGGCGCGGGCGCCCCGCCCCGCCAGGTCGCCGCCGGGCACGCGCTCAATACCGCGACCGGGCGGGTGCGTCCGGTCCGGCAGAACCTGGCGCCGCTGGAGGCACCGGCCGGAGCCCTGCTGGCGAGCGCCGCGGACCTGTGCGCGCTGGGCAGGGCCCTGGTCGGCAGAAGCGCGGTCCTGCCGTCCGCCGTCGCGGCGGAGATGCGCCGCCCGGAACGGGCCGCCGGTCCCAACGCGCTGGCGGACGGGTGGGGGCCGGGACTCGCCCTCTACCGGCAGGACGACCGGCAGGACGACCGACTGTGGTGCGGCCACGACGGCAACGCCCAGGGCACCTCCTGCCATCTGCGGGCCGACCCCGCCAGCGGCGTGGTGGTCGCCTTCACGGGCAACGCCGGGGCCGCCACCGCGCTGTGGCGCGACCTGGCCGAGGACCTGGCCCGCACCGCCGGGGTGCGGGTGCCGACCGCGACCGCGGCGGGGTACCGGGGCGAGCCGGTGCCCCTGCCGGAGTGCGCGGGCGACTACGTCAACGGCAGTACCCAGTACCGCGTCGCGCTGGAGCGGGACGGCTCGCCGACGCTGTCCGTGGACGGCGATGTGCCGATACCGCTGCTCTGCTACCCCGACCTGTCGTGCGACCTGGTCGACACGGACACCGGACGCCGTGAGTCCGGCGGGCGCTTCCACCGCGACCGGGCCACCGGTGTGGTCGACCGGGTGCAGATATCCGGGCGCACAGCACGCCGCAGCTGTCCCGCCTGATCCCGCCGGGCCCGTCGCGCCCCCCGCCGCTCCAGGGCCGAGCCGGCAACACCCCTGCCGCACCGCACCCGTGGGCGAGCGCTGCCCGCTCACCGCCGCTCGCGCCGCCTCCCTCCCCACCCGGAAGGACCTGTCCCATGGCAGACCTCACCGCCACGCCTGTGCTCGCGCCCGCGCCCGCCGCGCAGGACCACCCGTCGCTCAGTGAGTTGTTCGCCGGGTGGGTGGCCCGTACTCCGGACGCGCCCGCGCTGACCGACGGCAGACGCAGCTGGAGCTACCGGGAACTGGCAGTGCGGGTGGACCGTCTGGCCGGCCATCTGGTCCGGCGCGGGGCCGGGCCGGACCGGACGGTGGCCCTGGCCCTGCCCCGCTCGATGGAACTCGTCGCGGCGGAGCTGGCCGTCGCCAGGGCCGGCGCCGCGTTCCTGCCCGTGGACCCCGCCTATCCGGCCGAGCGGCGGGCGTTGATGCTGACCGACGCGGCGCCCGCGGTGGTCCTCGACGACCTGGTCCAGGTGGGAGACGTACTGGAGGAAGGCCAGGCCGAGGCCGACTTTCCGGCGGTCGGCGCCGACCACACGGCGTATGTGATCTACACCTCGGGCTCCACCGGGACACCGAAGGGCGTGGCGGTCACCCATCGCGGCATCGGCGGCTTCACCGCCGCCGCCATCGAGCGCTATGCGGTGCGCCCCGGTGACCGGGTGCTGCAGTTCTCCTCGCCCAGCTTCGATGCCTCGGTCCTGGAGCTGTTCATCTCGGTGCTGTCCGGCGCCACCCTGGTGGTCCCCCCGGACGGCCCCTGGTTGGGCGAGGAACTCGCCGTAGTGCTGGAGCAGCACCGCATCACCCATACGCTCATCCCGCCAGCCGCTCTGGCCACCCTCCCCGCCCCGGCCGCGGGCGGCGCTGCGCACCCGCGCACGCTGATCGTCGGGGCCGAGGCCTGCCCGGCCGCCCTGGTCGACCGCTGGGCGCCGGGCCGACGCATGATCAACTCCTATGGCCCCACCGAGGCCACCATCGTCGCCACCTGGACCGGACCGCTGGCGGCCGGCACCGGGACCCCGACGATCGGCAGCGCGCTGCCGCACACCCGGGTCCATGTCCTCGATGCGGCGATGAAGCCCCTGGCGCCCGGGACCGACGGTGAGCTCTACATCGGCGGCGACGGGGTGGCCCGCGGCTACCTGTCCCGTCCGGGCCTGACCGCCGCGCGCTTCGTCGCGGACCCCTTCGGCCCTCCCGGGGGCCGGCTCTACCGCACCGGCGACCGGGCGCGCTGGACCGCGGACGGGGAAGTGGAGTTCCTCGGGCGGCTGGACCGGCAGGTGAAGGTGCGCGGCTTCCGGATCGAACCGGGGGAGATCGAGGCAGCGCTACGGAAGCAGACCGACGTGGCCGAGGCCGTCGTGGTGGTGCGGGAGGACCAGCCGGGCCGGGAACGCCTCGTCGGTTATGTCACGCCCGCCGACCCGGGACGGGCACCGGACCCGGCGGCGCTGCGCACGGCGCTCGCCGCCACCCTGCCGGCCCACATGGTGCCGTCCGTCGTCGTCGTCCTGGACGAACTGCCGCTCACCGCGCAGAACAAGATCGACCGTCAGGCGCTGCCCGCCCCCGCCCGCCCGGCCGCGGACGGCCGGGGGGCGCCGCGCACCCCGCAGGAGCGGGCACTGACCGCCATCTGGGCGGAGGTCCTGGGCGCGGAGGCGGTCGGGACGACGGACGACTTCTTCGAGCTGGGCGGTGACTCGATCCTCGCCGCCAGGATCCTGGCCCGGGTGCGCGAGGAGCTGGGCCGGAGCCCGCTCACGCTCCGGGACGTCTTCACCGCGCGCTCCGTCGCCGCCCTGGCCCTGCTGCTGGACGACCCGGACACCGCCGGTACCGAGCCGCCGGTGCCGATCCCGCCGGCCCCGCGCGGCGTGCCGCTGCCGCTGTCCCACGCCCAGCGCCGGCTGTGGTTCCTGGACGACCTCGCCGACGGCGGCACCGAGTACAACACCGGCGTCGCGCTGCGGCTGAGCGGCGCGGCAGACCCGGAGGCCCTGCGCCGGGCGCTGCGGCGGCTGACCGCCCGGCACGACTCGCTGCGCACCACCTTCGCCACGGTCGACGGGCAGGGCGTGCAGCTGATCGCGCCGGAGGCCGAGCTGCCGCTGCGCACGGTCGACCTCGGTGGCCTGCCGTCGAGGCAACGGGCCGACTCCGCCGAGGCACTGCTGACCCAGGAGCTGAGCTGCCCCTACGACCTGACGGAGGGTCCGCTCGCCCGGGCGCTGCTGGTCCGGCTCGGCGCCGACGAGCACCTGCTGCTGTTGGGCCAGCACCACATCGTCACCGACGGCTGGTCGGTCGGTGTGCTCACCCGTGAACTGGCCGCGCTCTACCACGCGGAGGTCTCCGGCGAGCCGGACGGACTGCCCGCCCCCAAGCTCCAGTACCCCGACTTCGCGGCGTGGGAGCAGCGGCAGCAGGCGGACGAGGACGAAAGTGGAGCCGACCTCGCCTACTGGAAACGGCATCTGACGGGTCTTCAGCAGCTGAGGCTGCCCACGGACCGGCCCCGGCCCGCGCTGCGGACCACCTCCGGCGCGGCGCACCGGCACCACCTCGCGCCGGACCTGGTGGCCCGGCTGCGGAACCTGGCCACCGGGCGCGGCACCACGCTGTTCACCCTGCTGGCCGGGGCGTCCGCGCTGCTGTTCTCGCGCTACTCCGGGCAGCGGGACGTGGTCTTCGGCACGGTCACCAACGGGCGGGACCGCCGGGAGCTGGAGGCGGTGACCGGATTCTTCGTCAACACCGTGGTGCTGCGCGGCGAGGTGGACGAGGCGGCGACCGTGGACCGCTTCGTCGACAGCATGCGGGCGACCGTGCTGGACGCGTTCGTCCACGCGGGGGTGCCGTTCGACCGGTTGGTCGAGGAACTGGCGCCGCCGCGTGACCCCGGCCGCACCCCGCTGGTGCAGGTGCTCGTGGTGCAGCAGACCGCCGCCGCCGCGCTGCCGCGTGCGGGCGGGCTGCGGTTCGAGGAGCATCCGCTGCCCCGTCCGGCCGCGCGCTTCGACCTGGTCCTGGAGTTCGCGCCGGACAGCGCCGGCGGCTGCACCCTGACGGTCGAGTACAACAGGGACCTGTTCGAGGCCCGGACGGTGGCCCGGATGTCCCGTCACCTGCACCGGCTGCTGGAGGGGATGGCGGACGGCCCGCAGCGCACCCTGGCCGAGCTGCCGATGCTCTCGGACGAGGAACTGCACGCGCCGCTCGACTCCTGGAAGCCGCCCGTCCCCGGCGGCCTCGGGCAGCAGGCCGCCACGGGCGGGCTGCGGATCGACCTGGGTGAGGTGGAGCAGGCGCTGGGCCGTTGCGAGGGTGTGGCGGAGGCAGCCGCCGCCGTGTTCGGGAGCGACGGCGACCGGCGGCTGATCGGTTATGCCGTGCCCCTCCCGGGCGGCCGGGTGGCATCCGAGGCGGTGCGTCGGACGCTGGGGCTGACGTTGCCCGACTACCTGGTCCCCTCGGTCGTCGTGGAGCTGTCCGAGCTGCCCCGCCGCCCCGACGGCGGGCTCGACCGGGACCGGCTGCCCGATCCGGGGCCGGTGCCGCGCGCCGTGCGCCAGGTGGCGCCGCGCACCCCCACCGAGCGGGTGGTCAGCGGGATCTGGGCGGACGTGCTGCAGGTGGAACGGGTCGGCGCGGACGACAACTTCTTCGAGCTCGGCGGCGATTCCATCCTGAGCATCCAGGTGGTGGCCCGTGCCCGGCAGGCGGGTCTGCGGCTGACCTCCCGGGACGTCTACCAGCACCAGACCGTCGCCGCCCTGGCCCGGTGCGCGGACAGCGCCGCGCTTCCGCAGGCCCCCGCGCCCGCCGCGGCGGGCGCCACCGGACGGAGCCTGCTGACGCCCATTCAGCGCTGGTGGTTCGACAGCGCGGCCGGGCGGGCCGGCCACTTCGCCCAGGCGCTGTCCCTACACCTGCCCGACGACCTGGACCCGGTGGCGCTGGAGCACGCGCTGAACGACGTGGTCGCCCACCACGACGCCCTGCGCTCCGGATTCCGCTCCGCGCGCGGCGCGGTGGACCTGGCCGACGCCGCCGACGTGCTGTGGCACATCGACGAGCGGGCGCTGCGGGTCGTGCTGGTCCACCACACCGGTCCGGACTCCGGCTCCCCGCACTTCGGCCCGTTCGACCTGCACCACGGGCCGCTGCTGCGGGCTGTGCTGCACGAGCGCGGACCCGGGCGGTCGCCGGTGCTGCACCTGGCCGTGCACCACCTGGTGGTGGACGGGATCTCCTGGCGGCTGCTGCTGGAGGACCTCGACCGGGCCTACCGCGCCCGGCGCGACGGCGGCGGGGACGGCAGCACGGGCGCGCTGCCGGCGAAGTCCGCGCCGCTGCGGGACTGGGCCCGGCGGCTCGCCGCACTCGCCGCCGAGGGCGGCTTCGACGAGGAGCGGGACTACTGGGCGCGGGCGGTCCCCGACTGCGAGGACCCGCTCCCGGTCGAGCTGCCGGGCAGCAACACCTATGCCTCGGCCCAGTCGGTGACCGTGCGGCTCAGCGCCGCGGACACCGCCGTGCTGCTGCGCACCCTGCCCGACACCTACCGCACCCAGGTCAACGACGTGCTGCTGAGCGCCCTCGGCCGGGCGCTGTGCGGGTCGGGCGGGCAGCCGCGGGTGCTGGTGGACGTGGAGGGGCACGGCCGGGAGGAGCTGTTCCCCGACCTCGACCTCAGCCGGACCCTCGGCTGGTTCACCACCCGGCACCCCGTCGCGCTCGCCGTGCCGGCGCAGGCGGACTGGGACGCCGTCCTCAAGCAGGTCAAGGAGCAGTTGCGGGCAGTTCCCCGGCACGGGCTCGGCTACGAGGCGCTGCGCTACCTGGGCCGCCCGGACGCGGCTCCTCCGCTCTCGACTCCGCTCTCGACCGCGCAGGTCAGCTTCAACTACCTGGGGCGGATGGACTTCCCGGACCGCCCGGACGGCCTGTTCCGCGGCGTGTTCCGGCCGCTGGCCCTGGACGCCGAGCCGCTGGCCGAGCGCCCGCATCCGCTGGAGGTGGTCGGTCGGCTGGACGACGACGCCCTGGAGTTCAGCTGGTTCTACTCCGACCAGCTGCACCGGCGGGCCAGTGTCGAGGCGCTGGCCGGGCGGTTCGCCGAGGCGCTGGCCGACCTCGCCCGGTACGCGGCCCGGCCGGCATCCGGCGGGCGCACACCGTCCGACTTCCCGCTGGCCCGGCTGGACCAGGCCGCCGTGGACCGGATCACCGGAGACGACCCCGGCTCGGTGGAGGACGTGCTGCCGCTGACGCCGACTCAGGCCGGGATGCTGTTCCACGGCCTGTCCCAGGAGGACAGCGGCGTCTACTTCCAGCAGCTGACCTTCGTCCTGGACGGCATACCGGCCCCGGACGCCCTGGCGGCGGCCTGGCAGCGGGTCACCGACCGCAGTGCGGTACTCCGCGGCCGTGTGGTCTGGCAGGACGTGCCGGAGCCGCTGATGGTGGTTCAGCGCCACGCGCCGGTTCCGGTCACCCGGCTGGACTGGCGCGAGCTGCCCGAGGAGGAGCGCCGCAGCCGGCTGACGGATCTGCTGGACCGTGACCGTGTGCGGGGTCTCGACCTGGCGGGCGCCCCGCTGCAGCGGCTGGCGCTGGTCCGGGTCTCCGACACCGCGGTTCGGGTGGTGTGGTCCTTCCACCACTTGGTCCTGGACGGCTGGAGCCTGTTCCAGGTGCTGTCCGACGTCTTCGCCTCCCACGCCGCACTGTCGGTGCCGGACCGCCGCCCCTTCCGCGACTACGTGGCCTGGCTGGGGGAGCGCGACTGGACGGAGGCCGAGCAGCACTGGCAGGACCGCCTCAGCGGACTGACCGAGGCCACCCCGCTGCCCTGGGACCGTGAGCCGCGCGAGGCGCACCGCGCGGAGTCCACCCAGGCCGTGCGGGTCACCCTGCCCGCGGCCACCACGCGGGCGCTGGGAGACCTGGCGGCGACCTCGGGCCTCACCCTGAACACCCTGGTCCAGGGCGCGTGGGCGCTGCTGCTCGGTCGTCAGGCGGGCTGTGACGAGGTGGTGTTCGGCACCACCGTGTCCGGACGCCCGGCCGAACTGCCCGGATCCGAGGCCATGACCGGCCTGTTCATCACCACCCTGCCCACCCGGACCACGGTGGCGGCGGCCGGCAGCCTGCTCGACTGGCTGCGGCTGCTGCAGCGCGAGCAGAGCGAGGACCGGCGCTTCGACTTCGTCCCGCTCACCCGGATGCGCGCGTTCACCGGTCTGCCGGAGCGGGTGGCCCTGTTCGACAGCATCGTCGTCTTCGAGAACTACCCGGTCGACAACAACCTCGCCGCCGCCCACGGCCTGACCCTCAGCGGCCTGGACGGCATCGAGACCACCAACTACCCGCTGAGCCTGGTCGCCTATCCGGGGCCGGAGCTGGCGCTAAGCCTCTGCTACGACCCGGAGCTGTTCGACGGCGGCACGGTGCGGCGGATGGCGGAGTACCTCACCGTCCTGCTGGCCGGCATGCCCGACGGCCGCCAGGACCCGCCCGGGCAGCTGCCGTTGCTGACGGACGAGCGCCGCAGGCAGCTGCTGGAGGACTGGAACGACACCGCCGTCGAGCTCCCCGAGCGCAGTGTCGCGGAGCTGTTCGCGGAGCAGGTGCGCCGGACGCCGGAGGCGGTCGCCCTGGAGGCGGGCGAGGAACGTGTCAGTTACCGGGAGCTGGACGCGCGGGCCGCCGTCCTGGCCGAACGGCTGGCCGGGCTCGGGATACGGGCGGAGCGGCCGGTCGGGGTGCTGATGGACCGTTCGGTGGAGCTGATCGTCGCTCAGCTGGCCCTGGTGCGCCTCGGCGGGGTGTATGTGCCGCTGGACGGCCGGGCGCCGCGCGAGCGGTTGCGCGGGATGCTGGCCGAGGTCGGCGCCGAACTGGTGCTCACCGACGCGCGGTGGGTGGAGACTGCCCGCGAGCTGCGTCCCGGCGGGGGTGTCCTGCGGCTCGACGACATCGGCGGCGAGCCTGCGGTGCGGTCGGGAACGGCCCCGGTGGTCCACCCGGACAACCTGCAGTATCTGATGTTCACCTCGGGCTCCACCGGCACGCCCAAGGCCGTGGCGGTGCGCCAGCGGGATGTCGCCGCGCTGGCCCTGGACCGGGCCTTCGCCGGCCACGACCGGGTGCTGGTGCACTCCCCGCACGCCTTCGACGCGTCCACCTACGAGGTGTGGGTGCCGCTGCTGCGCGGCGGTACGGCCGTGCTGGCCCCGCCGGTGGACCTGGACGCGGCCCTGGTCCGACGGGCCGTCACCGAGCAGGGTGTGCGCTGCCTGTGGCTGACCGTCGGCCTTTTCCGCCTGCTCGCCCAGGAGGATCCCGGCTGCCTGCGCGGTGCCCGCGAGGTGTGGACCGGCGGTGAGGCCGTGCCGGGCGCGGTGGTCCGGCGGGTCCTGGACGCCTGCCCTGGGCTGACCGTGGTCGACGGCTACGGCCCGACCGAGACCACCACCTTCGCCACCCGGCGGGTCTTCAAGGCTGGCGACCTGCTGCCCGCCGTCCTGCCCATCGGACGGCCGCTGGACAACACCCGGGTGTACGTCCTGGACGGCTCGCTCCGGCCGCAACCGCCGGGTATCACCGGTGAGTTGTACATAGCCGGGGCCGGCCTGGCCCGGGGCTACGCCGGACGGCCCGGCGAGACCGCCGCCCGCT
The DNA here is from genome assembly GCF_042511045.1 of Streptacidiphilus alkalitolerans. Lineage (NCBI taxonomy): Bacteria > Bacillati > Actinomycetota > Actinomycetes > Kitasatosporales > Streptomycetaceae > Streptacidiphilus > Streptacidiphilus alkalitolerans. The sequence continues at coordinate 162,932 of NZ_JBHEZX010000009.1, forward strand.
ACCTCGCCGACCCGTTCGGAGCGCCGGGCACTCGGATGTACCGCACCGGCGACACGGTGCGCTGGAGCGAGGACGGGGAACTGCTCTTCGTGGGCCGCGCGGACGACCAGATCAAGATCCGGGGCTTCCGGATCGAGCCCGCCGAGATCGAGGCACGGCTCACCGCCCACCCCGACATCGCCGAGGCGGTGGTGTCGCTGTACCAGGAGGACGGGCGCAAGCGCCTGGCCGCGCACCTGGTTCCGGCGGACGGCGCCGAGGTGCCGTCGGCCACCGCGCTGCGTGCCCAGCTGGCCGCCCACCTGCCCGACTACATGCTGCCCGCCGCGTTCGTCACGGTGCCGGAACTGCCGCTGACGGCCAACGGCAAGGTGGACCGGCGGCGGCTGCCCGTCCCGGACTGGTCGGCGTCCGGGGACAGCGCCTACCGCGCCCCGGGCACCGAGGCCGAACGCCTGCTCGCCGCCATCTGGGCGGAGCTGCTGGGCACGGACCGGGTCGGGATCGACGACAACTTCTTCATGCTGGGCGGCGACTCGATCCTGAGCATCCAGGTGGTCTCCCGGGCCCGCGCGGCGGGGCTGGCGCTGACCCCGCGCGACGTGTTCGGCCGCCCCACCGTCGCCGCGCTGGCCGCCGCCAGCGGGAGGGCGGGGTCGGTCGCGGGCACCGGGCCGGTGGGCGGCGAGGTCGGTCTGACCCCCATTCAGCACTGGTTCCTGGACCCCCGGCCGGCACACGCCGGGTTCTTCAACCAGTCGGTCATCGTGGAGGCGCCCGGAGCCGTCGACCCCGACCTGCTGCGCCGCGCCCTCACCGCCCTGTGGGAGCACCACGACGCCCTGCGGTCCCGGTTCGGCACCGGGGACGACGGCGTCTGGCACCAGTACTGCGCCCCCGCCGGCGAGACCGCGCCCGACCTGCTGGAGGTCTGCGACCTCGGCGGCCTGGACCGGGCGGCGGCCGAGCGGGCCGAGGCCGAAGAGACGGAAGCGGCGCAGGCCGGGTTCCGGCTGGACGCCCTGCCGCTGCTCGCCGCGCGCCTGTTCACCAGCGGCGCCGACCGGCCCGCCCGGCTGCTGCTCGCCGTGCACCACCTGGTGGTCGACGGGGTCTCCTGGCGGGTGCTGCTGGAGGACCTGGAGACCGCCTACCGGCAGGCTGCCGCCGGTCGGCCGCTGCGGCTGCCCGCCCGCACCACCTCCGTCCAGGAGTGGACCCGGCAGCTGCGCGCCCGTACGGAAGCGGGTGGTTTCGCGGACCAGCGCGCCCATTGGGAGGCGGTGGCCCGGCACTGCGCCGAACCGCTGCCGGTGGACGGCGACGGGGCGAATACCGCCGCCGACGTGCGCGCCGTGACGGTCCGTCTGGACCGCGAGCGCACGGACGAGCTGCTGCGCAAGGTGCCCGGTGCCTACCGCACCCGGATCGACGATGTGCTGCTCGCCGCCCTCGGGCGGGTGCTCGCCGAGTGGACCGGGCGGCGCACCGTCGCCATCGGCCTGGAGGGGCACGGCCGCGAGGACCAGCTGTTCGAGGACGTCGACCTGTCCCGGACCGTGGGCTGGTTCACCAGCCTGTTCCCGGTCGCCCTGGAGCTCCCGCGAGGGGACTGGGGCACGGTACTGAAGTCCGTGAAGGAGCAGCTCAGGGCGGTGCCGGAGCGGGGGCTCGGCTACGGCGCGCTGCGCCACCTGGCCGGGGGCGACGGGCTGGTCGGCGACGCGGGTCCGGGGATCAGCTTCAACTACCTGGGCCGGTTCGACTGGTCCGACGACGGCGCCGCCCTGGTCCGCGCGGTTCCCGGCGGCCTCGGCGGCGCGGAGGCGCCCGAGACCGCGCGTCCGTATCTGCTGGACGTGGTGGCCCGGGTCGAGGACGACCAGCTGGAGATCAGCTGGCACTACAGCGCGGGACGGCACCACGAACGGACCGTCAGCGGCCTCGCGGCGGACATGCTGCGCGCCCTGGAGGAGATCGTCGCCCACTGCGCCCTCCCGGACGCGGGCGGGCGCACCCCGTCCGACTTCCCGCTGGCCCGGCTGGACCAGGCGGCCGTGGACCGGGTGGTCGGGGACGGGCGCGCCGTCGCGGACGTCTACCCGCTGACCCCGATGCAGGCGGGCATGCTCTTCCACAGCCTGCTCGACCCGGGGGCCAGGACCTATCTCAACCAGGTGCAGCTGGTGCTGACCGGGGTCACCGACCCGCAGGCCCTGGCCGAGGCCTGGCAGCGCACGGCGGACGCCAACCCGGTCCTGCGCACCCGGCTGACCTGGCAGGACACCGCCGAGCCGGTGCAACTGGTGCAGCGGTCGGCCACTGTGCCGATCACCCAGCTCGACTGGACCGGCCCGGCGGCCGACCGGGGCGAGCAGGCTATGGCCCGGCTGCTCGCCGAGGACCGGGCGGCCGGTATCGACCTGGGCGCGGCGCCGTTGATGCGGCTCACGCTGATCCGGCTGTCGCCGACCCGGGTGCGGATGGTGTGGACCTTCCACCACGTGCTGCTCGACGGCTGGAGCGCGGCCCAGGTGTTCGACGAGGTGTGCGAGCGCTATGCCGCGCTGACCTCGGGACGCCGCCCGCGGCTGACCGAGCGCGTTCCCTTCGCTGACTACCTGGGCTGGCTGGCCGCTCAGGACACCGGGCGGGCCGAGGAGTACTGGCGGGCGACGCTGGCCGGGTTCGCCGCCCCCACCGAGCTGCCCCGGGACCGGCGCCCCGCCGAGGCCCACCGCACCGCGTCCTCCGAGTCGGTGCGGGTGACCCTCGACACCGGCCTGTCGGCGCGGCTGCAGCAGACCGCCCAGCAGGCCGGACTGACCGTCAACACCGTGCTGCAGGGCGCCTGGGCGCTGCTGCTGTCCCGCTACGGCGGCGGTGACGACGTGGTGTTCGGCACCATCGTCTCCGGCCGGCCCGCCGAGCTCCCGGGGGTGACCACCATGGTCGGCCTGTTCATCAACACGCTGCCGACCCGGGTGCGGATCGACGGACGCCGCCGGGTGCGGGAGTGGCTGGGCGAGCTGCAGGCCGCGCAGTCGGAGGCCAGGCGCCATGACTTCGTGTCGCTGGCGCAACTGCAGACCTGGAGCGAGGTGCCCGGCGGGACCGGCCTGTTCGACAGCATCGTGGTCTTCGAGAACTACCCCTTCGACGCGGACGCGGTATCCCGGCACGGCCTGGGCCTGGAGCAGGAACGTGATCTGGAGCCGACCAACTACCCGCTCAGCGTGGTGGTGGCGCCCGGTGACACCCTGTCGGTCAACCTCGACTACGACCCGGCCGCCTTCGACTCCAGCACGGTCCAGGGGCTCGGGGAGAGCCTGCGGACGCTGCTGGCGGAGCTGGCGACCGGCCTTGACCGGCCCCTGGACGACCTCCCGCTGACGGATCCGGCCGGGGGCCGCGCGGTGCTGGAACGCTTCGGCGGAGCGGTGGTCGAGGCGCCGGACCGCACCCTGCCCGAGGAGTTCGCGCGGCAGGCGGCCCGCACGCCCGAGGCCCTGGCCGTCCTGGCCGGGTCGGAGCGGCTCAGCTACCGGGAGCTGGACGAGCGCAGCAACCGGCTGGCCCGGCTGCTGATCGCCGCGGGCGCCGGCCCGGAGCGCTTTGTCGCGCTGGCGCTGCCGCGCACCGCCGACCTGGTGGTGGCACTGCTGGCGGTGCTCAAGAGCGGCGCCGGCTATCTGCCGGTGGATCCCGGATACCCGGCCGAGCGGATCGCCTTCCTCTTCGACGACGTGCGCCCGGACGCGGTGGTGACCAGTACGGAGAGCGCCGGGCGGCTGCCGGACGGGTTGTTCGCCCGGATCCTGCTGGACGGCCCCGGCTGCGCCGAGCAGTTGGCCTCGGCCTCCGCCGCCGCCCTGGGCGACGGGGAGCGGCGCGGTGTGCTGCTGCCGGAGCACCCGGCCTATGTCATCCACACCTCGGGTTCGACCGGGCGTCCCAAGGGCGTGGTGGTCGCGCACGGCTCGGTGCTGGCGCTGACCGACTGGGCGGCCGGGGAGTTCAGCGGGCGGGAGCTGGCCCATGTGGTGGCCTCCACCTCGCTGAACTTCGACGTGTCGGTGTTCGAGATCTTCTCGCCGCTGCTGTCCGGCGGCTGTGTGGAGGTGGTCCGCGACCTGCTGGCCCTGGCCGAGCGTCCGGAACCGTGGCGCGCGGGGCTGCTCAGCGCGGTGCCCTCGGCCCTGGGCCGACTGCTGGCGGAGGACGCGGTGCGGGTCGGCGCGGACACGGTGGTCCTGGCCGGTGAGGGGCTCCCGGCCAGGACTGTCCGTCAGGTGCGGGCGGCGGTGCCCGGGAGCCGGGTGCTGAACATCTACGGCCCCACCGAGGCCACCGTCTACGCCACCGCCTTCCGCTGCGACCCCGCCGACCCGGACCGGGACCCGCCGATCGGCAGGCCGGTCGGCGGCGCCCGGGCCTACGTCCTGGACGACCGGCTGCGGCCGGTGCCGGTGGGCGCGCCGGGGGAGCTGTTCCTGGCCGGCACCGGGGTGGCGCGCGGCTATCTGCGCCGTCCCGGCCTGACCGCCTCCCGGTTCCTGCCCGATCCGTTCGGCCCGGCCGGGCGGCGGATGTACCGCACCGGCGACCTGGTGCGCTGGACGGCCGACGGCGACCTGGTCTACCTGGGCCGCACGGACGACCAGGTCAAGGTGCGCGGATTCCGGATCGAACTGGGCGAGGTCGAAGCCGCGCTGGCCCGTCACCCGGGGGTGTCGGCGAGCGCGGCCCGGGTGGTGGAGCAGGACGGCCACCGGCGCCTGGTGGGCTACGCCGTGCCCCGCGACCAGCGCTTCCCGGACCCGGTCGAATGGCGGGCCTTCCTGGCCCGCACGCTGCCGGACCACCTGGTCCCCGCGGTGGTGCTGCCGCTGGAGCGGCTGCCGCTGGGCGCCACCGGCAAGCTGGACCGGCGCGCCCTGCCCGCACCGGTGTGGGCCGCCCCTGCCTCGGGCGGGGACCGGCCGCCGCGCAGCGACGCGGAGCGGACACTCGCCGCGATCTGGTCCGAGGTGCTCGGAGTGCCCGAGGTGGGCGCGGACGACAACTACTTCGCGCTCGGCGGCGACTCGATCCTGGGCATCCAGATCGTCTCGGCCGCGCGCCGGGCAGGGCTGACCTTGACCCCCCGTCATCTGTTCACCCATCAGACCCTGGCCGAACTCGCCCTCGCCGCCGAGCAGGCGCCGGTCGTGAGGGTCGCGGCCGAGCAGGGCGCGGTGCTGGGCGAGGTCCCGCTCACGCCCGTGCAGCACTGGCTGTTCGACACCCTCACCGGGGACCCGGCCCGGCTGACCCAGGCGGTCACCCACCAGCTCGCCGCGGACACCGACGAGGCGCTGCTGCGGGCGGCCCTGGCCGCCGTGCTGGAGCAGCACGACGCGCTGCGGCTGCGGTTCGAACCGGCCGGCGGCGGCCCGTGGCGCCAGTACGGCACCGCTCCCGGCGAGGTACCGGACCTGCGGGTGCACCAGCTGCCGGGGCAGGACGCGGCTGCGCTGCGGGAGCTGGCCGAGGGCCTGGCGGACGGGTTCGACCTGGCTGCCGGGCCGCTGCTGCGCGCCGCGCTGTGCTGGTTCGGCGACGGCCGGCCCCCGGTGCTGCTGCTGACGGCGCATCACCTGGTGGTGGACGCCGTCTCCTGGCGGCTGCTGCTGGAGGATCTGGACACGGCCTACCTGGCCCTGCGCGCGGGGGAGAAGCCCGACCTCGGGCCGAAGAGCACCTCGTTCCGGGCCTGGGCCCAGGGGCTTGCCTCCTACACGGCGGCCGGTGGCTTCGATGACGAGCTGGCCCACTGGCGCGGCCTCGAAAGCGACAACACCCTGCCGACCGACGGCAGCGGTGCCAACACCGGCGCGGTGGAGGAGACGCTGACCGTCGCCCTGGACGTCGAGGAGACACGACGGCTGCTGCAGGAGGTGCCCGAGGTCTACCGCACCCGGGTCAACGACGTCCTGCTGTGCGCGCTGGGGCGGGTGCTGGCCCGTTGGACCGGGCGGGACCGGGTGGCGGTGGCCCTGGAGGGGCACGGCCGCGAGGACCATCTGTTCCAGGACGTCGACCTGGCCAGGACCGTCGGCTGGTTCACCACGATGTACCCGGTCGCGCTGGACGTGGTCAGGGACGCGGACCTGGGCAGCGCGCTGAAGGCGGTCAAGGAGAACCTGCGGGCCGTGTCGCGCGGCGGACTGGGCTACGGCGCCCTGCGGTATCTGCGTGCGGTGGACGGTCCGGCGCTGCCCGCGCTGCCGCAGGTCGGCTTCAACTACCTGGGCCGGCAGGACTGGAGCGGCTCGCTGGCCGGTGGGATGGACCCCGGGGCGACCCGGCCGCACCTGCTGGACGTGCTCGGCCGGGTGAGTGACGGGCGGCTGGTGTTCGACTGGTCGTACTCCCGCGAGCTGCACCGGCGCGAGACCGTCGCCCGGCTGGCGGCCGAGACGGCCGAGGAACTGCGGGCGATCGTCCGGCACTGCGCCGAGCCGGGCGCCGGGGGCCGCACCCCGTCCGACTTCCCGCTTGCGCCGCTGGACCAGGCGGGCGTCGACCGCCTGGTGGGGGACGGACGGGAGGTGGCGGAGGTCTATCCGCTGACGCCCACCCAGACCGGTCTGGTGCTGCACGGACTGGACGAGGCCGCCCACGGCCTCTACGTGGAGCAGATCACCTTCGTCCTGGACGGGGCCCGCGACCTCGGGCTGCTGGCCGCCGCCTGGCAGCAGGTGGTCGACCGCACGCCCGTGCTGCGCACCGCCGTCGCCCTGCACGACGTGCCGGTCCCGCTCCAACTGGTGCGGCGGACGGTTGCGCTGCCGGTCAGCGAGCACGACTGGAGCGCCCTGACGGAGGATCAGCGCGCGGCCGAACTGGAGCGGCTGCTCACCGAGCAGCGGCCGTTGCGGCTTGACCGGGCCCCGCTGCTGCGGCTCGCCCTGGTCCGGCTGGGACCGGACGCGGTGCGGGTGGTGTGGACCTTCCACCATGTGCTGCTGGACGGGTGGAGCGTCTTCCACGTCCTGGCGGACGTGCTGTCCGCCCATGCCGCGCTGGCCCGGGGCGAGCAGCCGCGACTGCCCGAGCGCAGGCCCTTCGCGGACTACGCCGCCTGGCTCGCCGCCCGCGACCCGGCCGGCGCCGAGGAGCACTGGCGCGCCGTGCTGGCGGACCTGACCTCGCCCACCGCGCTGCCCTACGACCGCAGGCCCGCCCAGGACAGCACGGCGCGATCCGGGAGCTGGCTGTCGCAGCGGCTCGGCGACACCGAGACCCACCGGCTCCAGGAGTTCGCCCGGCGGCACCGGATCACCCTCAACTCCCTGGTGCAGGGCGCCTGGGCGCTGCTGCTGTCGCGCTGGAGCGGGGAGTCCCGGGTGTGCTTCGGCACCACCGTGTCCGGCCGTCCGGCCGACCTGGCCGGCGCCGACACCATCGTCGGACTGTTCATCACCACGCTGCCCGCCCGGGTCACCGTCGACGGCGCGGCGCGCTGCGGCGACTGGCTGCGCGCGGTGCAGGAGGCGGCGGCCGAGGACCGCCGCTTCGACCATATGCCGCTGACGGGGGTACAGGCCCTGAGCGGGCTGCCCGCCGGGACGCCGATGTTCGACAGCCTGGTGGTCTTCGAGAACTACCCGGTCGGCGAGACCACCGCCGGTGCGCACGGCCTGCGGATACGGGACCTGGACGCCAGGGAGGCCACCAACTACCCGCTCACCGTGGTGGTCTCGCCCGGCGACCGGCTCAGCGTGGAGCTGGGCTACGACCCGAGGTACTTCGACCCCGGCACGGCCGCCTCGCTGGCCGACCAGCTGCTGCACACCCTGTCCGCGCTGGCCGACTCGGACGGCAGCACCCGCCTGGACGAGGTGGACGTGCTGCCGCCCGGGGAGCGCGAGCGGGTGCTGCGCGGGCCGGTGCGCCCGCCGCTCGGCCCGGTGGCCGCGGCCACGCTACCCGCCCTGGTCGAGGCCGCGGTGGACCGGTGGCCGACGGCGGCTGCGCTGAGCGCTCCGGGTCTTGAGCTGTCCTTCGCCGAGGTCGAGGACCGCGCCGACCGGCTGGCGCACCGGCTGATCGCCCGGGGCGCGGGGCCCGGCGACATCGTCGCCCTGCTGCTGCCGCGCTCGGCCGACATGGTGCTGGCCCAGCTGGCGGTGGTGAAGGCCGGCGCCGCGTTCCTGCCGGTCGACCCCGGCTACCCGGACGCCCGGATCGAACTGATGCTGCGTGACGCGGCGCCCGTCCTCACCCTGGACGCCAAGGAGGTGGCCGGGCTGCTGGCCGCGCCGTCGGGCGATCTCCCGGCCCACCGGCCCAGCGATGCCGACCGGACCCGCCCGCTCGACCTGGACGACCCGGCCTATGTCATCTACACCTCCGGCTCCACCGGCACCCCGAAGGGCGTGGTGGTCACCCACCGCGGGCTGGCGGCCTTCGCCGCGGCCGAGGCCGCGCACTACCAGGTGGCGCCGGGGGACCGGGTGCTGGCCTTCGCCACCCCCAGCTTCGACGCCTCGGTCCTGGAGCTGTGCATGTCGCTGCCGCACGGCGCCCGGCTGCTGGTGCCCGCCCCCGGTCCGCTGCTCGGCGCCCAGCTGGCCGAGGTGCTGCGGGAGGAGCGGATCACCCACACCCTGCTGCCGCCGGCCGCCCTCGGCACCCTGCCGTCGGACACCCCGGGCACGCTGCCCGGGCTGAAGACACTGGTGGTCGGCGCGGACGCCTGCGGCGCCGAACTCGTCGCCCGCTGGGCCCCGCGGCACCGCATGGTCAACTCCTACGGGCCCACCGAGGCCACCGTGGTGGCCACCTGGTCCGCGCCGCTGGTCCCGGACGGAGCGGCGCCGCCCATCGGCCGCCCGCTGCCCGGCACCGGCGCCTACGTCCTCGACGCGCGGCTGCGGCCGGTCCCGGACGGCGTGCCGGGGGAGCTGTGGCTGAGCGGACCGTCCCTGGCCCGCGGCTATCTGGGCCGGCCCGGCCTGACCGCGACCCGCTTCACCGCCGACCCGTTCGGGCCGCCCGGCACCCGGATGTACCGGACGGGCGACCTGGTGCGCCGCGACTCCGCCGGGGAGCTCTCCTACCTGGGCCGCAGCGACCACCAGCTCAAGCTGCGCGGACACCGGATCGAGGCGGGCGAGGTGGAGACGGCCCTGGTGCGCCACCCGGCGGTGCTGGACGCGGTGGTGAGCGTGCGGGAGGACGATCCTGGGCTGCCGAGGCTGGTCGCCCATCTGCTCGTGGTCCCCGGCGCCGAGGCTCCGGCCGGTGCCGAACTGCGGGCGCTGGTGGCCCACTTCCTGCCGGGCTGGATGGTGCCCTCGGCCTTTGTGGTGCTCGACCGCTTCCCGCTGACCGAGAACGGCAAGACCGACCGGGCCGCCCTGCCCGCGCCGGAACCGGCCGCCGAGGAGCCGGTCGGCCACACCGCGCCCCGCACACCCACCGAGCAGGCGGTGGCGGCCATCTGGGAGGAGACCCTCGGCACCGCCGTGGGCGCGGAGGACGACTACTACCTGCTGGGCGGCGACTCCATGCGCGCCCTGCTCATCGCCTCCCGCGCCAACGACGCCTTCGGCGTCACGCTCACCCCCCGCGACGTGCTGGTCGGCCGCACCGTGGCCGCACTCGCGGAGCTGGTGGAGGAGCAGGTCCTGAGCGAACTCGAAGACGCCGCGAGCGGCGGCCCCGACCATGACGAACGGTGAGGACCCGACCATGACGTCTTCGAAGCGAGACCGCGCCGCCGCCCTGCCCGGGGACCTGCAGGAAGCCCTGCGCCGCCGGCTGGCCGGACGGGCCGGTGGTGGGGCCGCCGCCGACCGGTCGATCCCGCACGCCGACCGCAGCCGCCCGCTGCCGCTGTCCTTCGTCCAGCAGCGGCTGTGGTTCCTGGACCGGCTGCGCCCCGGCGACTCCCGCTACAACAGCGCGGTCGCGGTGCGGTTCACCGGGCCGCTGGACCGCGAGGCGCTGGCCGGGGCGCTTGATCTGGTCGTGGTGCGGCACGAGGGGCTGCGGACCACCTTCGAGGAGACCGACGGGCTTCCGGCGCAGATCGTGCGACCGGCGGAGCCGCTGCCGGTTCCGGTCCGGGAGCTCGGCGCGCCGGAGCTGCTCGACGCGGTGCTGCTGGAGGAGTACTCCCGTCCGTTCGACCTGCGCCGGGGGCCGCTGCTGCGTGCGGTGCTGGTGCGCGAGTCGGCGGACTCGCATGTGCTGCTGCTGACGGCGCATCACATCGTGACTGACGGCTGGTCGATGGGCGTGGTGCTGGACGAACTGTGCACCGCCTACGACGCGCTGGCGCGGGGTCTCGAACCGAGCCTGCCGCCGGTGGCCACGCAGTACCCGGACTTCGCGGTGTGGCAGCGCAAGGAGCTGTCCGGTGCGGTATTGGAAAAGCAACTCGCTTATTGGAAAGCCCAGTTGAATGGCGCGGTGGCGCCGGAACTGCCGCTGGACCGGCCGCGGCGGGGGGAGGAGGCCGGGCCCGGGGCGGTGCACAGCTTCACCGTCCCGGCCGAACTGACGGCCCGGCTGCGGGCGCTCGCCACCCAGCAGCACACGACCCTCTACGCCGCGCTGGTGGCCGCCACCCAGGCGCTGCTGGCCCGCTGGTCCGGCCGGCAGGACATCACCGTCGGCTCGCTGACCTCCGGGCGGTCCCGCACCGACCTGGAGCGGGCGGTCGGCTGCTTCGTCAACACGGTGGTGCTGCGCGGTCGGGTGGACCGGTCCGGGTCCTTCCGCGAGCTGCTGGCAGCCACCGCCGACACCGTCAACGAGACCTTCGCGCACGGCGACACGCCCTTCGAGCGGATCGTGGAGGCGGTGCGGCCCGCGCGCGAGGCGGGACGCAACCCGCTGTTCGACGTGATGGTCCTGCTGCACCCGGCCCCGCCCGCCGCCAACGCTCCTCAGGGGCTGGACACCACTCTGGTCGCGGTGCCCCGGCAGGCCGCCACCTTCGACCTGAGCGTGGAGTTCGTGCCGGAGGGCGAGGGGCTGACCGGGCTGCTGGAGTACCGCAGCGACCTGTTCGGGCCCGCCACGGCGCAGCGGACGGCGGAGCAGTTGCTGCGGCTGCTGGAGGGACTCGCCGCCGAACCCGACCGGCCCCTGGGCAGTCTGCCGCTGCTCTCGGCGCAGGAGGTCCGCCGGGTGACGCGGGAGTGGAACGCCACCGCGCTGCCGGTGCAGGACCTGACGTATCCGCAGATCCTGGAGCGCCGGGCGGTGTTGACCCCGGACGCGCTTGCCCTGGTCGCCGGGGCCGAGCGGCTGGACTATGCGACGCTCAACGCCCGTGCCAACCGGCTGGCCCACCATCTGATCGCCCAGGGAGCCGGGCCGGAACGGCTGGTCGGATTGCGGCTGCCGCGCACCGCCGACATGGTCGTGGCGATCCTCGCCGTCTGGAAGTCCGGCGCGGGTTACCTCCCACTGGACCCGGCCCTGCCGGCCGAGCGCATCCGCTATCTGCTGGAGGACGCGCGACCGGCGCTGGTGCTGGACCAGGCCGCGCTGCGCGCGGTGCCGGCCTCGCTGCCGGACACCGACCCCGGCGACGCCGACCGGCTCGCCCCGCTGCATCCTGACAACACCGCCTACGTCATCCACACTTCCGGTTCCACCGGCCGCCCCAAGGGCGTGCTGGTGACGCACCGCTCGATGGCGCACCTGCTGGCCGCGCACCGGGCCGGCTTCGTCGCCGACGCGGGCGGCGGCCCGCTGCGGGTGGCGCTGACCGCGTCGTTCTCCTTCGACACCTCGCTGGAGGGCGTGCTGCTGCTGGCCGACGGCCACCCGCTGCACCTGGTGGACGAGGTGACCCGGATGGACCCGGCCGCCCTGGTCGAGTACGTGGTCCGGCACCGGATCGACTTCCTCGACGTGACCCCGTCCTACCTCGGTCAGCTGCTGCCCGCCGGGCTGCTCACCGACCCCCGGCACAGCCCGCGGGTGCTGATGATCGGCGGCGAGGCGGTCGGGCCGGGGCTCTGGCGCGAGCTGGCCGGACACCGGGGCGTGGCCGCCTACAACTTCTACGGACCGACCGAGTGCACCATCGACGCGCTGGCCTGCCGGATCGAGGGCGAGGACCGTCCGCTGGTGGGCCGCCCGCTGCCCAACGTCCGGGCCTACGTCCTGGACGGGCGGCTGCAGCCGGTGCCGGTCGGGGTGGGCGGGGAACTGTATCTGGCGGGGCAGCAGGTCGCTCGCGGTTACGCCGATCGTCCCGGCCTGACCGCGGCGCGGTTCCTGGCCGACCCGTTCGGCCCGGCCGGTACCCGGATGTACCGCAGCGGCGACCTGGCCCGGTGGACCGCCGACGGGCGGTTGGACTACCTCGGGCGCGCCGACGACCAGGTCAAGGTGCGCGGCCACCGGATCGAACCGGGGGAGATCGAGGCGGCGCTGCTGGAGCTGCCGGGGGTTGCTGCGGCTGCGGTCGTGGCCGTTCCCGACGCGCAGGGCCACAGCCGGTTGGCCGCCTATGTCGTATCCGGTACCGCGCCTTCCGAGCTGCGGGCGGCGCTGCGGGAGGTCCTGCCAGACCATATGGTGCCGTCCTCGTTCACCGCGCTGGACGCGCTGCCGCTGACCGTCAGCGGCAAGCTGGACCGTCGTGCGCTGCCCGCACCCGATCTCGAAGGGGAGGGCAGGACAAGGGAGTTCGTCGCTCCGCGCACTCCCGACGAGGAGACTCTGGCCGGGATCTGGACCGAGGTGCTCGGTGTGGCGAGAGTGGGGGTCACCGACAACTTCTTCGAGCTGGGCGGCGACTCGATCCTGAGCATCCAGGCCGTCTCCCGGGCCCGTGCGGCCGGTCTGCGGCTCAGCTCACGTGATGTCTTCCGGCACCAGACCGTGGCCGACCTCGCGGCGGCGGCCGGTCAGGTCACTGCTCCTGCCCCTGCGCGGAGGCCGAGCGAGGACGGTCCCGCGCCGCTGACACCCGTGCAGGAGTGGTTCCTCGCCACCCACGGCCTGCTGGGCCACTTCAGCATGTCGATGCTGCTGGACCTGCCGCGCGACCTGGACGAGCGGGCGCTGCGGCAGGCGCTGGAGGCGCTGGTGGACCAGCATCCCGCGCTGCGCACCCGGTTCACCCGCAGCGGGGACGGCTGGCGGCAGCAGGCGGTGGCCGGTCCGGCCGCCGGGCTGCTGAGCCGTCATGAGTCGGCCGACGGCGAGGACGTCCGGGCGGCTCTGGACCCGAGCACCGGCGCGCTGCTGCGCGCGGTCCTGGTCCCGGGGCCGGTCCGGGCCCAGCTGTTGGTGACGGTGCATCACCTGGCCGTGGACAGCGTCTCCTGGCGGGTGCTGCTCACCGATCTGGCCTCGGCCTATCAGCAGGCGGTGGCCAGGGAGTTGCCGCGGCTGGAGCCCGAGCACATCGCGTTCACCGACTGGGCCGTCCAGCTGGCCGAGCGGGTGCGCGCCGGGGACTTCGACGACGACCTGCCGTACTGGACGGCCGAGGCGCTGGCCCCGCCCACCCCGCTGCCGGTTGACGGCCCCGGGGTTCCCCTCGCCGGGTCGGTGCGCACCGTCCGCAGCCGGGTGGACCGCGCCACCACGGAGGCGCTGCTGCGCCGGGTGCCCGGGGTCTACCGCACCCAGGTCAACGATGTGCTGCTGAGCGCGCTGGGCCGGGCGCTCGCCGACTGGGCCGGCACCGAGCGGGTCACCGTCGCGCTGGAGGGCCACGGCCGGGAGGACCTTTCCCAGGACATCGACCTCTCCCGGACGGTGGGCTGGTTCACCACCCAGTACCCGGTCACCCTGGTCCCGGCCGGTCCGGCCGACGCGCCGGACTGGGGCGCCACGCTGAAGGCGGTCAAGGAGCGGCTGCGGGCCGTGCCCAGGCGCGGGCTCAGCTACGAGGCGCTGGCCCGCCTCGGCTCGCCCGACCCGGCCGCCCGTGCTCTGCGGGAAGTGCCGCTGCCGCAGGTGTCCTTCAACTACCACGGGCAGTGGACCGCTGCCGAGGGCGGGGACTTCGCCCCGGCCGGGGAGGCACCGGGCCCGGACGTCGCCCCTGACGAGCCGTTGGACCACCTCCTCGATGTGACCGCCGTGGTGGTAGACGGCCGACTGGAGATCACCTGGCACTACAGCGACCAGGTCCACGAGGCGGAAACCGTCCGCGCCCTGGCGGACGCCATGACGGCCGGGCTGGCCGCCATTGCCGCGCTCTGCGCCCGTCCCGACGCGGGCGGGCGTACTCCCTCCGACTTCCCGCTGTCCCGGCTGGACCAGGCCGGGGTGGACCGGCTCGTCGGCGACGGGCGGGAGGTGGAGGACGTGCTGCCGCTCACTCCGCTCCAGGAGGGGATGCTCTTCCACCGCCTGGTCGGCGGAGCTGACGACGTGTATGTCGACCAGGCCGTGCTGTTGCTGGAGGGCGTGGACGACCCGGAGGCCCTCGCCGCTGCCTGGCAGCGGGTGGCCGACCGCACACCGGCCCTGCGTACCTCGGTGGTGTGGGAGGGCGTGCCCGCGCCGCTCCAGCTGGTGCACCGGGCGGTGCGGGTGCCGGTGGCCCAGCTCGACCTGCGGGCGGCGGACCCGCGGCAGCGCGCCGACCGGCTCGACCGGCTGCGCGCCGACGACCTGGCCCAGGGCGTGGACATCGGCGCGGCGCCGCTGATGCGGCTCACCCTGGTCCGGCTGCCCGACGCGCGGATGCAGCTGCTGTGGACCTCGCACCATCTGATCCTGGACGGCTGGAGCCTGGCCCAGGTGCTCACCGAGGTGTTCGCGGAGTACGCGGCGCTCACCACCGGCGCGTCGGTCCCACCGCCCGTGCGCAGGCCCTACGGCGACTATGTGCGCTGGCTGGCCGGACAGGACGGCGACGCCGCCCGCGCCCACTGGCGCGAGGTCCTCGGCGGCTTCGCCAGTCCGACCCCGCTGCCCGTGGACCGGGTCCGGCGGGAGGTCCACCGGGCCCGGTCGGCGGAGGTGCACACGGCCGGTCTTTCCGACGAGGTGTCAGCGCGGCTGGCCCGCACCGCCCGGCGGGCCGGGCTGACCATCGGCACCGTGCTCCAGGGCGCCTGGGCGCTGCTGCTGGCCCGCTCCAGCGCGGAAACCGACGTGCTGTTCGGGACCACGGTCTCCGGGCGGCCCGACGAGCTGCCGGGCGTCGAGTCGATGATCGGCATGTTCATCAACACCCTGCCGACCCGGGTCCGGGTGGACGCCGACCGCAGCGCTGCCGACTGGCTGCGGGAGCTGCAGGAGGCACAGGCCGAGGCGCGGCGCTTCGCCGCGGTGTCGCTGGCCGAGCTGACCGGCTTCAGCGAGGTGCCGTCCGGCAGCGCGCTGTTCGACAGCATGGTGGCCTTCGAGAACTACCCCTTCGACCAGGCCCGCGCGGCGGAGTCCGGTGTGCGCCTGGTCGACGTCTCCTCGCGTGATGCGACGAACTATCCGCTGGTGCTGCGCGCCTACCAGGGGGAGCGCTTGGGCTTCGACCTGGCCTACGACCCGGAGCTGTTCGAGGCCGCGACCGTGCGCACCCTCGCCGACCGGCTGTGCCTGCTGCTCACCGAGCTGGCCGCCGACCCGGACCGCCCGCTGCGCGCCCTGGCCTGGACCACGGCCGAGGAGCGGCGGCGGATGCTGGTCGACTGGAACGGCACCGCGCAGGGCCGTCCCTCCGAGACCCTGGTGGACCTGTTCGAGGCGCAGGCCGCCCGCACCCCGCAGGCCGAGGCCGTCTCCTTCGGCGAGGACCGGCTCGACTACGCCACGCTGGACGCACGGGCGGGCCGGCTGGCCCATCGGCTGGCCGAACTCGGGGCGGCCCCCGAGCAGTTCGTGGCGCTGGCGCTGCCGCGGTCCGTCGATCTGGTGGTGGCCGTGCTCGCGGTCCTCAAGACGGGCGCGGCCTATCTGCCGGTCGATCCCGCGCTTCCGCCCCAACGCGTCGCCCAACTGCTGTGGGACGCCGGGCCGGTGGCGCTGGTGACGCTCTCCGGGGACAACGCGGCGGGGGCCCGGGCCGCCGGGGCGCCGGTGCTGTCGCTGGGCAGCGCGGAGGTGCGCGCCGACCTGGCGCGGCGTCCGGCCACCGGGCCCGTGCCGGCCCGGCGACCGCTGCCGGAGAGCCCCGCGTACGCCATCTTCACCTCCGGCTCCACCGGGCAGCCCAAGGGCGTGGTGGTGCCGCACAGCAATGTGGTGCGGCTGTTCAGCAGAACGGACGACTGGTTCGGCTTCGGCACGGACGATGTGTGGACGCTGTTCCACTCCTACACCTTCGACTTCTCGGTGTGGGAAATGTGGGGCGCGCTGCTGCACGGCGGCCGGCTCGTGGTGGTGCCCGAGGACACCGCGCGCTCCCCGGAGGACTTCCTGCGGCTGCTCGCCGACGAGCAGGTCACCGTCCTCAACCAGACCCCGTCCGCGTTCTACCCGCTGATCCGCGCGGACGCCGAACACCCCGCGATCGGCGACCGGCTGGCGCTGCGCACGGTGGTCTTCGGCGGCGAGGCACTGGACGTGACCCGGCTGGCCGACTGGTACGACCGCCACCCGGACACCGCCCCGCGCCTGGTCAATATGTACGGCATCACCGAGACGACCGTGCACGTCAGCTACGCCCCGCTGGACCGGGCGGCGGTGCGCGGCGGCGGCGCCGGACCGATCGGCAGCGGCATCCCCGACCTGCGGGTGTATGTGCTGGACTCCGGCCTCGACCCGGTGCCGCCGGGCGCGGTGGGCGAGCTGTTCGTGGCGGGGGAGGGGCTGGCCCGCGGCTACCTCAACCGGCCCGGACTGACCGCCACCCGCTTCCTCGCCGACCCGTTCGGGCAGCCGGGGACGCGGATGTACCGCACCGGCGACCGGGCCCGCTGGCGGGCCGACGGCACCCTGGAGTACCTGGGCCGCGCCGACCAGCAGGTGAAGATCCGCGGCTACCGGATCGAGCCCGGCGAGATCGAGGCCGCCCTGCACGGCCACCCGGGCGTGGGCGCCGCCGCGGTGGGTGTGTACGAGGACGCCTCCGGCACGCGACGGCTGGTGGCCCATGTCGTCGGCAGTGCGGACGCCCCTCCGGCCGCCGCGGACCTCCGCGGGTACCTGGAGCGGCTGCTGCCCGCGTATATGGTGCCCGCCGCCTATGTGCCGATGGCGGCGCTGCCGCTCACCGTCAACGGCAAGCTGGACCGGCGCGCCCTGCCCGCGCCCGGCCCGGACGGCTTCGCCGCGGGCCCGGAGCGCACCGCTCCGCGCACCGACGCCGAACGGCTGGTCGCGGCGGCGTGGGCGGACGTCCTGGACACCGACGAGGTCGGCGCCGAGGACAACTTCTTCGCCCTCGGCGGCGACTCCATCCTCGCCATCCGGGTCACCTCGCGGCTGCGGGCCTCGTTCGGCGCGGACATCTCGCCCCGGCTGCTGTTCACCCACTCCACGCTGATGGACCTGGCCGCCGCCCTCGGCGATCCGGCCGGGGACGGGAGCCCCTCGGCCGACGCCATCCCGGTCGCGGAGCGGGGGGATGAGCCGCCGCTCTCCTACGCCCAGCAGCGGCTGTGGTTCCTCGACCGGTTCGAGCCCGGCAGCACCGAGTACACCATCCTGTCCGTGCTGCGGCTGACCGGCCCGCTGGACGTGGGCGCGCTGAGGACCGCGCTGGACGGGCTGGTGGCCCGGCACGAGGCGCTGCGGACCACCTTCGCCGAACAGGATGGGCGTGCCTGGCAGGTGGTCGGCCCGCCGTACCCGGTCGAGCTGCCCTGCGAGGACCTGGCCGGGGAGCCCCCGGCGGCTCTGGACGCGCTGGTGGAACGGGCCGCGGCGACCCCGTTCGACCTGGCCGCCGGGCCGCTGCTGCGGGCCCGGCTGGCGCGGCTGGGCGAGGACCGGCAGGTGCTGGTGCTGGCCGTGCACCACATCGCCACGGACGGCTGGTCGATGGCGGTGCTGGGCCGGGATCTGGGCGAACTGTATGCGGCAGCGCGCGAGCACCGCCGTCCCGAACTGCCCGAGCTGCCGGTGCGGTACACCGACTACGCCGCCTGGCAGCGCGCCCGGGCCGACCGTGTGGAGGAGGATCTCGCCCACTGGCGCCGCGCCCTGGACGGTCTGGTGCCGCTGGAGCTGCCCACCGACCGGCCCCGGCCCGCCGTCCGCACCCGTGGCGGGGCTCTGGTGACCTTCACCGTGCCCGCCGCGCTGACCGCACGGCTGCGCGAGCGGGGGCGGGAGGCCGACGCCACCCTCTACATGACCCTGCTGGCGGCCTGTCAGATCCTGCTCGCCCGGTGGGCCGGTCAGCAGGACCTCACTGTCGGCACCGTCACCTCGGGTCGGGAACGGCATGAACTGGGCAATGTGGTCGGCATGTTCGTCAACACCCTGGTGCTGCGCGGCCGGGTACGGCCGGAGCTGACGTTCCATGAGCTGCTGACCGAGGCGCGCAGCACCGTCCTGGACGCCTTCGCCCACCAGGAGGTGCCGTTCGAGCGGTTGGTGGACGCGCTGCAGCCCGAGCGGGACACCAGCCGTACCCCGCTGTTCCAGGTGATGGTGGCCCTGCACAACCTGGGCGCCGAGGTCCCGCCGCTGCCGGGCCTGGAGGTGGAACCGCTGGCACCGCCGATCCGTTACGCCACCTTCGACCTCGCCTTCGACTTCATCGAGCGGGACGGCGGCCTGACCGGCTACCTGGAGTACAACACCGGCCTGTTCGACGCGGACACCGCCGAGCGTCTGGCGGCCAGGCTGGGGATCCTGCTGGAGGCCGCGGCCGAGGATCCCGGAGTCGCGGTCGGCGCCCTGCCGCTGATGACGGCCGAGGAACGGGCCGAGGTGCTGCGGCTGGGGGAGGGCGAACGGCTGCCGGAGTCCGCCAGCACGCTGACGGATCTGTTCGAGGCGCAGGCTGCCCGCATTCCGCGGACCACCGCTCTGGTGGCCCGGGACACCACCCTCGCGTTTGCCGAGCTCAACGAGCGGGCGAACAGGCTGGCGCACCATCTGGTGACGCTGGGCGCCGGTCCCGAACGGGTGGTCGCGGTGCGGCTGCCGCGTACCTCGGAGCTGCTGGTGGCGGTGTTCGCGGTGCTCAAGTCGGGTGCCACCCTGCTCTGCCTGGATCCGGAACTGCCCGAGGAGCGGGTCGGATTCCTGCTGGACGACGCCCGGCCGCAGACTCTGCTGACGCTTGATCAGCTGCGCGAGGTGCCGTGGGACCGGCTGCCCGCCCACGACCTCACCGACGCCGACCGGACCGGCCCGCTGCTGCCGCAGCACACCGCCTACATCGTCTACACCTCCGGCTCCACCGGCCGCCCCAAGGGCGTGGCGGTGGAGCACCAGCAGTTGGCCAACCTCTGCCACGACCACCGCGAAGGACTGGTCGTCCCGCACACCGGGGACGGGCAGCGGCTGCGGTTCGCGCTGAGCGCCTCGTTCTCCTTCGACACCAGCTGGGAGGGCCCGCTGCTGCTCGCGCTCGGCCAGGAAGTCCACCTCGTGGACGAGGACGTGCGGCTGGACCCGGAGGCGTTCTGCGCCCGGATCGCCGAACGCCGCCTGGACCTGGTCAACGTCACCCCGTCCTTCCTGCGCGAACTCACCTCGGCCGGGCTGTTCGCCCCCGGCCGTCACCACCCCCGGGTGCTGCTGGTCGGCGGCGAGGCCGTCTCCGCCGCCAGCTGGCAGGAACTGTGCGCGGTGCGAGGGGAGCTGGGTGTCACCGCCTACAACATCTACGGGCCCACCGAGTGCACCGTGGACGCCTTCTACGGCCCCTGTGCCGACCATCCAGACCGCCCGGTCATCGGCCGGCCCGGCCGCAACCTGCGGGCTTATGTGCTCGACGGCGCGCTGCGCCCGGTGCCGATCGGGGTGCCGGGAGAGCTGTACCTGGCCGGGGCCCAGGTGGCCCGCGGCTATCTGAACCAGCCCGGTCTGACCGCCGCCCGCTTCCTGGCCGACCCCTTCGGGGCCCCGGGGGCCCGGATGTACCGGACGGGGGACCGGGCCCGCTGGGACGGGGGAGGACTGCTGGAGTTCCTCGGCCGCGTCGACGAGCAGGTCAAGATCCGCGGGTTCCGGATCGAGCCCGGCGAGGTGGAGGCCGCGCTGCTGGAGCACCCGGATGTCACCGACGCCGTGGTCACCGCGCGGGAGCACGCCGGCCGGCTGATGCTGGTCGCGTACCTGGTGCCCGCCGGGGACCGGGTCCCGCCGTCCGACGAACTGCGGGTCCGGCTGCGGCGGACGCTGCCGGACCACATGGTGCCGGCCGCGTTCGTCCCGCTGGCCCGGATCCCGCGCACCACCAGCGGCAAGACCGACCGCGGCGCGCTGCCCGCCCCGCCCGTCCAGCCCGACAGCAGCACCCCGTATGTGGAGGCCAGGCCCGGGACGGAGGCCCGGCTCGCCGCGATCTGGGCCGAGGTGCTGGGCGTGGAACGGGTGGGCGCGCGGGACAACTTCTTCGCGCTGGGCGGCGACTCCATCCTCAGCATCCAGATCGTCTCCCGCGCCCGTGCCGCGGGGCTCGCGCTGACCACCAAGGACGTCTTCCGGTACCAGAGCGTGGCCGAACTCGCGCTCCAGGCAGGCGAGGTGGTGACACGTCAGGAGATACCGCTCGGTGAGGCGCCGCTCGCTCCGATCCAGCACTGGTACCTGGACGGCCGCAGGCCCGGCGACCCGCTGCGCTTCACCATGACCCAGCGGCTGGAACTGGCCCCGGGCGCCTCGTCGGCCTTGGAGCAGACGGCCCTGGCGCTGACCCAGCGTCATCCGGCGCTGCGGACCCGGTTCCGGCACGGCCGGACGGGGTGGTTCCAGGACGTCCTGGCTGAGGCGCCGGGGGGCGTCTTCAGCCGGCACGACGTGGCGGAGCTGGAGCCGGTGGCGCTCGAGGCGGAGGTGCAGCGCCTGGCCGAGGAGGCCCAGGCCGCACTGGATCCGACCGAGGGCCGGATGGTGCGGGTGCTCCTCTTCGACCGGGGCACGGAGCAGCCGGCACAGCTTGTGGTCACCGTCCATCACCTGGCCGTGGACGGTGTCTCCTGGCGCATCCTGCTGGCCGACCTGGCGGGGGCGGGCGACAGTCCACCGGCGGGAACCTCCTTCGGCCACTGGGCGACCCGGCTGGAGCAGCACACCCGCTCCGGCGCGCTGGACGGCGACCTGGAGTACTGGACCGAGACCGGTGCGGCTCCGGCCGACCTGCCCGCAGGGCGGCCCGGCCCCAATACCCACGGCAGCGCCGCGACCGTCACGGTGGCGCTGGACGCCGGGACGACCGACGCGCTGCTGCGGCAGGTGCCCGCGGTCTACCGCACCCAGGTCAATGACGTGCTGCTCAGCGCGCTGGGCCGGACCCTGGCGGACTGGTGCGGGCGGGACACCGTGCTGGTCGGGGTGGAGGGGCACGGCCGCGAGGACCTGTTCGAGGATGTGGACCTGTCCCGGACGGTGGGCTGGTTCACCGCCGAGTTCCCGCTCGCGCTCCGGGTCTCGCCCGGGGCGGGGTGGCGGGACACGCTGCGCTCGGTCAAGGAGCAGCTGCGCGCGGTCCCGCTGCACGGGCTGAGCTACGGCGCGCTGCGCTACCTGCTGCCGGAAAGTCCGCTGGCCGGGGCGGCGGCGCCGAGGGTGGGCTTCAACTACCACGGGCAGTGGGACGGCGGTGGTGCGTCCGGCGCCCCGCTCGCCCCGGCGGGCCGCGACAGCGACCCGGACCAGCCCCGCCCTTACCTGCTGGACATCACCGGGGCGGTCGAGCGGGGACGGCTCGAACTGGGCTGGACCTATCCGGCCGCCGTCTACGACGAGGCCGTCGTCCGCGGGCTGGCCGAGGGGATGTGCGACGCCCTGCGCGAGATCGTGGCGCACTGCGCCCGGCCCGGGGCGGGCGGGCGCACCCCGTCCGACTTCCCGCTGGCCGGCCTCGACCAGCAGCAGCTGGACCGGCTGGTCGGCGACGGCGGGCAGGTGGAGGACGTCCTGCCGCTGACTCCGCTGCAGTCCGGGATGCTCTTCCACGGGCTGGTCGACACCGAGGGGCTCTACTTCGACCGGACGGCGGTGCGGCTGTCCGGGGTGGCCGATCCACGGGTGTTCGCCGAGGCCTGGCAGCAGGTCGCCGACCGGACTCCGGCGCTGCGCACCAGCGTGCACTGGCAGGGGCTGCCCCACCCGGTCCAGCTGGTGCACCGGCAGGTCGCCCTGCCCGTCACCCAGCTGGACTGGCGGGCCCTGACACCCGATCAGTGGTCCGCGCAGACCGAGCAGTTGCTCGCCGCGGACCGCGCTGCGGGAATGGAGCTGACCACCGCGCCGCTCACCCGGCTCACCGTGGCCGCGCTGCCCGGCGACGAGGTGCTGCTGCTGTGGTCCACCCACCATCTGATCCTGGACGGCTGGAGCACCGGGCAGTTGCTCACCGATGTGTGCGAGCAGTACGCCGAGCTGACCGGCGGCCCGCAGGTGCCGCACCCGGTGCGGAGGCCGTTCGCGGACTTCCTGCGCTGGCTGGCCGACCAGGACGAGGCCGCGGCGCAGCGGCACTGGGCCGAAGCCCTGGCCGGCTTCACCGCGCGCACCCCGCTGCCGTACGACCGGGTGCCGACCGAGGCCCACCGCGCCCGCTCGGCCGCCGCTGTGCACCGGGCCCTGGACGAGACGGTGTCGCGGCGGCTGCGGGAGACCGCGGCCGGGGCCGGACTGACCGTCAACACGGTGGTGGAGGGCGCCTGGGCGCTGCTGCTGGCCCGCTGCGGCGGGGGCGGGGACGTGGTGTTCGGCACCACGGTGTCCGGACGGCCGGCCGAGCTGCCCGGGGTCGAGTCGATGATCGGTCTGTTCATCAACACCGTGCCGACCCGGGTCCGGATACCCGACGGCGGGGTGCTGCCCTGGCTGCGGGAGCTGCAGCAGCGGCAGAGCGAAGGACGGCGTTTCGACCATCTGGCGCTGTCCCGGATCCAGGCGCTGAGTGGGGTTCCGGCCGGTGAGGCGCTGTTCGACAGCATGCTGGTGTTCGAGAACTACCCCGTGGACGAGTCGGTCACGGCCAGGACCGGTGTGGGGGTGGAGGAGGTGCGGGCGGACGACGCCACCACCTTCCCCTGGTGCCTGCGCGCCCATCTGGCCGAGCGGCTGGGCTTCGACCTGGCCTACGACCCCGCGCTGTTCGACCGTTCCACCGTGGAACGCGCGGCGGACCGGCTGGGCGTCCTGCTCACCGCCCTTGCCGAGGGCGTCGGCGGGGAGCTGGGCGAGTTGGAGCTGCTCACCGGGGCTGACCGGGGGCTGCTGGCGGGGTGGAACGCCACCGCCCGCCCGCCCGCTCCGGACAGCCCGGTGCGGCTCTTCGCTGAGCAGGCCGACCGCACCCCCGACGCGGTCGCGGTGCGGGACGGTGTGCGGGAGTTGACCTACCGCCAACTCGCGGACTGGTCGGACCGGTTGGCCGTCGGGTTGCTGGCGGAGGGGCTGGCCGCCGAGGGGCGGGTGGCGCTGCTGATGGATCGCTCGGCCGAGCTGGTGGTCGCCCAGCTGGCCGTGCTCAAGGCGGGCGGCGCCTATCTGCCGGTGGACGTCCGGGCGCCGGAAGAGCGCCGCCGGGTGCTGCTGGCCCAGGCGGGCGCGGCTGTGCTGCTCACCGCGGACCGGGTCGCCGCCGCCCGCACCGGCGATTCGGCGCTGGTGCCGACGGTGGACCCGGACCGGCTGGCGTATGTGATGTTCACCTCCGGATCCACCGGCCAGCCCAAGGCGGTCGCGGTGCGGCACCGGGACGTGGCGGCGCTGGCCACCGACAGCCGCTTCACCGACGGCAGCGCGGCCGGGGTGCTGCTGCACTCGCCGGTGGCCTTCGACGCCGCGACCTTCGAGGTGTGGGCGCCGCTGCTCAACGGCGGCTGCGTGCTGGTCGCCCCTGACGGGACGGTGGACGGGCCGCTGCTGCGCAGGCTGGTCGGCGACGGCGGGCTGACGGCGCTGTGGCTGACCGCCGGACTGTTCCGGCTGCTGGCGCAGGACGCGCCGGACTGCTTCGCGGGCCTGCGTCGGCTGTGGACCGGCGGCGACGTGGTGCCCGCCTCCGCCGTCCGCCGGGTGCTGGCCGCCTGCCCGGGCCTGAGCGTGGTGGACGGCTACGGCCCCACCGAGACCACGACCTTCGCCACCTCGTTCGTTCTGACGGACCCGGCGGCGGTTCCGGACACCGTGCCGATCGGCCATCCGCTGGACGATATGCGGGTCCATGTCCTCGACGGCCGTCTGCGGCCCGTCCCGCCGGGCTGCGCGGGCGAGTTGTTCCTGGCCGGAGAGGGCCTGGCGCGGGGCTACCTCGGCCGTCCCGGGGAGACCGCGGCGCGCTTCCTCGCCGATCCGTCCGGCCCGGTGGGGGCAAGGATGTACCGCACCGGGGACCTGGCCAGGCGGCGGACGGACGGCGCGGTCGAGTTCCTGGGCCGGGCGGACGACCAGGTGAAGATCCGCGGCTTCCGGGTGGAACCCGGCGAGGTGGAGGTGGTGCTCGCGGCGCACCCGGGCGTGGCCGACGTCGCCGTGCTGGCCCGCGAGGACCGGCCGGGGGCGAAGCGGCTGGTGGCCTATGTGGTCGGCCCGGCCGGGGAGGACCCGGACGAGCTGCGGGCCTTCGCCGCGCGTGCGCTGCCCGACTACCTGGTGCCCAGCGCGTTCGTCCCGCTGGCCGCCCTGCCGTTGAGCGGCAATGGGAAGGTGGACCGGGCGGCCCTGCCGGCGGCGGAGGGGGAACGGGGGGTTGGGCCCCGGGAGCGGGTCGAGCCGCGCAGCGAGGCCGAACGCCGTGCGGCGGAGGTCTTCGGCGAGGTGCTGGGCACCCCGCCGCCCGGGGTGGAGGACGGCTTCTTCCAACTCGGCGGCGACTCCATCCTCAGCATCCGGCTCGCCTCCCGGCTGGCCGAGGCTTTCGGCACCGACCTCACGCCGCGGGCGGTGTTCACCCATCCCACACCGGCCGGGCTGGCCCGACTGCTCACCGGGCAGCAGGACGGGGCCGTGCGCAGGCCCATCGTCCCGGTGGCCCGTGACACGGCGGTGCCGATGTCGTACGCCCAGCAGCGGCTGTGGTTCCTGGAGGAGTTCGCCCCCGGTGGCACCGAGTACGTCACCGCGCTCGCCCTGCGCCTGAGCGGGCCGCTGGACATCCGTTCGCTCGGCGCGGCCCTGCGCGCCCTGACCGTCCGTCATGAGTCGCTGCGGACCACCTTCGACAGTGTGGACGGGCAGGGCGTCCAGCTGGTCCATCCGCCGGAGGAGGTGTCACTGCCGCTGCCGCTGCACGACCTGTCCCAGCTGGACGAGGAGTCGCGCCGGACCGCGTTGCGCGGGCTGCTCGCGGGGGAGCGGGCCCGTCCCTTCGACCTGCGCGGCGGGCCGCTGCTGCGGGCCGGGCTGGTGCGGCTGGCGGGGGAGGAGCATGTGTTGGCGCTGAGCCTGCACCACATCGTCACCGACGGCTGGTCGACCTCGGTCCTGCTCAATGACCTGGCCCAGCTCTACCGCGCCGAACTGGGCTCCACCGAGCCGCCGTTGGCTCCGCTGCCGGTGCAGTACGCCGATTTCGCGCACTGGCAGCGGGCGGTGGGTGCTACGGAAACGGACAAGCAGCTTGTCTATTGGAGCGAACAGCTGCGGCACGCCGAGCCGCTCCGGCTGCCGACCGACCGGCCCCGTCCCGTGGTGCGCACCAGCAACGGCGCCACCGCCCGGCTCGAGCTGTCCGCCCGGACCGCCGCCCGGCTGGCCCGGGTCGGCCAGCGGCGGGGAGCCACCCTGTTCACCGTCCTGGTGGCCGCCGCCCAGGCCTACCTGGCCCGGCTCAGCGGCGACACGGACGTGGCGGTCGGCACCGTCACCTCGGGCCGCGACCGGGTCGAGACGCAGAACCTCATCGGATTCTTCGTCAACACCCTGGTGCTGCGCTCCCGGGTCGAGGCACGGCAGCCCTTCACCGCGTTCCTCGACAGCGTGCGGCAGACGGTGCTGGACGCCTTCGCCCACCAGGAGATCCCGTTCGAGCGGGTGGTGGACGAGCTGCACCCGGTCCGCGACCCCAGCCGCAGTCCGCTGTTCCAGGTGCTGGTGGTGCTGCAGAACACCCCCGCGGCGGACCTGGACCTGCCGGGCCTGTCTGTCACGGAGGTGGAGGCCGAGCTGGAGCAGGCCGCCTTCGACCTCACCCTGGAGTTCGCCGAGGCGGACTCGGGGGCGCTGCACGGCCTGATCACCTACAACACCGACCTGTTCGACGCGGCCACGGCCGAGCGGATGGCCGATCAGCTCGGCACCCTGCTGGCCGCCGTCGCGGAGGACCCGGACCGCCCGGTCGGCGCGCTGCCGCTGGCCCCGGGCGACCAGGTGAAGGCGCTGCAGGAGCAGGCGCAGGGCGGGTTCGGCCCGGTGCCCGCGGCGACCCTGCCGCAGCTGTTCGAGCGTCAGGCGGCCCGTACCCCGGACGCGCCGGCGCTGCTGGACGGCGGCCGGGAGCTGACCTACGCCGAGCTGGAGCGGGCGGCCAACCGGCTCGCCCACCGGCTGATCGCGCGGGGCGTGGGGCCGGAGCGGGTGGTGGCGCTGGCGCTGCCCCGGGCCGCGGCGGCGGTGGTGGCGCAGCTCGCGGTCACCAAGGCCGGCGGCGCCTTCCTGCCGGTGGACCCGGACTATCCGTTGCAGCGCCGGGAGTTCATGGTCCGCGACGCCGGCGTCCAGCTGGTGCTGGACGACCCGGCCGAGGTGTGGGTCGCGGACGGGCCGGAGACCGCGCCCACGGACGCCGAGCGCAGCAGCGCCCTGCTGCCGTCCCATCCGGCCTATGTCATCTACACCTCGGGCTCGACCGGCACACCCAAGGGCGTGGTGGTGACCCACCGAGGGCTGGCGGGCTTCGCCGCGTCCGCCGCCGCGCAGTACGTCGCGGGCCCCGGCGACCGGGTGCTGCAGTTCGCCTCGCCCAGCTTCGACGCCTCGGTGCTGGAACTGTGCACCGCCCTGCTCGGCGGGGCCGCGCTGGTCACCGGTGAGGAGGGGCCGCTGGTCGGCGAGCGGCTGGCCGAGGTGCTCGCCGACCGGCGGATCAGCCACACGCTGATCCCCCCGGCGGTGCTGGCCACGGTGGAACCGGGCAGCGCCGCCACGCTGTCCGAGCTGCGCACCCTGATCGTCGGCGCCGAGGCCTGCCCGGCCGACCTGGTGGACCTCTGGGCGCCGGGACGCAGGATGGTCAACTCCTACGGGCCCACCGAGGCCACGGTGGTCGCCAGCTGGACCGGCCCGCTGTCACCGGGCACCGGCACCCCGCCGATCGGCCGACCGGCCGGCGCCACCCGTTGCTACGTCCTGGACGCCGCCCTGCGTCCGGTCCCGACCGGGGTGACCGGGGAGCTGTATCTGGCGGGGCCCGGCCTCGCCCGCGGCTACCTGGGCCGCCCGGGCCTGACCGCCCAGCGGTTCGTCGCCGACCCGTACGGCGCGCCGGGGGAGCGGATGTACCGCACCGGCGACCTGGTCCGGCGGCACGCGGACGGCGAGCTGCGCTTCGCCGGACGGGCGGACGACCAGCTCAAGCTGCGCGGGTTCCGGATCGAGCCGGGCGAGATCGAGAGCGCGCTGCGCCGCAGCCCCCTGGTCCGCGACGCGGTGGTCACCGTGCACGGCGCCCGGTTGGTGGCCTACGTCGTCCCCGCGGACGGGTCGGCCGACCCGGTTGAGCTGCGCGGGTACCTGTCCGGGCTGCTGCCGCCGCACATGGTGCCTTCGGTGTTCGTGCCGCTGGCCGTGCTGCCGCTCACCCCGAGCGGCAAGACCGACCGGCGGGCGCTGCCCGAGCCCGGGCTGCCGCAGGCCGCCGCCGGGTCCCGCGTGGCACCGCGGACCGAGACCGAGCGCCGGGTGGCCCGGGTCTGGGCCGAGGTGCTGGGCGTCGAGGAGATCGGCGTCGACGACAACTTCTTCGTACTCGGCGGCGACTCCATCCTGAGCATGCAGGTGGTGTCGCGGCTGCGCCGGGACGGACTGCAGCTGGCCACCCGGGACCTGTTCACCCATCAGACCCTGGCCGAGCTGGCCACCGTGGTGCGGATCCCCTCCGGGGGAGGGAGTGACGGGCCGGTCACCGGGGAGGTGCCGCTGACGCCCATTCAGGAGTGGTTCCTGACCACGCCCCGGGCGGCTCCGCAGCACTTCAACCAGTCGACCCTGCTGGAACTCGACGGGACCCCCGATCCGCGCGCCCTGGCCGACGCCCTGGACGCCCTGCTGGAACACCACGACGCGCTGCGCATGCGGTTCACCCGGGACGAGGACGGCTGGCACCAGTTCAACCCGCCGCCGACCCGAGGCGCCGACGTCCTGGTCCGCCACGACCTGACCGGGCAGTCGCCGGAGGAGGCCGACGCGGCCATGGCCAAGGCCGCCGACGAACTGCACGCCCGCTTCGACCTGGCCCGCGGGCCGCTGCTGCGGGCGGCACTGTTCACCGGTGATCCGGGGAGGCCGGTCTACCTGCTGCTGGTCGCCCACCACCTGGTCGTGGACGCGGTCTCCTGGCGCGTCCTGCGCGACGACCTGGAACTCGCCTACCGGCAGGCCGTGCGGGGCGAGCCGGTCGACCTGGGGTTGCGCGGCACCTCGTTCCGGGAGTGGGCGCAGACCCTCGCGGCCCATGTCGCCGAAGGCGGCCTGGACCATGAACTGCCCTACTGGGAGCAGGCGGTGACGGAAACTCCGGCCCCGCCCGACCACCCGGCGTCCGCGGAGACCGGCGCAGTGACCGTCGAGCTGGGGGAGGAGGACACGGCGGCCCTGCTGCGGGCCGCGCCGGCGGCCTACCGCACCCGGGTCAACGACGTGCTGCTGGCGGCGCTCGCCCTGGCGCTGGCCCGCTGGACCGGGCGGCAGCGGGTCCGGCTGGACCTGGAGGGACACGGCCGCGAGGACCTGGTCGAGGGGGTGGACCTGTCCCGCACGGTCGGCTGGTTCACCACCGTCTACCCGGTCGCCCTGCACGTGTCCGAGCCGGAAGGGGACTGGCGCGCGCTGGTCAAGTCGGTGCGCCGGCAACTGCGCGCGGTGCCGGGGAACGGGCTGGGCTTCGGCGCCCTGCGTACCTTCGGGCCGCCCGCGGTCCGCAAGCGCCTCGCGGCCGGTGCGGGGAGCCAGTTGGTCTTCAACTACCTCGGCCAGTGGGACGGCTCCCCGGGGGCCTCCGACGGCGGCCTGGTGCGGACCGAGCACGGCTCGTTCGGCCAGGACCACGACCCCGGGAACGCCGGGTCCCACCCGGTGGAGGTGGTGGGAGCGGTGCTGGACGGCCGCCTCGTCTTCACCTGGCGGCACCGCCCCGCCGTCCACGACACCGCGACCGTGCGCCGGGTGGCCGAGGACTTCGCCGGGGCACTGCGCCACATCGCCCGGCACGCCCGGGCGGACCGATGACAACAACGAAGGAGAACACCATGGACGAGAACACCCGCTACCAGGTCCTGCGCAATCACGAGGAGCAGTACTCGCTGTGGCCGGTGGACCTCGAGGTGCCCGCCGGGTGGCAGCCCGTCGGCCAGGAGGGCACCGAGGCCGAGTGCTCCGCCTACGTCGACGAGGTCTGGACCGACATGCGCCCGCGGAGCCTGCGCGAGCGCATGGAGAACGCCGAAGCCTGACCGCCGCGGGGCCGGGGCGCCGCCGGCGCCCCGGCCCGCACCCCGCCGAGAGGAGTACGTCAATGACCCCGATCCTGCGCACCGAACACCTGGAATTCCTCCCGTACCGGCCCCAGGACGAGGACCACTTCGTCGACCTGCTGCGCAATGAGGAGGTGTGCCGCTGGATGGGCCAGGAGCGCGCACCCGAGCAGGACATCCGCGCGCTCTTCCGCGCGATCCGGACCGATGTGTATCCCACGAACCTGTTCGACGTCTGGGGCCTGTGGCTGGACGGCGCCTACGTGGGACACGCGGAGCTGAAGAAGACCGGGAACGTCGACGGCCACGAACTGATCACCGCACTCGTCCCGGAGTACTGGGGCCGGGGCCTGGGCACCGAGGTCGCCCGCGGCCTGCTGCGCTACGCCGCCGAGGAGCTCGGCCTCAAGGAGGTCTACGGCATGGTGGGCGCGGAGAACACCGCGAGCCTGGCGGCATGCCGGCGCCTGGGCTTCCGCCACGTCCGCGACGTGGTCGACGACGACGGCGCGGTGACCAGGATGCTGGTCATCTCCACGACCGAACCACCAGTCGACTGAGGCGTCCCCAGCGGCTCCCAGGGGCCCGGCTCAGTCCTGGGCCAGCAACTGGGTGCGGAGGCCGGTCAGGATGCGGGAGAGCAGGCGCGAGACATGCATCTGGGAGAGGCCGAGGACGGCGCCGATCTCGGACTGGGTCATCTCGGCGCCGAAGCGCATGGACACGATCGCCTTGTCGCGCTCGCCCAGTCGGGCCATCAGCGGCTTCAACGACTCCAGGTCGACGACCAGGTCCATGCCGGGGTCGACCTCGCCCAGGCGGGCGGTGAACGCGGATCCCTCGCCGCTGTCCTCGTCGCCCGGTGAGCCGGCGTCGATGGAGCTGACGGTGTAGCCGTTGGCGGCGACGAGTCCCTCGCGGACCTCGTCCTCGGTGAGCTCCAGGTGGGCGGCGAGCTCGGCCGGGGTCGGCGGCCGGCCGACGGTGAAGGCGAGCTCGTCGGTGGCCTTGGCCAGGGTGAGCCGCAGTTCCTGCAGCCGGCGCGGGACGTGGACGGCCCAGCTGGTGTCGCGGAAGAAGCGCTTGATCTCGCCGATCACGGTCGGCATGGCGAAGGTCGGGAACTCGACCTCCTGGCCGAGGTCGAACCGGTCGATGGCCTTGATCAGGCCGATCGTGCCGACCTGGACGATGTCCTCCATCGGCTCGCTGCGGGTGCGGAAGCGGCGGGCGGCGAACTTGACCAGGGTCAGGTTCAGCTCGATCAGGGTGTTGCGCACGTACTGGTACTCGTGCGTGCCCTCCTCCAGCTCCGCCAGCCGGGCGAACAGCACCTTGGACATCGCCCGCGCGTCGGGCCCGCTGGCGTTCCGCGGGTCCGAAAGGTCCAGCTCGGGGAACGCGGCAGCGCCGGACGCGGCCCCGGGCACGGCCTCGGTCTGCTCGACCGTCAGCGGTGCGCGCGGGCTTGCGAGGGGAGCGGCCGGGGAAGCGACGCTGGGTGCCATCGGAAGTTCTCCTTCGGTGGACGTGAGCGTCGTATACCCCCGTGCGCCAGGTTATGCATCTCGGCACCAAATGATTTTTCACGGTGATTGCGGACAGGAGCGTGCTGTGCTGAGAATTCTGTGGGTTCTGACGGTGGGTTGCTTCGCGCTGGCCGGTGTCGTCCTGGCGGTGGCCGTGTCGCCGTGGTGGTGGTTCGCCGGGGCGCCACTGGCCGCGCTGCTGGCGCTGGCGTTGTGGGACCTGCTGCAGCGGCGGCACTCCGTGCTGCGGAACTATCCGGTGCTCGGCCATCTCCGGTTCATCCTGGAGAGCGTCCGCCCGGAGCTGCAGCAGTACTTCGTGGAGCGCAATGTCGACGGCAGGCCCTTCGACCGCGACACCCGCAGCATCGTCTACGAGCGGGCCAAGGGCACCGCCGCGGAGGAGCCCTTCGGCACCGAGCGCGACCTCTACGAGACCGGCCGTGAGTTCCTGGTCCCCTCGATGGCCCCGCGGCCGGTGCGCACCGAGGTGCCGCGGGTGCGGATCGGCGGCCCCGACTGCACCCGGCCCTACGACATGGCGCTGCTGAACGTCTCCGCGATGAGCTTCGGCTCGCTGTCGTCGAATGCGATCCTGGCGTTGAACACCGGGGCGGCGCTGGGCGGCTTCGCCCATGACACCGGTGAGGGCGGCCTGTCGGAGTACCACCTGCGGCCCGGCGGCGACCTGGTCTGGGAGATCGGCACCGGCTACTTCGGCTGCCGCACCGACCAGGGCGGCTTCGACCCGGCGGGGTTCGCCGACAAGGCCGCCCACGAGCAGGTGCGGTGCGTCTCGCTGAAGCTCAGTCAGGGCGCCAAGCCCGGCATCGGCGGGGTGCTGCCGGGTGCCAAGGTGAACGCCGAGATCGCCCGGGTCCGCGGCGTCCCGCAGGGCGAGACGGTGATCTCGCCGCCCTTCCACCAGGTCTTCTCCACCCCGCGTGAACTGGTGGCCTTCGTGGCGCGGATGCGCGAGCTGTCCGGCGGCAAGCCGACCGGGTTCAAGCTGTGCGTCGGCTCCCGCAGCCAGTTCCTCGCGGTGTGCAAGGCCATGCTGGAGGAGGGGGTCACCCCGGACTTCATCATCGTCGACGGCGCCGAGGGCGGCACCGGCGCCGCGCCGCTGGAGTTCGCCGACAACGTGGGGACGCCGCTGACGGAGGGTCTGACCACGGTGCACCAGGCCCTGGTCGGCACCGGGTTGCGGGACCGGATCAGGATCGGGGCCAGCGGCAAGGTCGCCACCGGCAGCGACCTGGTCAAGCGCCTGCTCCAGGGCGCCGACTACACCAACTCGGCCCGCGCCATGATGTTCGCGATCGGATGCATCCAGGCCCAGCGCTGCCACACCAACACCTGCCCGGTCGGGGTCACCACCCAGGACCCCCGGCGGGCCCGCGCGCTGGAGGTCGGCGACAAGTCGCAGCGGGTCCATCGGTTCCAGGAGGCCACCGTGAAGAGCGCGCTGCAGATCATGGCGTCCATGGGGGTGGACCATCCATCCGAGCTGGGCCCGCACATGCTGCGCCGCCGGATCGACCCGGTCACCGTCCGTTCCTACGCCGAGCTGTATCCGGCGCTGCAGACCGGCGAGTTGCTGCACCAGGTACCGGAGTCCTGGGCGGCAGACTGGAAGACCGCGGACCCGGACCGCTTCACCGTCTGACTCACCGTCTGAACCGGAGGAACCTTCCTGTGGCACGAACCGTGGCCCGTGTGATCGTCGACGCCCTGCAGGACCTGGGGGTCGGTCATGTCTTCGGCGTGGTCGGCGACGCGCTGAACCCGCTGACCGACGCCATCCGCACCACCGAGGGCCTGGAGTGGGTGGGCTGCCGGCACGAGGAGGCCGCCGCGTTCGCCGCCGGCGCCCAGTCCCAGCTCTCCGGCACCCTCGGGGTCTGCATGGGCACGGTCGGGCCGGGCGCGGTCCACCTGCTCAACGGCCTCTACGACGCCGCCAAGAGCCGCACCCCGGTGCTCGCCATCGCCGGACAGGTGCCGCTGGCGGAGATGGGCAGCGACTACTTCCAGGAGGTCGACAACGACCTGCTGTTCCGCGACGTGGCCGTCTACCGGGCCACCGTCACCTCCCCCGACCAGATGCCCCGGCTGCTGGAGGCGGCCGTCCGCGCGGCCGTCGGCCACGGCGGCGTGGCGGTGCTGACCGTCCCCGGGGACCTGGGCGACCAGGAGCTGACCCAGGACCGTCCGGCCCGCTTCCCGCGCGCCCGGCAGCTGACCCGCCCGGACGAGCCGGGCATCCTTGAGGCAGCCGAGATCATCAACGCCGGCTCCAAGCTGACCCTGCTGGTGGGCCGGGGCGCCCGGGACGCGCGCCAGGAGGTGCTGGCCCTGGCCGAGCACACCGGCGCGCCGATGGTGCTCACCCTGAAGGCCAAGGAGGGCTTCGAGGGCGACAACCCGTACCAGGTGGGCCAGACCGGCCTGATCGGCAACCCCGCCGCGGCGCACGCCCTGGACGGCTGCGACACCCTGCTGATGCTCGGCACCGACTTCCCGTACCGGGACTGGTACCCGACCGACTGCCGGGTGGTCCAGATCGACACCCAGGAGCAGCACCTGGGCCGGCGGGTGCCGATCGACGCCGGACTGGCCGGCGACGTCGGCGCCACCCTGCGCGCCCTGCTGCCGCACCTGGACGCCAAGCCCGACCGGGACCACCTGGACGCCGCCCGCAAGCGGTTCGACACCTGGCGCACCGGCCAGCAGCGGCTGGCCGAGCCCGCCCACGACACCAGGAGCTGGACCGGACGGCTGCGCGGCAAGGTGGACAACCGCGACCACGACATCCGGCCCGAGGCCCTGGCCGCCGCCGTCGACGCCTGTGCCGACGCCGACGCGATCTTCACCTCCGACACCGGCATGGCCACCGTCTGGCTCTCCCGCTTCGTCACCATGCACGGCGACCGCCGGCTGATCGGCTCCTACAACCTGGGGTCGATGGCCAACGCCATGCCCCAGGCCCTCGGCGCCCAGCTCTGGGCGCCGGACCGCCAGGTCGTGGCGTTCTGCGGCGACGGCGGACTGAGCATGCTGCTCGGCGACCTGATGACCATCAAGACCCATCAACTGCCGGTGAAGCTGGTGGTCTTCGACAACCGCCGGCTGGGCATGGTCAAACTCGAACAGGAACAGGCCGGTCTGGCCGAGTTCGGAACCGTCCTGGACAACCCCGACTTCGCCGCCGTCGCCACCGCCCTGGGCCTGACCGGGATCCGGGTGACCGACCCGGCCACCCTGACCGACAGCGTCCGCCGCGCCTTCGCCACCCCGGGTCCGGTCCTGCTCGACGTCCTGACGAACCCGCAGGAGATCGCCGTCCCCGGCAAGCCCACGGTCCAGCAGGGCTGGGGCTTCGCCATCGCCAAGGTCAAGGAACTCCTCGAGAGCCACGAGAACTGACGGTAGGGTGAGTCACAACCACTGGTTGTGGCTTACGGAGGAAGACGGGAGACATGGACGGGAAGGAACGGTTCGACTGCTGGCGGGAGCTGATCGGGCGCAGCCGGGCCAGTGAGGTCACCAGTGCCCACACCGAGGACTTCGAGGCGGAGATGCGGCGGCTGGAGCTGGGGCCGGTGACCCTGCTCAGGACCTCCTTCCCGGCGGCGCGCTTCCGGCGCACCGCGCGCATGGTGCGGCAGACGGACCCCGAGGTGTACAACCTGACGCTGCTGCTCGACGGGGGCATGGCGCTGACGCAGGACGCCGACCCGACGACCGCGTTCGGGCCGGGCGACCTGCACCTGGTGCACAGCTCCCGCCCGTTCGACCTGCGGGCCTTCGGCGCCCGCGGCAGCGGCCGGGAGGAAGGCCGGGTCGAGGCGGTGGGCATCGACTTCCCCGTGTCGATGCTGCCACTGCCGCCGCACCGCCTGCGCAACGTGCTGGGCCGGGGGTTCTCCGGGCGGGAGGGCACGTCCGCGCTGCTCGCGGAGTTCCTGGTCGGCCTGGACCGGCAGGCCGCCGTCCTCGGGCCGGCCGAGGCGCCCCGGCTGGGAGCGGTCGTGGTCGACCTGGTGGCCACCCTGCTGGCCCGGGAGCTGGACGCCGAGGCCGCGGTGCCGGAGGACGCCCGGCGGCGGGTCATGGTCGAGGAGGTCCGGGCGTTCATCCGGAGGAACCTGCACGATCCCGAGCTGACGCCGTCCGTGGTCGCGTCCGCGCACCACATCTCCGTCAGCTATCTGCACCGGGTCTTCACCCAGCAGTCGGAGGGCGAGACCGTCGCCGCGTGGATCCGCGGCCAGCGGCTGGAGCGGGCGTGCCGCGACCTGGCGAACCCCGCGCTGTGCACCATGCCGATCCACGCCGTGGCCGCCCGCTGGGGCATCCCGCGCGCCTCGGACTTCAGCCGCGCCTTCCAGGCCGCGTACGGTCTCCCGCCCAGCGAGCACCGGCAGCGGGCGCTGTCCGGCAGTGGGGCTTCGGGCGAGTAGACGCAAAGACAAGGAACTGTCGACGCAGCGCCAACACGGTGGAACGGCGCGCTGGCATCCTCGACGGGGGCAGGAGGGCGACGCTCGGCCTTCCGACCAGGTCCGCAAGGGAGCGTGCCGGGCGCCGGCCCGGCGCGCTCCCTGGGGAATCCGTCACAACCAGATGTTGTTCCCCTAGGGTGGCGCCATGGATCTCGAAACCGTCCGGACCTTCGTCGCCGCCGCCGACGCGGGGCAGTTCCAGGAGGCCGCCGCCGAGCTGGAGGTCACTCAGCAGGCCGTCTCCAAACGCATCGCCACCCTGGAGCGCAACCTCGCCGTTCGACTGTTCACCCGTACTCCGCGCGGCGCCGAACTCACCATCGACGGGCAGGCATTCCTGCCCCACGCGCGCGAACTGCTGCGGGTGGCCGAGCGCGCGGTGGCCTCGGTGCGCACCGGCCGCCGTCCGCTGCGGATCGACGTGCTCGCCTCGCGCAGCGCGCAGTCCGGCCTGATGCGCGGCTTCCACCGGGCGCACCCCGAGATCGAGCTCGACGTGCTGATGCTGTTCGACATCGAGACGGCCGTCGCCGCCATCCGCTCCGGTGCGATCGACGCGTCCTTCCGCGCCGTCTCCGTGCCCGGCCGGCCCCTGCCCGAGGACGTCGAGTCCGTCCGGGTGCTGGACGAGCCGCTGCAACTCCTCACCGGCCCCGCCCACGCACTGGCGGGCGCCCGCTCGGTGACGCTGGATCAACTCGCCGGGCACCGGATCTGGATGCCCGGCATCGTCCCCGGCACCGAGTGGGCCGCCTACTACGACGACCTCACCGCCGAGTTCGACCTGACCATCGAGGCGACCGGCCCCAACTTCGGCTCCGACGCGCTGCTTGACACCATCGCCGACACCCCGGCCCTGGCCACCTTCATGGGCGAGCACACCCGCCTGGTCTGGCCGGCCGACCACGGCCTGCGCCGGATCCCGATCACCGACCCGACCCCGGTCTACCCGCACTCGCTGCTCTGGCACCGCGACAACCCGAACCCGGCGCTGGCCGTGCTCCGTGCCCACCTCGCCACCGCGGCGGCCGGCCACGGCGCCGCCGGCACCTGGATCCCGCGCTGGGCGGCGCCGCGCTGAGGGCGCTGGGCCGAGGGTGCTGCGCCGGGCCCGGCAAGCCACACGCGTTCGGGACCGCGCTGCGTCCTGGGTGTGATCCTGGGCGTCGAGACTTGCCGTATGCCACGGGGGATGATGCTGCGTCAGGCAGCGCGAAGACGAGCGGCCGCGGTGCTCACCGCGCTGGTGGTGCTGACCGTGCTCACCGGCTGCGGCTACTGGCGCCCCTTCAACGACGCGGTGGTGGGCCGGACGCAGACCGGTGTCGAGGTCGTCGAGTTCGGCGGTGCCGGCACCGTCTACCGGGGCCGGGCGCTGACCACAACGGACGGGCAGACCTGGCGGAAGGTCCTGGTCCCGGAGGTGACCTTCTCGTCCGGGCTGCCGGGGCTGCGGGTGCGCACCGAGGACTGCGTGCCGGGGCAGCCGGAGCACTGCTACCGGGTGGTCCCGGGGCAGGCCCGGGTCCAGGAGACCGCGGACGGCGGCCGGCACTGGACGACGGCCTGGGAACTGACCGCGGGGCGCACCCTGTTCCTGCGCCGGGGCGACGGCTACGGCGCGGACAGCACCGGCGCCGCGCCGCGCCTGGAATCGACCTCGCTGGTGCTCCTGCCAGCCGCCGCCGGGTACACCGTCGTCGTCGCGGACCAGAACGACGGCCTGGTGCTGCGCCGCCCGGACGGCCGGTGGGCCCGGGTCGGCCCTGGGGGGTGTCTGACGGATCTCCGCGGCGTCGCGGGGCCCGGCACGCACGCTCGCCGCGTTGGCGAACCACCCTGGTAGCTCCGCTACAAGGGCGCTCCGCCGCCTTGCGATCGCACGCACCGGACCCCGCTCCTTCATCCGCGGAGATCCGTCAGACACCCCCTACCGGCGAGGCGGACGACCCCGGGGGCGCGGTCCCCGACACCGGCCTGGGCCGCAACATCGGCAAGGAGTACCTGCTGGCCCTGAGCGCGGCCGGGCTGGCCCTGCTCGCCGGGCTCGGCGCGGCCCGGCTGCGCCGCCCGGCCGGGCGTCCGCGCCGTGCGGTCCTGGCCGCCGAGGGCGCGCGGATGCTGCTCGGGGCGCTGTGGGCGGCCGGGCTCGACCTGGCCGACGGCTTCTCCGGGGAACCGGGCACCGGTGCGGCGGCGGTGATGCTCCTGCTGACCTGCTGCGTGCTGACCGCGCTGGTCCTGCTGCGCAGGACCTGGCCGGCCACCCGCGCGCTGAGCCTGGTCCTGGCCGGATCCGCCCTGGTCGTCGGCACGCTGACGCTCCTTCCCTTCCTCGGCTGGACCGTGGCCCGCCCCGACAGCTACACCCTGGCCTGCTGGCTGGCGCTGGGCCTGGCCGGCTGCGGCACGGCCGTCAACTGGCTGCTCGGCCACCGCCTGTCCGCGGCGGCGCGGCACTAGGGTCTGTGGTCGGACCGCGAGCCCGTGCTCCTTCTCCTTCGATTCTCCTTCGATCCCTGAACCTGGACAGGTGACCCAGATGACCGTCTCCGCCTTCCGCGCCCTGCACCGGGGCCGCACCGCCGACCACCCGCTGGTCCTCCCGGGCCCGTGGGACGCGGGCAGCGCCCGGGTCTTCGTCGACGCCGGCTTCCCCGCGCTCGCCACGCCGAGCGCCGGCGTGGCCGCCTCGCTGGGCTACGCGGACGGCTCGACCCCGCCCGAGGAGATGTTCGCCGCGGTGTCCCGCATCGTCCGGGCCGTCTCCGGCGCCGTGCCGGTGTCCGCGGACATCGAGGGCGGCTACGGCCTCGCCCCGGGGGAGCTGGTGGGCCGGCTGCTGGAGACCGGGGCGGTCGGCTGCAACCTGGAGGACTCCGCGGCGGACGGCACGCTCAAGGACCCCGGGCAGCACGCGGACTGGCTGGCCGAGGTCCGCGCGGCGGCGGGCGACGCCCTCTTCGTCAACGCGCGCGTCGACACCTTCGTGCACGGCACGGGCGACCTCGCCGACGCCGTGGCCAGGGCCCGGCTCTACGTGGCCGCCGGAGCCGACTGCGTCTACCCGATCCTGGCGCCGATCGCTGTGCTCCCGGCCCTGCGGGCGGGGATCGAGGGCCCGATCAACATGGCCGCCGGTCCGGACAAGGACTCGGTGGCCGAGCTGGGCCGCCAGGGCGCCACCCGGATCACCTTCGGCCCCGGCCTGCAGCGCTCGGCGATGGAGGCGACCCGCGCCCTCGCCGAAAGCCTGCGCGGCTGAGGCGCCCGCCCTCTGGATCTCTGAGCCTCCGGGCTTCCAGTGCTAACGGGAGCACGTTAGCGATTTGCCGATTTACCGCTAACGTGTTTCTGTTGACAGTGGAAACAGCAGCGCTGCCGCGCTGCCCCACGCTTGGAGGCTGCCATGATCGTCATCACTGCTCCCACCGGCCAGATCGCCCACCAGGTCCTGGACACGCTGGTCGCCGAGGGCCGACCGGTCCGGGTGATCGCCCGCGACCCGTCCCGGCTGGCCCGGGGGACACGTGAGCGGGTCGAGGTCGTACCGGGCTCGCACAACGACCCCGCGGTCCTGGCCGAGGCCTTCGCCGGCGCCGACAGCCTGCTGTGGCTGGTGCCGCCGAACCCCGGCGCCGGCGACATCCACGAGCACTACCTCGACTTCACCCGCCCGGCCGCCGACGCCGTCAAGGCCCAGGGGGTCGAGCGCATCGTCGGCATCACCAGCCTGGGCCGCGGCTACGGCCGGCACGCGGGGCTGCTGTCGCCCGCGTTCGCGATGGACGAGCTGATCGAGGGCACCGGGGCGCACTACCGGGCCCTGGCCATGCCGTACTTCATGGAGAACCTGCTCAACCAGGTCCAGGCGATCAGGACGACGGGGACGTTCTTCCTGCCGAACGCCGCCGACCGGCCGCTGGCGACCGTCGCCACCCGCGACATCGCCGCAGCCGCCGCGGGCCTGCTGCTCGACGACACCTGGACCGGCCAGGAGAGCGTCCCGGTGATCGGCCCCGACGCCCTGTCGCCCGAGGGCATGGCGCAGGTCCTGTCCGAGGTGCTGGAGCGCCCGGTGCGCTTCCAGCAGGTCGAGGACCAGGCCTACCGGGCCACGATGCTCCAGTACGGGATGACCGAGGCCTGGGCGCAGGGGCTGGTCGACATGGCCACCGCGCAGAACGACGGCATCTACGACGCCGAGCACAAGTCCCTGGCCGCGCCCGCCCCCACCGGCTTCCGCCAGTGGTGCGAGGAGGTGCTCAAGCCCGCGGTCCTGGGCTGAGGAGCCCGCGCCGCGTCCTATGCTCGGGGCATGACCATTCAGCGGATGGACAACGTCGCCATCGTCGTCGACGACCTGGACGCGGCTGTCGTGTTCTTCACCGAGCTCGGCATGGAACTGGAAGGCCGGACGGAGGTCGAAGGCGTCCTGGTCGACCGGATCGTCGGGCTCGACGGTGTCCGGAGCGAGATCGCGATGATGCGGACCCCGGACGGCCACAGCAAGCTGGAGCTGACCCGCTACCGCAGCCCCGCGGCGGCCAAGGCCGAGCCGGAGAACCCGCCGCCCAACACGCTGGGCCTGCACCGGGTCATGTTCGCCGTCGACGACATCGACGACACCGTCGCCCGCCTGCGGGCCCACGGCGCCGAACTCCTCGGCGAGGTGACGCAGTACGGGAGCGTGTTCCGGCTCTGCTACCTCCGCGGGCCCGCGGGCGTCATCGTCGCCCTGGCCGAACAGACCGGCTGAGGGCCGGCTAGGGCCGGACCGTGCTCGGGGCCAGCGGCCGTTCGAAGCACAGCGAGTTCTCCACCCCGGCGTAGGACCCGAAGTTCGGGATCCGGGTGTATCCGGAGCGTGTGTAGAAGCGGACGGCGTCGGGCTGGGCGATCCCCGTCTCCAGCCGAAGGCTGGTCCAGCCCCGGTCGCCGGCCCACTGCTGCAACGCGTCCAGGATCCGCGGCGCGACTCCCGTGCCGCGGAAGGCGGGGGAGACGTACATCCGCTTGACCTCGCCGACTCCGTCCCCGAGGTGGCGCAGCGCCCCGCAGCCCACCGCGGTGCCGTCCTCGTCGCGGGCCACCAGGAACACCGCGATGTCCGCCGCCGAGGGCGGCACCCCGGGCTCGCTGTCCGGCGTCCCGTACCGCTCGGCGATCTCCGCCCGCTGCGCCG
Organism: Streptacidiphilus alkalitolerans; assembly: GCF_042511045.1. Classification (NCBI taxonomy): domain Bacteria; kingdom Bacillati; phylum Actinomycetota; class Actinomycetes; order Kitasatosporales; family Streptomycetaceae; genus Streptacidiphilus; species Streptacidiphilus alkalitolerans. The sequence continues at coordinate 203,898 of NZ_JBHEZX010000009.1, forward strand.
CACGCAACCGGGCGCCGTCCGGATCCGCCCACGGAACCTCTTCGACCTTCATGCCGAGAGCTTCTTCGTCAGCAGCTCGAACTGCAGGTCGTCACGGGTCGGCAGGTCGAAGCGCTCGTCCCGGCGCGGGAAGGCGGTCAGCTGACCGGTGCGGACGTAGCCGCGGCGGACGTACCAGGCGACCAGTTCCTCGCGGAGCGAGATCACCGTCATATGCATCTCGGCCACGCCCCACTCCTCCAGGGCGAACCGTTCCGCCTCCGCGATGATGACCTTGCCGAGACCGCCGCCCTGGAGCGTGGGCCGCACCGCGAACATGCCGAAGTAGGCGTGGTCCCCGCGGTGTTCGAGCTGGCAGCAGGCGATCAGTTCGCCATCGCGCTCGACCGCGAGCATGCGGCTCCCGGGCCTGGCGATGACGGCCGCGACCTCGTCCCGGTCGGTGCGGCGGCCTTCCAGGAGGTTGGCCTCGGTCGTCCAGCCGGCCCGGCTGGAGTCGCCCCGGTAGGCGGATTCGATGAGGTCGACCAGGGCGGGCACGTCGTCCGGGACGGCGGTGCGGAACACGGGACGGGCTGCGGCGGTATCCACGGCAGAAGGCTAACCGACGCCACCGGGAGCGCCGACCACCGGATCACGGCCGGCCGACCGTAGCATGACGCCATGACGATGGATCTCTTCGCGGGCATCCCGGTCCGCGGCTACACCGAGGCGGTGGCCTGGTACGAGCGGCTGCTCGGTGCCACGCCGTCGTTCCTGCCCAATGACACCGAGGCGGTCTGGGAACTGGCCGAGCACCGGTACCTGTACATCGTGGTCCAGCCCGAGCACGCCGGGCACGCGCTGCACACCGTCTTCGTCGACGACCTCGAGGACCGCCTCGCCGGGATCGCCGCCCGGGGCCTGGCACCCGCCGTACGCGAGACCTACGCCAACGGCGTCCGCAAGGCCACCTTCCACGACCCCGACGGCAACCGGATCAGCTTCGGCGGCAGCCCCGTCTGAGCGGACGGACGCCGCCGAGGAGCTCAACTCAACCGGCTCCGTCGCCGGGCCCGTCGACCTCCGGTTCCAGCAGTCCGCTGGCTGCGGCGATCACTCCTCCCTGGAACCGGCTGTGGGCTCCGAAGGAGTCGAGCAGGTCGGCGATGTGGCCGCGGCAGGCGCGGACGGACAGACCCATCCGCTTGGCGATGACCTCGTCCTTGAGGCCGTTGGCCATCAGCGTGAGGATGGACCGCTTCATCTCGGTGACCGCACCGCGGGCTGCCGCGGGGCCGGTCTGGTAGGGCGCGCCGAGGTTCCAGGCCTGCTCGAACGCGGAACACAGGTACTCGATGATCGACGGCTCGCGGACCACGACCGCCCCGAAGCGGTGTTCGCGGTGCGGCAGGAACGCGGTCTGACGGTCGATGATGATCATCTGGCCGGGGATCTCGGCGACGGTCCGGATCCGGGAGCCGGCGGCGAGCACGGTCTCGGCATAGGCCTGGGTCGCGGTGTGGAACCGTGCGGTGTGCTGGTAGAGGCTGCGCAGGGTGATCCCGCGCTTCAGCAGCTCCAGGTCGCGGGGCAGTGCGTCGGCCAGGGCGGCCGGCGGGCGGCCGCCGCCGGGCTGGCAGGCCATGAGCTCTCGCTCGCAGGTTGCGCTCAGGTCTGTGATCAGCGCGCGGACGGCGAACTTGTCCTCAAGCACGTCCACCCCGCTGGAGGTCCGCGAGGCGTGCGGATCGCGGTAGTGGGCGGTCACCGCCGCGATCCGCGAACGCAGCCGCTCGGTCCGGGCGCGCTCGGCCGCGAGGTCGCTCTCCGCCTGCCGGTTCGCACTCTCCCTGGGGCCCACCAGGGCTGCGGTCGCCACGGCGGGGCTCACGGCGGTGAGACCGTCCGGGCCGGGAACCAGGACGTGGCGGTCGATGAGCGCCGCCACGGCGTCCCGGCACTCGTCCTCGCCGCAGCCCAGCTCACGGGCGATCGACGGTATGTCGTCCGTCACGCACCGGCCCTGCGCCGCGGCCCATGCGTAGACGTCGGACAGGACGTCGTCCTGCGTATGCATCACGCCCCCGTACTCCGTCCCGGATTTGTCCGGTTCGGATGTGTATGCCTTCCCTCCTGTTTTCTCCACGTCACATGATGACCCATCGTCAGCATGGCGAAGAGATCCCCGGGGGCGGCAGTGTTGGTTCCGGCCGAGGGGCGGGCAGCCTCCGGCCGGACAGTGTTCCGTCGATCGAATCCTAGGGGGAAGGCGTCATGCGCAAGCTCGCGCTGTTCGGACTGGTGGTTGTCGCGATGCTCGGTGTGACCTCCGGCGTCCGCGCCGGGAGTACCGACCACATCCGCTCCGCCAGTGTCCTGGCGGACAGTGGCTGGGGCGACCCCTGCCGCCCCTTCTCCCTGGGGTCGTGCGGCGGTCACTAGACCCCCGGGCAGTCGCCCGGGTGCGAGGTAACGGCGGCAGCCAGTCGTCGACGGGCGGGAGGCGGGACCTCGCGCTCCGGGTGACTGCCAGTCCCATCGTCCCGGGTTCTCCGGTCGATGATGCTTTGTATACGAACAGAAGAAGAAAGCGGGAAAACCATGAAACTCCGGGCCATCTACACCCTGCCGGTCATAGCCTGCCTGGCGTCCGCGGCGCTGACCGCGCCGGCCGCGCACGCCGCCACGAAGACGCCCGACATCCGGGTCTGCAACGCGGGCGACGGCTACACCTTCTCCAAGGGCGCCCGCCACTTGAACGTCAAGTGGACCGGCCTCGACCACAACGGGACCGGCTCCTCGACCACCTTCACCTTCAGCAGCACGAGCACCAGCACCGTCAGCAGCACGCTGTCCGCGAACTTCAGCGTCGACATCGGCTTCCTGCTCGAGAGCGCCAGCGCGACGTTCGGAGCCTCGTACACCAAGACGCAGTCCCTCGCGTTCACCAACAGCGCTCCGGTGAGCACCCCCGCCGGCTGGTACGCGCACGGTGAGTACGGCGAGTGGCAGCAGACCATCTACGTCGACTACGTGTACACCAACACGTCCTGCGCGCAGTCCATCATGGGGACCGGCACGCTCCAGGCGGATTCCGGCGCGGGGTGGGACACCTGGACCACCTCGTCCTGAGCCGTCTCAACCCGCCCGGCGGCCGGGTTGCCCCCGCACCTGAAGCCCAGGACCGAGACATCCCCCATCCGGGCGGGGGATGTCTCCGCCACCCGGCCCTTCTTCCCGGCTGCGGCTCCGGCCCGGGTCGGGGTGGCCATGGCCGGCCCGGGCATCGTCCGGCTGGTCCATGCCGAGACCGGGTCCTTCGGGGCGGCCGGACTGCTCGTCGGCTCGTTCGCGGTGGCGGAGACCCTGGTGGGCCCGCAGACCGCCCGCCTGATGGACCGTTTGGGACAGCCGCGCGTCCTCCTCCGGCCCCTGCCCACCCACGCCGTGGCGACCGCCGCCCTGGGCGAAGTCGCCCTCCTGCGCGGTCCCGCCCTCGCGGTACTGGCGGCAACCCAGTCGCACCCGGCACCCGCCGTACGCGAGACCTACGCCAACGGCGTCCGCAAGGCCACCTTCCACGACCCCGACGGCAACCGGATCAGCTTCGGCGGCAGCCCCGTCCGACTGATGTCCGCTCGGCCGCGACGTGGCTCGGCGGCGTTTCAGTCAAAGTCACCGGCGGAAGTGAGGCCCTCGACGAAGGACGCGAAGTCCGGGGCGAGGGCCAGCTCCACGTCGGCGTCAGCGTCGAACCACGCCACTGACGGTTCCCCGTGTCGCCCGCGCGCCCGGTAGTCCAGCGCGACCCAGCAGGGTCCGTCACCCCAGAGGAGCACGACGGGCGAGGGCAGACCCCATTCCTCGACCAGGTAGGGGCTGTCGAGCAATGAGATCGTGCGCTCGCGGTGGCCGATGCCCATCACATGGTCGAACGGGACGTGGTCCTTGCTCCAGGAGGTCGGCCTATCCGTACGGAAGGCGTTGCGAGCGGCTGTGACTTGGCCGCCGTTTTGGGCGCGCAGCAGATCGAGCAGCGAGGCTGGGAGCGTGACATCGAGCAGGTGCTCGGCTTCCCGCACAGCCCGGTCGGTCAGCGGCTGCTGCACCCCGTAGCCGCCGTCGGCGTCCCAGAACGCGGGCTGCACGTCATCGGAATGAGACATGACTCGCATCGTAGGCGTTGTGCGCTGCGGCGGCCGGGATTCCGTGGCCGGTACGTGGGGTTGGCGCCACGGATGACCTGGGCCGCAGTGTGTGGTCGGTGAGTGAGACTTGGGGCATGCTCGTCATTGTTTGCGGCTTGCCCGCTGCCGGGAAGACCACGCTCTCCCGCCGCGTGGCGCGTTGTCTTGGGGCCGTCCTGCTGCGGATCGACTCGATTGAGCAGGCGGTTGTGCGGTCGGGGGTGGCTGGGCACCCGGTCGGTGCGGTGGGCTATGTCGTCGCGCACGCCGTTGCGGCGGACCAGCTTCGGCAGGGGCTCAGCGTGGTCGCCGAGTGCGTGAACCCTGTCGCGGCCAGCCGTGACGGCTGGCTCGGACTGGCGACCGACCTCGGCGTGCCCTTCGCCGAGGTGGAGGTGATCTGCTCGGACGAGGTCGAGCACCGCCGGCGGGCGGCCGAGCGCACCGTGGACATTCCGGACCTGCCGCTGCCCTCCTGGGAGCAGATCATCGGCAGCCCCTACGAAGCCTGGGAACGCGAACACATCGTCATCGACACCGCGCACCGGAGCGTCGAGGACTGCGTGGCGGCGGTGCTCAAGGAGATCAGGCTGATCGCCTGACTCGTGGCCGCCGCCCTGGGGCACTTCACTTCGTTCGCTCGCCGATCAGCCTGCGGCGCAGTTCCTTCCGCCGCCAGCGGTCCGGGTCGGAGCGCCAGGCACTCTCGCGGCCCACAGCGCCACGCCACCGAGCGGGGTCGAGCGGCTAGGGGACGTGCGCACCGGGTGGGTGACGGGTCGTCAGTCGAACTTCGCCGCAGGGTGGACCCGACCGCAGGGCCGTGACTACGGTGCTGGCCGGCTCGGGGGGATCAGGGCGCGGATCACTGTGGCGGTGTAGCCGACTCCGGAGACGGTCAGCAGCAGGAAGTCCTCCGGGCGCAGCGTGCACATTCGCCAGGTCGCGGCGCAGAGCCAGAGCAGCGCGGTGCTGCCGCTCCAGCCGATCAGGCCGAGGCGCAGCCGGTGCCGGCCGCTGCCGGACGAGGCCGCTCCGGTCGGCTGCCAGCCCTCGGGCCTGCGGCGCAGCAGGTCGGTGATCGCGAAGACATGGGCCCAGCAGCAGACCAGTTTGGCCGCCCAGGCTTCCAGCCCGTAGCGGCAGCGGTGCCAGCGCGGGAAGACGACGGTGGTGTAGAGGATGGCGGGCAGCGCCAGCAGGGAGTTCTCGAAGCGCATCTGGTGGGGCAGCGCGAACAGCAGGGTCAGCGGGACCAGTGGGGCCATGAACACCGACGCGGCGGTCTGGATGTAGTGCAGGAACCCCGAGGCGTAGCAGAGCCGGGCGACCGGCCGCAGCTTGGTGCGCCAGAAGGCCGGGCTGGTCATCATCGACAGCGAGCCGGTGCACCAGCGGTACTGCTGCCGGTAGAAGGCGGTCAGGTTGTCCGGGCACAGTCCGGTGGCCAGCACCAGCGGGACGTAGCGCAGCTTCCAGCCCGCCGCCCCGAGTGCGAAGCCGGTGTGGACGTCCTCGGAGTGTTCGATCAGGGCGGTTCCGCCGATCTCGTCCAGGGCCGCGCGGCGGTAGACCGCGCAACTGCCGACGCAGATGGCCGCGCCGTGGTGCTGCCGGGAGACCTGCACATTGCGGTAGAAGAGCTCCTGGATGGCCCCGGCCCCGCGCTCGATCCAGTTCTGCCCGGTGCTCAGCACACGGAAGTGCTGCGGGGACTGGACGATGCCGATCCGGGGGTCGGCGGCCAGGTAGGGCAGCAGTTCGTCGAGCAGGTCCGCGCTGGGGCAGAAGTCGGCGTCCAGGATGAGGATGAAGTCGCCGTCGCTGCGGGCGAAGCCGTGCCGCAGGTTGCCGGCCTTCTTGAACCAGCCCCGGTCGGGGCGGGTGGTGTAGTCGAAGTCGAACGAGGCGGCCAGTTCCCGTACCTCGGCGGACGCGGAGTCGTCCAGGACCATCGGCCGGACGGTGCCCGGGTAGCGGTGGGCGAGCAGCCGTACGTGGTGCCAGGTGTTGTGCAGCACCGCGAGCGGTTCCCCGCACACGGGCAGGAACACGTCGACGGACGGGTGGACGGCGGGCTGCCAGGCGGCCACCACCTGCTCGTGCTCCCGCAGCCGGAAGGAGCGCCCGAAGCCGTTCACCCAGAGCGAGGCCAGGAAGTACACGGTGGTCAGCGCGAAGAACGGCAGGTAGAGCAGGAGCCAGGGGGAGGTCGCCATGAAGTTGACCTGGGACAGGCCCAGGCAGCCGAAGCTGACCAGCGAGCAGAGGGCCAGGGCGCCGGCGTTGCGCCGCAGGTAGGTGAAGCGTTCCGCCACGCTCGGGGAGGGGAAGAGCGGAGCCCCGAACTCCTCCAGGGCCGTGGGGTCGCCCAGGGCCGTGAGGTCACCGCCGGATTGTGCCCCGGGACGGTAGTGGTCGTCCACCGCGCTCATAACGCGTGCCTCCGGTGCATTGCGTGCAGGGACTGCAGAGAAAGGGCCTGGTGCGCTCTTTCCTAGCAGCCGGTCGAACAGCACCGGGACACGCGCGACGATAGGCATATCAAAGTCACTCGCGTGGTCCCGCGATGATGCGGCCGATTGGCCCAGTGGAATGCCGCGCTGGTGTCGGAACGCTGCTCCATTCCCGCTCCGGGTTATCTTTCCTGCGCACCGCCCGGTCATGGAAAGGAACGTGATGGCCCTGTTCGCTCGAAGCCGCCGACGGGCTGCCGGAATTGCGGCGGCTGCCCTGGTCGCCCTGGTCGCCCTGATTCCGCTTTCCGGTGCCGCGGCAGCGGGGAAACCCCTGCCGCACCCCCAGCCGCGCCCCGAGGCCCCCGGGTCGGCGGTCGCGTCCGCGCTGCTGCGCCCGTCCTCCACGCACAGGTACCTGGGCCTGGCCCAGAGCGGTGTGCCGCAACAGGCGGACCTGCTCCGGGAGGCCGCCGGGCGCATCGGCAAGACGCCCAACCTGCTGGAGTACTACGCGAGCTTCCAGGAGAACTTCAACGTCCAGGCCACCCGAAACGCCTGGAACCAGGGCGCGTTGACGCTCCTGACCTGGGAGCCCTTCACCGTCCCGCTTGCCGACATCGCGGCCGGCAAGGACGACGCCTATCTGCGGAAGTTCGCCGGCCAGGTGCGCGCCGCGAACATCCCGGTGGCCCTCAACTTCGGCCATGAGATGAACGGGTTCTGGTATCCCTGGGGCACGCGCAACAAGGCATCCGACTTCGTCCTGGCCTACCGCCACATCCACCAGGTCTTCGACCGGGTCGGGGCGAAGAAGGTGGTCTGGGTCTGGACGGCCAATATCGTCAACCACATTCCCACGGTGAAACTCGCGCCGCTCTACCCGGGCGATGCCTATGTCAACTGGATCGGAATGTCGGGTTACAACGAGGACTGGGAGCACTGGACTTTCGGTGACGTCTTCGGCCGCACCGTCGCCCAGATCCGCACCTTCAGCAGGAAGCCGCTGCTGATTGCCGAAACGGGGGTCGACGCCACGGCGGACCAGGCGGCTCGCATCTCCGACCTCTTCTCCTATGTGGCCGCCAGCCACGACATCATCGGATTCGTCTATTTCAACTACAACCAGCGCATGGACTGGCGTTTCGACGCCGATCCGGCGTCGGGCGCCCTGGCCGCCTTCCAGCAGGGCGCCGCTTCGCTGCAATTCGGCTTCGACGTAAGGAATTCCGCCGCGCACGGCTGAGCTGACCGGGGCGGCGGCCCCCCGATCAGGTGTGCCGGACGGTGAAGATCGGCGCCTGCGCCTCCAGGTCAAGCCCCGGCGTCCCCGGCGCGGTCGCGGTGTTGGCCGCGCCCATCCCGCCGTCGGCGCTCGCCGCGTTCAGGGACACGAAGCCCCTGCCCAGGCAGGAGGCCAACGTGCCGGGGACGGCCAGCCGCAACTGGACCACCATCCGCTGCCCGGCGTCCAGTTGCACCGTGTCCAGCAGCGGCCAGCCGGCGCCCAGCGACGCGGTGTGCCAGGGCCCGCCTTCCGACCAGCTGAACGTCCGGAACGGCGTGAAGTCGCAGCTCGGGGTGGAACCCCCGGCCTGCGCCCGCAGTTGGACCCCGTAGTACGGGGCGCCGGTGGTGTTGTCCAGGGTGAACGAGAAGGTGCCGGAGGCGCTGCCGGCGCTGACCGAGGCCGGACCGGTGGCCGTCAGCGACGGATCCACCAGCGGCAGCGTCTTCGTCCGGACGACGGCGGGTCCGCCCGGCGGGCTGAGCCGGACGCCGAAAGTGACGCTCTTGCTGCCGACCGGGACCACCCACAGGCGCTCGGTCGCGGTGCCTCCGGCCGGGAGCGCCAGGCGGTAGGCGGCGGTGTCGGTGAAGCCTTCCGTGCCGCTGGTGTAGGAGACCGGCAGCGCCTGCACGGCTCCGGTGGCCGGGTCCTGGCGCTGCACCACGGCCCGCTCGTCCGGCGCGGTCGCCCCCGGATGCGCGGAGGCCGGGCTGCCCAGGTCGAGCAGGACGTCCACGGTCCGGGCCGGACCGGGGTTGGAGACGGTGAAGCCCACCGGGTTCACCGCCCCCTGGGCCAGCTGCGAGGGGAGTTGCAGGGCCAGCACCGGGGCGCCCGCGGGTGCCGTCCCGGTCGGCCCGGACCCGGAACCGGACGAGGTCGGGTCCGGGATCGCGCTCGGGGCCGAGGACACGGGCGCGGGTGAGCTGCTGCTCGGGGGCACCACCGCCGGCCCCTGCCCCGAACCGCCCCCGGTCGTGCACGCGGTGCCGATCCCCGCGACGGCCACGGCCAGGGACAGGGTGGACAGGGCGATGCGTCGGCGCACGGTGCGCCTCCTTCCTCTCGAGCGGGCCGCCTCCGGGCCCTGCGCACGCGCTGTACGGGCTGCGCTCCCCGCCAGTGCGGCGAGCAACTGGTCAACACGGTCCGGCACCTGTTCGGTCATCAGAAGCGCTCCTCTCCGGCGGCACGCACGCCATGGGACTTGCCGCCGCGGACACCGGACGGCTCGGCGAGTCCTCCGCCCTCCGGCCCCTCGGACAGGTGCGGGGCCAGCGCCCGGCGCCCGCGCGCCAGCCGGGCCTTGACCGTGCCCGTGGGAGCGCCGGTCTGCTCGGCGACCTCCTCCACCGAGAGCCCGACCAGGTGGTGCAGGACGATCGCCTGCCGCTGCTCCGACGAGATCCGCCGCAACGCGGCGACCAGCGCCAAGTGGTCGGGCCCCAGTCCGGGCAGCTCGGGATCCTCCCGGCTGCGCCGGTGCGCGGTCAGCCGGTTCACCGCCTTGCGCCAGGAGGAGACGGAGATCCGGTAGGCGACGGTCCGCACCCACGCCTGCGGGTCGGCGTAGCCGGACACCCGCGGCCAGCGCTGCCAGGCGCGGGCGTAGGCCTCCTGGACGCAGTCCTCCGCCTCGGCCAGGCTGCCGGTCATGGCATAGACCTGACCCACCGTCTGCCGGAATGTCGCCGCGTAGAAGCCGTCGAAGCTCTGCTCCCGACTCTCGTTCCGGCTCTCGTCCCGCTCACCCGCCACCCTGGTGCCCCCTCCGTCCCGCACTCGTCGAAGGGGTCACGCGGGGGAGGGGGGTCCAGTTGCACGCGGGGGCCGGTTTTCTGCCGACGGGGAGCGGTCAGGCGCTGCGTCCGTCCAGTTCGACGGCGAGCCGGTCCAGTTCGTCGCTGGTGCCCCCCTCGCGCCAGTCGGCGCGGTCGTGGCCGTCGAGGTAGGCGCCGTGGTCGGTGAGGGTGAGACGGGTGCCGTCCCCCTCGGCGTCGAACTGGATGCTGACCAGGTTGACGGAGATGGGGGTGGCGTCGCTGTGCATGTGGTTGGTCAGGACGATGCGCTCGTTCGGCACGATGTCGCGGAAGCAGGCTTCGTAGGTGAACACGGGCCCGCCCTCCTGGTTGGTGAAGCTGCCGCGTTCGATTCCGCCGACGCGGAAGTCCACCTCCAGGGTGGCGGCGTCCGGGTCGGCGGTGTCGACGCCGGCGAACCAGCGGTTCTTGGCCTCCTGGTCGCCCCAGGCGGCGAACACCCGTGCGGGCGGGGCAGGGAACACCCGCTCGATGGTGAACGTGGAGTGGGTGACGAATCGATCGGTCATGACTCTCCCTCTGTGTGTGCCGGGGTCGTGCTGTTGCTGGTGCTGCCGGCCGAGCCTTCGTCCAGGAAGTCGCCGAGCCGGTCGAGGCGGCTCTCCCAGGTGGTGCGCTGCGCGACGATCCACCCTTCGGCCGCCCGCAGGGCGGACGGCTCGATCCGGCAGGTGCGCACGCGCCCGACCTTCTCGGAGCGCACCAGGCCGGCGGCCTCCAGTACTTGCAGGTGTTGGACGACAGCAGGCAGGGACATGGGCAGCGGCTTGGCCAGTTCGCTGACCGAGGCCGGGCCACGGGTCAGCCGCTCGACCAGCGTCCGGCGCGTGGGGTCGGCCAGAGCGTGGAAGACCCGGTCGAGCGGAACCTCATGGTTAAGCATGTACTTAAGTATTGAGGCAGTCGGTGCCCATAGTCAAGGAAGTGCTTAAGCAATGGCGGCCAGGGGGTCGCCGGCCCACGTCACCGCGCGCTCCAGACCCTGCACCCGGGAGCGTGGACCGTCAGCAAAACCACTGTGCCGCCGGCGAGAACCTCCCGGGTCCGGGTGACCGCGCAGCAGGCGTACGGTGCCCGCGCCTGCTGCGGCGCGGCAGTGGAGAGGGCAGTCGAAGGAGCAGAGGAGGGAGCAGAGGAGGGGAAGGGGCTCTCGTCCCGGTCCGGCAGTTCCGTGCGCGGCCACGCGGGCTCCACCACCGGGGGCCGCGTCGGCCGGGGCTTCGGGTGGCGTCTGGCCTGCTCGAGCGGGACCCCGAGGGCCCGTGCTCGGGCGTGCAGGCGGCGGCGTTCGCGTCGTTCGGACATGGCGACACTGTGCCTCGCCGCACCCGGTCCGCGCCAGCGCGGCTCGCCCGGCGCCGCTGCCGGGCCTCAGTCGGATCTCACTCGGGGGCGGTCGTCCGCTCCTCGCGGTTGAGCTCGACCGTGAACTGGGCTCCGGCCAGCAGCGCGAGATTGGAGACCCAGAGCCAGACCAGGAACACCACCACCCCCGCCAGCGAGCCGTAGAGGCGCCCGTAGGAGCCGAAGTTGGCCGCGTAGCCGGCGAAGGCCGCCGAGGCCGCGAGCCAGAGCAGAGCGGCGAGCACCCCGCCGGGCAGGGAACGGCGGACGCCCTGTGAGGCGGACGGTCCTGAGCGGAACAGCACCAGGACCAGCAGCGCCACCAGGAGCAGCAGGGTGGGCCACTTGAACACGGTCCAGGCGGCGCCCCCGGCCCCACCCAGGCCGACCGCGCTGCCCAGGGCCTGCGCCAGCGGCCCGCTGAGGACCAGGATCAGCGCACTGGCGAGCAGCAGCGCCAGCAGGGCCGCGGCGGTCAGCACGATCACGTGCGCCTTGCGCCAGGCCGGGCGGGTGTCCTTGACCCCGTGCACGACGTGCAGGGCGCGCCGGAACACGGCGAGGTAGCTGGAGGCGGACCACAGGGCGCTGGCACCGCCGGTGGCGACCAGGACCCACGCGGCGGAGCGGTCCGCCGCGCCGCCCAATGCCTGCCGCAACGCCGCACCGGACTGGGCCGGGGCCCACATGCTGACATGGTCCACCAGCGCGTCCGTCGTGGACCGGCTGACCAGGCCGACGATCGAGACGCTCACCAACAGCGCCGGCAGCAGGGCCAGGACGGCGTAGTAGGTCAGCGCGGCTGCCCAGTCGGACACGTCGTCGTTCCACATCGACACCGGTGTCCTGCGCAGCGCCGCCCACCACCTGCCCATCGACCGACGCGGCGGCTGGCGAAGCGGTAGGGCGGGGCGCCGCGCGGCCCCGGCCCCGGCATCGACGGAGGACTGCGGTGCTGCGGTGTTCCCCGGCGCCATGCCCGTCCTCCCGTGGTCGTCGCTGCGCTTCCGGCCGCTGATGGTTGGTCAGGTGGGCGACGACAAATGCCTGACAGCGCGCTCATGCCCCTGCGATCAGCGATTACTCCCACGACGGCCCGGTCCTCGCCCGAACGGCCTACGTTCCTGCGGCCACCGCGGCCAAGGGATGTCGCGCCAGGGGGTGTCGCGTCGGGCCGCGATCGACTCTGGCAGACTCGGCGGATGGCCAGAGACAGACGGAAGTCCCAGCAGCGGCACGTAAGCGAGAGACGCTCGAGCAGTGGCTGCGTCAGCCTGTGGGCGGGCTTGTCGAAAAGATGATGTGCTATCAACGAACCAGCTTGAGCCCGTTACGGGACGCTATGGGAGGAGCCGCGTGACCGAGCATTCCGAGACCCTGGTCGAAGCCATCGGCGGGACCGAGGCACTGCGCCGACTGAGCAACACCTTCTACGCCGCTGTGCTGGCCGACCCCCTGCTCGCACCCGTCTTCGTCAACTTCACCCCCACCCACATCGAGCACGTCGCCGTCTGGCTCGCCGAGATCTTCGGGGGCCCGACCCGCTTCACCGACGAACTCGGCGGCCACCCGGCCCTGCTGGGCGCCCACCTCGGGCTTTCGATCACCGAGGAGCAGCGCCTGCGCTGGATGGAGCTGATGGGCGGCGCCGTCGAGAAGGAACTTCCCGACGACGCGCTGCTGCGGCGCCGGGTGATGGAGTACTTCGACTGGGGGACCAGGATCGCCCGCGACGTTTCCGCCGAACCTGTGGGCGCGGAACTCGGCGACCCGGGACCGACGCCCCGGTGGAGCTGGGACGGTCTGGTCAAGGCCGAGGACCGCGACTGAGCCGGGCCGGGTGTGCGCCCGCAGGGCCCGGGTAGCCGCTGACTGACCGTATGCCGAGGACAGTTGACGGACCTGAGGAGACAGCATGGCCACCGCATCGATACGCAGGGCCCTGGCCGGGACGACCATGGCCGGGGCGATGGCGCTGGCCGGGTGCGCGAGTACCGGGACCGGCGCGGCGGGTGCAGGAACGGCGTCGGCGAGCGGGTCGGCGTCAGCTGCTGGGAGCGCCGGCAGCTCGTCCAACGACTCGTCCGGGGACGGTGCCGACGCCGCCAACGCCGCCGCGCTGCAGGCGGCCTCGGCCGCCACGATCGCGACCGGGTCGGCCAAGCTGGCCCTGGACGAGACCGTGCAGAGCGGCAAGCAGTCGATCAGCGTCACCGGTACCGGCAGCACCCAGCTCAGCGGCAGCGGCAGCGGCGGAAGCAGCGACGGTGAGTTCACGCTCACCGCCGCCGGCCAGAGCATCCAGATGCGGGTGATCGGCAAGGTGCTCTACGAGATGCTGCCGCCCGCCGCCCGTGCCAAGGTCCCCGGCCAGAAGCCCTGGGTGCGGATCGACCTCGCCAAGGCCGCCGCGGGCGCCGGCGGCACCATCAGCGCGCCCGACACCTCGCAGGCCCTCGGGTACCTCAAGGACGCCAAGGACGTCACCAAGGTCGGCACCGAGACCGTGGACGGGGCCAGCGCCACCCACTACCGGTTCCAGGCCGCGTTGCCGCAGAACAGCGGATCCATGCTCGGGGTGTCGCTCCCCAGCAGCATCCCGGTGGACGTCTGGGTGGACGCGTCCAACCACATCCGCGAGGAGAAGATCCAGTTCACGGTCTCCGCCTCGGCCACCGGCGCGGCCACCGCCACCGCCTCCGCTCCGGCCACCGGCTCGGCCTCCGCCTCCGCCGGTACCGGGGCGCAGAGCGCCAGCACCACCACGGACCTGCACCTGAGCGGCTTCGGCACCCCGGTGACGGTGACCGCGCCGCCGAGCGCGCAAACCACCGACCTGACCGGCGCGGCAGCCTCCGCCGTCGCCAAGGGCTGAGCCGTCCCACCGCGCTCCACCGGCTGGGTGCTTCGCGCTGCCGTGGCCGCGGGCGGCCAGCAGACTGGGTGTCATGGCTGATGGCGAGGTTGCTGCGGGTGAGGTCCTCGACCTGGTGGCCCGGCTGGCCGGACTGCTGGTGGCGGGCGGCTACGAGGGCACGCTGCGGGCCGAGGAACGGCTGACCGCGGTCGCCGCCGCCTACGGGGCGCGGGTGGAGGCGAGCGTGTCGGCGGAATCGGCGGTCGTGTCCATCGGCGGCGCGACCCGGGTCCTGGCGCATGCGCCGGAGATCCCGCAGCTGGACCGGGTCAGCGCCCTGAAGCCCTGGCTGGCCCGGGTGACGGCCGGTCAGCTGCCGGTCCGTCAGGCCCGGGCGCAGTTGGAGGCCATCGCCGCCTCACCTCCGCCCTACCCGCCGTGGCTGCGGGTGGCCGGGGTGGTGCTGTTCTCCGTCGGTTTCGGCGTGTCCATCCAGCCGACCTGGCAGGAGGCGTGGATCACCGCGCTCCTGGGGCTGGCGGTCGGCCTGATCCAGGCGGGCGTCCAGCGGTCGCGGCGCCCCGGCTGGCTGGCCCCGCTGTGTGCCTCCACCGTCGTCGGCACGGTCGTGCTCACCGCCTCCCACCAGGGCTGGGTGCACGGCGGCACGATCGCGCTGATGATCCCGGCCCTGTTTGTGTTCATCCCCGGGGACGCCATCACCATGGCGATGCTCGAACTGTCCGCCGGCCGCTATACCCCAGGCGCCGCCCGCATGGCCCAGTCGCTGGCCGCGCTGGGCACCCTCGCCTTCGGTCCGGTCCTGGCCGCCGCGGCCCTCGGCCTGGACCAGAGCGAGATCTTCGACCAGCCCGTCGCCCCCACCCTCGGCCCGGTGGCCGGCTGGCTGGGCTGGGCGGTCTTCACCGTCGGCGTGATGCTGGTCTTCGGCATGCGCACCCGCGACCTGCCCTGGGCCCTGGCCCTGGCGCTGGGCACCTACGGCGTGCAGCTGCTGACGGTCCGTACCCTCGGCAGCCTGGCCGGCACCTTCCTCGCCGCCGCAGCGATGGCAGCGGCCAGCCTGCTGCTGGGCCGCCGCCCGCGGACCCCGCCCCCGTATGTGCTCTACCTCGCCGCGTTCTTCGTGCTGACCCCCGGCTCGCACGGCCTGCGCGGCCTGGACGCCTGGCTCGGCGGCCACCCGGTGCAGGGACTGCACGATCTGGCCCAGATGTTCGCCCTGCTCGCCGCCATCGCCCTGGGCATGCTCACCGCCGCCTGCGTGCTGCCCACCGCCCGCCCCGGCGCCCGACGATCCTGGGGGTGAGGTGCTGGGGCGTCACATCGAGCCCGCCAGGAGGCCACCGGGGCCCGCATGCTAGGCCACGGTTCCCACGACGGCCCCAGCCAGGGCGGTGGAGGGCAGCGACTGGTCCGGCTCGCCCCCCTCGGTGGTCGTCGACGCCGGGTCGGTTTGTGGACGGCGTACCGATGTCCGGTGTTCACGCGGGCGGACGAGAGTGTCAAGGGTCCGGTGCACCGATCGTGCACATCCGGTCGACTCTGTGGAGGACACTGTGAGCTCCGAGGACAGCAGCCCCAACGTCCACGCCCCCGCCCCGGCGGAAGAACCCTGTGAGCAGCACGCCCTGGACCGGCGCCGGATGCTGCTCGGTGTCACGGCCGGAGCGGCGGCGATCACGCTCGCGCCGATCGTCTTCGCTCCGGTCTCCTCCGCGCGGGCGGCCGACGGTGCGTCAGCAGTGCCGCCGGCCCGGCCCCCGGCCCCCGGGTCGACGGTCACCCGCACGGTGAGCGGCCATCTGGACACCGGCGCCGCCGACTTCGTCCACCTCCCGGTCGAGGTCCCGAAGGGGGTGCGGCAGATCGCCGTCCAGTACTCCTACGACAAGCCCGCCGTTCCGGCCGGGACCCCGGCGAACTCCTGTGACATCGGGGTCTTCGACCAGCACGGGACCGCCCTCGGCGGGAAGGGCTTCCGCGGCTGGTCCGGCGGCTTCCGCACGTCCTTCGAGATCAGCAACAGCGAGGCCACCCCGGGCTACCTGCCGGGCCCGGTCGGCGCGGGGACCTGGCACATCGTCCTCGGCCCGTACCAGGTCGCGCCCCAGGGCCTGGACTACCAGGTCCAGGTGACGCTGACGTTCGGGGCGCCGGGCCCCGCCTTCGTGCCGAACTACCCGCCGCAGCGGGCCAAGGGCCGGGGCCGGGCCTGGTACCGGGGCGACGGCCATCTGCACACCGTCCACTCCGACGGCCGTCGGCTCCCCGCCGAGGTCGCGGCCGGGGCCAGGGCCGCGGGGCTGGACTTCATGGTCTCCACCGACCACAACACCACGTCCTCGCACGCGGTCTGGGGCGAGTACGCGGGGCCCGACCTGCTGATCGTCACCGGCGAGGAGGTCACCACCCGCAACGGCCACTGGCTGGCGCTCGGCCTGCCCGCGGGGGAGTGGATCGACTGGCGCTACCGCTCCCGCGACAACGCCTTCCCCAGGTTCGCCGGGCAGGTGCGCCGCTCCGGCGGCCTGGTCGTGCCGGCGCACCCGTACTGCCCCTACATCGCCTGCCAGTGGAAGTCCGGCTATGACGACGCCGACGCCATGGAGGTCTGGAACGGGCCCTGGACCTACGACGACGAGTCGGCGGTCGACACCTGGGACGCCCGGCTCGGCGAGGCCGTCCGCACCGGTCGGCGCTGGACCCCCGCCATGGGCAACAGCGACGCCCACAGCGTGCCGCAGGTCATCGGGCTGCCCCACAACGTGGTCCTCGCCGACGACCTCACCACCCCCGACGTGCTGGCGGGCATCAAGGCCGGCCGCAGCTGGATCGCCGAGTCCTCGGCGGTCGGGCTCGACTTCACCGTCACCGGGGGCGGCCGGCAGGCCGGGATCGGCGGCACGCTCACGGCGGCGGTCGACGCCCCGGTGGACGTCAGGCTCGACGTTTCCGGCGTCCCCAGGGGCACGGTCCGCTTCATCACCGACGAGGGCCAGCTGCACCAGGAGTCGCTGCCCGACTCCGGCACCGGCACGGTGGTCTGGCGGACCACCGCCTCACTGGCGGCCTACGTCCGCGCCGAGGTCCGGCACCCGATGGTCGACGGCACGCCGGGACAGGGCAACACCATGGGCCCGGCCCTGGTCTGGGGCCCGATGGCGGCGCTCACCAACCCGGTGTTCCTGCGCATCGCCTGACGGCGGCAGGAGACCCCGGTGGCGGAACGTCACACGTAGGTGCGGAAGCTGCGCCACGCTCCGACCTTGAGCACGGCCTGCGCCGCGGTCTCGGTGGGCACGTAGATGCCGGGGGAGCCGTCGGGGTTGGCGCAGTCGGGCCCTTGGAACATCAGCAGGTCGGCCAGGGTTCCGTTGTCCACCGAGGCGACCTCCGCGGGGCCGAAGCTGTGGCACGTCCCCCCTTCGGGGTTGGTGACCGCCCCAGCGGCGCCCCGCACGGTCGTGAACGCAAGGGTCCCGTTGACGGGCCCCTTGCCGCTGCACGCTGTCAGGGCCACGGCGGACAGCAGGGCAGCCCCGACACACAGGGCACGGGTTCGCTTCGTACGCACAGAGGCTCCTGCTGGGGCTCGGGGGGCTGGACTGTCAGCAGCCTCACCCGAATCCCCCGCCCCGGCGACACAGCCTGCGCCGACCGGGTGAACCCCACCGCACCTGGGATCCGTCCGTACGGGGGCCTGCTGACCGCCCGTCAGGGGGTCGTGGTGTGGGTCTGGATCAGGTCGAGCATGGCGTCGAGGGCGACTTCCAGGGGTTTGACCCGGCGTTGCAGCTGGGTGAGCAGGAGGCCGCCCTGGAGTGCGGCCAGGGTGGCCAGCGCGAGGTCCTCGGGGTCGGTGTCGAGTTCGCCGCGGGCGTGCATGGTCTGCAGGCCGCCGCGGATGGCCGACTCCCAGCGCAGAAAGCCGGAGGCGACGGCGAGCCGGGCCTCCGGGTTGTTCTCGGCGACCTCGCTGCCCAGGGAGCCGATCGGGCAGCCGCCGCGGCACTGCAGCCGCAGCTGGTACTCGACCATGGCGTCCCGCCACTGCCGCAGCCCGGCCATGGTGTCCAGCGCGGCGAAGTGCGGCTGCTGCATCTCCAGGACCGCCTGGGTCTGGTGCTCGATCACCGCGAGCAGCAGGGCCTGCTTGTCGGCGAAGTAGTGGTAGACCTGCGAGCCGCTGACCCCGGCGGCGGCGCGGACGTCCTCGAGGGTCGCCTCGGTGAGGCCGCGTTCGTACATCAGCTGGGCGGCTGCGGCAACGATGCGGGCCCGGGTCTCCTGGCCCTTGCGGGTGAGTCGTCGTGTCTGGGTTTCCACCCTTCCTACGTTACCAGATTCTGGAATGGACAACCCATTTTTTGCCGAGCATTCTGAGTCAGGTAACCCAGTTTTGGGCCGGATCACGGCCCGACCTATGGAAGGACTCCCCTCATGGAGCTCACCGGCAAGATCGCTCTGGTGACCGGATCAACCGCTGGAATCGCTGCCGAGACCGCCCGGTTGCTGGCCGCGGCCGGCGCCGAGGTCGTGGTCTCGGGTCGCAGCGCCGAGCGCGGCGCGGCGACCGTCCGGACCATCACGGACCAGGGCGGGCTGGCCCGCTTCGTGGCCGCCGACCTCAGCGACCTGGACTCGCTGCACCACCTGGCGGCCGAGGCCGGCGCCGTCGACATCCTGGTCAACAACGCGGCCATCTTCCCCGGCGCACCGACTGTGGCCCAGGACGTCGCGTCCTTCGATGCGTCCTTGGCGACCAACATCCGGGCCCCGTACTTCCTCACGGCGGCCCTGGCGCCGGCGATGGTCGCCAAGGGCTCCGGCAGCATCGTCAATGTGAGCACGATGGCGGCGAAGGTCGGCATGCCCGGACTGTCCGTCTACAGCGCCACCAAGGCCGCGCTGGAGTCGCTGACCCGTACCTGGGCGGCCGAGTTCAGCCCGGCCGGGGTACGGGTGAACACCGTGGCTCCCGGTCCGACCCGGACCGAGATGGTGCTCGCCGCCATGGGCGAGGAGGGCGCGCAGCAGGTCGCCAAGACCACCCTGCTGGGGCGGCTCGCCACACCGCGTGA
The DNA here is from genome assembly GCF_042511045.1 of Streptacidiphilus alkalitolerans. Lineage (NCBI taxonomy): Bacteria > Bacillati > Actinomycetota > Actinomycetes > Kitasatosporales > Streptomycetaceae > Streptacidiphilus > Streptacidiphilus alkalitolerans. The sequence continues at coordinate 222,943 of NZ_JBHEZX010000009.1, forward strand.
GATCGCCGAGGTGATCTTCTTCCTGGCCACGGACCGGGCCGGCTACCTCACCGGGGCGACCATCGCCGCCGACGCCGGCCGAACCGCCGCCTAGGGTCCCACCCGTCGGAGCGTCAGGTCCGGGCCCTCGCCGCGGTTTCGGTGTGGGCCCGGACCGGGTCGGTGCAGGGCCCGGACCGAGTCGGTGCGGGAACCGCTCGCGCCGCCCCGGCCACCGCCCGGGCGGGCGACGGCCGCGCCCGGATGGCTGCGTCCGTGAGGCGCGGCGGAGTGGGGCATGTGAGGTTGAGCGCATGTCGATCTACTTGTTCCGCCTCGCCCAGTGGGCCTATCGGCGGCGTCGTCTGGTGCTGAGCCTGTGGCTCGTCGTCGCGGTCGCCACCATCGCCATCTCGGTGGCGAGCGGCGGCAAGACCAACGACAACTTCACCATCCCCGGCACCGAGTCGCAGCGGACCGCGGACCTGCTCAAGGCGAAGCTCCCGGCCCTGGCCGGAGGCCAGACCCAGGTGGTCTTCGCCACCCACGGCACGGTGAAGGTCACCAACCCCGAGCAGCGGGCCGGGATCGAGGCCGCGGTCGCGAACCTGGCCAAGGTCTCCCAGGTCGCCTCGGCCGCGAGCCCGTTCCAGACCAATGCCGTCTCGGCCAACGGCCAGGTCGCCCTCGGCCAGGTGATGTACACCGCCCAGCCCGCCGACGTCACCGACGCCACCCTGGACGCGATCCAGGACGCGACCGCCCCGGCCCGCGACTCCGGCGTGCAGGTCGAGTACTCCGGCAGCGTCTACCCCGGCTGGCGGCTCGCGCCCTCGGAACTGCCCGAGCTGGTCGGCATCGTCATCGCGTTCATCATCCTGCTGGTCACCTTCGGCGCGTTCGTCGCGGCCGGACTGCCGATCCTGACCGCCGTCATCGGTGTGGCGATCACCATCACCGGCGTCACCGCCCTCGCCTCCGTGGTGACCATCGCCTCGGCCTCCACGACCGTGGCCCTGATGCTCGGCCTGTCCTGCGGCATCGACTACGGCCTGTTCATCCTGTCCAGGCACCGCAACAACCTGCTCCAGGACCACGGGCTCGAGGAGTCGATCGGCCTGGCCGCCGGCACCGCCGGGAGCTCGGTCGTCTTCGCCGCCCTGACCGTGATCATCGCCCTGTGCGGGCTGTCGGTCGTCGGCATCCCGTTCCTGACCGTCATGGGCCTGGCCGCGGCTGCCGCCGTGGCCATCGCGCTGCTGATCTCGTTGACGCTGCTGCCCGCCATGCTCGGCTTCGCCGGCGACAAGGTCACGAACTTCATCAATACGCCGCTGCGCCCCGGCCACCACGGCGAGGTGGCGATGACGGCGGCCACCGAGCCCCACAAGACCTTCGGCGCGGCCTGGGCCCGGTTCGTGGTCCGCTACCGGGTCCCGGTGCTCATCGGCGGCGTCGGCCTGCTGGTGCTGCTGGCCGTCCCGGCCCTGTCCGTTGAGCTCGGCCTGCCGAGCGGTTCCTCCAAGCCGACCTCCGACACCTCGCGCCGGGCCTACGACCTGACGACCGCGGCCTTCGGGCCGGGGTTCAACGGCCCGCTCCAGGTGGTGGCGGACGGGGTCACTTCGCAGCAGACGGTGCAGAACATGGCGCAGGAGCTCGGCAAGCTGCCCGGGGTCGCGGCGGCGACGCCCGCCACCGCCACCGTGTCCCACGGCATCGGGGTGATCCGCGTCGTCCCGAAGACCGGGCCGAGCGACCCGGCCACCGCCGACCTGGTCACCAGCCTGCGCGACAACCGGGCGGCGATCGAGGGTTCCAGCGGCGCGAAGATCCTGATCGGCGGTGTGACCGCCTCGAACATCGACGTGTCCTCGAAGCTGTCCTCGGCGCTGCCGGTGTTCCTGGTGGTGGTGATCGGCCTGGCGTTCATCCTGCTGACGTTCGCGTTCCGGACGATCCTGGTGCCGATCAAGTCGATCATCGGCTTCCTGCTGTCAGTGGCCGCCGCGTTCGGCGCGCAGGTGGCGGTGTTCCAGTGGGGCTGGGGCGAGAAGATCTTCGGCATCACCAAGGCGGAGACGATCAGCTTCCTCCCGATCATCATGCTGGCCATCATCTTCGGCCTCTCCAGCGACTACGAGGTCTTTGTCGTCTCCCGGATCAAGGAGGACTTCACCAAGACCGACGACGCCCGCGGCGCGGTCGAACGCGGCACCGGGCAGTCGGCGCGCGTGGTCACCGCCGCCGCGCTGATCATGTTCTCGATCTTCGTGGCCTTCATGTTCAGCAAGGACGCGACCATCAAGGCCATCGGCTTCAGCTTCGCCGCCGGGGTGTTCCTGGACGCCTTCGTGGTGCGGCTCACCTTGGTGCCGGCGGTCATGGCCATGGTCCGCGGGAAGCTCTGGTACCACCCGCAGTGGTTCTCCAAGTACGTGCCGGACCCCGACATCGAGGGCGAGAAGCTCCAACACCGCCTCAGCGGCGGCTGATTCCGGGCCGGCGACGGGCCTTGACGTCTGCGTGGACATGACACTACGGTGACCGGTTCCGGGTGTGAATCGAGGCGAGTGCCATGTCCTTGCGCGGCGCCGACATCGTTGTCGGCCTTTCCCGACTGCTGAAGCTCCTGTTGGCCGCCGCGCTGGTGGCCGTCGCCCTGGTCCCCGCGGCGACCCCCGCCGCCGCTGCCACCACCGTGTGCGTCCTGGCGTGCGACACCCTGGACCCCTCGCTGGCCAAGCAGGAGACCTTCCCGGTGCCGAACCTGAACCTGAACCTGAACGGCCGTCGCGTCGAACTCCATGTGTCCGACGCCGACGACATGGCGTGGGCCAGCATCGACGGCGGGGTGACCGGCGACTCGGTGTGGCTGGACCGCTCCTGGGACGGCGGGGCCAGCTGGGACGGGCTGCTGGGCAAGGCGAGCATCCCGGGCACCTGGACCGGCACCCGGACGCTGATGTACAACATCACCGACCCCCGGGACCACAAGCGCGGCCTGGTCCGGGCCTGCGGCGACGCCGCCGGCGTCAGCTGCACCAGCTGGGTCTACGCCACCGTCTGCGACGTGCTCTGCGACGGCACGGACCTCGCCCGGGCGGCCGGCGACACCCAGCCGGTGGCGTCGACCACCCTGTACGGCCGCACCATCCGGCTGCATGTGGACCAGAAGAACTCCATGGCCTGGGCGAGCATCGACACCGGCGGCGCCGGGGACGAGATCTGGCTCGACCGCTCCTGGGACGGCGGCGCGACCTGGCCCGACGGCTCCTCACTGGGCCGCACCAGCACCCCGTCGGGAGCCACCGGCACCCGGACCGCGATGTTCGCCACCCGTGACCCGCGCGGCCTGCTCTACGGTGGCGCGGTACGCGCCTGCGGCCGGGAGGCCAGTCACCAGGAGGGCAGCTGCACCGCCTGGGTCCGCCCGGCGCCGACTCCGGCGCGCGGGGCGGCGGACGCCCTGATGTCCTCCTACGACCCCTACAACGGCTGGTGGCCCAGCAGTTGGTGGAACTCCGCCGCCACCCTCACCGCCCTCGTCGACTTCGCCAAGGCCACCGGGACGCACGACTACGACTGGGTCATCGGGCGCACCTTCGACCAGAACAAGGGCGTCTTCGCCGCCGGTGCGCGCAGTTCGGACCCGGTCGAGGGCGACTTCATCAGCCGCGCCAACGACGACGCGGGCTGGTGGGCCATCGCCTGGCTGGACGCGTACGACTACACCGGCGACTCCCGCTATCTGGGCGAGGCCGTCACCATCACCAGCTACCTCCAGCAGTACTGGGACACCGGCACCTGCGGCGGCGGCATCTGGTGGGACCGCGAGCGGACCTACAAGAACGCGGTGACGAACGGTCAGTATCTGTGGCTGACCACGGCATTGCACCAGCGCATCCCCGGCGACACGGTCTGGCTCCAGCGGGCGACCACGGCTGCGGCCTGGTACCGGTCCAGCGGGTTGATCGACTCCTCGGGCCTGGTGAACGACGGGCTGACCTCCGGTTGCGCCAACAACGGCAGCACCGTGTGGAGTTACAACCAGGGCCTGGCCATCGGCGGGTTCACCGAGCTGTGGCGGACCACCGGGGACAGCTCGCTGCTGGCCACCGCGCGCACCCTGGCCGACGCCGCCGTCAGCAACCCGGCGCTGACCAGCGGGGGAGTGCTCACCGAGTCCTGCGACACCGGCGCGGCGTCCTGCGACGACAACCAGAAGCAGTTCAAGGGCATCTTCATGCGGAACTTCGCCGATCTGGCGAAGGCCACCGGCTCCAGCAGCTATCTGAACTACATCCAGCATCAGTCGGCCACGCTGTGGGCGCGGGACCGCAGCTCCCTCAATGTGCTCGGCGAGCGCTGGGCCGGCACCAGCCCGAACCCGGCCGACTGGCGCACCCAGGCCAGCGCCCTCGGCGCGCTCACCGCCTCAGCCGGCTGAGGCGGTGAGCGCTGCCCTCACGTCGGAGTCAGCGAGCGGTGGGGGCTATTGGACGTAGCAGAGCTTTGCCGTGCCGGGGACGGGGTCGCCGAACACGGTGTTGCCGCAGGCCGTTCCGCCGCTGAAACTGCCGTAGTAGTACTGGCCGTTGGCGCCGTAGGCGACTTCGTGCGTGCCGCTGAAGGAGCAGGTGCTGTTCTCGGTGGCGCAGGAGGTCCAGCTCGTGAAGGACGGTGGCGGCCCAGTCACATAGCAGGACTTGACGCTGCCGGACGCCGGGTCTCCGAAGGTGGCGTTGTTGCAGGAGGCGCCGTTCGGCAGGGTGGCGTAGTTGTACGCGCCGTTGGCTCCGTAGGCGACGGTCATCACTCCGGCGAAGGAGCAGGTGGTGTTCTCGGTGGCGCAGGGGGTCCAGGTGTTGGCCGCCGGTGGTGGGGTCTCGGTGTAGCAGGCCTTGACGGTGCCGGGGATGGGGTCGCCGAACACCCCGGTGGTGCAGGCGGTGGAGTTGCCCAGGGTGCTGTAGTTGAAGCGGCCGTTGGCGCCGAAGGCCACGGTCTTGTGTCCGTCGACCGCGCAGCTGCCGTTCTCGGAGGCGCACTGGGGCCAGGTACCCGGCAGCGACTGATAGCTGGTTCCGGTGCCGCCGCCGGTCGTTGTATAGGCCGCGACATAGTCCACGTTCATACTCGCGCCCGACGATGTCGAGCCGTTCGGACTGGTGCAGCCGCAGACGCCGTTGGGGAAGCCGCCGCCCATCGCCAGGTCGAGGATGATCGACAGGTTGTGGTCGAAGGCGGCCTGCCAGGTGCTGGTGCCGACCTGACTCTCACTCACGCTGAAGTACTGGCTGCCGTCCAGGTACCAGGTGATGGTCTCGGCCGAGGTGTTGGTGCGGTCCAGGATCATCGAGTAGGTGTGGTAGCCGGTCTGGCAGCCGCTGCAGGCGCGGAGCCCGCTGCCGACCCCGGTCCCCTCGTTGCAGACGCCGCCCGGGTAGGTGCCGCAGTGGATGGTTCCGGCGACCTGGGAGAGGGCGTTGACGTCTTCCATGATGTCGATCTCGCCGTTCTCGGGCCACTGGCCCGGGCCCAGCATCCAGAAGGCGGGCCAGTAGCCGAGGCCGCTGCCCGGGTCGGGCTGCTGGATCGACGCGGTGACCTGCAGCTTGCCGCCGGCCGGGGCGCCCACGTTGGCGGTGGGCGTCTGGATCCGCCCCGAGGTCCAATTGCCGCCGTTGTTCAGCGCGGTGATGTCGAGATTTCCGCCACCGTCCAGATGGGTGTTGGCGGTCGAGTTGGTCATCGTCTCGATCTCACCGGTACCGAAGCTGGAACCGGCGCCGGTGTCGAACATCCAGTTGGCCGACGAGGGGGCCGAGCCGGCCGGCCCGTTGAAGTCGTCGCTGAAGACGGTCGTCCAGCCGGAGGGGGGTCCGGGCGCGGCGGCCTGGGCGGCGGTCGCGGTGAACGTGACGGCGTACACCAGGGCCGCGATGGTGGCCAGGATCGTGAGCCAGAGCTGCGCTCGCGACCTCGGCCCGGGACGGGAGCGGCGGAACCGGCCTCTGGGAACTTCGGCGTGATGGGATCGGAACATCGTCCGGCCTTTCTCGTGGGGGTGGTGGACGAAGGCGGGTTGCAACGATTCAAAGTAGGGGTATTGCACACCGCCGTCGGGATTGTGCGTGGCCTTATGCCCGCTACTGCACGTAGCAGCTCTTCGCGGTCCCCGGAATGGGATCGCCGAATACCGAATTGCTGCACCCGGTCGCATTGGTGACGGTCCGGTAGATGTACTGGCCGTTGGCGCCGTAGGCGACTTCGTGCGTGCCGCTGAAGGAGCAGGTGCTGTTCTCGGCGGCGCAGGAGCTCCAGTTGGTGAACGAGGGCGGGGGCGCGATCACATAGCAGGACTTGACGCTGCCGGACGCCGGGTCTCCGAAGGTGGTGTTGTTGCAGGAGGCGCCGTTCGGCAGGGTGGCGTAGTTGTACGCGCCGTTGGCTCCGTAGGCGACGGTCATCACTCCGGCGAAGGAGCAGGTGGTGTTCTCGGTGGCGCAGGGGGTCCAGGTGTTGGCCGCCGGTGGTGGGGTCTCGGTGTAGCAGGCCTTGACGGTGCCGGGGATGGGGTCGCCGAACACCCCGGTGGTGCAGGCGGTGGAGTTGCCCAGGGTGCTGTAGTTGAAGCGGCCGTTGGCGCCGAAGGCCACCGTCTTGTGTCCGTCGACCGCGCAGCTGCCGTTCTCGGAGGCGCACTGCGTCCAGGTGCCGGCGAGTGCGCCCCCGGAGCCTCCGCCCGTACTGCTTCCCGAGGTGAACGGCTGGAAGGCCCGGGTGAAGTCGCCGGTGTTCTGGCTGATCCCGCTGCAGGTGCCCTGGGCCGTGGTCGTCCCGGCGCAGTTGCCGTTGTCGCGGTTCTCGTCCCAGTACGACAGCAGGGCGATGCCCCTGGACGCGTCGTAGCTCTCCACGCTGGCCGCGTCGGCGAGGGTGAAGATCTCGCCCGCGCTGTCGTTCTGGCCGATCATCGGCGTATTGCCGAGCCTCGCGTACGCCGCCGCCGTGGAGATGCCGAAGGCGGAGGCGACCTGGCCCGCCGCGGCGTCAACGGCCGAGTTGGCCGCGTTGCCCATCTCGACGCCGGAGGCTCCGTAGTCCATCGTCATCAGGTTGACGACGTCGGGGGTGAAGCCGTCGGCGCGGGCGTTGTTCAGCACGTTGACCCCGTCACCGCTGAGGCCGCCTGCGGTGGCCGGCACGGTGAAGGAGATCGACAGCGCACGGCCGTTGGAGCCGGCCCAGGAGCGCACCTCGGCCAGCGCCCGGTCCCGGCGGTCGATGCCGGCCGCGTTGGTCAGCGAGTTCGCCTCGATGTCGAAGTCGAGGTGGGACAGGTTGAAGGTGGTGACCACCGACTCGATCTGGGCCGCCGCCGCCTCGGGGGAGGAGCAGGAGTCGCCGAGCTCGGTGAGGTTGTTGTCGGTGGTGTAGCCGCCGAAGGACACCGAGGCGTCGCCGCCGATGTCGCGCAGGCTGTCGATCTCCGACTGCACGGTGCTCTGCTCGCCGATCGACCAGTGACAGCCGGTGCCGTCGACGAAGGCGATGGTGAAGAACTTGGTTCCATAGGAATTCGCCGCGTCGGTGAGGGTCACATTGTTGGACCAGGTGTCGACGAACGGCGCGAACACATGGGCCGGCCAGGGGTTGGGGGACGAGGCGGCGAGTGCCGGTGTGGCGGCGGTGAATCCGGAGACCGCGACGGCTCCGATCACCCCCAGGGCTGACAGCGCGGAGATGACTCTTCTGCGTGCGGACATCTTTCCCCTTCTCTGTGAATCGATTCAGCGAATGGTCGTCATTGGTTTAGACCATGTGGGGTGTGAGGTCTTAGGGAAGCAGCCTGGACGAGTACAGTCAAGATGTCTGGAATGGCGGAAAGCGCCAGAGCTGACCCACGTACTCATCCATGCAGGTGGGGTGATGCACCCTCAGATCACGGGGGAGATACCGGATTCTGGCCCGGCCTCGCGGGTGGCGGGGTCAGACTCGGGTGTGTGGCGATGGGTGAGTTCCGGGTGGGGGGCCGTCGGTGAGCTATCTGCTGGCGTTCCTGGGCGTGATGGTCCCGGTCGGCGCGTGCCTCGGGTACGCGGCCCTGCGCGATCCCGATCGGCGCAGGACCCTCAGGGCCTCCAAGGCTCCCAGCGCCCCCGTGCCGACCCCGCGGCGCGTGGTCGCTCCCGCTCCGCCGACCTGCCCGGTGCCCCGCGAGCGCCAGGTCTGGATCGAGTCGTCGATGCTGTGGCTGGTCGCGGAGTTCGGCCTGGCCACGGTACGGCGCCCGGTGGCGCTGCCGACCCCGGAATTCTTCCCGGTCCCGTTCACCGGTGAGCGCCGCGAGATCAGGGCCCTGCTCGCGCGGGTCTGCTCGGTGATGCAGGTGGACCCGCTGTTCATCTGGTTGAACCTCTTCGACGGCCCCAGCAGCGAGGAGTTGAGCAGGCGTCAGGACCGGCGGATCACGCTCGGCCGGTACCGGAAGATCTGGGAGTTCTCGATCGTCTCCCTGGACCGCTTGGACGCTGCCGCACCCGCCGTGCTCGCGGCGACCATCGCCCATGAGCTCGGCCACGTCCGGCTGATCGGCGAAGCGCGGCTCGATCCCGGGCGCGAGGACCACGAGCAGCTGACCGACCTGGCCACGGTCTATCTGGGGATGGGCGTCTTCAGCGCCAACGCCGCCGTGACCTCGCACCACCGCGGTCCCGTGCCCGACCGTCCGGCATCGCCCCGGTACATGCGGCACGGCTACCTCTCCCAGCCCGACCTCGGCTACGCGCTGGCCTGCTACTGCCGTCTGCGCGGCGAGACCGAGGAACCGGCCTGGGCCGACCGGGTGCACCCGGGGCCGCGCCGGACGCTGCTGCGGGGGCTGGCCTACCTCGCCCACGCCGCCGAGGCCGACGGCACCGGAAGGGTGTTCCCGACCGCGGCCGACCCCGCGGCGGCGGGCAAGGGCGGCGAACGGCCCGGCCGGCATCCGGACGGCGCGGCCTAGGGTCCGTCAGCCATGCCGGGCGATCCGCGCGGTGCGGGGTTCACAGGTCGAGGAGGAGGTCCGTGGTGGGGGTGGCGCAGCAGATCAGGATCTCGCCGGCGGCCGGGGCTTCGAGCGGTGGCGGGGTGTGGTCCGCCAGTCCGGAGATGACGGGGGTGGTGCAGGTGTGGCAGACCCCGGTGCGGCAGGACCAGCGGGTGGGCACGTCGCAGGCTTCGGCGAGGTCGAGCAGGGAGGGGTAGGACGGTGCCCAGCGGGTGGACAGACCGCTGCGGGTGAAGGTCACCAGTGGGCCGGTGGCGGGGGCTCCCGGCGGCTGGTGCGGCGGGGTGGTCGAGACGGTGGCGATGCCGGGATTGATGGCGCCCAGGGCGCCGAAGCGTTCGCTGTGGATGCGGTCGGTGCTCAGGCCGAGTTCGCCCAGGGCGGTGCGGAGATCCGCCATGAAGGCTTCCGGCCCGCACAGGTAGGCGTCCGCGGCGGCGGGGATGCCGAGGCCGGCGAGCGTCCCGGGAGTCAGCCGCCCGTGGACGGCTCCGGGCGGCAGGGGCAGATCCGACTCGGTGGGCGCGGTGTAGAAGACGTGCTCGTGCGCGTCGGGCAGGCGGGCCAGCAGCTGATGCGCCTCGTCGGCGAACGCGTGCTGGGCGCGGTCGCGGGTCGTGTGGATCCACCACACGGGCCCCGGGTCCGCCTCGGCGGCCAGCTGGTACAGCATGGCCAGCACCGGGGTCACGCCGATGCCGGCGGAGACCAGCACCGTCGGGCGGGTCCGGTCGTCGGCCAGGACGAAGTCACCCCGGGGTGAGGCCGCCTCCAGCACCGTCCCCGTCCGCAGCGAGGTGTGCAGATAGGTGCTCACCACGCCGTGGGGCTCGCGTTTGACGCTGATGCGGTACTGCGGGGCGCCCGGCGCGGAGGACAGCGAGTAGCTGCGTACCGGGGCCGGAGCGGGGGCCGGGTCGGTGGCACCGGTGATACGCAGGGTCAGGTACTGGCCGGGTTCGGCCGGTGGCAGGGCCTGCCGGTCGACCGGTTCGAGGTAGAGCGAGGAGACCGTGCTGCTCTCCGCGACGATCCGGGCCACGCGCAGCGGCCGGAACCCGTCCCATCCGGTGCGGGTGCTCGGCCCGGGCGCCGCGGCGGGCTGCCCGGCGGCGTCGGCCAGCTCCCGGAACGACTGCTGCCATCCGGGGCTGAGCGCCGGGATGGCCAGCGCGGCCTTGAGCCGGTCCGGATCCCGGTCGGGCAGGTAGAGCAGCCCGTCGACGTCGGCGACGCTGAGGGCCCCGGGGCCCACCCGGGTCCGGACGATGGCGTCACCCGCCCGGACCCGGCCCTCGGTGATGACCCGCAGATAGAAACCCGGGCGGTGGTGCGAGACCAGCAGGGACGGCATGGCCGGTTCGCCCAGCCGGAGGCCCACCCGGTAGCAGGTGACGCGCGGCTGGGTGACCTCGAACTCGGCCCCGCCGATCCGGTAGCGGTCACCGACGCAGACCTCGTCGTCCGGCAGGCCGTCGACGGTGAAGTTCTCGCCGAACCACCCGAACTCCAGGTCCTCGCGTCCCAGCTGCTTCCGCCAGTGGTCGTAGGACTCGCGCTGGTAGACCAGGACGGCGCGCTGTTCTCCGCCGTGCCCGCCGAGGTCTCCCTGGCCGTCCCCCTCGACGTTCAGTCGGCGCACCATCCGGGGGCCGTCGACGGGTGATTTCCAGGCACCCGTGTAGACGGTTCTTCCGCGCCAGTCGACGTTCCTGGGCAAGCCGACGTTCACGGACAGCAGGGTTGCCATGGGGGCCTCCTGGCTGGCGGCGGTGGAGCAGGAACACGTGCCGCGTCCTGCGGTGCCGTCCGGGTCCGACCGGTGCTGAGCCGGACCCGGGGAGATCGACTCTAGCCGTGCGGACCCGTGCGGACCCGTGCCGTCGCCGTCGGCGGTGGGCGCAGGCTGCCCCGCGCCGGGGTCAGCCGCGGTAGACGCCGATCTCGCTCACCGCCATCTGCCCGCCGGTCTGGCCGCCCTGGTTGGGCAGGTCGGCGACCACGCGGAGGTAGCGCGCCGTCACCGGGGCGGCCAGCTGGACGCCGGTGAGTCCTCCCGCCGTGTCGGCGTGGCGGGCGACGGTCCAGTAGGTGGAGCCGTCGAGGGAGACGTCGAGGTGCCAGTTGGTGGCGAACGCGGTGTCGGGCTGGAGCAGGGAGACGAGGTCGAAGGACTGCGGCTGGGTCAGGTCGATCTGCTGGATCCAGCGGTACTGCGCGGTCGCCTGCGCGGAGGTGGCGGTGTTCCCGTCGTCGGCCGCGGACGGGGTGGAGCCGGGCTGCATCCGCGCCTGGGTCCCGTCGATGTACAGGGCCTGGGCCGGCTGGTTGAGGGCCAGGTTCGGCTGGCCCGTGGTCGGGGCGTATGCGCCGACCTCGCTGATGGCCATCTGGTCCCCGCGCTGGTTCCAGTCGGTCGGCGCGTCGGCGACGATGCGGAGGTACCGCGCGCTGACCGTGCTCGGGAAGACGACGGGGATGGTTCCCCACCCGCTGTCGGTGACGGTGCCGACCGTGGTCCAGCTGCTGCCGTTGGTGGAGGCGTCGACGTGGAAGGCGGTGGCGAAGTGGGCCTGCGGCATGGTCACCGTGACGTGGCCGAGGCTCTGCTGCGCCTGCAGGTCGACCACGAGCTGCCAGCGGAACTGGCCGCTGGCCTGCACATAGGTGCCGGCAGCGCCGTCGGTCGCATAGGACAGCTGGGAGTAGGACTGCAGCGCGGCCGTGGAGCCGTTGAGGAACTGCGCCTGGACCGGCTTGCCGAGGGCGAGGTTGGTCAGCGCCTGCCCGGCGGGAGCCTGGGCGAGGGCCGCGTACTGCGGTTCGAGGCCGGCCGCGGCGATCAGTGACGCGGGCACGCCGGTGCCGTCGGCGGACACCTGGGTGTTGCTGACGGTGGCGTTGGCGGGCGCTCCGCACGGCCAGTCGGGGGTGGTGTTCTCGACGTAGTTGCCGGTGAACGAGAACCCGCCGTAGGGCGTGCCGCCCTGCTCGTTGCAACCGCCCATGGACGGCGTGTTGTTGGCGAACATGGCGTTGCCGGTCATGGTGATGTACTCGCTGCCGCCGTCGGTGTAGATGGCATGGCCGCCGTTCGCCGAGTCGGTGTTGCGGACCACGTTTCCGCTGATCAGCAGGCCGTCGGCGAGTGAGTCGCCCTCGATGCCCAGGACGTAGATGCCGCCGCCGTCCGAGCGCTGCTGCATCTGGTCGAAGACCAGGTTGTCCAGGATCCGGTTGCCCTGGGTCGCGGTGGGGTTGTGCCCCCAGCCCCAGTTGGAGCTGATCCCGCTGTAGGGGACGTCATTTATCTGGTTGTGCTCGATGGTGTCGTCGCGGGTGTAGCCCTGGAAGATGCCCACGCCCCCGGTGTACTCCACGGCTATGTGGTGCACCCAGTTGTCGGCGATCGTATTGTTCGCCGGCAGCAGCGAAAGGTCGCTCGGATCCGCGTCGGTGCCGTTGCCGATCTCCAGGCCGTTGCCGGAGATGTCGGTGAACACATTGCCCTGGACCGTGGATCCGGCGACGTCGCGGTCCAACTGCAGCCCCGCGGCGCCGAGGTGCTCGAAGGTGCTTCCGGTCACGCTCAGCCCGGTGGTGTGGTCGAAGACGACGTTGCCGGGGGTCATGGTCCAGGCGCCGTAGGGGCAAGTGCCGGGGCTGGTGGTGGAGTACCGGGTGCAGGTGCCCTGGTTCTGCCAGGCGTTCTGGCCGGTGAGGCGCATGTTCGCCTGGACCTCCGAGAAGCCGTCGCCGTTGTCGGGCGCCGTCCAGCCCGCGTACTCGAAGGAGATCCCGGAGAGGGCGAGGCCGTTGAGCGGCTGCTGTTCGGTGCCGGTCCCGGAGACGAGGGTCTGCAGGCGCGGGATCTCCACGTCCGCGGTGCTCAGGTTCTGTCCCGCGCGGGGGAGGTAGTAGACGGTGTTGCTGCTCCGGTCGAGGTACCACTGGCCGGGGTCGGTCAGCAGCGCCCTCGCGTTCTCCACGGAGCTGGGCAGGTCCGCGTTGACGCCGTACGGCTTCTTGGTGGAGTTGTCGAAGCAGGGCTGGTCCATGGTGATGCTGGTGCCGGAGACCGAGGCGATGTCGCAGCGGACCTGGGTCCAGGCGACGTCGTAGACGAACTCGACGTCCGAGATGTTCGGCCAGGAGGTGAAGACGGTACTGGCGGCGGTGTAGCCGGTGGCGGTGCGGGTCAGACCGGTGGGCACCGCGCCGGCGGCCCGGTCCGCGCGCACCCCGTTGACGTAGAGCTGCCGGGTGTCGGTTCCCGCGGGGACCGTGGCCTGCCAGACGCCGCCCGCGCCCTGGGTCCAGCCGGTGATCTGCTCGCCTCCGCTGAGCACGGGATCCGCGCCGGGGGCGGCCTGGTAGGTCACGGTGTGGCCGGAGGTGGCGCCGTCCCCGTCGGCCGCGTCGAAGGAGAGGGTGTTGGCGAGCCGGTAGGTGCCGTCGGCGAGGACGACGTCGATGTCGGTCTGGGCGGTCCCGGTGACGGACCGCACCAGCTGCTGCGCGGTGGTCAGGGCGCACGGGGCGGACGTCGTGCACGACTGTCCGCTCCCACTGGGAGACACGTAGTAGGAGAGGGGCGAGCCGGCTGCCGAGGCCGGTGCGGCCGTGATTCCGGTCAGGGCCCCGATGATCAGGCCGGCGGAGGCAGCCAGGGCGGCTGTCATCCTGCGGCGCCGAGGTGCGGTACTGCGCATGGTTGTTCACTCCCGAGAGGTGGGTGGGGGAGGGGAGGGAAGGCCGTTCGGGCCGCCGTCGTCGACGGGCGGACGGCCTGGAACGGGCATGGGGGTGCCGTGACGACCGCCCCGTACCGGCAGGGGTCGCCCAGGGGGTCGATCGGCGGGTGTCAGCCCTGTTCGGGCCGGGTGGACAGGCGGTCGCGGATGCGGCGTTGGAACTGCTGCCGGGTGGTGTCGATATGAGCCTCCATCAGCTCGGCGGCACGGTCGGCCTCACCGTCGGCGATCGCCTTGGCGATCTCCACGTGCTGCCGACCTGCTTCGCCGAACGAACCGGGAGCCGCGCCGTGGAAGAGCAGCACATCGCTCTGCGCGGCGAACCGTCGGGTGGAGGCGACGGCGGACTGCAGGAAGACGTTGGCCGCGGCGGCGGAGACCGCGCCGTGGAAGCGCCGGTCGGCGTCGGCGAACGCCTCGAGGTCGTCCCGCTCGCCGACCTGCGCCGACTCCTCGGCCGCTTCCCTGATGGCGCGTACTTCGATCGGGGTTGCGATCGACGCCGCCCGCCGCGCGGTCTCCGACTCCACGAGGCAGCGGTAGTCGAGCAACATGAGGACGTGCTGCATGTCGGTCGGTTGGAAGTGGGACAGCTCGTCGCTGTCGGGCTCGGCCCCGCCCGCCGCGACGAAGATGCCCGCGCCGCGGCGCACGCTCAGCCGGCCGATCGCGGCGAGTACCTTGACCGCCTCCCGGGTCACATTGCGGGTGGCGCCGAGGAGGTCGGCCAGCCCCTGCTCGGTGGGCAGGCGGCTGCCCGGCCGAAGCTTCTCCTCGGCGATGTACCGCAGGATCTGCTCGGCCACCAGCTCGTAGCCGGGCCGGTAGCGCTCGGTGCCGTCGGGTTCCCCCGGGCCGAGCGGCCCAGCCTTGGTCACCACAGTTGTCGTCCCTTCTGAGCATGAGCTGCACCGTGCGCAACATGAGTATGCTGTATCAGCGTTTTCGCGCAAGTACTTCGACCATTAATCTGACTCTTCGCCAGACCTCGCCCCCATGGGCGGCCTCGGCGGGAACGAGGGCCATGGACACCGAGCAGGTGCCGCCGACGGAGACGTTCACCTTCACCACGCTGCTGCGGGCTGGCAGGGAACAGGACTACGAGCGCTTCCACCGCGCCATTCCCGCCGAGCTGGACGCCGCGATGCGCGCGGCCGGCGTCCTCGGCTGGCAGATCCGGCGTCAGGGGACCACCCTGACGCATGAGGTGACGGCCCGGAGCCGCGCCCGGATGAATCTGATTCTTGAGGGCGACGAGGTCAACCGGGCCTGGCAGCACGAGGTCGCGCCGTTCCTCGACTCCAGTCGCCCGGCGCCTGCCCCGGACGCCGACGCCGGCGCGCTGATCTGGGACTTCTCCTGGCCGACGCGCTGACGGGCCCCCTCCGGGGCCCTACTCGAACCGGCTGACGTCGCCCGCCCCGCGGCGCACGATCTCGGCCTCACCGCTGGAGAAGTCGATGACCGTGGTCGGCTCGGTGCCGCAGTCGCCCGAGTCGAGCACGGCGTCCACCACGTGGTCGAGCCGCTCCTTGATCTCCCAGCCCTGCGTCATCGGCTCGTCCTCGCCGGGCAGCAGCAGGGTGCTGGACAGCAGCGGCTCGCCGAGCTCGGCGAGCAGGGCCTGGGTGACGACGTGGTCAGGGATCCGGACACCCACCGTCCGCTTCTTGGGGTGCAGCAGCTGCCGCGGCACCTCCGTGGTCGCCGGGAGGATGAAGGTGTAACTGCCGGGCGTCGCCGCCTTGATGGCGCGGAACACCCTATTGTCGATGTGCACGAACTGGCCCAGCTGCGCGAAGTTCTGACAGACCAGGGTGAAGTGGTGCCGCTCGTCGAGCCCCCGGATCGAGCGGACCCGCTCGATCCCGTCCCGATTGCCGAGCTGGCACCCCAGCGCGAAGCAGGAGTCCGTCGGATACGCGACGAGCGCGCCGGAGCGGATGAGGTCAGCCACATTGCCGATGGTGCGACGCTGAGGGTTCTCAGGGTGCACGTCGAAGTACTTCGCCATCCGCCGAGCCTACGGGACCGCGGCCCGGATCCCCGGCACCTCGCCATGGCGGGGGCGGGGCGGGGAGGTCAGGGGCCGAGGCGGTCGGCCGGGGTGCTGGTGGGGGCGGTGACGCTGATCTTCTGGAGCTTCTGGCCGAAGGAGACGGTGGCCTCGACGACGGTGTCCCCTGCCGCGCCACCGCGCATCGCGTCCTGCACCCAGGCGGCGACCTCGTCCAGGGTGAGGAACTGGCCTTTGTCGGCCCTGACTTCAATCGTGCGCTTCGCCATGGGCGCAAGTTTCCCATCCGGCCGCAGGCCGGTGCCAGGCGGTCTCCGGGTTCGGTGAACCCGGAGACCGAAGCCGTCCCGGTTCAGGGGAGTTGGACGAGACCGAAGAACGCGTCCTGGGGGTCCCGGG
The DNA here is from genome assembly GCF_042511045.1 of Streptacidiphilus alkalitolerans. Taxonomy (NCBI): domain Bacteria; kingdom Bacillati; phylum Actinomycetota; class Actinomycetes; order Kitasatosporales; family Streptomycetaceae; genus Streptacidiphilus; species Streptacidiphilus alkalitolerans. The sequence goes on from NZ_JBHEZX010000009.1 coordinate 239,150, forward strand.
CCACACCCGCGCGGCCCAGCGGTGTGTCGAAGGTGTCTCCGAGGACGCTGCCCCCGGCCCGGCCCAGTTCCGTCCTCGCGGCGTCGAGGTCGGCGACCGCGAAGTAGGTCAGCCAGGTCGGATACGCGCTGCGGGGCAGGTTCTCGGAGTCGGACAGGGCCGCGACCGGGCGGCCGTCCACGGTGAACACATAGATGCCGGGCGCGGACTCCACGGGGGTGACCTCGATGCCGAGCACCGTGCTGTAGAAGGGCGCGACGGCGGCCGGGTCGGCGGTGTAGAGCTCGTTCCAGGCGAAGGACCCGATCTTGCCCACGAACGCCGCGCCCGGAAGCGCCGCCTCGGCGTCGGCCTGCCACAGGCCGAACACGGCACCGCTGGGGTCGCGGACCAGGGCCGTTCGGGATATTTCGGTCCGGTCGGCGCCCGGCACGAGCACTGCCCCGCCGTCGACGGAAACCGCCTCCGCGGCGGCGTCCACGTCCTTGGTGGCGAGACAGGTGGTCCATACGGCTGCCGGTGACAGCTCGGGGATGCTGCCGTCCTGGTTCCTGATCGTATTGATCCCGGCGACGGGCCTGCCCTTGAAGCGGAACACGGTGCGGTGGCCCGACCCGTGCGGCAGCACCTCGGCCTCCCAGTGCAGCACTCTGCGGTAGAAGTCGACGGCTAACCGCTGGTCAGGGGCAATGAGGTCGACCCAGCACGGGGTGCCGGGCGGGTACGGAGCGGTGACGTGTGACATGGAGCCTCCCTGGGGCACGGAACGGGCAGCAGCAGCACGCTTGGGCGGTGCTGCATCCGTGATCTCTCCAGCAGCCCCACGCCGAAACCAACCGGATGCCGTTGAGTGCACCGCTGTTGCCGTCCCGTCAGCCCGTCAGCCCGCCCGCCCCGGGCACCGTGGGCGGTGCGCCGGGGCGGGCGGGCTGGGCCGGGGGTACGGCCCACGGCCTGCGGGTCAGCCGGCGGCGATGCCCTCGCCGCCGACCGCGCCGGGCACGGTGACCGAGCCGATCGCGGTCAGCGAGCCGTCCCGGGCGACCCGGAACTCGTCCACGACGCCCTTGGCGCCGGTCTGGGCGTAGAGGTAGTGCCCGTCGGAGCTCGCCGCGGCGTCGACCGTGCCGCCGTCGGTGGCGGTTGCGCCGAGCGGGGTGAGGGCGCCGGGCGCGGCGGCGCCGAAGCCGGAGAGGCTGCCGCTTCCGGCGTTGGAGGCGTAGAGGTGGTCGCCCGTGGCGGTGATCCAGCAGGTCGCGGCCTGGCCGGTGGCCAACTGGCCGACAGCGGCCAGCGCGCCGTGGCGGCCGACGGTGAAGGTGGCCACGGCGTTGGGTCCGGCCTCGGTGACCTGGAGCCGTCCGGCCGGGTCGAAGGCGAAGCCGAACGGCACCGCGCCCGGGGTCGAGGTCACCACGGGCTCGGACGCGGGGGCGCCGGACCCGCTGAGCGGGAAGACGTCGATGGTGTTGGCGGCGGCCTTGGTGGTGACGATCAGCTCGCCGCCGTCCGGGGTGAAGCCGATCTGCCCGGGGGTGTGGGTGAACTGGGGCGTGGCGCTGGGGTCGAGGTTCAGGTCCCGGTGCCAGGAGGGGATCCGGACCAGCCGGTCGCCGACCCGGGCGAAGCCCTGGATCGAGCCGCCGTCCAGCGCGTTGGCGACGTAGACCAGGTTGCCGTGGACGGCGACGCTGACGGGGAACTGCCCGCCGGAGGAGACGACCTGGACCCGGCGCAGCCGGTCGCCGTGGACGGCGAAGACGGTGACGGTGTCGCTGGCCGCGTTGACGGCGTAGAGCAGCTGGTGGCGCTGGTCGAGGACGAGCGAGCCCTCCGAGGCCAGGTGGTCCACGGCGGAGCCGGCCAGGACCCCGCCGAGGCCGCCGGTGGCGTAGGAGCCGGCCTGGCTGAGCGTCCCGTCGGCGTTGCGGTGGTAGGCGAGGACGGTGTTGCCCGCGGTGTTGTCGCTCTGGACGAACACCGGCGCGCCGCTGCCGGGGACCTCCCCGCCCGCGTGGTGCGGCGCGGCGGCGAGGGCGGGGACGGTGAGCAGCGCGGTCGCGGCGGCGGCGGCCGTCGCGACGGCGAGGGCGCGGGCGGTGCGGCGGGTGACGGTGCGGCGGGTGGTGGACGACATGATCGGGCTCCTTGTGAATGCCGGGGCGCTCTGGGTGGAGGCATGCCGCAGAGACCGTCAACTTGTCTTTGCTGAAGGACAGTTGACGGCTTGTGCAGCTTCTGGACCGATCATCAGATTAGACGCTCACGAGCGGCTGGTATCGGACATAACCGGCAAACCATCCAGGCGTCCGAACTCCGTAAGGAATGGCCCGTCGGACCGCCGCTGAGCCGCGTTCCCGTCAGCCGGTGGTCTCGGGGATGACGTCGATGACGACCTTGCCCTGGGCGGTGCCGGTCTCCACGGCCCGGTAGGCGTCGACGACGGACTCGAAGGTGAAGTGCCTGGGGTCTAGCCGCGGCGTCAGCCGACCCGACGCGGCGATCACCGCGGCCTGTTCCAGGATCTCGCCGTGGTGTGCCCGTCCGCGGCCGGTGAGCATCGGCAGCAGGGTGAAGACGCCCGAGTAGGTGGCTCCGCGGAACGACAGCGGCGCGAGGCTGTGGGTGCCCCATCCCAGCGCGCTGACGACGTGTCCGGTGTAGTGGCGCGCGGCGCTGAAGGAGGCGTCGAGGGTCGCGCCGCCGACGGTGTCGAAGACGATGTCGAACCCCTCGCCGCCGGTGTGCTCGGCGACGTAGGCCGCCACGTCGGTGGTGGTGTAGTCGATCGGGACCGCTCCCAGTTCCTTGATGGCCCGCTGGCTCCGCGGGCCTCCGGTCGCGAACACCTGGGCGCCGTGGGCCAGGGCGATCTGGACCGCCGCCTGGCCGATGCCGCCGGCGCCGCCGTGGACCAGCACCTTGTGCCCCGGGCGGACGCCGGCCCGGTCCACCAGTCCCTCCCAGGCGGTGATCGTGACCAGGGGCAGGGCCGCCGCCTGGCGCATCGTCAGCCCCTCGGGCTTGTGGGCGAGGAGGTCGGCGTCGACGGCCGCGTACTCGGCCAGGGAACCCTGGAGGTCGCCGACGCCACCGGTCAGGCCGTACACCTCGTCGCCCGGCGCGAAGCGCTCCACGCCTGCCCCGACCGCCGCGACGGTGCCGGCCAGGTCGAGGCCGAGGACGGCGGGCAGGCGCCGTTCGGCGTGGGCGGCCTTACCGGCGCGGATCTTGGTGTCCAGCGGGTTCACGCCGCTGGCCCGGATCCGGACCAGGACCTGGCCGGGACCGGCCTCGGGGGTGGGGATCTCGGCCGGCTCCAGGGGAGTGTCGAACTCTTGCAGTACCAGGGCGCGCATGGCTTCCTCGGATATCGTTGATGGAATCGAACAGAAAGGTCTGTTTCTTGTGGCGCCGACGACCCCGGTCCGGTCGGGATCAGGCGGCGGCCGTGCAGGCCGTCTCCACCAGCCCCCGGGCCGCCGCCCTGGCGGCCAGCGGCATGGCCCGGTCCTGCTCCAGCTTGCCGGCGGCCAGCGTCCCGTCGATCAGCAGGGTGAGCTGCAGGGCCAGCTGGTCCGGGTCGGCCGCGCCGGCGGACGCGGCGAGGTCGCGGACCCAGCTCCGCACCGCGCGCTTGTGGTCGACGGTCACCTGGTGCGCGGGGCTGCCGGGCTCGCTCTCGGCGGCTGCGTTGATGAACGGGCAGCCGTGGAAACCGTGCTGCCGGTATGCCGTGGCGACCGCGTCGAAGAGGCCGACGAGCTGGTCGGACGGCCGCTCGCCGGCCTTGCGGGCGGCGGACTGCAGCTTGCCGCGCCAGGAGGCGTCGGTGCGGCGCAGGTACTCGACCGCCAGGTCGTCCTTGGAGGGGAAGTGCACATACAGCGTGGACTTGGCGACACCCGATTCGGCGATGATCCGGTCGACGCCGACCCCGCGCAGCCCGTGGGCGGCGAACAGCTCGGCCGCGATCAGCAGGATGCGCTCCCGCGCCGGCAGTGTGCCCCTGGTGGTGGTCATGGACCCATGATACAGACAGTTCTGTCCGATGACCCGCGCCGGGTCACCGGCAGGGCGGGTCGTAGCGGTAGTGGGGGACGTACGCGTGCCACTGCTGGGGGGTGAGCACGTTCCTGGTGCTGGCGCAGATCCACCGGACGGCGTCGTCGGCGTCCAGGTCCCACAGTCTGATCACGCCGTCCTCCCCGCCGGTGACCAATTGGCTGTCGCGGTCGAACCCCAGGGACTCGACGGAGCTGTAGGGTCCGGTCAGCGGCTGTCCCAGGGCTGTCGGGTGCAGCGGATCGGCCATGTCCCACAACCGGACCGTGCCGTCGGCGCCCCCGCTGGCCAGGACGCGTCCTGAATGGTCGAACGCCACCGACAGGATGGAACTGGTGTGGCCGACCAGCTCTCGGCCCACGGCCACCGCCTCGGCGGGATCGGTGACGTTCCAGAACCGGATCGTGCTGTCCTGGCCGGCGCTGGCCAGGGTGCGACTGTCCGGGCTGAACGCCACCGACAGCACAAAACCGGTGTGCCCGGTCAGTGGTCGGCCCAGGGGCGCCGCGTTCGCGGGATCGGTGACGTTCCACAGCCTGATCGTCTTGTCGGCGCTGCCGCTGGCCAGGGTGTGCCCGTCGGGACTGAAGGCCACCGACACCACAGGTCCGGTATGACCGGTCAGCGGCTGTCCGAGGGTGGTGGGACGGGCCGGATCGGTCACGTTCCACAGGCTGATCTGCCCGTTCCAGCCGGCGGCGGCGAGAGTGCGGCCGTCGGGGCTGAACGCCACCGACATCACCCTGCCCATGGTGCCGGCCAGGGTTTGCTCCGGCACCCCGGTACGGGCCGGGTCCCCGGTGTTCCACAGATACACCGCGCCGTCGTCGCTTCCGTCGGCCAGGACGTGCCCGTCGGGGCTGAACGCCAGGGACCTGATGTCGGCGGGAGCGCTGAGGACCAGAGGCCCGGCCAGCAGGGTGGGTCGGGTCGGGTCGGTGACACTCCACAACCGGACTCTCCGGTCGGTACTCCCGGTGGCCAGCAGGTGTCCGCCGGAGCTGAGCGCCACGGACGCGATCGACCGGCTGGAGGAGGCGATCAGCCGGGGCGGAAGCGACCACACCCGCAGGGTGTCGTCCGCGCTGCCGCTGACCAGGGTGCGGCCGTCGCCGCCGAAGGCCAGGGAGAGGACCGGCCCCGTGTGGCCGACCAGGCTCGGACCACGCGCCACGGGGTTGGCGGGGAAGGCCACGTTCCACAACTTGACCGAGCCGTCGTAGCTGCCGCTGGCCAGGGTCTGCCCGCTCCGGCTGAAGCTCAGGGAGGTGATTGAGCCCGTGTCGCCGAGCAGTTGGCCCTCCGACACCGCGTGGGCCGGATCGGCCACGTTCCACAGCCGGACCCGGTTGTCCGCACCTCCGCTGGCCAGCGTGTGTCCGTCGGGGCTGAAGGCGACCGCGGACACCAGGTTGTCGCCGTGGCCGAACAGGCCGGGGCCGAGAGCCACGGGGTGGGCGGGATCGGCCACGTTCCACAATCTGACGGTGTGGTCGAAACTGCCGCTGGCCAGTACCTTGCCATCGGCTCGGAAGACCACCGATGCCACGGTGTCGGTATGTCCGGTCAGGGGGTGGCCCAGAGCCACCGGGCGGGTGGGATCGGCGACGTTCCACAGTCTGATGGTCTTGTCGGCGCTGCCGCTGGCCAGGATCCGGCCGTCCGGGCTGAACGCGACGGATCCCACGGTGCTGGTGTGGCCGGTGACGGGCTGTCCGAGAGCCACCGGGCGGGCGGGATCGGCCACGTTCCACAGCCTGATGGTGCCGTCGTTGCCGCCCGCCGCCAGCAGGCGTCCGTCCGGGCTGAAGGCCACGGACTCGACGATATCGGCGTGGACGGGCAGCGGCGCACCCAGCGGGACGGGGCGGGACGGGTCGGCCAGGTTCCACAACCGGACCGAGTTGCTGTTGCCGCCGGCGGCCAGGGTGCGCCCGTCCGGAGTGAGCGCCACCGAGACGACGACTCCAATGCCCGAGGCCACGGGTGTGGACAGGGGAGTGGTGCCGTCGTCGACCAGATGGCTGTACAGGTCGGGTGTGGGGTTCATGCGGTAGGCGACGGCGTCGAGTTGTGCGGCGAGCGCCGAGTCGGTGGTCCGCAGCCGGTCCGCTTCTCCGGTGATCTGGTTGAAGATGGCGTCGTCGCGCTCGGCCAGCGCCGATCCGCGCTGCTGGAAGGCGAACACGGCCGCCCCGGACGCGAGCAGGGCGAGGGTCACCAGGACGGCGGTGACCCGTCGGCGGATCCGCGCGGCACGCTTGACGCGGCGGTTGGAGGCGACGAGGAACGCCCGGGTGACATGGTCGACGTCCCCCGTGTCGGGGGCACTCGCCTCGACCGCGTCCAACTGGCTTCTCCGGTACAGCAGGTCGTCGTCGCGTCCGCCGCGGTCCCAGGAGGACGCGGCGTCGCGGAGTTCCTGCCGCACGATATTGCCGACCCGGTCGCTGTCGATCCACTGGCGCAGGCGCGGCCAGGCCCTCAGCAGCACCTCATGGGTGATGGCGACGGTGTCCCGGTCCTGCGTCAGCAGGCGGGCCTTGGTAAAGGCGCCGAGGACCTTCCGCACGGCCTCCGGTTCGGCCTCCGAGCCCAGGAGGTCCGCCCGGAGTACCCGGCGCCGGGAGTCGTCGGAACCGCGGATGACCGTCACCAGCCGCAGGAAGACGTTCTTCGCCGCCGCCTGCTCGGCGTCCGCCAGTCTCTCGAAGGCCCGCTCGGCCGTGGCGGCGACCGCGTGCTCGATGCCTCTGGTGGTCTCGTACCCGCTGACGGTCAGCCGGCCGTCGTGCCGGTTCTGCCAGGTGGCGCGAAGTGCGTGAGCCAGCAGCGGCAACCGGCCCGCCTCGTAGCCGTCGGGAGCGTCGGCCGTCCCGTTGCCGGCGCCGAGGTCCCGCAGGAGGATCTCGACCAGGCCCGGTTCGACGTCCAGCCCGACCTCCTGCGCCGGGAGCACGATCGCATCGCGCAGTTCGGACCGCGACATCGGGCCGAGGAACAACTGGTGCTGCTGGAGCGCGGTCCGCAGCCAGGGGTAGTCGGCGCAGTGTGCGTAGAAGTCGGCCCGCAGGCCCAGCACGACCAGGCCGATCGGGTCCCGGCCGTCTCCCGGATCGGTCAGCCAGGCCAGTTCCTCGATGAAGGCCCGCCGCTCCTCGTCGTCCTCGCACTGCGCGAAGACCTCCTCGAGCTGGTCCACGATCACCACGATGCGGGCGTCGCCGCGTGGCTGGTTCCTCGCGAGGGCGGCGACCAGCCCGGCCCGGCGCAGGTCGCGGTCCTGCGACCGCCAGTCCGGCGGCCCGGCGGGGTCCTCGGCGCCGTCGGGGTCGGCGGTGAGCAGCGCCAGGTGCGAGGTCAGGGCCGCCATCGGGTGGTCGGTGGGGGTGAACACCACGCGCTGCCAGCGCCGCGAACCCGGCGTCGGCAGGTCGCCGCGCTCGACCGCAGGCAGGAGCCCGGCTCTCAGCAGCGAGGTCTTGCCCGTCCCCGAAGGCGCGACGACGACCAGCGGAGTGCGCTCGGACAGGCAGTCGTCCAGCCGGACCGTCAGGTCCGCGACCAGGCCCTTCCGGCCGAAGAACCACCCGGCCTGGTCCAGGCCGAACGGGGCCAGGCCGGGGTAGGGGCACTCCTCGTCCGTCGTCGGCCGGTCGACCCGGTCGATGCGGCCGTCGCGCGCGACGAAGGTGACGTGGAGGTCGCGGACCTCCACGACGTACTGGGACCCGGCTGCCACGAAGACACGTGCGTCGTCCGACGCCTCGGCGCGTACGAAGACCCTTTCCGCCCGCCCGTCACCGGTCGGTTCCTCCTCGGATCCCCACCCGCCGGGGGCGCTCACTGTTCCGTTATGTGCTGGTCCCTGGCGGCCATGTAGACCCGGCCGTTGCCCTCCGCGTGAGCCTCCAGGTGGATGTCTCCGCGCACGACCTGGGCGCCGGGCGCGGCCTCCCAGTCGGCCAGGATCGCCCGAAGGGCCGGCTCGGCGTCCTGGTGGGACTCCAGCAGCTCGACGAAGCGCCGTCCCCACTCCTCGCGCAGCGCCTGCTCGACCACCGTCGTACCGGACTGGTGGGCCGCGAGCACGGCGGCCCGGGTCGAATCGAGCTCGGTCGCCACGGCGGCGGCATGCTCGGGGCGGACCCGCCGCCACAGCTGCACCACCTTGTCCCTGGCCTGCTGCCACCCGTCGGTGACCATGAGGGTCACCATCGTGCTTCCGGCTGTACCCGCCAGAGCGACAACCTGCGGATCCATCTCCACCCCCGTTGTGCGTACTTCCGTCGGGCATCCACCGGCAGGTACCGGGGGGTGCGACATCGCGGCGCCTCAACTGTAGGACAAACCCGGTCCGGGCAAGTGGAGTTGGCACCGGGCGACGGCTGCCGACGACTCGGCGTGACACACCCGTGGACAGCGTGAGGCCACGCAGTTAACCTTCTTTACGAGCTGGTCATAGACATGACTGCTGTCCATACATGTGAACCCTCGTCGTTAGGGAATCCTCATGCCACGTAGAACCCGCCCCGTCCTTCTCGCTTCGACCCTCGCCGTCGGCGTCGTGCTGGCCGCGGGATCGCTCACCGTCGCGCTGGCCTCGACCGGCACCGCGGCGGCCATCCCCGGGGACCTGGCCTGCGGCCGGGCCGCGACCGCCACCAGCACAGCCGCGGGGACACCCGCCGCCGCCACCGACTGCAGCACCGCGACCGGTTGGCAGAGCAGCACCGCCCACCCGCAGGAACTCGTCGTCGACCTCGGCGCCGCCGACGCCGTCGACCACGTCACCGTGGCCTGGGGGGCCGGCTACGCGACCTCGTTCAAGGTGCGGACCTCGCCCGACGGGAAGCAGTGGCACACCCAGACCGCCGTCACCGCGGGCAAGGGCGGCACCGGGACCGTGCAGCTCCCCGCCGGGGTCTCCACCCGCTACATCGAGCTCTACCTGCAGCAGTTCAGCGGCGGGAACGGCTTCCAGGTCAACGAGTTCGAGGTCTTCGGCACGGCCGCCACCTCCACGCCGACCCCGACCCCGACCCCAACGCCCACGCCGACCCCCACGCCGACGCCGACGCCCACGGGTACGACCGCGCCGGGCGGGCCCACCGTCCAGGTCTCGACCGCGGCGCAGCTCAGCGCGGCGCTGCTCGCCGCCAAGCCGGGGCAGACGATCCAGCTGGCCGCCGGCACGTACTCCGGGGTCTTCCTGGCCACCACCAGCGGGACGGCCGCCGCACCGATCACCCTCAGCGGTCCCACCTCCGCGATCCTCACCAACCCGGACACCACGGGCGACCTCGGGGCCGGCTACGGCCTGCACCTGGAGGCGGACCACTGGAAGCTGACCGGGTTCAGCGTGGCGAACTCGGCCAAGGGCGTGGTGCTCGACCACGCCAACAACGACGTGCTGGACGGCCTGACCGTCTACAACATCGCCGACGAGGGCATCCACCTGCGGGAGTTCAGCAGCAACGACGTGGTCGAGCACTCCACGATCCACGACACCGGCCTCAAGGCGCCGGGCTACGGCGAGGGCGTCTACATCGGCACCGCCAACAGCAACTGGGACACCTACACCAACGGCCAGCCGGACCTGAGCAATGACAACCAGATCCTGAACAACACCTTCGGCCCCAATGTCGCGGCCGAGAACATCGACGCCAAGGAGGCTACGGTCGGCGGGCTGATCAGCGGGAACAGCTTCAGTGGCAAGGGTGAGAGCGGAGCCAACTCGGCGACCGACGTGGTGGCCGTCAAGGGCAACGGCTACACGGTGACCGGCAACACCATGAGCAACGGGCTGGTCGACGGCTTCGAGGTGGAGCAGCTGTGGCCCGGCACCGGCTGCGGCAACACCTTCACCCGGAACACCATCACCCTGAACGCCCCGGGGTGGGGTTTCAACGTCAAGGACCAGAGCGACTGCGCCGCGGCGCCCAATGTCGTCGGTGCGTCGAACACGGTCACCGGAGCCGTCCTGGGCGCGTCCAGGATCCCGGAGACGCCCGGCCTCTGAGACCTGACCCCTGACGGTCGGTCACGGTTCCGGGACTTGTCCGATCCGTTGACGGGGCCCGGTCAGCCACCTATGTTTTCGCTGATTCACTTATGAATCAAGTTCATATGTATGAACAGTGAAAGGTGGGGCATGCACGCCTCGATACGCTTCGCGATGACGCTCGCGCTCGCCGCAGCCACCGTCACGGCCACCGCGACCACGGCGAACGCGGCAGCCCCTCCGGTGATCACCATCTCCCCGACGACGACCGGCACCTCGCTGACGGCCGGCTCGCTCGGCCTCTCGTTCGAGGCTTCGGACCTCGCGCTGCCGGGCTTCACCTCCGGGAACCTGGCGAGCTATCTGCGCACCCTCGGCAGTTCGGTGATGCGGATCGGCGGCAATACCGTCGACCAGACGTACTGGACCTCCACCGGGGAGACGCCGCCGTCCTGGTCGTCGGCCACCATCACTCCCGCCGACCTGACCGCGCTGGGGACCCTGGCGCGGGCCAGCGGCTGGAAGGTGATCCTCGGCGTCAACCTGAAGCAGTACGACCCGGCCAGGGCCGGTGACGAGGCGGCGCACGCGGCGGCGGCCCTCGGGTCGTCGCTGCAGGCCGTCGAGATCGGCAACGAGCCCGACCTGTACCCGCAGTACTCGGGCAACACCGCGAAGTACCTCACCGACTTCAAGGCCTATGTCGCCGCCGTCAACAAGGCCGCGCCCGGGGTGCCGATCGAGGGTTCGGACGCCGCCGGAGCCCCCGGCGGCACCTTCCAGAACGCCTTTGTGGCCAGCCACCCCGCCGTCAGCGAGCTGACCAGCCACTACTACCCGCTCACCTCCAGCACCTGCGGCGGCAACCCGACCGTCGCCGACCTGCTCGGCTCGGGTGTGCGCGACGCCGAGACCGGGGTCGCGGCCGCCGCGGTCACCGAGGCCGCCAAGCTGGGCCTGCCCGCGGTGTTCGACGAGGGCAACTCGGTGGTGTGCGAAGGCCAGCAGGGTGTGAGCGACGTGTTCGCCGCCGCGCTGTGGGAGGTGGACGAGCAACTCGACATGGCCCGGGCCGGCGTGGCCGGGGACTACATGCACGGCACGGTCATCAAGTGCGACGCGCCCAAGCCGCTCTACATGTACTACTCCCCGCTGTGCGCCCCGACCGACGCCGACGCGTCGGCCGGACTCCTGGCCGCGCAGCCGGAGTACTACGGGCTCGCCGCCGTGCACCAGCTCGGCACAGGCAGCTTCCTGAACCTCAGCAACCCGATCTACGCCGGCCTGCGTGCCTACGCGCTCAAGCACACCGACGGCAGCATGACCGTGGTGCTGGACAATGTGCAGGACCCGGCGACCAATGCCGCCACGACCGTCCAGCTCGCCCTGGGCGCGTCGTTCAGCTCGGGCCGGCGGGTGAACCTCACCGCGAGCGGTCTGACCGCCACCGGCGGGGTCACCCTCGGCGGGCAGTCGGTCCAGACCGACGGCACGCTGGCGGCCCCGGTCTCGACCAGCATCGCCGTCAGCGGCAGCAGCACCACGGTCAGTGTCCCGGCCGGCAGCGTGGCGATCCTGACCCTCGGCGCCGGCGGCGGGACCAGCCCGGCGACCGCCCTGGTCGGCGGGGCGTCGGGCAAGTGCCTGAGCGTCACCGGCGCGTCCACGGCGAACGGTGCCGTCGCGGAGATCTACACCTGCAACGGCAGCCCCAGTGAGAACTGGACGCTCGGCGCCAATGGCACCATCGTCGGCGGACTGTCGGGCAAGTGCCTCGAGGTGAGCGGGAGTTCCACGGCGAACTACGCCCTGGCCGACATCTCCAGCTGCACCGGGGCGGCGAACCAGCAGTGGACCGTGACCGGTGGCGGTACCGTCGTCGGGGTGCAGTCCGGCCGCTGCCTGAGCGTCACCGGGGCCTCGGTCGCCAATGGCGCGACGGCCGACATCTACGACTGCAACGGCAGCGCGAGCGAGACCTGGTCCGAGCAGTAGCCGCGAGCGACCGGGGTGCCTTTCCGCACGTCGAGGAGGACGGCGGCGGAAGGCACCCCGTGCACCCTCGCGCATATGCCAGGGTCATGCCAGGATGGCCCTGTGGCCCAACTCCCATATCCCGCACACCTGATCCCGGATGTCTCGGCCGGCATGCTCGCCCACAACGACGCCCGCGCGGCGGCGGCGCAGGCCGGCCATGTGGCCGTCAGCATCCAACTGCAGCGGGGCGCCTGGTCGGTGAAGATGGACACCCGGACGGCGCCGGCCCACTCCGTCCGCGAGAGCGACGCCCTCGCCCTGGCCGAGGCGGTGACCACCCTCGTCCGGTGCCGCGTCGCGGTGACCGGAACCTGCGGGCCGGGTCAGTACGGTCTGGTGCGGCTGGCGGGGGAGGAGGAGGCCCGATCCCTGGCCGCGGCCATGCACGCCGCCGTCTACGGTGACCCGACCGGACTGAAGGCCCTCACCGCCGAGCTGTGCGCGGCCCGGGGACGTACCGCGGAAGGGACGCGGTAGCGCGCAGGGTCGGCCGGGGGCATCGCAGACCCGGGTGCGCTGGTCGGCGATGCCTCGGCCTGACGGCCGGTCACTTCACGTAGAGGTCCGCCTCGCCCAGGATGCCGGAGCCGGGGAAGCCGGGGTTGAAGGGGGTCCAGGTGCAGTAGTACGCGGTCCACTGGTGGTTGGTGACGCCCAGTTGGCCCTGGCTGGCGCACTGGTCCTGGTAGTAGTACTCGGCGTGCCAGGTGTAGCCCGGCGCGGGGGCGGGGGCCGCCTCGGCCGTGCCTGCCGTGGCCAGCCCGGCCCCGAGAGCGAGGAAGGTCAGCGCTGCTGCCGTGCGGAGACGTCGTGTCACGGGGAACGCCTTTCCGTAGGGGAAACGCCAGCAGGCTAGGCGAATGGTCTGGACCAGTCAAGAGCGCCTCACTGGTCCGAACAACCAGCCCCGCAAGGCCATGTGGGGCAGGGCGCCGGGGTGCGGTCGGGCCGTTGGCGGTGGCATTGACGCGCTCTCGGGGCAGCCCTAGAGTCACCACCGCGTTAGTGACCTTTACTGGTTTGTCGAGTGGGATGAGGGCGGACACTTGATCAGCATCCGAAAGGCAGGCGCGGCCCTCGCGGCGGCGGCCCTGATCGCGGCGGGCACCACGACGCAGGCCGCAGCCAGCGGTCACGGACATGGGCATGGGTACGGACACGGCCACAGCCATGCGCCACGCCCCCTGCCGACCCATCTCTTCGCGCCCTACTTCGAGGGCTACACCACCGACAACCCGGCTACCCTGGCGGCCCGTTCGGGATCCAAGTACCTCACCCTGGCCTTCATCCAGACGCCCGCGCCCGGCTCCTGCGAGATCGACTGGAACGGCAATCCGGCCACGCCCGTGGCCCACTCCACCTACGGCGCGGACATCGCCCGGATGCGCGCGGCGGGCGGCGACGTCATCCCCTCCTTCGGCGGCTACAACGCCGACCACGCCGGTGAGGAGATCGCCGACAGCTGCACCGATGTCGCCGCCATCGCCGCCGCCTACGAGCGGGTCATCACCGTGTACGGGGTCTCCCGGCTGGACTTCGACGTCGAGGACAACTCGCAGACCAACCCCGCCGGGATCAACCGGCGCAACCAGGCGATCCACCTGGTCGAGCAGTGGGCCGCGCGGCAGCACCGGACGGTGCAGTTCGTCTACACCCTCGGCACCAATATGACCGGCCTGGACGAGCCGGACGGCCTGAGCGTGCTGCAGAACGCCGTGGCCAACCACGCCCGCATCGACATCGTCAACATCATGACCTTCGACTACTACGACGACGCGCCGCACGAGATGGCCAAGGACACCGTCACCGCCGCCGAAGCGGTGCTGCGGCAGCTGCACGGCGTGTACCCGCGCAAGAGCAGCTCGGAGCTCTGGCACATGCTCGGCATCACCGAGATGGTCGGCATCGACGACTACGGTCCGCCCGAGGTGTTCACCCCCGCCGACGCGACCGCCGTGGAACGCTGGGCCACCAAGCAGGGCATCGCCGAGCTGTCCTTCTGGGCACTGCAGCGGGACCAGGGCGGCTGCGTCGGCACGGCGGGCAGCGACAGCTGCTCCGGGGTGGCGCAGAGCGGCTGGGAGTTCAGCCACGCCTTCGAACCCTTCACCCGTGCGGGTCACAGGGTCACGACCACCTTGCCGAAGGGGTCGCCGTCGCGGAAGTACCGGTAGGCGTCCGCCGCCGCGGCGAACGGGAACACCCGGTCGATCACCGGGCGGATCCGGTGCGCGGCCAGGGCCCGGTTCATGGCCTCGAAGTCGGTGCGACTGCCGACCGCGATGCGCCGGACCGACACATAGCCGCCCGCGAAGGGATCCGTGACGGGCGCGGTGGCGGGGAAGGCGCCGATCAGGGTGATCCGGGCGTTGTAGGCCGAGGCGGCGACCGACTGCCGCAGGGTCGGCAGACCGACCGCGTCCACCACGTGCTCGACTCCGTCGCCGCCGGTGAGGTCCCGCACGGCCTGCGGCCAGTCAGGGGTCTCGGTCCGGTCGACGACCTCGTCGGCGCCGACCTCGCGCAGCCGCTTCGCCTTGTCCGCCGAGGAGGTCACGGACACCACGCGGGCGCCGTGCATCCGGGCGAACTGCACCGCGAACAGCGCCACCGTGCCGCTGCCGACGGTGAGCACCGTCTCGCCCGGCAGCACCGCGGCCGGCCCGGTCAGCGCCGCCCAGGCGACCACCCCGGCGCAGGTCAGGCAGGCCGCCTCGGCGTCGGTGAGGTAGTCCGGCGGGTGGACCACCGAGTCCTCCGCCAACAGGACGTATCCGGCCAGCCAGCCGTCGTGGTTGGCCCCGTACTGCTCGCGGGTGTGCGTCAACCGCTGCGGACCGGCGATCCAGCGCTGGAAGTAGGTCCCGGACACGCGGTCGCCGACCGTCGCGCGGGTCACGCCGGGACCCACCGCGACCACCTCGCCCACCCCGTCCGACAGCGGAATCACACCGGGCGTCGCGGGCAGCGGGTACGAGCCGTCCATCAGCAGCAGGTCGCGCCGGTTCAGCGACGCTGCACGCACCTGGACCAGGACCTGGCCCGGCCCCGGCGTCGGACGCTGCTGCGGACGGGCGCTGAGCCCGTGCGGGTCGTGCAGCGGGTCCAGGTGGTAGGCGAGGGGACTCGGCATGGCAGCGCTCCTGACGGTGGGTCGGACGGGTCGGACGGGTCGGTGGGCCGTGCCGCCGAGTCTGGGACGGTCGACGCGTACGTGCGATTCCCCGGAGGGAATGGCGGAGCCGCGGCCCGGCGGCGAGGATGGCGCCATGACCACCGAGGCAGCGCCGAGCCGGTTCGCGGGTGAGCTGCGCCGCTGGCGCGGGCTGCGGCACTGGAGCCAGCTGGACCTGGCGATCGCCGCGGACACCACCCAGCGCTATCTGAGCTTCCTGGAACGGGGACGTTCCCGCCCCGGCCGGGAGATGGTGGTCCGGCTGGCCGAGTCGCTGGGGCTGACGCTGCGCGAGCGCAACGCTCTGCTGCTGTCGGCCGGCTACGCCCCCGCCTTCGATGAATCCAGCCTGGACGCACCGCAGTTGGAGCCGGTGCGGGCCGCGCTGCGCAGCGTGCTGGACGGGCATCTGCCGTACCCGGCGGTGATCGTGTCCCGGCTCGGCGCGCTGATCGACGCCAACGCGGCCTTCGGCCTGTTCACCGAGGGCTGCGCGCCGGAGCTCTGCCGCCCGCCGCTGAACGTGCGCCGGCTCGCTCTGCACCCCGAGGGCATGGCGAGGCGGGTGCTCAATCTCCCCGAGTGGGGCCGCCATGTCACCGAGGCCATGCGCAGCCGCCTGCGGATCAGCCCCGACCCGCAGGCGGAGGAACTGCTCGCGGAGCTGGAGGGCTATCTGCCGCGCAGCGAGCCGGGGCCGGGGTACCTGGGCTTCGCCGTCCCGCTCCGGTTGCGCCGCGAGGGCGGCGAGCTGTGCCTGATCACCACGCTGACCACGTTCGCCACCGCCACCGACATCTCGCTGGCGGAACTGCACCTGGAGGCGTTCCTGCCCGCTGACGAGGCGACAGCGAAGTACCTGCGCGACCGGCAGACGCCTGCGGGCTGATGATGACGATCTCCTGCTACTCCTCGATCGCCCCGCCGACGGCACGCAGATGCTCACGGAACGTCAGGGAGGGGTTCTCGCGGCGTCCGGCGAGGTAGCTGTCGAACCGCACCTGGGCGCGCAGGGAGGTGCCGGAGCGGATCAGCTCCGCCTGGCGCCGTTCGGTGTCTCGGATCGCCTCGGCGAGGTCGAGGACGTCGGCGGCCTCCGAGGACGGAACGAACACCACGCCGTCGTCGTCACCGAAGACCAGGTCCGCGCTGCTCACCGTCCAGTCGCCGACGACGGCGGACTCCGGAGCTCCTCGCTCGTCGAGGCGTTGCGGTCCGGTCGAGGTCGACCCGGTGCTGAAGACCGGCAGGCCGATGGCCCTGATGTCGGCGGTGTCGCGGTGCAGGCCCCAGATGACGATGCCCTCCACGCCGGCGGTCCTGGCCTCCAGGGCCACCAGGTCGCCGACGCAGGCTTCGTCGGTGCGCCCGCCGTTGTCGACCACCAGGATGTCGCCCGGCCCGGCGTGCTCGAACGCCTCCAGGAAGACGTCGACACTGCCGACGTGACGGGCGGGCAGCACCCGCCCGGCGACGCGGCTGCCCGGGATGACGGCCTGAAGTGCCGGGGGAGCGCAGCGCACCGGGATCCGCGCGCGGAGGCAGGCATCCGTGAGGTGGGCGGTGGTCAGTCCTGCGAATCGAAGTCGCAGCTTCTGGGCGTCCATGCTCGGCATAGTTCCCGAAGCTACCAGGGGCGGACCCCGTCCGCACGGCTCGAGTGGCGGGGCTTGCCGGGTCCGCGAAGGGTCTGAGCCCGTGTGGAAGGATTCGGGCCGGGCCACAAGTCGGCGACGGGCTACGGGAGGCGGCAGGCCATGGACGAGCGGTTCGCGGTGGTGGCGAGCGCGGGGTCGTATCTGGCGGAGGACGGCGACGAGGTCCGGTTCCCGCACCGGTGGACGCCGGGAGGCGTCGGTGTGCGGTCGGTGTTCAGCGGCGGGCATGTGCTGAACCTGGCGGTGGCGGCGTGTGTGCTGAACGACCTCTACCGCGAGGCCGAGACCGCCGGCTTGGCGCTGCGGGGCGTCCGGGTGCGCGCGGAGGGCGGATTCGACACCTCCCGGTGGGTCTCGACCGGCATCTCCTACGCCGTCGAGGTCGACAGCGACGCGCCGCAGGCGCTGATCGACGCGCTGGTCGCCGCAGTTGACGAGGTGGCCGAGATCCCGCAGGCCCTGCGCCAGGGTGCCGCTGTCACCCGCTCGGCGGAGTGAACGGCCGGGCGGGGCCGGAAATTCATCGTTCTGCCGTGAACCGTGCGGTCACCGCACGCGTATGCCTGGTGACGCGCACGCGTCCGTCCTGACCTGCGTCTCGCCGGGGGTGACTTCCGCACCAGCTATTGACATGAGCACGTCTATTCTGCTCCGCCCGTACACCAGCGCACCGACCCGATGGAGGAATCCGTGTCACAGACCAAGCTCTGGCCCTACGTCCTTTCGCTGTTCCGCGTCATCGTCGGGGCACTGTTCGTGTGCCACGGCGCGGCCACCGTCTTCGGTGTGCTGGGCGGCACCGGAGCCGGAACGGCCGCCCCGGTCGGCGCCTGGCCCGGCTGGTGGGCCGGGCTGATCCAGCTCGTCTGCGGCGCCCTGGTGGCGCTGGGCCTCGGCACCCGGGTGGCGGCTTTACTCGGATCCGGTTCGATGGCCTACGCGTACTTCAGCGTCCACCAGGAGAAGGCGCTGCTGCCGATCCAGAACGGTGGTGAGGCGTCCATCATGTTCTGCTGGACCCTGCTGGTCATCGCCCTGACGGGTCCGGGAGTCTGGGCCCTGGACCCGCTGCTGGCCCGGATCCGGCGGGTACCGGACCGTACGCCGCAGCCGGCCGAGCCGGTGGCCGAGGGCGCCGCCGGTTGACCTGACGGTGTGTCGGCCCCGTGGGGGCGGGGGCCGACACACCGTCAAGCTCAGTCGACGGTGGCCGCCTTCCGGGCGTGCAGCACGCGGGCTTCCAGCGGCAGCGGCGAGCTGTCCACCAGGGCCAGGCCCGCGTCGGCGAGCAGCCGGGCGTAGTGGTCGGCCCGGCGCTCCCGGCCGCCGACGTTGCACATCATGTGCAGGTCCCACGCGGTGGCCAGGGAGGGGGAGCCGTCGTTCGGCAGCACCCGCTCCACGATCAGCAGGTCGGCGGTGGCCGGCATGGCCCGGGCGATGCCGCGCAGGATCTCCCGGCAGCGCTCGTCGTCCCAGTCGTGCAGCACCCGCGAGAGGACGTAGACGTCGCCGCCCTGCGGCACGTCCGCGAAGTCGCCCGGCAGGTAACGGCAGCGCCCACCCAGGCCGGTGGCGTCCAGCGACCGGCGTGCGGCCTCGACGGCGTGCGGGCGTTCGAGCAGGACCCCGTGCAGCCGGGGGTGTGCGGCCAGCAGGCGGCCGAGCAGCTGCCCGTTCCCGCCCGCGACGTCGACGACCGTCCCGGGGGCCGCTGCCCGGGCGGCGCCGAGGACGACCGGGTGTGCGGCCAGCGGTTCGAACATGCGTGAGCTGGCGGCCATGGACTGGTCGAACAGCTCGGCGAGTTCGGGATGGCGGGCGAAGTGGTCGAAGTGGTTCTCGCCGAAGCGGTGCTCGAAGCCGACCTCGCCGGTGCGCACGGTGTGGTCCAGGCTCGCGAAGGACTGGTAGAAGGCGCCGCCGTACATCAGGGCGAGCGGTCGCAGCGAGCCGGGGACTCCCGCGCGCAGCAGGGCGCCGCGTTCGGTGAGCCGGAAGCCCTCGGGGTGTTCGGTGACCACGTCCAGCATCGCGAGATAGCGCAGCAGCCGCTCCAGGTTCTCCGGTTCCGCGCCGAGGGCCCGCGCCAGCGGGCCGGCTCCGGTGGCGGTGCCGGTGTCCATGGCGTCGGGCACCCGCAGCTCCGCGAAGACCGCGAGGGCCTGGGTGGTCCAGGCTCCGGTGAGCAGATGCAGGAGCGTTTCCGCATGGCCGCGGGCCCGGGACTCCTCCAGATGCGCGGCCAGTACCTCCTGGTGTTCGCCGGGCGCGTAGAGCTCGACCCGCCGGTATCCGGCCTTGGATTCGGCGGGGGCGGTGAAGTAGAAGACCGTGCCGTCCTCGTGCGCGTTGTAGCCGCCGCCGTCGGGGGTGGTGCCGTGCTCGGCCAGCACGGCGCGCAGGCCGCGCAGGACCAGTGGATCGGGGTGGTCGACCTCGAAGGCGAGGTGCGCCTCGTGCTGCCGGGCGCGCTCGTGCTCGGCGATGCCGGCCAGGTCGGAGCCCGGCGGGACGGTCAGCGCGAACACCTCGACGGTGCGGGGCTCGCCGTCCGGGCCGAGCACCGGCGGACGGAGGATGTGGACCTCGAGGTCGGCCGTGTCCCGACCGTGGCGGTTGGCCAGCCGTTCCCTGACCACGACGCTGGGGTGCGCGGCGGTGTCGGCGGCCAGGCCGCAGCCGGCCAGATCGGCCCGCAGAGCCGCCTGCTCCGCGGGGAAGACGAGCAGCGCGGCGTGCGAGAAGCGGCAGCGGTCCGCCAGCGCCCGCAGTTCCAGGGCGTCCAGGTCGGGCAGCAGGAGCGAGAGCAGCGCGGCGGTGTCCTGTCCCCGGACGAAGTCGACCGCCGCTCGCAGGCGGTCGGCGTCGGTGGGGAGGGTGGGCGTCATCGCTAAGGCATCCTTGGTCTCGGCATCGGGGTGGACGGTCGTCGGTGGGACAGTGGTCGGCGGGACGGTTGTCATACGCCCACGTACTGTTCGGCGAACCAGTCCTGCTGGCTGCGCGAGACGCGCAGGGACTCGACGCGGGAACGTCGCAGGGAGTTGTGGAAGAGGGAGTCGGGGTCCGAGCCGGACGGTCCGTGCAGCAGCCGGATCATCCAGTGCGAGAAGGCCTGCGCCCGCCAGATGTGCGCCAGGCACCTGGCCGAGTAGTGGTCGAGGGCCGTCCCGTCGCCGCGCCTGAGGTCGTCCACCAGGGCCTCGGCCAGGAGCTCCGCCTCCAGCACCGCGAGGTTGGCGCCCTTGGCGGCCGACGGGCTGAGCAGGCTCGCGGCGTCGCCGGCCAGGAGCAGCGAGCCGTACCGCAGCGGCTCCAGCACGTCGGACTCCAGGTCGACGACGGTGCGCTGGACGATCGGGCCGCGGTGCAGCTCGCCGTACTCGGAGCTGCGCATACGCAGCGCCAGTTCGTCCCAGATGCGCTGCTCGGACCAGGCGTCGGCGGCTTCTCCGCGCTCGCACTGCAGGTAGTAGCGGGTGACCTCGGGGGTGCGGGCCATGTGCCCGGCGAAGCCGCGGCCGTGGACCGCGTAGCCCACGGCGTCCAGGCTCGGCGGCGCCTCGGCGAGCAGGCCGAGCCAGGAGACGCCGTGGTCCCGGTGGTGCCGTCGCACCGCGCAGGTCGGCAGGGAGCGCCGGGCCGCGCCGTGCCGTCCGTCGCAGCCGGCCACGTATCTGGCCTGCCATCGGGCCGGGCGGCCGTCGGTGTCGTGCACCGTGACCGTCGGACGTAAGGTTTCTGCTCCGACGACGGCGACCGCTTCGGTTCCGAAGCTGATCCGCCCGCCGGCGTCGAGGTAGCGGGTCAGCAGATCCCGCACCAACTCCTGCTGCGGGTAGACGGTATGACGCTCGCCCAGGCCCAGCGCGCCGTAGTCCAGGCGGAAGCGGCCGTCCTCGGTGCGGAACTCGCACACCGTGTGCTCACGTCCATGGCGGTGCAGACCGTCCGCCAGGCCGTGGCGGTCCAGGATCCGTACGGTGTTGGCGGCGAGGAACCCGGCGCGTGCCCGGGTCTGCACCTGTTCGCGGTCGGCGCGCTCCACGACGAGGCAGTCGACTCCGCTCGCGAGGAGGAGGTTTCCCAGCACCAACCCGGCGGGCCCGGCGCCGAGGACGATGACTTCGGCCGTGTCACTGCTGTGTGTTCGGGGGTTCTGACTCTTGATCACGAAAGTGGATCATAAGCGCTGATAAGAGCGCTGATCGTCAGAATTCCCCCGTTTGCAGGAGCGGACCTGCTGGGAAAAAAGGGACGAGCCCCGGACCGCCGTGGAGGGCGGTCCGGGGCTCGTCCGATGCGGACGCGGACGGTCAGCCGGCCAGGGTCCACTGCTGGTTGGCGCTGTCGGAGCAGGTCCAGATCTGCAGCCGGGTGCCGTCGGCGGAGCTGGGTCCGGTCGCGTCGAGGCACTTGCCCGACCCGGCGTTCACCAGTTCACCGTTGGACTGGTGGGTCCACTGCTGCGCGGCGGTCCCGTTGCAGTCGTAGAGCTGCACCTTGGAACCGTTCGCCGTGCCGGCGGACGTCACGTCCATGCACTTGCCCAGGGCCTGGAGCGTCCCGTTGGAGGACGCCCACTGCTGGGCGGTGGTGCCGTTGCAGGTGTAGAGCTGCACGGCGGTGCCGTTGGCGTTGCTGGCCGCGGCGACGTCGACGCACTTGCCGCCGTAGCCGGTGATCTGGCCACCGCCGGTGGGCGGGGGCGGCGGGGGAGTGGTGGTTCCGCCGGTGATCTTGTTGAAGGTGCGGGAGTAGGCGTAGCCGGTGCCCTTGTCGTAGCCGTCGACCTCCCAGAAGGACAGCTCCTGGACGCCGTTGGTGGCGGCGAAGCTCTCCAGCGAGGTGGCGTTGGCCTGGGTGAAGTTCTCGTTGTCGTCGTTCTGTCCGGCGATCGGGGTGAGCCCGATCTTGCCGTAGGCGGCGGCCGTGGAGATCCCGTAGAGGCTGGCGAGCTGGGTCGCTGTGGCCTTGGCGGCGGAGATGGCGTCGTTGTAGGCGTTCTGGCCGTCGCCGAAGTCCATGGTCATGATGTTGACCAGGTTGACGTTGACGCCCTTGCTCTTGGCGTCCTTGAGCAGGTTGAGCTGCTCCGTCGGCAGACCGCTGGGGTCGACGGCGAGGGTGTAGTCGATCTCCACCGAGGGGTTCTGGGCCTGGAGGGCGGCCAGGGCCTGGTTGCGGCGGGTGTTGGAGGCGGTGTCGTCGATCACGCTGCCTTCGATGTCGAAGTCCAGGCGGTTGACCCCGTAGGTGCTGACGATGTTGGCGTACGCGGCCGTCAACGAGGTGACCGAGGTGCAGGTCTGGGCTATCTCGTTGGGGTTGTTGCCGTCGGGCTCGCCGCCGAAGGAGGGGATGACGTTGCCGCCGGCCGCCTTGAGCGTGTTGATCTGCGAGGTGAAGGACCCGACCGAGCCGCCGGCGCCCCACTGCGGGGTGCAGCCGGACTTGGGGACCAGGAAGGCCAGGGTGTAGTTCTTGAGCCCGGTGGCGGCCAGGTCGGCGGCCATGTCACCGGCGTTGCCGCTGTTGATGTAGAGGTACGGCGCGGCGTAGTGCGCCGGGAAGCTGGAGGCGGCCTCGGAGGAGGCGGTGGTGGAGAAGGTCATCGCCATCGCTGCCACCGGCAGCGTGGAGGCGACGAGCATCCTCTTTCTACGTGACCATGTCACAGATGTCCTCCTGGTGCAGACGGAAGTGTGGGGTTCTTCCGCGGATGATCGGCGCCCCGTCCGCGCCGCAGGCGCCTGAAGACGTCAGGAGCCTGCTGTGCCAAGGGAATTGGGGTCAGACGGGTGCGCTGATGTGGGGGTGCTGGGCGGTTCCGCGCCCGAAGGCGCCCGCCGGGACGGAATGGTCGATCTCTGTCGCGCCAGAGTTAACTAGCGATCGAGACACTACGTCAAGGTCGTAAGGAAAGTTTCCTAATGATCGCGCACGGATGCTTGCGCTCTGCGGGTCACCCGTCCTAGCGTGGCCAAGGCAACATGGACATGATTCCCGTTCACATACATGTCCGTAGGAGGGGTGCTCACACGCTGCCCCGGCGGTACTGACACCTGGTCAAGAGCTTCTCGGAAAACCCCACAACCGGGCTGCTCGACGTCACATCCGCACCATCACACCCCCACCACACAAGGACCTCTCATGAAGCGTCGCACCAAGATAGTCGCGGCTGCCACCGGCGCAGCCGTGGCGGGCACGATCGGCCTGCTCAGCACCGCCAGCGCCCAGGCGTCCACCGCCGCGCCGCTGGCCGCCAACCTCAGCACCACGGTGGCGCCGGGTGGCAACTTCAACCTGAAGGTGTGGGAGCTGCAGGAGCCGGTCGGCTCCCCGGGCTCGCCCACCACCATCTCCTCCTCGCGGCTGCAGGGCTCGGGCGGGTTCCAGGACTCGTACTTCTACACCGACAAGTCCGACGGGGCGATGACCTTCTGGGCCCCGGAGAAGGGCGTGACCACCGCCAACTCCAACTTCGCGCGCTCCGAGCTGCGGGAGATGAACTCCAGCGGCAGCGCCGCGAACTGGGCGCTGGGCGGTACGAACACCCTGAACGCCACGCTGCGCGTCGTCTCCGTGACCGCCAATGTGACGGTCGGGCAGATCCACCTCGGCACCGGCGGATCCTCCACCAAGCCGCTGCTGGAGCTGTACTACAACAGCAGCGGCGACATCAAGGTGGGCATCGAGGACTCGCCCACGGGCGGCCAGACCCTGCACACCGTGGGCCATGTCGCGGTGGGCACGAAGTGGTCGTACACCATCGTCGAGTCGGGCGCCCACACGCTCAAGCTGACGGTCAACGGGTCGACCACCACCTATACGATCCCGTCGTCCTTCAACCCGTACAAGATGTACTTCAAGGCCGGCTCCTACAACCAGTCGTCCTCCAGCAGCACCACCAAGGGCGCACGGGTCGCCTTCTACGCCCTGACCGTCGCTCACAGCTGACCGCGGCGGCCCGGGGTCTGCCGGGAGGCGCAGGCCCGGATACCGGTGGGTGACCCCGCGGTGCTTCCGGCTGCGGGGTCACCGTGGTGAACGCTACGCTTCGACGGCGCGTGGGTTGTCTAGACCTCTTGCGCCCGCCGAAAGGGAGCAGCTCAGATGCAGGACCACCTCCTCGACCCCGAGCACCGGGAGTTCGCCGCGATGGCGCGTACCTTCGTCGCCCGGGAGGTCACCCCGTACCACGCGGACTGGGAGCGGGCCGGGATGGTCGACCGCGAGGTCTGGCGCACGGCGGGGAAGGCGGGGCTGCTCGGGTTCGACGTGGCCCCGGAGTTCGGCGGCGGGGGAACCGACGACCTGCGGTATCCCGTGCTGCTGGGGGAGGAACTGATCCGGGCCGGCGCGACCGGGATCGGCTTCGGCCTGCACAACGATGTGGTCGCCCCCTACCTGAACCAACTGGCCACTCCCGCGCAGCGGGCCCGCTGGCTGCCCGGATTCTGCTCCGGCGACCTGGTCACCGCGATCGCCCTCACCGAACCCGGCGCGGGGAGCGACCTCCAGGGGATCACCACCAGCGCCGTCCGGGACGGCGACGCGTATGTGCTGAACGGCTCCAAGTCCTTCGTCACCAACGGGATCCATGCCGACCTGGTGATCGTCGCAGCGAAGACCGACCCGGCGGACCGGCTGCGCGGCGGCATCTCGCTGCTGGTGGTGGAGCGCGGGATGCCCGGCTTCGAACGCGGCCGACCGCTGGAGAAGATTGGCCGGCACGCGCAGGACACCGCGGAGCTCTTCTTCGACGCCGTCCGCGTCCCGGCGGCCAACCTGCTCGGCCGTTCGAACCGCGGACTGCGCCATCTGATGGAGTACCTCCCGCGCGAGCGGCTGAGCATCGCGGCCAGCGCGGTCGCGGGCGCCGAGACCGTCTTCGCCGAGACCCTCGAGTACTGCCGGACCCGTACGGCCTTCGGCGGCCCGATCGGCGGCTTCCAGCACATACGGTTCGAACTGGCGGAGATGTCGACCGAGTTGGAGATCGCCCGCAGCTACATCGACACCTGCGTGCTGGACCACAACGCGGGCCGCCGCGATCCGGTCACGGCGGCCCGCGCCAAGTGGTGGACCACCGACCTGCAGAAGCGGGTGGTCGACCGCTGCCTCCAACTCCACGGCGGCTACGGCTATATGAGGGAGCAGTCGGTGGCCCGAGCCTTCCTGGACACCCGGATGATGCCGATCTACGGCGGGACCAACGAGATCATGAAGGAGATGATCGGACGCTCGCTCGGCGTCTGACGACGGCTGCGTACGGCGGGTCAGGGGGCGTCGGCACCGGTTCTGATCCGGCCGATCGCCTGTGCCAGCTCGGCCACCGTGTCGTACTCGAAGAACAGTTCCACCGGTATGTCGACGTTCCAGCGCGCTCGCATCAGGCCGGCGATCTGCATCATGGTCAGCGAGTGGCCGCCGAGGTCGGCGAGGTCGTCGCCCGGCAGCACCCGCTCGACGCCCAGTATCTCGCGGCAGATCTCACTGACCTCGGTGAGCAGGGTGGTCGCGGTCGGCTCGGAGTCCGTGTCCGTCGGCTCGGCCCCAGCCCCGGCCCCGGCCCCGGTCGGGGCGGGCAGCGCACGCCGGTCGACCTTGCCGTTCGGGGTGAGCGGGAAGCGGTCCAGTACGACCACCAGGCTCGGCACCATCGCGGACGGCAGCACGGTCCGCCCGAACTCCCGTACCTGGGCCGGACTCGGGGCGGGCGCTCCGGCCCTGGCGACCACATACACGGCGAGTGCTGTTCCCTCGGCGCCCTGGTCGTGGACCGCGGCCACCGCTCCGTCGAGGCCCGGCATCGCGGCCAACCCGGCTTCCACCTCGCCCAGTTCGATCCGCTGGCCGCGGATCTTCACCTGGTCGTCGGTCCGGCCGACGAACTCCAGCAGCCCGTCCGGCCGCAGGCGGCAGCGGTCGCCGGTCCGGTACCTCAACGCCCCGGCGGGGCCGCCTGGTTCGGCGACGAACCGGTCGGCCGTCAGCTCCGCCCGGTTCAGGTAGCCGAGCGAGACGCCTGCGCCCGCGATGCACAACTCGCCCGCCTCGCCCGGGGCGACCGCTCTCAGACGGTCGTCCACCAGGGACAGCCGGGTGTTGGCGATCGGGAGACCGATCGAGATGTCCGTGACCTGCTCCGGCACCCGCCACAGCGTGGACAGCACGGTCGTCTCGGTCGGCCCGTAGCCGTTGAACAGTCCGGCCACCCGGGAGCGCAGCGCACGGGCGAGGGGCACGGTGAGCGCCTCGCCGCCGGTCATCGCGACCAGGTCCGGGGCGTCGAACCCCGCGTCGAGCAGCAGCCGCCACTGGGACGGGACCGCCTGCATCCGGGTGATGCCGCTTTCCCGCACGAGCCGGACCAGTGCCCGCGGGTCGCGCGGCAACTCCTCGCCGGTGAGCACGAGTTCCGCCCCGGTGGCGAGCGGGACGGTCAGCTCGGCCATGGAGATGTCGAAGCCCGGTGCCGCCATCGCCAGCCAGCGGTCGCCGGGCCCGCAGGGCATCGCGGCGGCGAGTTCCAGCACCACGTTCAGCAGTGAACGATGACCCACGCGGACGCCCTTGGGCCGACCGGTCGAGCCGGAGGTGTAGATGACATAGGCCGGGATGTCCGGGCGGAGTGGCTGGGCTGCGGCGGCTGCTCCCGGGCCGGCGGAGAAGGCGGAGAGTTCGTCGACCGTGGCCGAGGTGACCCCGTCCGGCAGCTGACGGGCCGTCGGTTCCGGTCCAGTGAGGACGAGTTCGGCCTGCGCGTCCCGCAGCAGGAAGGCGATCCGGTCGGCGGGCAGACCGGGATCGAGCGGGAGGTAGACGCCGCCGGACTTCCAGACTGCGAGCAGGGCGACCACGAGGTCCACCTCGCGGCCCAGGTGTACCGCCGTCGCTCGGCCCGGACCTGTTCCCCGTCCGCGCAGCCCGGCCGCGAGCCGTTCGGCCGCGGTGTCCAGCTCCCGGTAGCTGAGCCGCCGGTCGCCGCAGCTCACCGCAGGTGCGTCGGGTGTCTCCGCGGCGCACCTCTCGAAGCGGCCGAGGACGGTGGTCGCCGGCAGCGGGCGGTCCGGCCCGACCAGGGTTGCGGGCGGCGCGGAGCGGACGGGTGTGCTCTGGTGCATGGTTCTCCAATGGCGGTGGCAGGGCGGCCCCGTGGGCAGGGAGGGCCGACGGCCCCGATCCGGCCACGGGCGCGCGGTCTGGAGCGACGCCTGGATTCTAGGTAGGTCTGGACCAATAGCCGCCCCAAACGGCAGGATAGGTCTGTACCAATTGGGGAGGGGGTGTCCGCGATGGCGGAGATCATGGGGGAGTTCGACCATGGTGCCGTTGTGCCGGGAAGGGGCCCGGACGTCACGGTCCGCCTGTCGGGGGGTTCGGCACGCAGCGGACCGCTCACGCAGGGGCAGGCGAACATGCTGCGCTGCATCGCCGCCGACGAACCGGCGCACATCAATATGCACGTGGTGTGGGAGCTTCCGGCGGGTATCGGCCCCGGGCGCGTCGCCGACCTCCTCGCCGCGCTGCGGCTGCGCCACGAGTCGCTGCGCACCACCTTCCCCGTCGGGCCCGAACCGCGCCAACTGGTGCACGCGGAAAGCGAGACGGCCTTACGGGTCTATGCCGCCCAAGGTGATCCGGCGTTGTTCGCCGAGGAGTTGGGGCTCCGGTGGCGGGCGGTCCGCTTCGACCCGGCCGTCGAGCACCCGGTTCGCGCGGCCCTGGTCACGGACGAGGGGCGTCCGGCCCACCTGGTACTCGTCCTCTCCCATGCCGCCGTGGACGCGACCTCGCTCGGCCTGCTGCGCCGCGAATGGCTCGCGCTGCTGGCCGGAGAGCCGCTGCCGGCGCCCGCCGCGACCCGGCCGGTCGACCTGGCGCACCTCGAACGCTCCCCGGAGGGCGAGCGCCGGGCCGCGGCGTCGTTGCGGTACTGGGCCGGACAGCTGGCGACCATCCCGCAGGCGATGTTCGCGGTGCCGCCGACTCCCGCCGCCGCAGGGCCGGTTGGCGGTGTGAGCCCCGCCGCCCGGGCCGGTTGGACGCCGCGGCTGCGGATCCGTTCGCAGGCGGCTGCGGCGGCCCTGGACGTGCTCACCGAACGGACCGGCGTCTCCCGGTCCTCCCTGGTACTGACGGCCCTGTCGGCGCTCACCGCCCACCGCACCGGCCACCGGCAGGCCGTGGTCACCACCCTGTCGGCCAACCGGTATCTGCCCGAACTCACGGACTACGTCGGCACGGTGGCGCAGGACGCGCTGTTCACGCTGCCGGTCGGCGCCGACGACGGCTTCGAGGCACTGGCCCGCCGGGTCCGCAAGCGGACCCAACTCGCCTACCCGCACAGCTGGTTCGACTCCGAGGAGCTGTGGACGACGATCGACCGGGTCGGATGCGAACGCGGAACCCGCTACGCCCGCGACTGCGTCTTCAACGACCTCAGCCCGCTCGGCCTGGACGGCGGAGTGCTGCGCGGCGGCGCCGACCCGCGCGACCCCGCCCAGCAGATCCAGCTCAGTCGGCTGCCGGACGAACCGCTCGCCGTGGACCTGATGCTCTGGGTGTTCCGCCTCGACGGTGAACTCGACCTGTCGCTGTGGGCGAATCCGGCCCGGCTCGCCGCGCCGGACGCGGAACTGTTCGGCCGCGGACTCGCCGTCCTGCTCATCGAGGCGGCCCGGGGCGACGTCAAACTCCAGGAGATCGAGGAGCTCACCGGCCTGCCCCCGGTGGCCCGCGGCCCCCGCTGGCTGCGCTCCGACGGCTGCTGGATCGACGGGGCCGAGGTCGACGAACTGCTCGCCCACGTGCTCACCCAGGTCCTCGCCCGGCCCGGCGCCGCCGGCCCGCCACCCTTCCTCGTGGTCGCCGAACCCGACGAGCGCCTCGGCCACCGCCTGGTCTGCCACCTCGCCGCGGGGGCGGCCGACCCGGCGCGGATCCATACCGCGTGCGTGGCCGCGCTGCCGGGGCGTCCCGCCGCGATGGCCCCGCACCACTACGTGCTGCACACCGGATCCCCCGCCGACCCGGCCGACCCCGCGGCGTGGCGCGCCCTGCCCGTGCGGTGCGAAGGCAACGGGCGGACCGCCGCGTCGGCCTGACGGGCAGGAGAACCCCCCCGGGGGATTCGGGTCTCTGACATGCTGTGCGCCAACTCGGTTGAACTGGAGACTTCTCGTGCATCGACGTCGTACCCGCGCTGCTCGGCGGACCGTACTGGGTGTGGCGGCCGTCGGGGCGCTCGCGGCCGTCCTGGCGGCCGAGCTTCCGGCCCGGGCCGACGCGGCTGCCGCCCCGGCTCCGAATCTGACGGCGTTGAAGGCTTCGCTGCAGGCTGTCGTCAGGGCGGGGTCCCCGGGTGTCTTCGCGCGGGTCGACGACCTCCACGGCACCAAGGTGTCCACCGTCTCGCTCGGCCGGGGCAATATCGCCGCCGGGACGGCGGTCAGCCCGACCGGTCAGTTCCGGGTCGGCAGCATCACCAAGGACTTCACCGCGGTGCTCGTCCTGCAACTGGTCGGGCAGAAGAAGGTCGCCCTCGACACCATGGCGTCCAAGTACCTGCCGGCCGGGGTGCTGCCCGCGCGGTCGCCGATCACCGTCCGGGAGTTGCTGAACCACACCAGCGGTCTGTACGACTACACCGACGACCTGCTCACCGGGGGCACCGTCACCGGCTACCAGAAGTTCCGCTACCGGACCTACCAGCCGAAGACCCTGGTCGCAATGGCGGTCAAGCACGGCTCGCAGTTCAAGCCGGGCAGCAGGTACAGCTACTCGAACACAAACTTCGTGGTGCTCGGTCTGCTGGTCGAGAAGATGACCGGCCTTCCCTACGCGACGGCGCTGCAGCGGAGGATCCTCACCCCGCTGGGCCTGACCCACACCGCCTTCGTCGTGCCGAAGACCACCCTCCCGGCGGCCCACGCCATCGGCTACCTGACCCAGGACGTGCGCAGCAAGCCGCTGTTCGACGCGACCAACCAGACCGCCTCCTGGCTCTGGAGCGCCGGCGCGCTGATATCCACCACCGCGGACCTGAACCGCTACCTGCGGGCGCTGACCACCGGGAAGCTGCTGCCGGCCGCGCAGTTGACCCAGATGGAGACGATGAGGCCGGTCGACTCCACCAGCGGCTACGGCCTGGGCATGCGGCAGTACAAGCTCTCCTGCGGAATCAGCGTCTACGGCCACGACGGCATCATCGAGGGCTACCAGACCTACGCCTACACCACCAAGGACGGATCCCGTCAGGTGACCGTCTCGGCCAACGCCTCCAACAACTCCGCCGTCTTCGCCGCGGAGCGACGGGTACTGAACCCGGTCTTCTGCGGCACGGCCGCACCCGCCGCCGCGCAGAAGCAGGCCACCGCCGACGCCGGACACGTCGCCCTCGAGGAGTCCGGCCGCTAGGGGGTGTCTGACGGGGATGACCAGCCTGCGGGCGGGTCGGTGCTCAGCGCCGTGTGGACGAAGGCGGCCACGGCCGCGGGCTGGGCGCGGGCGGGATTCCACCGCAGGGTGAAGGGCACCGGGCGGCTCGGGGCGACCGGGAGGACCACGGTTTCGGTGTGGCTGCTGGCGAGCGAGCCGATCAGCAGGATCCAGTCGACCTCGGGCTGGGCGAACCAGTGCGTCGCGGCCAGGTCGGTGTCCAGCAGGTCGACTGCGGGCGGGTGTACTCCGGCGGCCTCCAGGGCCTGTCGCTGGGCGAGCGCCCAGGCCGGAAAGAGGCCGACGCGGGTGGCGCCCAGCACGTCGTGGGCGAGGTCCTCCAGGCTCACCGCTGCCTGGCCCGCGTACCGGTGCTCCGGGCGCAGCCCGACCAGGAGCGGCTCGGCGGCGCACACGGCGCTCACCACATCGCCGTCGCCGTGGCCCTGGTGCGGGTCCGGCGGCAGGCCGCAGCTGAGGGCGACGTCGACGGCGCCGGTGATGACGGCCTCGGTCAGGGTCGGCAGCCACATCTGCTCCAGCCGCACCGTGACCCGCGGGGCCGACCGCTGGAAGGCCCGTACCAGGTGCGGGGCCAGGACCGGTGCCGCCGGCGGGGTCAGGCCCACCCGGACGGTGCCGCCCTGGCCCTCGGTGACCCGTTGCACGGCCGCGGTCGCCGCGGTGGCGTCGGCCAGGATGGATTTGGCGTAGGGCAGCAGTTCGACGCCGGCCGCGGTCAGGGCCACTCGGCGGGTGGTCCGGGTGAACAGCGGTGTGTGCAGTTCCCGCTCCAGCCGTCGGACGAGTTCGCTGACCGTGGGCTGGCTGACGTACAGCTTCTGCGCGGCGCGCCCGAAGTGCAGTTCGCTCGCGACCGCGGCGAAGGCTTCCAGCTGCCGGAACTCCATCATCGAAGAATAGCCCCGGGCCTCCCGATTGAGAGGCATGGACGATGAGTGGCATCGGAGACTGGTGCTTTTTCGCGAGCCGCCGCCGGAGGAACCTGAGGGTGACCGGTCCGGTTCCGGCCGGTCCCTACCTTGGAGTCACGGTCATGGCGGCTCAGCGCATCCCCCTCAACTTCTTCGCGATGCCGTTCGGTCTGGCCGGTCTGGCCGGCAGCTGGCAACTGGCGTCCGAGTACGGCCGGGCGCCGCAGGCCGTGGCGACGGTCCTGTTCGCCGTGGCCGCGCTGGTCTGGGCCGCGGTCCTGGCCGCCTACCTGAGGTACCTGGGCCGGGACCGCGCCGGGTTCGGCCGCGACCTGCTGGACCCGGTCGCGGCCCCCTTCGCGTCCCTGGCCGTGATCACGCCGATGCTGCTGGCCGTCGAAGGCCTGTACCCGCACGCCCCGCAGGCCGGGCGGGTGCTGTTCGACGTGTTCCTCGCCCTGACGGTGCTGCTGGGGGCCTGGTTCACGGGGCAGTGGATGTACGGCGGGGGCCTGGACCTGGACCGGTTCCACCCCGGGTACTTCCTGCCGACCGTGGCAGGCGGCCTGCTCGCCTCGGCCGGGGCGGCGGCCGTGGGGCAGCGGCGACTGGCCGAGGCGATGTTCGGCCTGGGCATCGTCTGCTGGCTGGTGCTCGGCTCGATCATCCTGGGCCGACTGTTCTTCCGCCCCCGGCTGCCCGCGCCGCTGATGCCCACCCTGGCCATCGAGGTGGCCCCGGCGGCGGTCGCCAGTCTCGCCTACTTCGCCCTGCACGGCGACCACATCGACGCGACCGCCGCGTTCCTGGGCGGATACGGCCTGCTGATGGTCCTGGCCCAGCTGCGCCTGCTGCCCGGCTACCTGGCGCTGCCCTTCATGCCCAGCACCTGGGCCTTCACCTTCAGCTGGGCCGCGGTTGCCACGGCCGCCCTGCACTGGCTGAACGCGCTGCGCCCCAGCGGCTACCAGGTCTGGCAGTACCTCGTGCTGGCCGCCGTGAGCGCGCTGGTCGGCGCGATCGCGCTGCGAACGCTGGTCGCGCTGCGCCGGCACCAGCTGCTGCCCGGACAGCCGCAGCCGCAGCCGTCGGCGGGGCCGTCGTCCGCCGCCGAACCGGTCTCCCGGTAACGCGCCCCGGGACTCGATGCGCGGGTTACCTGCCCCCGAGGGTTGTCGGCGAGGTCGCGGGGCTACGCGGCCCCGAACCCGGCGGCTGCCTCGGCGGCGCTCGCGGAGACGGCGGTGGCCGCCCGCCGGTCGCGGCCGGTGAGTTTCCAGCCGGCCAGCCGGGCGGCGAGGGCGGGGGCGGGCGGGAAGACGCCGAGCTGGCCGAGCATGGTCATGTCGTCGCGGACGGCCTGGTGCTCCACCACCTTTCCGTCGCGCATGGTCAGCACGTGGATCTGCTCGAAGTCGATCTCACGGCCGGTCGGCGGCACGGCCTTGTCCAGCTTTCCGTCGCGGAAGAGCACAAACGGCCCGGTGTGCCGTCCCCGCATGCGCAGCCGGACGTACACCTGGTCCCGCTCCTCGTCGGTGGCCGTGCCGAGGATCGGGAAGTGCAGGCCGGTGAACGCGGAGCGCATCCAGGCACTGGAGGCGAGCACCCCGGCCGGTCCGGGGATCGCGCAGGCGGCGGGGGAGTTGACCGCCTCCCGGTTGTGGAAGCCGATGCCGACGACGTCGGCCGCGAGCGCCGGGTCGCCCGTCTCCAGGATCGTGAAGAGGGCGGACGCGGTGGCGGTGACGGTGCCCTGCATGGCAACTCCTCGGCTGATGAGGGGATCTCAGAAATTGAGGTTATCACACGCCTATTGAATTGGTTGATGAGGCAATCAAAGCACCTGGCGGGTAGTCTGCCTGTCATGCCGACTCCCAAACGTGCCTATGCCTCCCCGTTGCGGGAGCAGGCGGCGGTGCGGACCCGCGAGGCGATCCTGCACGCCGCGACGGAGCTGTTCGCCCGGCGCGGCTACGGTCTGGTGACCGTCGCGGACATCGCCGCCGCGGCGGGGGTGTCGCCGAAGACCGTGTTCGCGAGCGTCGGCAGCAAGCGCGAGATCATGGACCGCATCGTTGACGCGGGAGTGGCCGGGTCCCGCTACGAAGCGGCGATGCGGCGGGTGTCGCAGTTGAGCGACCCGCGTGAGGTCCTCGCGGCGCTGGCGGCCGGAACCCGCGCGGGCAATGAGACGCAGTCCACCGTGCACGAGGCCGTTCGGCTGGCGCTGCCCGTCTACGAGGACGGCGCCGCGCTGTGGGAGCGAGCCACCCGCGACTACCGTGCGGCACTGGGCGACGCCGCGCGCCACCTGCACGCGCTGACGCCGCGTCCGCTCTACGACGCCGGGGAGACCGCCGACCTGCTCTGGCTCTGGTTCGGTCCCGACGCATGGCGCTCACTGGTCGCCGAAGGCGGCTGGTCCTGGAGCCGCGCCGAGACGGTGATCGGGGCGACCGCCGTCGCGACCCTCTACGCCGGCGGCTGACGAGGCGCCGGCCTGCGCGGGGCCGGCTACGCGGATTCGCGGATGACGAGTTCGGTGGGGAGGATCAGCGGGCTGACCTGCTGACCGTTGATCAGGTGGATCAGCATCCGGGTCATCTCGCGGCCCAGGGCGACCATGGGCTGGCGGATCGTGGTGAGCTTGGGGTCGGTGTGCCGGGCGGCGGCGATGTCGTTGAAGCCGACCACGGCGACGTCCTCGGGGACGCGGCGGCCGTGCTCGCGGAGGACCTGGAGCGCGCCGACGGCCATCGCGTCGGAGGCGACGAAGAGGGCGTCGAGGTCGGGGTGGGCGGCGAGCAGCTGCCGGGTGGCCGCGGCGCCGCCGGCCTCGCCGAACTCGCCGTGGGCGACCCGGTGGTCGGGGAGCCCGGCCAGGGACAGGGCCTCGCGGTAGCCGAGGTAGCGGGCGGTGCCGGCGTGCAGGTCCAGCGGGCCGGTGACGGTGGCGATGTTGCGGCGGCCCAGCGAGACCAGGTGCTCCACGGCCTGGCGGGCGCCGCCGCGGTTGTCCGCGTCCACGTACCAGCGCGAGTCGGGGTGGGAGGTGCGACCGCCGTGGACCACCGGCACGCCGCCCGACTCGGCCACCTTCGCCAGCGGGTCGTTCTCGCGCAGGGCGAGCAGCATCACCCCGTCCGCGCCGCGTGACTGCAGGGTACGGGCCAGCCGCTCCCGGCCCCGGTCGGAGGCGGCCAGGATCAGCAGCAGTTCCAGGTCGGTGCTCTCGATCACCTCGTTGACACCGGTGATCACCTCGGCGAAGAAGAGGTTGGCGAACAGCGCGGGGTCGTCGCTGGAGATGGCGAGGACGACCGCGCCCCGGCGCTGGGTGGCCAGCGAGCGCGCCGCCACGCTGGGGACGTAGCCGAGCTCGGCGATGGCGCTCTCCACGGCGTGGCGCGACGCGGCGCTGACGTGGTGGTGGTTGTTCAGGACCCGGGAGACGGTGCCCTTGGAGACGCCGGCCAGCCGTGCCACCTGGTCCAGTGTGGGCTGACGGCCGGTCATCGGACGGGGGTCTCCTCTGCTGCGTGGTCGCTGTCGCTCAGGCCGCCTCGGCGGATCACCTCGGCGTACCAGCGGGCGCTGTCCTTGGGGGTGCGCCGCTGTGTGGCGTAGTCGACGTGCACGATACCGAAGCGCGGCCGGTAACCGTGGGACCACTCGAAGTTGTCCAGCAGGGACCAGACGAAGTAGCCGTGCAGCGGGACGCCCCTGGCCACGGCCTCGGCGCAGGCGCGGAGGTGGTCGCGCAGGTAGGCGGTCCGCAGCGGGTCGTGCACCGGGTCGTCGTAGGCCGCGCCGTTCTCGGTGAGGTAGAGCGGGACGGCCGGGTACTCGCGGTGCAGCCGGGTCAGCAGCGCCAGCAGGCCGGCGGCGTCGATCTCCCAGCCCATGGAGGTACGGGGCCGCCCGCCGCCGGCGAAGCGCACCCGCGGGGAGCCGACGTAGGCCGTGTCGTTCGGTGTCGCGCTCGCGCCGACCAGCATCGGGGCGTAGTAGTTGACGCCCAGGAAGTCCAACGGCGCGGCGACGGTCTTCAGGTCTCCGTCGCGGACGTGGTCGAAGTCCAGGGTCCCGGCCAGGTCGTCCAGGACGTCGTCCGGGTAGCGGCCACGCAGGACGGGGTCGAGGAAGAGGCGGTTCTGCAGACCGTCGATGCGGCGGGCCGCGTCCAGGTCGGCCGGGTCGTCGCTGGTGGGGGAGACGTCGGTGAGGTTGAGGGTGATGCCGATCCGGGCGTCGGCGAGGGCCTGCGCGGCCAGGCCGTGGCCGAGCAGCAGGTGGTGGGCGGCGCGGACGGCGGCGGCGGGTTCCCGGCGGCCGGGGGCGTGCCGGCCGGTGGCGTAGCCGAGGAAGGCCGAGCACCAGGGCTCGTTGAGGGTGGTCCAGCGGGTGATGCGGTCGCCGAGGGCCTCGTGGACGATGACGGCGTAGTCGGCGAAGCGCTCGGCGGTGTCGCGGACCGGCCAGCCGCCCCGGTCCTCCAGCGGCTGCGGCAGGTCCCAGTGGTAGAGCGTGGGCCAGGGCTGGATGCCGTGGTCCAGCAGGGTGTCGGTGAGGCGGCGGTAGAAGTCCAGGCCGCGCTGGTTGGCCGGGCCGGTGCCGGTGGGCTGGATCCGGGGCCAGGCGATGGAGAAGCGGTAGGCGCGCAGGCCCAGCTCGGCCATCAGCGCGACGTCCTCGGCGAAGCGGTGGTAATGGTCGGCCGCCACACTCCCGTCCTCGCCGTCGTGGACCGCGCCGGGGGTGGCGGCGAAGGTGTCCCAGATGGACGGGCCCCGGCCGTCCTCGGCGGTCGCGCCCTCGATCTGGTAGCTGGAGGTGGCGGCACCCCAGACGAAACGCGGGTCGAACACGGTCATGCGGGCGAGCCCTTCCGGGTGGACGACAGGACCGGGACCGGTTACAGAATCAAGGGCCGACAGGCGCCCCTGCTCCGGGTGCGGTGACGCCGCAACCAGCCGGATCTGAACCAGGAGGTCCGGAGCGATGACTGTAACCGGTCCCAGTGTGCACGGTCCGAGGCTAGGACGGGCCGCCCCGGCCTGGGAAGGGGGCGCGGCCGGAAAAGTTCTGCCGCCGCAGCCATTGACGCGGCGACGGGCGGACCCCAGCATCAACATCCGACGCCGCACGAAGCCGGGACCCCTGCCCCTGAAAGGGCCCGGTATGTCCACAAAGCCTGGTGTGTCGAAAAGACCCGGATGGGTCGCGGTCGGTATCGCCTCGGCCCTGAGCATCACCCTCAATGTCGTCCCGGCCCACGCGGCCGACTACCAGCGGATCCTCAACGGCTCCTTCGCCGACGGCGAGACCGACTGGTGGAGCAGCGGCAACACGCCCTCGTCGGTGACGGACGGTCAGCTGTGCGCGCAGGTCCCGGCCGGTGGCACGGCCGTCTACAGCTCGATGATCGGCCAGAACGACGTCCCGCTGGAGGCCGGCCAGAAGTACACGCTGACCTTCACCGCGACAGCGACCGGCACCACGACAGCCACCACCGCCGCCGCCGTCCACGCCGTGCTGCAGCTCGCCGCCGCGCCCTACCCGACCGCCTTCAACAAGGCGCTCACCGTCACCGGCACGCCCACTACCTTCACCGTCTCCGGCACCGCCCCGGTGGGCGGGCTGCACGGCCAGCTGTCCTTCCAGCAGGGCGGAGCGGCCCAGCCGTTCACCCTGTGCCTGAGCGGCGTCTCGCTGACCGGCGGCGCGATCGGACCCGGCGGCGGCCGGGACTTCGGCTCGCCGGTACGGGTCAACCAGTACGCCTACGAGACCGACGGCCCCAAGCAGGCCTCGATCGTCGACCCGTCGGACAGCCCGCTGCCCTGGAGCCTGCTGGACGCCTCGGGGAACGTGGTCAGCACCGGTGAGACCCGGGTGTCCGGCATGGACGCCGAGTCCGGCGAGCACGTCCACCGCGTCGACTTCAGCGCGGTGCGCACCCCCGGCACCGGCTACACCCTGGCCGTCGGCGCCGCCACCAGCTACCCCTTCACCATCGAGGACGACCCCTACGCCGCGCTGCGCAAGGACGCCCTGGACTTCTTCTACGACGACCGCAGCGGCACCGCCATCGACGCCGCCTACGCCGGGACCGCCTACGCCCGCCCGGCCGGACACCTCGGCGCGGCCCCCAACCGGGGCGACACCAGCGTGCCCTGCCAACCCGGCGGCTGCGACTACACGTTGGACGTGCGGGGCGGCTGGTACGACGCGGGAGACCAGGGCAAGTACGTGGTCAACGGCGGCCTCGCGGCCTGGCAGCTGATGGACTCCTACGAGCGCGCCCTGCACACCGGCGACCGGGCCGGGGCCGGCGACGGGCTGATGAGCATCCCGGAGAACCACAACGGCGTGCCCGACCTGCTGGACGAGTCGCGCTGGGAGACCCAGTTCCTGATGGAGATGCAGGTCCCGGTCGGGCAGCCGCTGGCCGGGATGGTGCACCACAAGGTCACCGACGCCGCCTGGACCGCCATCCCCACCCGGCCGGACCAGGACGCCCAGCCGCGCTACCTGCACCCGCCGTCCACCGCGGCCACGCTGAACCTGGCCGCCACCGGGGCCCAGTGCGCCCGCCTCTGGTCCCGCTACGACCGGGCCTTCGCCGCGAAGTGCCTGACCGCTGCCGCCACCGCCTGGAAGGCCGCGCTGGCCCACCCGGCGGTCTACGCCCCGGCCGTGGACGACGTCGGCGGCGGGGCCTACGCCGACACCGACGTCAGCGACGAGTTCTCCTGGGCCGCGGCCGAGCTCTACGCCACCACCCACGACCCGCGCTACCTGCGGTACATCACCGCGCACACCAGCACGGCGGGCTTCTCCTGGCAGGACACCAGTGCGCTGACCGACCTGACCGTCCTCCGGCTGCCGAGTCGGTTCCCGCTCGCCCTGGTCGCCGCCGCGCGCAGGCGGGTGCTCGCGACGGCCGACCGGTTCGTCAGGAACGAGCAGGAGCAGGGTTTCCCGAACCCGAACCTGCCCTCCGACGGCGGGTACGTCTGGGGCTCCAACAGCGTCACCGCCGACGACGCGCAGATCATCGCCACCGCGTACGACCTCACCCACCGCAGGGTCTACCGGGACGCGTCGATCGGCGCGCTGGACTACCTGCTCGGCCAGAACGCGCTGAACCAGTCCTTCGTCACCGGCTACGGCAGCAGGGCCAGCCACAACCAGCAGAGCCGGATCTGGGCCAACCAGCTGAACCCCGCGCTGCCGACCCCGCCGCCCGGGACCATGTCCGGCGGCCCGGACTCCGCGCTGCAGGACCAAGTGGCCCAGCAGGACCTGGCCGGTTGCGCCCCCGCCACCTGCTACCTCGACGACATCGACTCGTACTCCACCAATGAACTGGCCATCAACTGGAACTCGTCGCTGGCCTGGCTGTCCGGCTTCGCGGCCGGGACCGACTGAGCCGACCGCGGCATCAACCCACCACCCTGGGAAGGACAAATCCACCATGCGAGGCAAAGCCCTGCTCAGCACCGCCCTGGCCGCCGCGATCTGCCTCTGCGCAGCGCCCGGCGCGTCCGCCGACCCGCTCTCGGGAACGAGCGGCTTCTACGTCAACCCCGGCTCCGCCCCGGCGGCCTGGGTGGCGGCCCACCCGTCCGACCCGAGGGCGGCGGGCATCCAGTCCGCCATCGCCTCCAGGCCGATCGCCCGCTGGTTCGGTGACGACGGCGGCGACATCGGCAGCGAGGTGAGCAGCTACGTCGGCGCGGCGAACAGCCACGGCAAGGTGCCGGTGCTGGTCGCCTACGACATCCCCGACCGGGATGTGTGCGGCGGCTACTCGGGCGGCGGCGCGAGCAGCGTCGGCGCGTACGAGAGCTGGATCTCCGGCTTCGCGGCCGGCATCGGCAGCCGTCCGGCCGTGGTGGTGATCGAGCCCGACGCGCTGTCGGACTACAGCTGCCTGACGGCGGCCCAGCAGTCCTCGCGGACCGCGATGCTGCTGTTCGCCACCCAGATGTTCCAGAAGAAGGCGTCCGACACCTGGGCCTACCTGGACGCCGGCCACACCAACTGGGTGGCCCCGGCGACCATGGCGAGCGAGCTGAAGGCCGCGGGCGTGGCGAACGTCCGCGGCTTCGCGGTGAATGTGTCGAACTTCTACACCACCGGCTCCTCGGAGACCTACGCCGGCTCCGTCAACGCCTCGCTCGGCGGGAGCTCGCACTTCGTGGTGGACACCAGCCGCAACGGCAACGGCTCGGACGGCGAGTGGTGCAACCCGTCCGGGGCGAAGCTGGGCACCGCCCCGCAGGCGGGCGGCGGGGCCGACCTGCTGCTGTGGGTGAAGACCCCGGGGGTCTCCGACGGGCAGTGCGGGACCGCTCCCGGCACCCCCGCCGGGACGTTCGATCCGGCGCTCGCCGTCGCCCTGATCAACGGGTCCTGACGGACGGCTGCCGAACAGCGGTGCGGGGCACGGAACCTGACGGTCCGTGCCCCGCACCGCGCGTCCTACTTGACCGCTCCGGCCAAGCCGTTGACGAAGTACCGCTGCAGTCCGAGGAACACGGCGACGATGGGCAGCAGGGTGATCACCGACCCGGCGCAGACCAGGGTCCAGGCCGTGGAGTTCTCGCCGAGGAAGGTGAACATGCCCACCGTCAGGGTGTGCAGGTCCGGCCGGGAGAGGGTGAACACCAGCGGGACGAAGAAGCTGTTCCAGGCGTTGATGCAGGTGAACAGCCCGACGGTGGCCAGCATCGGCCCGGACAGCGGCAGCATGATCCGCCAGAAGACCTGGTGGAAGTCGGCCCCGTCCACCCGGGCGGCCTCCTCAAGACCCTTGTCGATGGTGGAGAAGTAGCCCATGAACAGGAAGGTGCCGAAGACCATGCCGCTGGCGGACTGCACGATGATCAGCGCCCACAGGGTGTTCAGCAGGTGCAGCCGCTGGATGAGGTCGAACACCGGGATGATGGTGTAGCCGTGCGGCAGGAACAGCGTCGCCCCGATCAGGCCGAGCACGGGCCTCTTGCCGGGGAACTCGGTACGGGCCAGGACGTAGCCGGCCATGGAGGTGGCCAGCACGGTGACGACGACCGTCCCGCCGGCGAAGAGCACGGTGTTGAGGAAGTAGCGGCTGAAGTCCCCCTCGTCCCAGGCCTGGCTGTAGTTGGACCACTGCGGGTGGGCGGTGAAGGGGTTGAGCCCGGTGGAGAAGAAGGCGTCGTCGCTCTTGAGCGAGCCGCCGACGGCCCACAGGAACGGGTAGAGCCAGAGCAGCCCGCCTGCGGTCAGGACCAGGTAGAGCAGTCCGCGGCGTGCCTTCAGGGTGGTGGTGGACATCTGAGCACCTCTCACAACGCGGCGCCCGCGCGGCGTCGGCCCAGTCGGCGCAGGGCCAGCACCTGCGCGGCGGAGAAGACGATGAGCAGCAGGCCGTAGAGGAAGGAGGCGGCGGAGGCCAGGCCGACGTCGGGCTGGACCGCCCCGGAGCCGGAGCCGCCGCCGAAGGCCAGGTGGTAGATATAGGTGTTGACGACCTCGGTGGCGAAGTAGGGGCCGCCGCCGGTGAGCACCTGCACCAGGTCGAAGACCTGGAAGCTGCCGATGAACGCCAGCACCACGATGACCACGCCGACCGGGCGCAGCATCGGCAGGGTGATGGAGCGGAAGCAGTGGACCGGCCCCGCGCCGTCGATCCGCGCGGCCTCGTAGAGCTCGGCCGGGATGGTCTGCAGCCCGGCCATGAAGTAGACCAGGTTGTAGCCGAGGGTGTGCCAGATGCCGATGCCGATGATCACCGCGAGGGCGGTGTGCGGGTCGCCGAGCCAGTCGATGTGACGGCTGGTCAGGCCGGTCTCGGAGAGCAGGCTGCCGGCCGCGTCGCCGAAGTTGGACAGCATCAGCTGCATCACCACCCCGACCACGGCGGCGGAGGTGACCACCGGGACGAAGTAGACGGTGCGGAAGAACATCCGGAACCGCAGCCTGGGGTTGTTCAGCACCAGCGCCAGCATCAGCGCGATCAGCAACTGCACCGGGACCAGTACGAAGGCGTAGACGAAGGTGTGCTCGACCGCGCCCCAGAAGATGGAGTCGTGCAGCACCTCGCGGAAGTTGGCCAGGCCCACGAAGTCCGTCGGGCTGCCGATGCCGTTCCACCGGTAGAAGGTGTAGCCGAGCGAGGCGAAGATCGGATAGACGATGAAGACCAGGACCAGCACGGCCATCGGCGCCAGGTAGGCGTAGGACCAGCCGGCCTTCCGGATCCGTCGGCGCAGGCCGGGCAGGCCGGTGCGGCGCGGGGGAGCGGACGGGGTGCGGGCGGGGTCCGGCGTGCGCCGGAGCCCGGGAGCGGAGAGGGTCATCGGGCCCCCGCTCAGGCCTTCTTGGTGGTGTACGGCACGGTGGGGTCCCAGTCGGCGAAGACGTAGTCGGACATGGCGGCCTTCTTGCCGGTCTTGGCCACCGCGGCGACGGCGGTCGAAAGCAGCCGGCCCTTCTGGTCGGCCAGGCTGCTCAGTGCCGACCGCACGTCCTTGATCTGGCCGGTGTAGACGCCGGTGACCAGGTCGCCGATGTCGGACTTGGGGGCCTGCGGGGTGACCCCGGCCAGGTCGGGGTTGCGGACCACCGGCACCGGGCCGGTCAGCTCCTGCTTGGTCATGGCGACGAAGGCGGCGAAGGGCTTGGAGTTGATGCCGTCGGCGGCGTTGTCGGCCGGGTGGACCGAGACGCCGTTCAGGTCCTGCACCCAGCGGCGTCCGGCGGCGGCCGAGGTCAGCGCGTCCACCCACTGGAAGGCCTGCTGCGGGTGCTTGGTCCTGGCGGATACCGCGGCGAACGCGCCGGTGCCGACCGGGTCGGCGTAGTAATAGGCCTTCGGGGTGGGGCCGGGGGAGGGGAGGGTGACCAGGCTGTAGTCGGTGAACTTGTGCTGGGTCCACTCGGGCTGGTTCCACACGCCGCCGACGGTCATGCCGAACTTGCCGCGCTCGAAGAAGGCGCGGGCCGCCTCGTCGGACAGGCTCAGCGAGTTGGGGTAGAAGTAGCCGCGCTGCTTCCACTGCACCATCAGCTCGAGGAAGTCGGCGTAGGAGCGGTCGCTCGCGTAGGTCCAGCTGCCGACGCGCAGGTCGAGGCCGGTGCCGGTGCCGCTGGGGGCGCCGCCGGGCGCGCCGGCCCCGCGCACGAACAGGTCCAGCCACCAGGCCATCAGGCCCATGTTGTCGCCGTTGCCGAAGCCGAGGCCGTAGGTCCTGCCGCGGGACTTCCTGGTGATGGTGTCGGCGGCTGCGCTGACCTCGTCCCAGGTGGTGGGCACCTTGACGCTGCCGTCGGGGTTGGTCAGCCCGGCGGACCTGAACACGCCGTTGTGGACGTAGAGCTGGTACTGCGGGGCGGAGCCCTTGAGCGGGGCGGAGTAGACCTTGCCGCCGAAGACATTGGCGCCCTCGATGAAGGTGCCCTCGGGGAAGCCGGCCTGCCAGGCGGGGGTGGCCCACTGGTCGAGCGGGAGCAGCCAGCCGCGGTCCACCTGTTCGGCCAGGCCGGGGCTCTGCGGGACCATGAACACGTCCGGAGTGGAGCCGCCGCGGTAGGCGAGGGCGACCAGGTCGGCGTACTTGGCGGAGACCTGGGTGGTCTTCCTGACGGTCACGCCCGGATGGGCCTTCTGGAAGCGGGAGACCTCCCCGTCGACCCAGGGCGCCTGGGTGACGTACCAGTCCCAGTAGGTCAGCGCGGAGCCGGACTTGGAGCCGGACCCGGAGCCGCCCGATCCGCAGGCGCTCAGTGCGCCGCCGGCGGCGACCGCGCCGGCGGCGAGGGCGGAGCCGCGCAGGAAGGTTCTTCTGGAGAGGGGCGAGGCAGTCATCTGGCTGGTCCTTCCATGGGTGAGGGTTGAGGAAGCCGTGTAACGTTCATGAAACCGTTTACAGTGATGGGACGTTAAGTGCTGCCTGGGAGGTCGTCAATACTCCGCGCAGAAATGCCGGGTCGGTGTAGCCGGGGCGGTCCGATCTGTGTAACGTTTGCATCCGCGTTACACGATCACTCGCACCGGAGGGCAGAACCATGGCACGTGGCCGCAGCTCGAGCGGGCGGCCGACGATCCGCGACGTGGCCGAGCAGGCCCAGGTCTCGGTCGCCACGGTCTCCCGCATCCTCAGCGGTTCCTACACCGCGCCGCCGGAGACCGAGGAACGGGTGATGCGGGCCGTCGCGGCCCTCGACTACGTCGTCAACGCCAACGCGCGTGCGCTGTCCACCCGGTCCGGGCTGGTGGCGGTGGTCGTCAACGACATCACCTCACCGTTCTTCATGAACGTCGCCTCCGGCGTCGAGGAGCAGGCCATGGCCGACGGCCGGGTCTGCATCGTCTGCTCCACCCAGGGCGTTCCCGAGCGCGAACTCTCCGTCATCGAGCTGCTGCGCGGCCGGGGCGTGGAGGCGGTGATCCTGGTCGGCGGCATGGCCGAGGGCGAACAGCACCTCGCCCAACTCGCCACCGCCGCAGCGGCGCTGGACCGCGCCGGGGCGCGCATGGTGCTCTGCGGACGCTCCTGGGCGGGGCCGGACGCCCCGATCGACGTGGTCGAGAGCGATGTGGAGGGGGGAGCGTTCGCCGCCACCAACCACCTGCTCTCCGCCGGGCACACCCGGGTCGCGCACCTGGCCGGACCGCACGAGTTCAGCGTGGCCCGGCAGCGCCTGCACGGCTACGAGCGCGCACTGCGGGCCTACGGCATCGAACCCGACCCGGCGCTCATCGCCGGCAGCGACATGACCCGCGAGACCGGCTACGCCGCCGCCCACGCCCTGCTCACCGGCACCGACGCCACCGCGATCTTCTGCGCCAACGACATGAGCGCGGCTGGCGCCGTCGCCGCGGCCCGCGACCTGGGGCGCTCCGTGCCCGAGGACGTGTCCGTGGTCGGCTTCGACGACATCCCGCTGGCCGAGGACGTCTACCCCGGCCTGACCACCGTGCACGTGCCGCAGCAGGAACTCGGCCGCTCCGCCACCCGGTTGGCGCTGCACCGGCGCCCCGGCGACCCGCCGCGCCGGCATGTGATGCTCGGCTCGCACATCGTGGTCCGCCAGTCGGTGGCCCCGCCGGCCCACCTCTCCGGGGGTGGATGGCTGCACTGAGCGCCCGATGGGCGACGCTGCGCGACGGGACTCGCGCCGAGGGGGAATGACGACAGCCCAGGGGGCTGCCTCGAACGACGCGTCAGTCCAGCTTCTGGTTCGGTGCGGCGGTGCTGTCCGCG
This sequence comes from Streptacidiphilus alkalitolerans, assembly GCF_042511045.1. NCBI lineage: Bacteria > Bacillati > Actinomycetota > Actinomycetes > Kitasatosporales > Streptomycetaceae > Streptacidiphilus > Streptacidiphilus alkalitolerans. Next base: position 283,732 of record NZ_JBHEZX010000009.1, read on the forward strand.
GGCGGTCGCACCGCCGCGGTGATCAGTGCGGCGGCGCCGAGCAGCACCGCGACGGAGGTCAGGGCCCTGAGCACGGTGAGGTGGTCGGCGAGCAGGCCGATGGCCGGCGGTCCGGCCAGAAACGCGCAGTAGCCGACGGACGCGATGACGCTGACCCGGCCCGCGGCGTGGCGGGGGTCGTCCGCGCCCGCGCTCATGCCCACCGGGAAGCCCAGCGAGGTGCCGAGGCCCCAGAGGACCACGCCGGCGATCGCGATCGGCGTCGTCGGGGCGAAGACGAACACCAGCGACCCGGCGATACCGAGTCCGGCCAGCACCCGCAGGACCGCGACCCGGCCGTACCGGTCCAGCAGCCCGGGGCCGAACCAGCGCCCGAGGGTCATCGCGGCCAGGAACGCCGCGAAGGTGAGGGTGCCGACCGCGGCGGGCGCCCCGTAGCCGTCGATGGCGGCGACGGAGATCCAGTCGTTGCCGGTGCCCTCGGCGAAGGCGAAGGCGAGGACGAGGACGCCGATCAGCAGGGTGCGCGGCTCGCGCCAGGCCGAGAGCGCGCTGTGCGACGGGGCTTCACCCGCCGGGTCGTCAGGTCCGGTGTCCTCGGGCAGGAAGCGGCGGGTCCCCCAGGGGACGAGGCCGGCGACGACGGCCGCGACCAGCAGCAGGTGCACGGTCACCGGCACGTGCAGCGCGACCAGGGCCGCACCGGTGAGGGCCCCGGCGACGGTGCCCAGACTGAACCCGGCATGGAAGCGGGACATGATCGAGCGGCCCAGGCGGCGTTCGACCAGCGCGCCGTGGACGTTCATCGCCACGTCCCAGGCGCCGTTGGCGAAGCCGAGCAGGAAGAGCCCGGCGACGACCGCGGCGAGTCCGCCGAGGTAGCCCAGGGCGACGGTCGCCAGGCTGAGGCCCATCAGCCCGGCCATCGCGGCGACGGTGCGCCGGGGGCCGAAGCGGTGGACGACCGGCCCCGCGAGCGGCAGCGCGATCAGCGATCCGGCGGCGATGGCGAGCAGCACCAGGCCGAGCCGGGCCGGGGAGAGCTGGAGGTGGTCGCGGACCTGCGGGATGCGTGAGGCCCAGCTGGCGAAGGCGAACCCGGAGCCGGCGAAGGCGAGGTAGGTGGCCGCGACAGCACGCTGTGTGTCGGGTGGAGCGGGGGCCGCCACGACGGCAACAACGGGCGCGGACGGCATGGCGGTGTGCTCCGGCTGGCAGGAGGGGAGGGGGTGTCAACCTACCCCACGGACCGGCGGCGCACGAGAACTAGAGTGGCCCCATGGAATATCGAAGCCTCGGCAACAGCGGACTCCTGGTCTCCGTGGTGGGACTCGGCTGCAACAACTTCGGCGGGCGCCTCGACGCGGCGCGGACCCGTGCGGTGGTCGACGCGGCACTCGACGCCGGGGTGACGCTCTTCGACACCGCCGACATGTACGGAGCCGGTGGCGGCTCCGAGACCTTCCTCGGCCAGGCGCTGAAGGGCCGGCGCGAGGAGGTCGTGCTCGCCACCAAGTTCGGCCACCAGGGGGCGGACCTGGGGTACGGGCCCGCGGCCGGGGCGAAGGGCGGGCGGGCCTACATCCGGCGGGCGGTCGAGGAGTCGCTGCGACGCCTGCAGACCGACCACATCGACCTCTACCAGCTGCACACCCCCGACCCGAGCACACCGATCGCCGAGACGCTCGCCGCGCTGACCGAGCTGGTGCGCGAGGGCAAGGTGCGCTACATCGGGCACTCCAACCTGGCCGGCTGGCAGATCGCCGAGGCCGCGCACGTGGCGCGGGAGATCGGGGCCGTCCCGTTCGTCTCGGCCCAGAACGAGTGGTCGCTGCTCGAACGCGGTGCGGAGCGGGAGGTGGTGCCGGCCTCGCTGCGCTACGGCCTCGGCGTGCTGCCGTACTTCCCGCTCGCCAACGGCCTGCTGACCGGGAAGGTGCGGCGGGCCACCGGGGTGCCCGCGGGCTCGCGCCTGGCGTCGCGGCCCGAGCGGGTGACCGAGGCGGGGCTCGACGCGGTCGAACGCCTTGCCGCATGGGGCGAGGCGCATGGCCGGAGCATCCTGGAGATCGGCGTGGCCGCGCTCGCCGCGAGGCCCGGCTGCGGCTCGGTCATCGCCGGGGCGACCAGCCCGGAGCAGGTGCGCGCCAACGCCGCGGCCGGGGAGTGGGTGCCGACCTCGGCGGAACTGGCCGGGATCGACGCGGCCCTCGAGGCGCGGCCCGCCGCGGCCTGAACGGGGCGCGGCCCGGACAGACCGCCGCCTACTCCTCGCGGCGCTGCCGTCGGAGCCGGGACCGGTTCGCGGACCGCGACCTGGCCACCTTGGAGAGGACCACGAGGGCGAGGCCGCCGAAGACGGCAAGGACGGACCAGAAGGTGTGCACGGCGGTGGCCCTTCGTCGGAGGACAGCTACCTACCCCGTGCACGGACGAGTACCCGGGATCCGGCCCACCGCCCTTGCGGGCAGGGCCGGATGACGTTCCGGCAGCAGCCCGTCAGGGCGCGGGCTGTGGCGGAAGTCTCCTGCGCCGACGCCGGATCCCGGGTCCGGCCCGCTTATCATTGAGTCAACAGTCAACCTCGGTCCAACGAGGTTTTGCCGGTCAGTCAGCCGCGCGCCGCAGCGCGTCGGCCACGTCCCGTGCTGTGGCCCAGTGTCGGTCTGCAGCGGTCTCCCACCGTGTCAGCAACCAACCGACGGAGTTCTCCATGCCGCTGATCAATCCCACCGAGCTGCGCCGCCTCATCAATGAACTCGAAGCCCTGGACCAGGCCCAGGCCGGAGCGGACACCGAGCGCCGCCGTGAGGACCTGCACTACACCCTCTGCGTGTCCACCGGCATCCGCGAGCCCGCTCGCGCGGTGGAGCAGGCCCGTCGGCTGCTCGCCCCGCGCCGCGAGGCGCTCACCTCCGCCGCCTGAGAGCGGGCGGCCCCGGCGCCTCAGCTGCCGGGCTGCCAGCCGAGGGCCGGCCCGAGCCTGGTGGCGATGTCGCTGAGGATCTGGACGTAGTCCTCGTGCTCGAAGGTGAACGGCAGGGCGAACGCGACCTCGTCGACCTCGCGGAACGCGGCGTGGGCGTAGAGCTGCTCGGCGATCTCCGCGGACGTGCCGACGAGGTCCGGTGCGAACATCATCCGGGCCGGCCCCTGCGGCTGCAGGGTCCGCGGAGTGCGCTCGGCGGCGAACGCCCGGTACTTCGCCCGCTGCTCCGGGGTGGCGGAGTCGACCGGGATGACCACGAGCCCCTGGGAGACCCGGGCGCGGTCGCCGTCCGGGTGGTGCTTGCGGAACGTCCGGATGTGCGACAGCTGGATGGCGGTGAAGTCCTCCGACTCCTCGGCCCTGACGACGCTGCTGGTCAGGAAGTTCATCCCGTGCTCACCCGCCCACTGGGCCGAGCGGGTGCTCGCGCCGCCGTACCACATGCGCCGGGCCAGGCCGGGGGAGTGGGGCTGGACCCGGTCGGAGAACACCTCGAAGCCCTCGACGCCGCTGAAGCGGGTGACCGGCTCGCCGCGCACGCAGTCCAGCAGCCGCTGCATCCGGTCGTAGCTGAAGTCCTCCACCCCCGCGGTGCCGGGGTAGAGCGCGTCCCGCACCTGGTCGAAGTGCATCGGCGGACCGACGCTGAGACCGGGGTTGAGGCGGCCCCCTGACAGGATGTCGACGGTGGCCAGGTCCTCGGCCAGCCGCAGCGGGTTCTCCCATCCCAGCGGGATGACGGCGGTGCCGAGTTCGATCTGGCTGGTGCGCTGCGAGGCCGCGGCCAGGACGGCGACCGGCGAGGAGATCCCGTACTGCAGGTGGCGGTGCCGGACCCAGGCGCTGTCGAAGCCCAGCTGCTCGCCCAGCTGGATGATCTCCAGCGTCGATTCATGCCCGGGACGCGGGTCGTTCCCGTCGAACAGTCCAATGGTCAGGAAGCCGAGCTTCCGCAGCGGTTCCGAAGGCAGCGGCACAGGGTTCTCCTTGATGGTTCGTCATTCCGTGGTGTCACACCGTCTGCCGCGCCGCCACCGCGCGGACGGCGGCCGCTTCGACCTGGCGTCGGCCCGCGTCGCCCCGGCTCCAGACAAACGCGCGCCAAGGACGCGGTCCCGCGCCGGTCCAGCTGCGGAACTCCTGGACCGCCACACATTCTGACAGTCGCCACCGGACGGTCGGACCCGAGGCCTCGGGGACGTCGGTGAGGTTGCCGAGCTGCTCGGCGAGTGCGAAGCCGTCGACCTGGACCGTACTGCGGTCCCAGTCGGAGACCGTGTCGACGAGCGCGTGGGATTCCATGAGCGCCGGGACGGACGGGGCGATGTCGAGGAACGTGCCACTTCCGTCCTCCACGCCGACGCGTCCGTCCGTGTGCACCAGGTAGCGCACGGGGGATGAGACGCGTTCGCCGGACCAGCCGAAGTACCAGCCGCCGGCGGGGTCCGCCCACATGGTCCCGTCCAGGTCGTAGTGCCAGTCACGGAGTCCGTCGTGGCGCTCGGCCCGGTCGGTGGGGCCGCTTCGGACTCCGTAGCGGAGCCCGCCGTACCGCTGCTGGAATCCCTCCCGGCGGATCACCAGCGTCATCGGCGCGGGGACCAACCGGCCGTCGCGGTTCCGGACCCGCAGGAACTCGGTGGGGAGCCCGGGGTCCTGGCGGTGATCGCGCCGGCCGGTCCGCTCCAGCAGGCTCCTCGCACGGGTGGAGAGGCCAGTGGGGTCATCCAGGATGTGCATCCCGCGCTTCTTTTTTCCAGGACAGGGTGTGGGTGCGTGCGGACCCCACGGTATCGCGCCGCCCCAACCGCGGGGGTTGACCCGGGGATTGGTCCAGTCCTATCGTCCTCGTGGACCGTTCATATGGATGACCCTCGTCCATCCTTGTGAGTGCGGTGGATGTCCATTCGCCCGCTCACCGTTCGTGGGAGGCATCAGTATGGATCGACGGAGCTTTCTGGCCGGCGGAGTCGCGCTCGCCGCCGCCGGCGTGCCGGCACTGGCGACGACAGCAGCCCACGCCGCAGGCACCGCGAGCACCGCAGGTGCCACAGCCGCCGCCGCACTGCCCGCCGCGACCCTGCCGTCGCGCGAGGACATGGTCGCGGTCCTGCGGCGGGTCGCCGACCAGTGGATCGGGGCGCACCCGAACAGCGGTGACAACGAGTGGGCGAACGCGACGCTGATGAGCGGGCTGATGGCCCTGTACCGGCTGACCTCGGACCCCGCCTACCTGAACTACGTGACCGGTTGGGCGCAGAGCCACAGCTACGGCCTCAACGGCGGCAACACCACCCGGGACGCCGACAGCCAGTGCGCGGGCCAGGCCTACCTCGACCTCTACGACACCGCCCCCGCCGCCAACAAGATCGCCGCGATCGAGGCGTGCCTGCACAACATGACCTACGTCAACCAGGTGAGCAAGGACGACGACTGGTGGTGGGTCGACGCCCTGCACATGGCGATGCCGCAGTTCGCGCGGCTCGGAGCGCTGCGCGGCGACAGCGGCTACTTCGACAAGCTGCACCGGCTCTACACGCACACCAAGAGCGCGGAGGGCGGCCCCGGCCTCTACAGCCCGACCACCGGCCTGTGGTACCGCGACAAGAACTTCCTGCCGGGCGGGATCGTCTCGCCCTCGGGCAAGCCGGTGGTCTGGTCGCGCGGCAACGGCTGGGCGGCGGCTGCCCACACCAAGGTGCTCAAGGCACTGCCGGCCGGCCAGGCGAACGTGGCGGAATACCGCTCGACCCTGGCCAAACTGGTCACCGCGGTCGCCCAGGTGCAGCGTTCGGACGGCTTCTGGAACGTCAACCTCGCCGACCCGAACCACTTTCCCGGCCCGGAGACCAGCGGCACCGTCTTCTTCGTCTACGGCACCGCGTACGCGATCGGGGCGGGCCTGGTGGACTCCGCCACCTACCTGCCGGTCGCGGCCCGCGCCTGGAACGGGCTGGTGGCCACGGCCGTCCACGCCGACGGCTCGCTCGGCTACGTGCAGAAGGTCGGCGACCGCCCCGACTCCAGCCAGCCGGTCACCTCCGACAGCACCGCCGACTTCGGCGTCGGCGGCTTCCTGCTGGGCGGCACCGAACTGGCCGCGCTGGCCGCCCCCGCCGGCGGCGCCGGCCTCCCGGCCTCGGGGACGTACGCGCTGCGGGCCCGGATCAACAGCCGGTATGTGACCGCGGAGAACGCCGGCGCCTCACCGCTGATCGCCAGGGCCGCCACCGCCCAGGCCTGGGAGACCTTCGACCTGGCCGTGTCCTCGGGCGGCAGCGTCACCCTGCGGGCGCACGCCGACAACCTGTTCGTCAGCGCGGCCAACGCCGGCGCCTCGGCGCTGATCGCCAAGGCCGCCACCGCTCAGGCGTGGGAGGCCTTCACCCTGGTGGCCAACCCCAACGGCTCGGTGAGCCTGCGCGCACAGATCAACGGCAAGTACGTCACGGCCGCCGCGGCCGGAGCCTCCCCGCTGATCGCGAGCGCCCCGACCATCGGCACCTGGGAGCAGTTCGACGTCGTCCCGCAGTGAGCCGTCACGGTGTCCTGCCCCGGTCGCGGTCGCGGTCGCCTTCACGGTCGGCTGACGCTGTGTCACGGGCCTCCTGGAGGGGCAGCCCCGGCCGGGACCCGGTGGCCGTTCGCCCGGTGTCGCCCCCGGTGCGGGCCGGCAGCCAGAACGCCCCGAGGACCATCCCGGCCAGCAGGACGGCGACCGTCACCGACGAGGTGGACCGCAGGGCGTTGATGAACGCGTGGGTCGCGCCGTCCTGCAGCTGCGGGACGGCCCGCACCAGCCCGGGGTTTCCGCTGCGCGCGGCGGACTCGAGCGCGGTGGCGGTCGCGCCGAGGGAGTCCTGGGCCTGTTCCGGCAGCGGCGGTGTCCAGGGGGCGAGGGTGCCGGTGACGCCGCTGTGGTAGCGGGTGGCGTAGACCGAGCCGAGCACGGCGACCCCCAGGGCGCCGCCGATCTGACGGATCGCGCTGTTGGCCGCGGCCCCGGCGGCGGCCTTCTGGGGCTCGACGACGGCCATGACCAGCGGGGTGGTGGTGGCCATCACCGAACCGATGCCCAGGCCGGCCAGCAGCAGGGCGCCCTCGATCACCAGCAGCGGCGTGTGCGGTTCGAGGAAGTACAGGATGACAAACGCGGCGGTGAGGGAGCCGAGCCCGAGCAGCACAGTGAACCTGGGTCCGCGGGCCCGGGTGAGCGCGTTCGCGGCGAGGGCCGCCGGGATGCTGCCGACCGCCACCGGCAGCAGGACCAGGCCGAACTGCAGGGTGGAGTCGCCGCGGACGAGGAGGCTGTAGAAGACGAGCAGGTAGGTCCCGCCGGTGATGGCGAAGAACGCCAGCGCCATGCTCAGGGTGCCGGAGGCGAAGGCCCGGTTGCGGAACAGCGACACGTCGATGGTCGGCTCGGCGCGGCGGCGCTCCACCAGCACGAACAGGGCGAGGATCACGAGGCCGGCGGCGACCAGGCCGGTGGTGTTCCAGGCCCGCCAGGTGGTCTCCCCGCCGCGGATCACCCCGAACACCAGGGTGGTGGCGCCCGCGACCGACAGCACCACACCGGGCAGGTCCAGGCGCCGGCTGGTGGCCGCCCTGGACTCGGGCACCGCCCACATCGCGAGCGCACCGGCCAGGAGCACGATCGGCACGTTGATCAGGAACACCGACCCCCACCAGAACCGCTCCAGGAGCAGACCGCCGACCAGGGGTCCGAAGGCGACCGACGAACCGCCGATGGCCGACCAGATCCCCATGGCCCGGCCCTGCTGGTCGCTCGGGAAGGTGTCGCGGATGATGGACAGCGTGGCCGGCGGCACCACCGCGCCGCCCAGGCCCATCACCGCGCGCCAGACGATGAGCTGGTCGGGGGTGTGCGAGAAGGCGGACAGGGCGGACGCGGCGGCGAAGACCGTCAGCCCGATCAGCAGCACCCGCTTGCGCCCGTACCGGTCGGCGAGGATTCCGGCCGGGAACATGAGCGCGGCGTAGATCAGGATGTAGGAGTCCACGGCCCACTGGAGCTGGGAGTTGGACGCGTCCAACTGCTCCTGGATGGCCCGCAGGGCGATGTTCACGATGGTGTTGTCCATCATCACCACCATGAGGAACACGCCCAGCAGGGCGAGGACGAGCCCCGTGCTGCGCGGCGCGGTGACGGACGGTTCTGGTCTCACGGTGGGCTCCTCGGCTCCGAATCAACTTACTGAGTGCTCGCTAAGTTCAACCTAACAGAGTTAGCGATTGGTCGCTAAGATGGGGGCATGGCTCGATCCAACGCAGAGGACCGGCGGGCCCAGGTGATCGACGCGGCGATCGCCCTGTTCGCCCACACCGGGTACGAAGGCACCAAGACGAGCGCCATCGCGGCGAGGGTCGGGGTGTCCCAGCCGTACCTGTTCCAGCTGTTCCCGACCAAGAAGGCGATCTTCATCGCCGCCTGGCACGAAGCCTGCGACCGGATCGTCGACACCCTGACGAAAGCGGTCGCCGGGACGCCGCGCCCACAGCGGCTGCCGGTGCTCGCCACCGCCTACGACGAGCTGGTCACCACGGACCGCGACCTGCTGACGATCCAGATCCACGCCTGGAGCGCGTCGGCGTCGGACGCCGACATCGCCGAGGCCACCCGGGCCGGGCTCGAACGGCTGGAGCAGTCCGCCATCGAGCAGCTCGGCATCTCCGCGGAGCAGGCGACCCGGCTGCTCGCCGACATGGCGTTCTACAACATCAGCGTCGGCGTCAGGATGCGCAACCCCGGGGACTGCACGGTGACCCGGCTGCTGCAGCAGCACCGCTGAGCGCCCTCGGACCGGCCGACCCGGATGTGCGATCATGGGGAGTGAGGGCAGGACGCCCTCACCGGACGAGGTGCGCCGTACCCGGAACGACAGACGACGCTTGCGAAAGCGAGGCGTCACGTCGTCATGGTGGAGCAGTCGGTTCAGATCATCGGTTCGGTACTGATCCTCATCCCCTTCGCGCTGGCACAGCTCGGCCGGGTGGATCCGCACGCACGCAGCTACCTGCTGTTCAACGTGGTCGGCTCCGCGGTCCTGGCCGTGGACGCCGCGGTCGGCCGGCAATGGGGATTCCTGCTGCTGGAGGGCACCTGGGCGCTGGTCTCACTGGTCGGGCTGGTGGAGCACGTCCGCCGCACTCGAAACAATCCGGACGGGGATGTCGAGAAGCCGCGTCGGGCTCCGTCCCCGGAGTGAGCGCGGCCACAATGGGTCGCACCAGCACCGAGGAGAACCACCATGGCCAAGTACCTGCTGCTGAAGCACTACCGAGGCGCCCCGGCCGCGGTCAACGACGTGCCGATGGACCAGTGGACCCCGCAGGAGATCACGGATCATGTGCGGTACATGAACGACTTCGCGGCCCGGCTGGAGAAGACCGGCGAGTTCGTCGACGGCCAGGCGCTCGCCCCCCAGGGGGCGTGGGTCCGCTACGACGGTGAGGGCCGCCCGCCGGTCACCGACGGACCGTTCGCGGAGACCAAGGACCTGATCGCCGGCTGGATGGTCATCGACGTCGACAGCTACCAGCGCGCCGTCGACCTGGCCGGAGAGCTGTCGGCCGCCCCCGGGGCCGGCGGCAGGCCGATCCACGAGTGGCTGGAACTGCGTCCCTTCCTGACCGAGGCACCCACCATCACGGAGTGACAGTACCGATGGACGAGGCCCTGCTCCGCAGCCTCACCCCGAGCGTGCTCACCGTCCTCGTCCGCCGCGGAGCCGACTTCGCGGCGGCCGAGGACGCCGTGCAGGACGCCCTGGCCGAGGCGCTCCGGGTCTGGCCGGCCGACCCGCCGCGCGACGCCAAGGGCTGGCTGGTCACCGTGGCCTGGCGCAAGTTCCTGGACCAGGCCCGCGCCGACACCGCCCGCCGCCGCCGCGAGGACCGGGTCGAGGTGGAGCCGGCCCCCGGGCCCGCGACGGGGGTGGACGACACCCTCCAGCTCTACTTCCTGTGCGCGCACCCGTCGCTGACCCCGGCCTCGGCGGTCGCGCTGACGCTGCGCGCCGTCGGCGGGCTGACCACCCGTCAGATCGCCCAGGCCTACCTGGTGCCCGAGGCGACCATGGCGCAGCGGATCAGCCGGGCCAAGCGGACGGTGTCCGGTGTGCGCTTCGACCGGCCCGGCGACGTCGGCACCGTGCTGCGGGTCCTCTATCTGGTCTTCAACGAGGGCTACTCCGGCGACGTCGACCTCGCGGCGGAGGCCATCCGGCTCACCCGGCAGCTCGCCGGCGCGATCGACCACCCCGAGGTGGCCGGGCTGCTCGCGCTGATGCTGCTGCACCACGCCCGGCGGGCCGCCAGGACCGGGCCGGACGGCAGCCTGGTGCCGCTCGCCGAGCAGGACCGCGGCCGGTGGGACACCGCGTCGATCGCCGAGGGCGTCGGGATCCTGCAGGCGGCCCTGGCCCGCGACCGGCTGGGGGAGTTCCAGGCCCAGGCCGCCGTCGCCGCCCTGCACGCCGACGCGCCCACCGCCGAGGAGACCGACTGGGTGCAGATCGTCGAGTGGTACGACGAGCTGGCCCGGCTGACCGACAGCCCGGTCGTCCGGCTCAACCGCGCGGTCGCCGTCGGCGAGGCCGACGGACCCCGGGCCGGGCTGGCCGCGCTCGCGGCGCTGGACAGCACACTGCCCCGCCACACCGCGGTGGCGGCCTACCTGCACGAACGCGACGGCGACCTGGCCACGGCGGCCCGGCTGTACGCCGAGGCGGCCCGGAAGGCGTCCAACCTCGCCGAGCGCGACCACCTCACCCGCCAGGCCGCCCGCCTGAACGCCCGCCGATGAAACGGGACTCGGGTGGGCTGGTGCGAGTGCGGCGCAGATGCGTTTCGTGAGGGGTGTTGTATCGGACATGTCGCGTACATCCTTTGGCCACTCGGGGGCGGAAGCATCACGGCATCAGAAGTTGGCTATACAACTTTGCCGAACGAGAGGTCCGCCGATGCCCCGCCCCTCCGAGTTCGCGGCCGTGTGGCTGCGCGACAACTGCGCCTGTGCCGAATGCCGCGATCCGGGCAGCCAACAGAAGCTCTTTCAGATCACCGACCTCCCAACGGAGTTGGCCCTGTCCTCGGAGACCCCGGTCGACCTGGACGGGGCACCGGGATGGGAGGTGGTGTGGAGCCCGGACGGCCACCGCTCCCGCTATGCCGATACCTGGCTGGCCCCGCCCGGCGACGCCGAGCGGGAGGACCGCACCGAGGAGACCAAGCTGCTCTGGCGCGCGGCCGACCTGAACGGCGCCCTCCCGGAGGGTAGTTGGGCCGACTACCGCCAGGGCGGGGCGGTGAAGGCGCGGCTGCTCGACGCGGTCGCGCAGCTGGGGTTCTGCCTGCTGCGGGACGTCCCGGTGCGTGACGGGCAGGTGCTGGCGGTCGCCGAGAGCTTCGGCTTCGTCCGGGAGACCAACTACGGGCGGCTGTTCGAGGTCCGGGTCCAGGAGCGGCCCAACAACCTGGCCTTCACCGGCGCGCGGATCACCCCGCACACCGACAACCCCTACCGCGACCCGGTCCCCACCCTGCAACTGCTGCACTGCCTGGTCAACAGCGCCTCGGGCGGGGACTCGGGACTGGTGGACGGGTTCGCCGCGGCGGCGCTGCTGCGCGAGGAGGACCCGTCCGCCTTCGAGGTGCTCAGCTCGACCCCGGTGCCGTTCGCCTTCGCCGACCGGGACACCGCGCTGCGGGCCCACCGTCCGCTGATCGGTCTCGACCCGCAGGGCCGGATCCGCGAGATCCGGTTCAACAACCGCTCCCTGGGGACGCTGCGCCTGCCCGGGGAACGGACCGCAGCCTTCTACGCCGCCTACCGCACCTTCGCCGAACTGCTGCTGCGCCCGGAACTGTGCCTGGACTTCCGGCTCGGCCCCGGCGACTGCCTGGTGTTCGACAACACCCGGCTGCTGCACGCCCGCACCGCCTTCGAGAGCAGCGGCGGAGGGCACCTGCAGGGCTGCTACGCCGACCTCGACGGCCTGCTCAGCACCCGCGCGGTGCTGCGCCGAAACGAGGAGGACCGCAGCGAGCAGGACCGCGCGGTCCTGGACCTGCTGGAGTCGCTGTTCGACGGGCAGGGCGCGGCCGAGTACCTGGGCGAGGAGGTCACCCAGGCCCAGCACATGCTCCAGGCCGGCGCGCTGGCCCAGGCAGCCGGGGCGCCGCCCGCGCTGGTGGCCGCGGCGCTGCTGCACGACGTGGGGCACCTGCGCGGCGAGGTCACCGGGCACGACCTGATGGCGGGCACGGACAACCGGCACAGCCACACCGGCGCCCAGTGGCTGGCCCGCTGGTTCGCCCCCGAGGTCACCGAGCCGGTGCGGCTGCACGTCGACGCCAAGCGCTACCTGTGCGCGGTGGAACCCGGGTACGTCAACGCCCTGTCGCCGGCCTCGGTGCACACCCTGGCGGTCCAGGGCGGTCCGATGTCCCCGGCCCAGGCCGACGCCTTCGCCGCCGAACCCTTCGGCGCGGACGCCGTCCGGCTGCGCCGCTGGGACGAGGAGGCCAAGAACCCGAGCGCGCCGACCCCCGCATTCGGGCACTTCCGCCCACTGCTCGCCGGCCTGCTCAGGGCCCGTCGGCGGAGTGCCGCCCCAGGCCCGGGACCGCGCGTGAGCTGTGTACGGTGAAGGCCATGACACCGGGGAGGTAGCGGTCCTCGGACCATTCCACCGGCGCCCCGGCCGGGTCCGTGGTCCGGCGCCGCTCACGCAGCAGCGCGGCCCCGGGCGCGCAGCCCAGCAGTTCCGCGTCCTGCGGATCGGCGACGGTGAGGTCCACGGTGTGGTCGGCGTCGGTCAGCAGCACGCCGACCCTCTCCAACTGCTCGGTCACCGAGAAGGTGTCCGCCGGCAGCGGGGCCACCAGCTCGCCCACCGCCTGCGGGTACGCCGTCCGCTCCACCATGGCCGGACGGCCGTCCAGCAGGCGCAGCCGCACCACCCGGAACAGCTGGGCGCCCTGCGGCAGGCGCAGCTGGGCCGCCTCCTCGGGACCGGCCGGGTGCCACTCCTGACGCACCGTCCGGCTGCCCGGCTCCAGGCCCTGGGAGCGGGCCCACCGGCTGAAGCTCAGCAGCTCGGCGAAGTCGTGCAGCGGAGGGGACTCCAGGGCCACCCGCCGGGTGCCGCGCCGCGAGGTGACCGTGCCCTCGGCCCGCAGCACCGCCAGGGCCTGACGCACCGTCCCCCGCGAGACGCCGTACTGCTGGGCGAGCCCCTCCTCGCTGGGCAGGCGTCCGCCGTCGCGGTACTCCCCCTGCCGCACGGCGGCCCGCAACTCCTCGGCGATCAACCGGTACCGCGCCTGCGCTGTCACCACACCGTGGTATCACGGATTCGGGCCGCCGGGCGCGCAGAGGACCCGGCGGACGGTGCCGCGGAGCCAGCGGTGGGCGCCGTCCGCCGTGTGCCGGGGGTGCCAGGCCATGCCGATGGTCAGCGGCGGCAGCTGCAGCGGGACGTCGAGGAGGCGCAGCCCGAGGGCGGTGGCGTCCTGGGTGAGCGGAGAGGGCGCGGCGCCGGGCAGTGCGGCGGGTACCAGGCAGACGATGTCGCTGCGGGCGGCGAGGGCCATGGCGGACAGGTGGCTGGGCAGGACGACGCCGACCCGCCGCCTCAGGTCCAGCTCGGCCAGGGCCTGGTCGAGCGGACCGGTGAACCGGCCGCGGCGGCTCACCGCGACATGTTGGGCGGCGGCGAGCCGGGCCGGGGACGGGGTCCCCCGGGTGAGCGGGTGGCCGGCCCGGACGGCCGGGACCATGCGGAGGCTGACCAGTTCCTCGACCTGGGTTTCCGGGTCCACATGGTCGATGGAGCCGACCTCCAGGTCGATCCGGCCGTCGCGCAGGGCCGGTCCGGCCTCCCACTCCTCGGCCAGGAGCCGGAACGAGACCCCCGGCGCCTCCTGCTCGGCCAGCCGCAGCAGCCCGGGCGCCAGCGCCGCGCCGACCAGGTCGGCGGCCTGGAGCGTGAAGGTGCTGCGGAGTGTGGCGGGGTCGACGCTCGTGCCCGGGCTGAGCAGCGCCCTGAGGCCGCCCACCACGGCGGCTGCCTCCTCGCGCAGGGCCACGGCGCGCGGGGTGGGGACCATCGCCTGCCCGGCCCGGACCAGCAGGGGGTCCTGGAGGATGCGGCGCAGCCGGGCCAGGGTACGGCTCATGGCCGCAGGCGAGCTGTGCAGGCGTTCGGCGGCGCGGGTCACGCTGTGCTCGGTCAGCAGGGCGTCCAGGGCGAGCGCGAGATTGGCGTCGATGACCGGTTCCGGGCTGTCCACCTGCATCATTCCATTTCAGTCAATGATTCCTTGCTGAAGTTCCCATTGTGGCAACACCATGGCCGCTCGCAGCATGGGGGTGTACCGATCCAGCACGACCTGCGAGGAATTCATGATCGTCATTACTGCTCCCACCGGTAACATCGGCCGTCAGCTGCTCACTCGACTGCTGGAGTCCGCTCCCGCCGCGGGCGAGGAACTGCGGGTGGTGGTGCGCGACCCGGACCGGCTGCCGGACGAGGTGCGCGGACGCGTCGAGGTGGTCACCGGCTCGCATGCGGAGCCCGCGGTGCTCGACCGGGCCTTCGAGGGTGCGGACGCCGTCTTCTGGCTGGTCCCGCCGGACGCCTCGCTGACCCCGCGGCAGGCTTACAGCGGCTTCAGCCGACCCGCCGTCAGCGCCCTTGCCGCCCACGGGGTCGGGCAGGTGGTCGGGGTCTCCGCGCTCGGCCGCGGTACCGCGGTCGCCGACAGCGCCGGCCTGGTCACCGCGTCCCTGGCGATGGACGACCTCATCGCCGGCACCGGGGTCGGCTACCGGGCCCTGGCCTGCCCGTCCTTCTTCGAAAACCTGCTGGAGGAGACCGCCTCGATCCGGGAGAAGGGGGTCTTCACCGACAATGTCGACGCCGACCGCAAGGCCCCCCGGGTCGCCGTCGCCGATATCGCGGCGGTCGCCGCCGGCCTGCTGCTGGACCGCTCGTGGACCGGCAGCGACAGCGTCCCGGTGCTCGGGCCGCAGGACCTGTCGCCCAACGACCTGGCCCAGATCATGACCGAGCAGCTCGGCCGCCCGGTCCGCTACGAACGCCAGCCGTTCGACGAGCTGTCCGCCACCCTGGTCGGCTACGGCCTCAACGAGGCATTCGTCCAGGGCATCGTCGACATGAAGCGGGCCAAGGACGCGGGCCTGGACGCCGGTGTCGCCCGGACGCCGGCCACCGCCTCCCCGACCACCTTCGAGCAGTGGTGCGCGCAGACCCTCCGGCCCGCCCTGCTCGCCTGAGGCGCCCGGGTGTGCGTCTACATGAGTGCCTTTGCGGCTGAGAGCCATCGCGTCGGGTGGGTGAAGGCGGGGAGCCCGCTGACGTCGTCTTTTGCGGCCAGGGTCTGCAGCTGGGTCAGTAGGGCGGATTCGTTCAGCTCCAGCTGCTGGAGGAGATCGTGGCGCGAGTTGATGTCCGCATCAAGGAGGACCTTCAGCGCTCCGGGGGTGTCGAGGTCCGAGTGGATCCCGACGAGGTTGCAGAGTGCGGTGTAGTAATCGACGACGATCGGGTCTACGTGCAGGTAGCCCGCGAGCGCCAATCTGTCGTTACCGGTTTCTGTGTGTTGCCGGAGCGCCCCGAGGGTAGTCACGCCGAGTCGGGTCAGCTGTGACGAGTAGGTGGCGAAGGGGGAGAGGTCCAGGAGGGAGGTTTCGGGCGGTTCGGGGCCGAGGACTGCGTGGAGGTTCTCGGGGATGCCGGCTGCCCTCAGGAGGAGGTAGTCGGGGTCGGTCCGGATACGCTTGCGTTCTGTGTCGGTGGCCAGAGCGAGGGAGAACGCGTCGAACAGGTCCGTGCTCGCGCGGCCTGCACCTCCGAAAGCGTGAACTAGGCCGGCTGAGCAGCCGTAATCGTAGGCCAGGCCCGGCCGGGGGTATTCCTCGCGTTTTCCTTCCCAGTTCCAGGGGACTGGTGTGGTGCTGGCCAGGTTGGCCTCCAGGAAGGCGATGGCTGCTTTCAGGTTTGCGGCGGTCGGTGTCATGCGCTCGGCGTACCAGGTGACGTATCCGTTGACTTGTTCGTGTAGGAGTTGCTCGCAGTCCTCGGCGAACCTCTCTGTGTTGCGGCTCGCCTTGGTCAACGCCTGGGTGCCGGTGGGACTGAGTACCGGGGACGGCTTCCAGTCGTCGGCCAGTTCTTGCAGGCAGTAGTTCAGCCGTATTGCCACACTGCTGTACATGGCTCGCATGCGGATAACTTCCCAGCCTTTCTTGATCGTCCTTTCGTGTGTCTCTGGGGCCTCTTTGGCCAGGGCAGCCAGCTGGTCCATCCAGTCTGCGAAGCGCAGCCGGTCGTTGGAGGGGCCGCGGAACTGTTCGAGGAGGGCGTAGGCGTAGGCCAGGCGAGCCGTGCCGTAGTGGGGCTCGAGATCGACGGCTTCCCTGAGGAGCCGGAGCTCGAGGGATGCGTCGTCGCACAGGGCCCGCTCGTTGGCGATCATCTGCATCGCCACGCTGCGCCACTGCTCCGCACCACAGAGGCTGTCACTGAGATCAGTGTGGACACGGCTGAGGCAGACAAGGATGCAGGCAGCCGCGCCGGTCAGCAGTTGGGCATGGGCGCGGCCCTGTTCCGCCTCCAGCTGCGGTGACTTCAGATTTGCCGGGAGGGCAGGCAGGAGCAGGTTGCGGCGGCTGATGATGATGTTCTCGACGTTGTGGCTGTTTCTCGTCAGTGCGACAACCACGCGGTCGGGGTCGACGACGGTAATCCTGGCCCGCCAGGTGAGTCCGGGGCGGATGGCATACAACACACGGGCCGCAGCTGAGGCGATGGCTCCGACAGGGACAGCGCTAAAGTCAGCAGTGAGGAGCGCAGTGAGGTCGGTGGACCGGGAGATGCCCAAACCGTCTGCCTTGTGCGAGTCGGACTGTTGGATCCTGGCCAGGACGTAGTCCGATGCGGCCGCGTTGAGTTTGCCGTCGGCGCCGTGCGACTCGACCTGCAGGCGCAGGGCTTGGCCCAACGCCGTCGCGGTCGCTGTCACACCGAACAACACCAGTGAGACCTCGGTTACGAGCAGCCGCTCGCCCTGCCCCCAGAAGTAGAAGCAGCTCGCAAGTGCGGTCCACAAGCAGAGCAGGACAACGAGTGTGGGGATCGGCAGTTGGCGGTACTTGGAGGAGGTTGGGCCAAGCCTAGGTCGCGTGGCGAACGAAAGTAGTGCCAGCGCCGGGGTGAGCAGTGCGAATCCGTAGAGCCAGCTCAGCCAGGTGCCGTCGTTGAAGGGGTGGAACAGTGGGTAGAGCGGCAGGAAAACTGCTGCGGCGAGGATGGCGAGGACACCGGGGATTCCCCAGGCCCAACGGGCATTTGCGCCCCACGTCTCTGCGTCACGCAGGATCGTCCAGCGGGTGATCAGGCCGCTTACGGCCGTCAGCACGGCCAGCGAGATCGCGAAGGGTACGAGGAACTGCACGCCCAGTTTCAGCCGCCCGTCGTAGAAGGCGTCCCAACCGCTTGTCCCCGCATTGCTCATGTGGTCCAGCAGCAGATGCAGCATGTCGGGCACCTCGATGACCATCGGCCCCCACATCCCCAGAGTAGGTCGAGCGGGCGAACGATGCCCGTTGCGTCCCGTGACCCGCGAGGGTCGCCGGGGTCGGAATGCCGACTCCGACCCCGGCTCAGGCCTCGGCCTGGAGGCGTAGGCCGGTGAGGGTCAGTTCCAGGGCTGAGCGGAACTGGTCGACGTCGTCGTGGCCGTCGAACTCGTCGACGATGTTGTGCACGAAGGGGAACTTCTCGGGGTCGAGCTCGCGCCAGGTCTGGGCGTAGCGGCCGAGGAACTCGTCGCGGTCCACCGCGCCGTCGAGGACTTCCTGGGGCGGTTCCTGACCCAGGTCGACGGCGGAGCCGACGACGACGCCCACGATGGCGGACACGGCGTGGAACCGCTGGAGTGCGGTGAGGTCGAGCCGGAGGGTCTGCTGGCCGAGCCTCTCGTACAGCCGCAGGGAGTTGCCCTGGGTGCCGGTATTGCGCATGAAGTAGGCGCCCAGCCACGGCCGGTCGACGATCGCGTCGAACAGCTTCAGGGCCATCGCGCGAAGGTCGTCGATCGGGTCGTCGCTGCCCGGGAGTTCTTCGATGTCGGCCAGCATCATGCCGATCACATGGTCGGTGGCCCGGTCGAGCAGTTCGTCCTTGCTGGCGACGTACCAGTAGATGCTGGCGACGCCGCCGCCGAGGCGCTGCGCCAGGGCCCGGAAGGTGAGCGCCGGCGCGCCGGCCTCGTCGAGCAGCGCCACCGCCTCGGTGAGCACCGACTCCATCGAGTGCGACGCCCGTCGGCGTCCCTCGCTGGAGCGGTTCTGCGTGCGTGCCATGGCTCACATCCCCTCGCGTCTTGCACCGTACCGAACGTTGTTCTATCGTAGCGTATCGAACGCTGTTTGATAGTCGTACCTTGTTCGATCGATAGGAGGGCCGTCATGGCTACCGCCACGCTTCAAACCCCGTCACGCACCTATCCGTCCCTGCGGGCGGCGTGGATTCCCCTGGCCGCCCTCTGCCTGGCCTTCTTCGTGGAGATGGTCGACAACACCCTGCTGTCGATCGCGCTGCCGACGATCGGCCGCGACCTCGGCGGCGGCACCACCGCGCTGCAGTGGGTCACCGGGGCGTACTCGCTGACCTTCGGCGGCCTGCTGCTCACGGCCGGATCGATGGCGGACCGGCTCGGCCGCCGCCGGGTGCTGCTGGTCGGACTGGCCGTGTTCGGCGCGCTGAGCCTGTGCGTCGTCCTGGTCACCACCACGGGCGAGCTCATCGCGCTGCGGGCCGCGCTCGGCATCGCCGCCGCGGCGATGGCCCCGATCACCAACTCACTGGTCTTCCGCCTGTTCGACGACAAGGCCCTGCAGATGCGCGCCATGACGGTGATGATCGTCGTGGGCATGTCCGGGTTCGTCCTCGGGCCGCTGCTCGGTGGCACCGCGCTGGCCCATGTGAGCTGGCAGTGGCTGCTGGTCGTCAACGCGCCGATCGCCGTGCTCGCCTGCATCGGCGTCCGGCTCGGCGTCCCGGCCGACCGGCCGCAGGACCTGACCGAGGACGCGCTCGACCTGCCGGGCGCGGTCCTGAGCATCAGCACCATCGGGCTCGCCTGCTACTCGCTGACCAGCGGTGTCGAGCACGGCTGGCTCTCCGCGATCACCCTCGCGTCCATCGTCGGCGCCGTCGCGGCCGGGATCGGATTCGTGCGCCACGAGCGCCGCAGCGCCGCACCCATGCTGGACCTGCGCCTGTTCTCCAGCGGCACCGTGCGCGGCGCCGCCATCGCGCAGATCGGGACGTCCATCGCCATGGCGAGCGTGATGTTCGGGCTGATCCTGCACTTCCAGTACGCCTACGGCTGGAGCCCGGTGCGGGCCGGCCTGGCCAACCTGCCGATCATCATCACGATGATCGTTGCGACGCCCCTGTCGGAGTGGCTCGCGCGCCGGTTCGGCCACCGCATCGCCTGCCTGGTCGGCGCGGCCTGCCTGGCGGGCTCGCTGGCCGGCCTGTCCTGGGCGGTCGACCACGGGTACGCCGCCATCGCCGTCTGCATGGTGCTCATGACCGTGGGACTGCGCACCGTGATGACGATCTGCGCGGTCGCCCTCGTCGACGCGATGCCCAGCAACCGCACCTCCATCGGCGCGGCCCTCAACGACACCGCCCAGGAGGTCGGCTCCAGCGTCGGTACCGCCGTGGTCGGCACCCTGATCGCCGCGCTGGTCACCACCCAGCTCCCGGCCGGCACCTGGAGCAGCGCGCTCGTCGCGTCGTTCTTCCACGGCGAGCGGATCACCTACGCCCTGCTGGCGGTGGTGGTCGGACTGATCGCGGCGGGCGGCGCGCTGAGCCTCACGGACTCCCACTCCGTCGAGGAGCACCCGGCGGAGGAAGCCGTGGCGGAGGAGGCCCCGGCGGAGGAAGCCGAGTCGGAGGAGGCCGCGTCGAAGGAAGCCGTGGCGGAGCAGCCCGCTGCCGCGGAGGCGGCGGTCGAGGAACACGCCTGACAACCGGGTACATGACGAGGGGTCAGCATCCCCGGTCGTAGATCGTCCGCAGCCACGGTTCCGCGACGGCGGGCATCCGCGCGAGCGTGTACCGGAACGCCTCCATGGACGGCTGGACGGGGTACTGCGGGTGCGGCGGCAGCGGGTCGTCCCGCTCCACGCCTGCCGGCAGCCCGCCGACCATCGGCAGCCGGGTCCGGTGCGGCGGGAAGGCGAGGTCGGCCCAGAGCGCGGCATCCATGGGCACCAATACCGGCCCCGGCACCGTCCCGGTACGCGGCTGCCACAGGTCTCCGGTCTGCGGATGGACCGGCACCAGCGCCAGGTCGGCGGCCGGCTCGCCAAAACCGGGTCCGGCCAGGTCGAGCCGCAGCGCGGCTTCCCCGGCGGGCAGCAACGAGCCCAGCGCCCGGCCGAGCAGTTCCGCGACCGGCCCGGGCGCCGCCTCGACCGGTGCGCCCCCGGCGGCCACCACCACCTGGGCGAGGGCCGCACCCGCCGGGATGTCCCCGTAGTCGCTCAGTCGGTGCCGCAGCGCGCCGGTGGCGAGCAGTTCCGCCCACTCCATGACCGGGCGCTCCGGCGGGGCGGGCAGCCGCACCACCGCCTGCGGGACGAGCCGGACGACCTGCCAGCACCCGCAGTCGTCCATCCTCGTTCCGACCGGCAGATCGCAGCTCAGGCAGGCCAGGTTCGGCCCGTCCCTCCCGTCGATCCCCATGCAGTAGCCCCCGGTCCGCTCCATGATCAGCCCGGTGCCGCGCATGTCGCCGGGGGCGAGGAGGACGGTGCCCGACGGTCCGTCGGACAGCGCGCCGAACGGTGCGAATCGCCCCCGCTTCGCCGCCTCGCGCGCCCCGACCTCGTCCGGCTGCCGCCACGGCGGGCCGTACGGCTCGGGGTCAACGGCGTAGCAGCCGGCCTCCAGCAGCGGCGGGTGCAGGGTTTCCCAGTGGGTGCCGGCCAGGTGGATCGGGAGCGCCACCTCCGACACCGCCGCTGTCAGGACCGCACCGCAGCCCGCGCATCCGAACACCGCCAAGCTGTCCCCTCCCGCCGTCGAAACCCCTGCATCCCACCAAGCGGGCAGGCCCGGGAGCAAGGGGTTTTCGGACGACGCGGCACACCCTGCCGTCCCGGCCCGGGGGCGTGCTGGGGCGGGGTGCCTCGGGCCGGGACGGCGTGTGGTGAGTTGTCGGCGGGTCAGCCGCGGAACTCCGGGGGGCGGGTCGGGGAGGCTGCCGCGAGTGCGGCGACCACGGCGTCGGTGCCCGCGGCGAGTCCGTAGACGGGGGTGCCGGGCTGCTGGCGCCAGGACTCGTCGAGGCCGCCCGCGTCGACGGTGTCGAAGCCGAGCTCGTCCAGCAGGGACCGTACGGCCTTCTTCGCGGCCTCGTCGTCGCCGGCGATCGGCAGCGCGACCCGGTCGGCGGCGCCCGCCGGGCGTGGCTTGTCCAGGATGTCCTGCGCGTAGGTGCCGTTGAAGACCTTGACCACGGGGTGGCCGAGCTGGCGCTCGGTCCAGCGGCTCTCGGTGAGGCCCTCGTCCTCGATCGCGGCGATCCGCCCGTCGCGCTGCTGCGGGTAGTAGTTGAGGGTCTCGATCAGGGTGAAGCCGTCGGCGGCACCGTCGAGCACTCCGGCGGGCAGGTCGGGGGCCTTCTTCAGCGGGATGGTGACGACGACGATCTCCGCGCCGCGGGCCGCCTCCGAGACGGGGACGGCGGTGGCGCCGGTCTCCTCGACCAGGGCATGCAGCGTCTCAGGGCCACGGGAGTTGGCCACGGACACGTCGTGCCCGAGCGCGGTCAGGCGACGGGTGAGGTTTCCGCCGATGTGCCCCGCGCCGATGATGCCGATCTTCATGAGCTCCCCAAGGTGTGTGGGTACGTACGCGATCCGGTGCCGCACCGGTCACAACCCCGTGACACACCGGCATGTTCCGGCTGGAGGGCACTCGTTCGGGGGAATTCGGGGGAATTTGCGGCGCCGACGGATCGTTTGGGCGATCCTGCCCGGGAGGCCGACGGAGAGGGAGAGGGGTCAGCCCAGCAGGGCCGCCTTGCGCAGCAGCACCGAGCGTTCGCGCTGGTTGGCGCAGAGTCGGGCTGCCAGTTCCAGTTCGGCGCGGGCCTGCGGCCTTCGGCCGAGGCGGGCGAGCAGTTCTCCGCGTACGGCGGGGACCAGGTGCGATCCGGGGAGCAGGTCCGAGGCGACCAGTTCGTCCACGATGGCCAGCGCCTGCGCGGGGCCCGAGGCCATGGCCACCGCGACGGCCCGGTTGAGCTCGACCACCGGTGAGGGCGCGACCCGGCCGAGCGCTTCGTAGAGCAGCACGATCCGGTCCCAGTCGGTGGCCTCGACGGAGGGCGCCGCGGCGTGGACGGCGGCGATCGCGGCCTGCAGGCCGTAGGGGCCGAGCCCCCGGGCCGATGCCTTGGTCAGCGCGGCCAGTCCGCGGCGGATCGCGGAGTAGTCCCACTGCTGCCGGTCCTGGTCCTCCAGCAGGACCGGGGATCCGTCCGGGCCGGTGCGGGCCGGGAAGCGCGCGGCGGTCAGTTCGAACAGCGCCAGCAGGCCGTGCACCTCCGGCTCGTCCGGCTGCAGCGCGGCCAGGGTGCGGGCCAGCCGGATCGCCTCGTAGGCGACGTCGGGGCGCAGCAGCCGGTCGCCGGAGGTGGCCGTCGACCCTTCGGTGAAGATCACATAGAGGACGCTGAGCACGCCGCCCAGCCGCTCCCGGCGCTGGTCGGACGGCGGCAGCTCGAACGGGACGGCCGCTGCCGCGATGGTCTTCTTGCCCCGGGTGATCCGGGCCTGGACGGTCGGCACGGGCAGGAGGAACGCGCGGGCGATCTCCTTGCTGGACAGGCCGCCGACCACGCGCAGGGTCAGTGCCACCTGGGTCTCGCGGGAGAGCACCGGGTGGCAGCTGACGAACATGAGCGCCAGGATGTCGTCGTCGATCCGGTCGGGGTCGGGGTCGATCTCCTCGTCGGTCGGCGGGTCGGCCGCCAGCAGGGCGTAGCGGTCCCGCAGGGCGGCCCGGCGGCGGATCGCGTCGATCGCCCGCCGCCGGGCCGTGGCCATCAGCCACCCGGCCGGACTGGCCGGAGCGGCCAGCGGCCACGACACCAGCGCCTCGGCCACCGCCTCCTGGGCGGCGTCCTCGGCCAGCGCGAAATCGCCGGTGAGCCGGGTCAGCGCGGCGACGATCCGCGCCGACTCGATCCGCCAGACGGCCTCGACGTCGGCTGCGTCCATCAGTTGCCGTTGCCGTTGCCGTTGCCGTTGCCGCTCTCGCCGACCTGCGGGACCTCGTCGTCCCCGGGGACCCGGCGGACCTCGATCTTGGACCCCGGGACCGCGGGCACGCGCTTGGCCCACTCGACCGCCTCCTGCTTCGAGGCGACATCGAGCAGGAAGAAGCCGCCGAACAGTTCCTTGGTCTCTCCGTACGGCCCGTCCGTGACCACCGGGGCCTCGCCGCTGAAGTCGACCACGACGCCCTTGGCCGGGTCGTCCAGGCCCTCGGCCGCGAGGAAGACGCCGGCCTTGACCGTCTCCTCGATGAACCTGCGGGTCGTGGCCATCAACTCGTCGATGGAGGCCATCATGGCCGCGTTGGTCTCGTCGGTGCCCCGCATGATCAGCATGTACTTCGGCATCGTGTGCTCCTCGTCCGGCGGGGCCGCCTCTCGGCCCGCGCACCCATAGGTCGAACGAGCGGCCGGCGGATCGACACGGGCCCTGAGATATTTTCCGCCGCGACGCGGCCGGAGCCGCCGGTCGGCGTGCCGCCATCGGCCCGGTCCCTGAGCGTCGCGGGAAGTCTATCGTCGCGGCTGCGGGACTTCCGGGAACCGCGCTCCCGGCGGGATACGCGCCGGAAATCGGTTTGGCGGCACTCTCGGCCGCTGTCACGATGGCGCTTGTGCTGAACACGGGGAGGCCGGGCTGTCTGATCGTGACGGGGATGCCCGGGGCGGGGAAGTCGACAGTGACCAGGCTGCTCGCGGACCGACTGGCGAGGTCTGCGCGGATCGACGGCTATTTCATCGGCACGCTCGTTGTCGGCGGTTACGTCTGGCCGCTGGGGAACCCGCCGATGAGGCTGCCCGGCAGGTGGGGCTGTGTCACCGCAATCTGTGCACGCTGGCGGACAACTTCTGCGAGGCGGGCTTCACGCCTGTGATCGGCACGGTGCTGGCAGAGCGCGCCCACATGGACCTCTACGTCTCACTTCTCCCTGCCCGGCAGGTCCGACTCGTCGTGCTCGCACCGGGGGCCGAGGTGTGCAGGTACCGGAACGCGTGCCGTGATCCGCGGGAACGGTTCGACTTCGACGGGTACGAGGCACTGGACGCCGGGATGCGGCGGGAACTCGGTTCCGTCGGCTGGTGGTTGGACACCGCGGCGCTGACGGCCTAGCAGACGGTGGAGTGCATTCTCTCCGACACGTCCGGTCGCGCCGATGTCAACTGATGCCGGGTGGTGCCCCGCAGGTGGATGCGGGGCACCGAAGTGCTGCGGGCGGTGCCCCGCATCCACGCGACCCGGGGCACCGGTGCGCGCCTCGGGGGGAGTGGCGCACACACCCTTCGCTTGCCCATGCACAGGACAATCCATGCACGGCGGTGGGCGGGGCTCCGCCCCTGCTCGTCCGGCCCGGGGTCTGAGCCGTCTGCTGACGAGTGGTCAGTAGCGGTAGTAGCCCAGCAGATGCCCTCCGGCGGCGATCGTATTGGTCTGGACGTCGGTGCCGGTGTCGTAGGCGTTGATCATCTGACCGTTGCCGATGTAGACGCCGACGTGCTCGGTGTGGGTGGTGTCCGTGCCGAAGAAGGCGAGGTCGCCGGGGGAGGGGGTGGCCACCGCCGACATCTCACTGAGCTGCCGGTCGGTGTTGCCCGAGCCCAGGACGTCCTGGCCGTAGGCGAGGTCGTAGACCCAGCGGGCGAAGCCGGAGCAGTCCAGGCCGACGGCCGCGGGGTTGGTGCAGCTGAGGGACTGGGGGTCGCCCACGCAGGTGCCGGTCGAGGGTCCGGGGGTGCCCCTGTGGCCGCCGCCCCACACGTACTGGATCCGGCCGCCGCCCCAGCCGGGTTCGGCGTCCCCGGCCTCGATCTGCTGGGCGTAGCTGACGATCTTGGCCAGCACGGTGCCGTTGGGCGGCGGCGGGGGAGTGCTGGCTCCGTTCAGTGCCGCCTTGGTGCTGGGGCCGACGATGCCGTCGGCGGTCAGCCCGTGGGCGCTCTGGTAGTTCTTGACGGCGGTGAACGTTGCTGGCCCGAAGTCGCCGTCCACGGTCAGTCCGGCGCCGTGGGTGTCCAGGAGTTGCTGCAGTTCGGTGACGCAGCCGTCGGTCTCGCCCTGGCTGATGTCGGTGGGGCACTTGGCCGAGGTCAGCGCGATCGGGGTGGGGACCGTGGTGGTGGCCTGGTCGAGCGAGGCCTTGGTGTTGGGGCCGACGATGCCGTCGACGGCCAGTCCGTGGGCGCTCTGGTAGTTCTTGACGGCGGTGAACGTTGCTGGCCCGAAGTCGCCGTCCACGGTCAGCCCGGCGCCGTGGGTGTCCAGGAGCTGCTGCAAGGTGGTGACGCAG
Organism: Streptacidiphilus alkalitolerans; assembly: GCF_042511045.1. NCBI lineage: Bacteria > Bacillati > Actinomycetota > Actinomycetes > Kitasatosporales > Streptomycetaceae > Streptacidiphilus > Streptacidiphilus alkalitolerans. The sequence continues at coordinate 309,421 of NZ_JBHEZX010000009.1, forward strand.
CCGTCGATCTCGCCCTGCGCGATGTCGGTGGGACACTGCGCCGACGTCAGGGCGATCGGGGCGGGCGCGGCGGCCTGCGCCGTGGTGACGCCGGCCAGGGTGATGGTGCACATCGCGGTGAGCGTGCCCAGCAGGCGCAGCACGACCCGTGGGCGGGGACGGGTGCGACGGTGTGAGGGAGCGTCAAATGCTATCCGGTGCATGACAATCGACAGGACGGGCATGGCCGCCTTTCCTTGTGCGTCAAGCTCTGTGTGTGAGCGAAGCATGACAGCACCGGCCGGACGCTGTCCAAGGGTGTCGAGTCCTGTCCCGGAGTCGTCCTGTCCCGGAGTGGTCCTGCCCCGCCGGACGGTCGGTGCCCGGGCATTGGAACCCGGGTGCCGACCGTCTGTCGACCGCTCAGTCCACGGTGGGTTTGTCGAGGTTGAGGTGGTCGCGCAGAGTACTGCCGGTGTACTCGGTGCGGTAGCGGCCCTGGCGCTGCAGCAGTGGGACGACATGGTCGACGAACGCCGTCAGCTCGTAGGGCAGCGTGGAGCCCATGATGGTGAACCCGTCGGCGGCGCCCGCGTCCTGCCACTCGGCGATGAACGCGGCGAGCTGTTCCGGTGTGCCGGTGAAGTGGACCTGCCCGGCACCGCCGGTGACGAGTTGGGCGACCTCGCGCAGGGGCGCGTCCGGCTGGGCCCGTGACGCCGCGTACAACTGCTCCGCCCGGCTGGACGGCGCCGTCTGCCCGGCCCAGGTGTCGGGGGGCAGCGGAGCGTCGGGGTCGAAGGCGTCGGGGTCCAACCCCGCGGTGTAGAGGGCGTTCTGCCACCGGAAGTCGGGGCTGGCCAGTTCTTCGAGGTGCCGCGCCCGTTCGCGGGCTTCGGCCTCGGTGCCGCCCAGGGTGACCATCAGTGCGGGCAGCACGGCCACCTGCCGCGGGTTGCGGCCGACGGCGGTCACCTGGGCGTGGAGCTTGCTGCGGAAGGCGGCTGCGGCCTGCACGCTGGACGGTCCGCTGAAGACCATCTCGGCGTAGCGGGCCGCCAGGGCGATGCCGGCCGGCGACTGTCCTGCCTGGACCAGGACGGGGCGGCCCTGCGGGGAGCGGGGGAAGGGCTGGATGCCCTCGACGTCGTAGTACTTGCCGTGGAAGCCGGGCGTGTGCAGCTTGCCGCGGTCGGCCCAGACGCCGCGCTCCCGGTCGCCGACGAGCGCGTCGTCGCCCCAGCTGTCCCAGACCCGGATCGCCGCGTCGACGAACTCCCCGGCGCGGGCGTAGCGGTCGGCGTGGTCGGGGTGCGCCGGTTCGCCGAAGGCCGCGGCGGCCAGCGGGGTGACGGTGGTGACGATGTTCCAGCCGGCCCGCCCGGCGCTGAGGTGGTCGAGGGTGGCGAAGCGCCGGGCGAGTTCCCAGGGCTTGCTGTAGGTGGTGGAGCCGGTGCCGACCAGTCCGATGCGGGTGGTGACGGCGGCCAGGGCGGACAGGACGGAGATGGGGTCGAACTGGGTCTGCGGCAGGTGGGTGGTGCGGTACTCGGCGATGGCGAGGTTGTCGGCGAGGAAGACCGCGTCCATCAGTCCGCGCTCGGCGGTCCGGGCGATGCCGGCGTAGTAGGGCAGTCCCAGAACGTCGCGTATGTCGTCGTCGACGACGCGCCAGGCGGACTCGTGGTAGCCGGCCGGCCAGATGAAGGCGTTGAAGTGCAGGGAGGGCGCGATCATGGTTCCCGTCTCCTCTGTGAGAGCTGGTGTCGGTCGGGCAGTGCGGCGGCGATGCGTAGGCGGGTGAACTCCGCGGCGAGGGCGGTGGGCGGGAAGTGGGCGTTGCGCCCGCTCGGGTTGGGGAGTACCCACACCCGGGTCGTTCCGATCATGGCAGTCTGGAGTCCGACCCGGGCCTGCGGGGCGTCGAAGGCGGGGCGGTAGCCGCTCACCCCCAGGAAGGCCGCCCAGCGCGGCCGGAGATCGTGCAGGCGCTGCGTCAGATCGGCTCCGCCGGAACGCAGTTCGAGCGTGCTGAGCTGGTCGGCGCGAGCGGTGGGACGGCGCACGATGCTGGTGATGCCCAGGCCCAGCCGCAGCAGGTCGCGTTCCTGGTGCGGACGCAGGACGGTCGGGGTGAACCCGGCGGCGTGCAGGGCCGGCCAGAACCTGTTCCCGGGCGTGGCGAAGCTGTGTCCTGCGGCCACCGAGACCGGCGGGGGGTTGATGCCGATGAAGACGACGTCCAGCGCTTCGGCGACCACATCCGCCAGACCGTCAGCACGCATGGGGCCTCGTCACGGTCAGGGGCCGGCTGGGCAGGGGCATGGTCCCGATCCTAGTTCCGGTCGCCCGGCACGGCTGTGACCGGGCCGGGCGGGACATCGGGCTAGCCGTCCAGGTCCGCGGTGTGGCCGCTGGGGCGGCTGTTCGGGCGGCCGGTGGGGTGGGCCGACCACTGGAGCAGGAAGCGCAGGGCTTCCTGGGAGGGGGAGCCCGGCGGGGTCGTGTAGGCGACCAGCTGCTGGTCGGGCTGGGTGTCGACGGAGAACTGCTGGACGTCGAGGGTCAGCGCGCCGACGACCGGGTGGCGGTAGGTCTTGGAGAGCTGCCTGGGTCCGCGGACCTGGTGGTTCGCCCACCAGGTGCGGAAGTCCGGGTCGCGGACCGTGAGTTCGCCGACCAGGGCGGTCAGGGCCCGGTCGTCGGGGTTGCGTCCGGCCTCCATCCGCAGGACCGCGACGCACTCGCGGGCGGCGCGCGGCCAGTCGGCGTACAGGGCCCGGTAGGACTCGTCGAGGAAGGTCAGCCGGATCAGGTTGCGCTGGGCTGCGGGCAGTGCGGCGAAGTCGGTCAGCAGGGCCGCCGCTCCTCGGTTCCAGGCCAGTACGTCCATGCGGCGGTTCAGGACCATGGCGGGGTTGTCGTGCATGCCGTCGAGGAGTTGCTGCAGCTGCGGGTCGACCCTCGGCCCGGCGGTGGGTCGGGCGGGGACGGCCCGGGTGACGTCGGCCACGGTGAACAGGTAGGCGCGTTCGTCCGGAGCGAGTCGCAGGGCGTCGGCGAGGGCGTCCAGGACGGGGCGGGACACCCGGCGGGTCCGGCCCTGCTCCAGTCTCACCACGTAGTCGATGCTCACGTGTGCGAGCTGGGCCAGCTCCTCCCGGCGCAGCCCCGGTACCCGGCGCAGCCGGCCGTCGTCGGGCAGGCCGACCCGGTGCGGGTCGAGGGCGGCGCGGCGGCTGCGCAGGAACTCGCCCAGTTCATTGCGCTCTTTGCGGCTCATTGCGCTCCTTGCGGCCTGGCGGGGTGCCGGGGTGCCGGGGTGGTCCATGGTTCCCAGTGTCCGTGAGTTCGGAGCGGCGTGCCTGGTACTGGTCTGCACAGGCAGGGCCCTCCCTGGCACCCCGTACCGGGCGGCGCGACGGTGAGGGGGTGGCCGCCGGACTCGACGCGGTCACCGGATCCCGCCCCCCCGGGCGGGCCCGCCCCCGTACGACCGGAGAGCAGCAGCATGAAAACGGACGTCACCTTTCCCAGCGCCGGCCTGAGGCTCGCCGGCCACCTCTACACCCCCGAGTACAGCCCTGACCGTGAAGCCGGCGGCTCCCACCCCGCCGTCGTGGTGGGGCATCCCGGCAGCGGGGTCAAGGAACAGACCGCCGGCCTGTATGCGCGGCGCCTGGCCGAGCGGGGCTTCGTCGCCCTCGCGTTCGACGCCGCGTACCAGGGCGAGAGCGAGGGCACCCCGCGCGGTCTGGAGGACCCGGCCCACCGGGTGGAGGACGTCAAGGCCGCGGTCTCGTTCCTCAGCACCCGCGCGGAGGTCGACCCCGACCGCATCGGCGCGCTGGGCATCTGCGCCTCCGGCGGGTACGTCCTGCCCGCCGCCGCCACCGACCACCGGATCAGGGCCGTCGGCACGGTCAGCGCGGTCGACATCTCCCGCCAGTTCCGCCTGGGCGCCGACGGCGCGCAGGACCCGGCCGTCCTCCAGGGCCTGCTCGACGCCGCCGCTGCCGCGCGCACCGCCGCGGCCCGCGGCGAGGGCGAGCAGAGCTTCCAGCTCTTCCCCGACACCGCCGAGCAGGCCCGCGCCATGGGCGGCCGGCACGGCTTCGAGGGCTTCGAGTACTACCGCACCGACCGCGCCCGGCACCCGCGCTCGGCCGCGTTCCTCCCCTGGTCCAGCGTCGACCGCCTGGTCTCCTTCGACGCCTTCCGCTTCGTTGACCTGATCGCGCCCCGCCCGCTGCTGATGATCGCCGGAAGCGAAGCGGTCACCTCGTGGATGGCCGTGGAGGCGTTCCAGAACGCCCGCAGCCCCAAGGAACTGCACTGGATCGACGGGGCCAGCCACGTCGACCTCTACGACAGGGAGCAGTTCGTGGGCCTGGCGGTCTCGAAGCTCGCCGAGTTCTTCGGGGCCCACCTGGCCAGGAGTGCTTAATATGCTAAGAAGTGTTCGTGTCGAATGAAGAGATACTCGCGGATCGCCTCCGCGCAGCGGGATATGCCGTGAAGGAGATTGAGCAGGCTGTCGGTGGAGCGGTCGCCATCGCGGGCCTGGTCACCCTCGAGGACGGCACCGAATTGTTCGCCAAAACGCTGACCGGGCCGGATCGGGATATTTTCCTGGTTGAATCCACTGGTTTGTCCGAACTCCGCGGGGTCGGCGGCGCGAATACACCGGACATTCTGTGCGCCTCGCCGCGTCTGCTCGTACTCGAGAAGATGCAGCCGCCCCGGGCGGACGACGTGGAGTTCTGGGAGGAGCTCGCGCAGATGGTGGCCGCCCTGCACATGTCCACGGTCTCGGACCGGTTCGGCTGGCACCGTGACGGGTGGCTGGGCCGGTTGCGCCAGGACAACTCCTGGGAGGAGGACGGCCACACCTTCTTCGGGGAGCGGCGGATCCTACGCTGGCTGTCGGAACCCCTGGTGGAGGCCGTGCTCGACCGCGATGACCGGCGGGCCCTGGAACGGCTGTGCGCGGCCCTGCCGGAGCTGGTTCCGACTCAGCCCCCGTGCCTGACCCACGGCGATCTGTGGCAGCAGAACATCGTCGCCACCGGCGGGGGAGCCCCGGTGCTCATCGATCCCGCCGTGTCCTACGGCTGGCCCGAGGCCGACCTCAGCATGCTGTGGTGCGCACCGCGCGCGCCCGCGTCCGAGCGCTTCTTCGCCGTGTACCGGGAGATCACTTCGCTCCCGGACGGCTGGGAGGAGCGGATGCCGGTCCTGCACCTCAGGGAGCACCTCAGCGCGATCGCCCACGGCGACGACAACTGGGGTGCGGTCGACGTGGTGCGATCGGTCATCGCGCCGTTCCGGCGGAGCGGGGGCTGAACCGGGGGTGGGGATAGCCCCACCCCTGATGCGGTGACGTGCCCCATGGTGGGGGCGGAGTGCGTTCCAGCAGGGTGGAGACACAGGAAAGCACGGCCCGTGTCGAGCACTCAGGAGACCTCCAGTGACCACGTCCGTATCGAGTCCCGCTGCCCAGGGCAGCGGCACGCGCTCGTCGTTCGCCGCCCGGGCGCGGGGGCTCACCAAGGCGTACGGCAACGGCGAGACCCGGGTGGTCGCGCTCGACGCGGTGGACGTCGACATCCCGCGCGGGCAGTTCACCGCGATCATGGGTCCATCGGGTTCCGGCAAGTCCACGCTGATGCACTGCCTGGCCGGTCTCGACACCGCCTCCAGCGGCGCGATCTGGGTGGGCGACACCGAGATCACCAAGCTCAGGGACAAGCGGCTGACCCGGCTGCGCCGGGACAGCATCGGCTTCATCTTCCAGTCGTTCAACCTGCTTCCGACGCTGACCGCGTTGGAGAACATCACCCTGCCGATGGACATCGCCGGCCGTACCCCGGACCGCGCCTGGCTTGACCGCGTGGTGGAGACGGTGGGGCTGGCCGGACGGCTCAAGCACCGCCCGGCGCAGCTGTCCGGCGGCCAGCAGCAGCGGGTCGCCGTGGCCCGCGCCCTCGCCGCCCGGCCCGAGATCATCTTCGGGGACGAGCCGACCGGGAACCTGGACTCCCGGGCCGGCGCCGAGATCCTCGGCTTCCTGCGCCACTCGGTCGACGCCCTGGGCCAGACCATCGTCATGGTGACCCACGACCCGGTGGCCGCCTCCTACGCGGACCGGGTGCTCTACCTCGCGGACGGCCGGATCGTCGACGAGATGCGCACCCCGACGGCCGACGCGGTGCTGGAGCGGATGAAGTCCTTCGACTCCCGGGGCAGGACGTCATGACCGTGCTGCGTGCCTCCCTGCGCAACTTCCTGGCGCACAAGGGCCGGATGGCCCTGTCCGCCGTCGCCGTGCTGCTGTCGGTGGCGTTCGTGTGCGGGACGCTGGTCTTCACCGACACCATGAACGCTACCTTCGACAAGCTCTTCGCCACCACCTCCTCCGACGTCACCGTCAGCCCGCCGAAGGTCGACAACGCCCAGCAGACCGGGACCCCGGACACCCTTCCCGCCTCGCTGCAGGCACAGTTGGCGAAGGTCCCCGGCGTGGCCCGGGTGGTGCCCGAGGTCAGCAGCCAGCAGGCCACCGTCGCCGACAGCCGCAACCAGGACATCGGCTCCAGCACCGGCGCGCCGACCATCGTCGGCAACTGGAACCCGACCCAGACCAGGGCCGTCGACATCACCTCGGGGCACGCCCCGACCGCGCCCACGCAGGCCGTGCTCGACGCCGACACCGCCGCCAAGCACCACCTGGGCATCGGCGACACCCTCCGGATCATCGCCGGACCCGGCGACACCAGGGTGACCGTCAGCGGTATCGCCACCTTCAGGACCACCAACCCGGGCGCGGCCGTCGTCTACCTCGACACCCCCACCGCCCAGCAGGTGCTCCTCGGCTCCCGTACCGCCTACACCGACTACGCGCTGGACGCCGCGCCCGGCGTCAGCGACGACCAGCTCAAGGCGCGGGTCGACACCGCCCTGGGCGGCCACTCCTACCAGGTGCAGACCGCGGCCGAACTGACGGCCCAGAACCAGCAGGACATCGGCTCCTTCCTCAACCCGATGAAGTACGTGCTGCTCGGCTTCGCCGGGATCGCCGTGCTGGTCGGCATCTTCCTGATCGTCAACACCTTCTCCATGCTGGTCGCCCAGCGCACCCGCGAGATCGGACTGATGCGGGCCATCGGCGCGAGCCGACGGCAGGTCAACCGCTCGGTGCTGGTCGAGGCGGTGCTGCTCGGGGTCGTCGGCTCGGTGGCCGGCATCGGCGCGGGCATCGGCCTGGCCGTGGGCCTGATCAAGGTCATGGGCGCGCTGGGCATGCACCTGAACACCGCCGATCTGACGATCAAGGCGGCCACCCCGCTGATCGGCCTGACCGTCGGGGTCGTGGTCACCGTGGTGTCCGCGATGCTGCCCGCCCGCCGGGCCGGCGCGATCTCCCCGATGGCCGCGATGCGCGACGCCGGCACCCCCGCCGACGCCCGCGCCGGACGGATCCGGGCCGCGCTCGGCGTGCTGCTCACCGCGGCGGGCGGGACCGCCCTCGCGCTGGCCGCAGGGTCCACCAGCACCTCCAAGGGGTCCGGGCTGCTGGCGATCGGCGTGCTGCTGACCCTGGTCGGGTTCGTGGTCGTCGGCCCGCTGCTGGCCGGGCTCGTGGTCCGGGTCCTCGGCGCGGTCACCCTGCGGATGTTCGGCCCGGTGGGCCGGCTGGCCGAGCGCAACGCGCTGCGCAATCCGCGCCGGACCGGGGCCACCGCCGCCGCGCTGATGGTCGGCCTGGCGCTGGTCGCGAGCCTGTCGGTGGTCGGCAACTCCATGGTCGCCTCGGCCACCTCGCAGATGGACAAGTCCGTCGGCGCCGACTTCATCATCCAGTCCGGCAACGGCAACCCGATCAGCCCCGCCGCCGCCAAGGCCGTCCACTCGGCCGGACACCTGTCCCATGTCACCGACCGCACGGACGTCGCCGCGACAGTCATCGCCCCGGACGGCAGCAGGGACAGGACGGAGATCGCTGCCGCCACCCCGTCCTACACCGACGACCTCCAGGCCAAGACCGTGCAGGGACGCCTGATCGACGCCTACGCGCCGGGCGCCATGTCGGTGCCCGAGGGCTGGGCCAAGAGCCACCGGGTCACCCTCGGCGACCGGCTCAGCGTCGCCTTCACCAGCGGCAGCACGGCGAAGCTCACGGTCAGGGCGATCACCTCGGACGACACGGTCTTCGACAAGGGCGCGATGTACATGAACATCGCCGACGCGAAGACCTACCTCCCGGCCGCGAAGTTCCCGTTGAACGACATGATGTTCGCCTCGGCGGTACCGGGTCAGCAGGCCCAGGCCGCGGCGGCGCTCAAGGCGGCCACCGCCGACTACCCGCAGATCAAGGTCCGCGACCAGGCCGACTACAAGGACATGATCAAGCAGCAGCTCGACCAGCTGCTCAACATGATCTACGCCCTGCTCGCGCTCGCCATCGTCGTCGCCGTCCTCGGCGTGGTGAACACCCTCGCCCTGTCGGTCGTCGAACGCACCCGTGAGATCGGGCTGATGCGCGCCATCGGCCTCTCCCGGCGCCAGTTGCGCCGGATGGTCCGGCTGGAGTCGGTGGTCATCGCCCTGTTCGGCGCGGTCCTGGGGGTGGCCCTGGGCATGGGCTGGGGCATCGCGGCACAGAAGCTGCTGGCCCTCGCGGGGCTGGGTGTGCTCAGCATCCCGTGGACCACCATCGGCATCGTCTTCCTCGGCTCCGCGGTGGTGGGCCTGCTGGCCGCCCTCTTCCCGGCCTTCCGCGCCGGACGGATGAACGTCCTGAAGGCCATCGCGACGGACTAGGGGGTGTCTGACGGGTCTCCGCGGGTGAAGGAGCGGTGTCCGGTGCGTGCGGTCGCAAGGCGCCGGAGCGTCCTTGTAGCGGAGCTACCAGGGCGGTTCGGCAACGCGGCGAGCGTGCG